>NZ_JBSICF010000003.1:0-475686 GCF_056156705.1 Acinetobacter sp. Li1LvA2
TCTATCTGCATCACCGCCGATGGATGTGCATTATAGACCATTAAAAACCTTTGACAACCCCTTTTTTAACATTAGTGCAACAACAGTTCGCTTTTTAATCAAAAACACTAAAAACAATCATTTTTTATATAAACATGGCTGTAAAAGCATCAATTTATCTAAAATTTTCTCGTCTTGATTCTTTTCCTGCCATCTAAGTGGGCGACAATCAATATATTCACAATATCCACCCTCACCTTGTAGACATTGTTCATTCCAACTTAATTGGTATTGAAAGCTTCCTACATATCCAGCAGCTAACCCAAACTTGTAGTCGCCACGGCTTTGTGCATAAAGTTCAAAAATAATTTTTCCATTTTTCTTACACTGCCAAGAAAATTCTCTGGGTAAATACATCTCTTTACCGTTCGGTGTTCTAACTTTTGGATAAACGCGATGGATATGTAAGTTTACATCTTCAGTAAAGCTCTCAACAGGCTTCCCAAGTTCTTGAATATCTAATCTTGAACACAATATGATATTCCACTGATTTCTTATTTGTGAAAATGCAAGCTGAGTCGTTTCATTTAAATTAATAATTTGGCATGTGTAAAAACATAAAGATAAGAACGGTAAATGCAGGGCTCTTGCGTGTTTAAATCGTCCCAACCCTTCAACTTGATACTTTTGCCCTTTATAAAAAACTTCACCTTCACATAAACATAGTGTTGACCAATAGTCCGAAACACCCCACTGCAATGCAGAATTATTAGAGATATTTTCTGAAATATGAATAGTAAGATTACAACCCATTTCTAGGTCTAATCTCTGAAGATGGATCTTTGGGATTTTCCACTCAATCAAGTCTGTTTTATCAAACTTGTATTGTTCTGAGTCAAACTGGCACTGCCGCCGAATAGAATAAGTTTTTAAATGTCCCACACTATGTTGGCTATTACTTACAAGCACAGTTGCAGTATCAATTGCCGAAGTTGTAATGGTGTGAGCGTTATAACAAAGAGGAATTCGTGGCTGCCCAACTAGACTAATGTAATTAAAGTAACGCAGTGGAGCAGGTAAATTTGGAAGGATTAAGCCTTGATAAACTATTTTAAAAAAGCCGCGAGAAGGCTGATATACAACCCCCTCTTTAGCATTCAGGCCCAGCTGCTGTAATTGATTAATTTGACTTATCAACTTAGGCATACTGAACCTCTTCTATTTTATGTTTTTATTGTTTCGTTACTCTTGCGTGCAAATAGTGTCGTAACAAAACCAGAAAGAGCATAGAGAATTGAAACAGTCAAAATGCCCATTGGAATATTATAAGTGATTGCTGCAAAAATCAGTACTACTGGCAACATAACTACAAAGGGAACGCGCTTACGGTCCATTTGTTTGAAAGAGTAATATTTAATATTGGAAATCATGAGCAACCCCACAACAACCATAATCACAGCATTAATGGATTTAATCGCTATATCACGTAAATCAAAAATGAAAGGATAATCGCGAGCAACCCAAACAAGGGAAATAATGATAATGGCAGCGAGTGGACTTGCAATCCCAATAAAATAGCGCTTATCAACAACACCAATTTGTACATTGAAACGTGCTAAACGGAAAGCTGCACATGCTGTATAAACAAAACAACATGCTAACCCAATACGGCCTAAATCATGCAAACTCCAGCTATACATCAGCATTGCCGGAGCCACACCAAAAGCCAATAAATCAGAAAGGGAATCATATTGCTCGCCAAAAGCACTTTGTGCACCAATAGCACGAGCAACTCGACCATCTAGACCATCTAGAAGCGCTGCTATAAAAATGGCATAAATAGCTTGGGTAAAATCCCCATTCATACTTGCAATGATGGAATAGAAACCAGACAACAAAGCGGCTGTCGTAATTAAGTTAGGCCAAAGATAAATACCTCGGCGCTTCACTTTTTGTCCTTCCGGATTATCCTCTTCTTCAACCACTTCGAATGTAATCCCATCAAATGAATGTTCATTATGAGTTAAATCTTGCTCTGGTTTAGGGGCATTTGTCATTATTTTCTATTCCAAACATGTGCATTGATTTAAGTTAACTGTTACTCACCTACTAACCAGCGAACAGCAGCGTGACCACCAGTTTCTTGCATGCGTAGATGCGGGAATAACCACTGTAGAGCCTGGTCAGCTTGTTCAGAGAACTGCCAAGGTGGGTTAATTACTAATAGACCACAACCATTCAAACCTACAGGTGTATCATCTGGCCATACACAAATTTCGCAGACTAACTGACGGCGAATTCCTGTTTTAAACATTTTCTTTTCAAAACGTTCAATCATCGCTCGGTCTTTAATTGGATACCAAACTGCAAAAACGCCTGTTGGCCATTTCTTATGAGCTTGTTGTAACAGTTCAACTAATTGCGGAAAATCTTTACGCTCTAATTCATAAGGCGGATCAATCATGACCAAGCCACGTTTTTCTTTTGGCGGAATTACGCCAAGCAAACCTTCATAGGCATCACGTTCATGTAAACCTGCACGTTTGTCATAAATATTGTGTCGCAATTGTTGAAAGACATCGCGTTGCATTTCAAAAATTGTTGCCTTATCAATTTCACGCATGCCTTGCAAAGCAAACCATGGTGAACCTGGATAACTACCTTTGCCTTCTTCAGAGCGTAGCTGTTCTACCAACTTCAAATATTGCTGGATTGCTTCAGGTGCCTGACGCTTTTCCATTTCAGATATTTGAACTAGACGGTGAATGCCTGTAAGAAACTCTCCAGACTTTTGTGCAGGCGCCAGAGATAAATCATATTTTCCTGCACCTCCATGCGTATCGATATAACGATAAGGTTTATCTTTAGCATTTAAACGGTTGAGAAGCTGTAGCAAAAGCACATGCTTCATAACATCTGCAAAGTTGCCCGCATGGAAATGGTGACGGTAATTCATGTTGACTTTAATTCCTCAATTCAACAAATAGTTTAACATGAAAAAAATATTCTTTCGTAAGGTTGTGATCATCTAAAATAGAGCGGCTTGATATTTTACGATCTACTCGAGGTTATATGCTCTCTCACCCGCTTCCGGACTCATGGAATCTGGATCAAATTCTAGATGATTTAAATACGCATGGCTTTGCGATTATTAATCAAGCCTATTCGGATCAATATCGCGCTCAAGTCGCTAATGAGTGTAGCCATCATATTGATGAATTTAGAGAAGCTGGTATTCAAAACGGCGTGATGAGTAATATCCGTAGCGACCATATTCTCTGGATTAATGATCAACTTCCTATTGCTCAACAGCACATTGAGACCTTAACTTCTTTCTCACAAAATCTAAATCAAGCATTCTATTTAGGAATTAAAGAAGTGGAAGCTCATTTCGCCCGTTATGGTTTGGGTGAGTTTTATGCTTTACACCGAGACAATCCTCAGCAAAAAAATGATCGTATTATCTCAACCGTTTATTATTTACATCCAGAATGGCAAGAAGATTGGGGTGGTCAACTGCGACTGCAAGATAAAAATGAGAAGTGGCATATTGTTAATCCAGAGCCAAATCGACTTGTAATATTTCAAAGCAATTTATTACATGAAGTATTAACTTCAAAACAACAAAGACTCTCTATCACAGCTTGGCTTCGTAGCGGAAATTCGATTTGGGTTTAATGATTACTCTTTAAATTTGGTAAATGAACCCGATATAAAAGCTATTGATTAAAGAAGGTAATGGCGTATGTCTATTGAAAGTAAAACAATTGTGAACCGAATTGGTGAAACAGACCAACTTTATTTGACTGAAAATACGCCTGAACTTGCTTTGGAGCGTGCCGAGTTACGCATGCAACTTGTCGTATTAAGTCGTGTTCGCCAAGAACAACTTCATTTTTTACAAGAAGCGATTGTTTTGCTTGAACAAGCTCGTATGGAATATGAAGAAATGCCTTTGAGCTTATATCTTAATTTGTCTCTACACTTGGCCAAAGCGTATATGCTTTATTTTGAACTAAATAAAGAAAAACGTTTTGCGTTGATTACTCAACAAATTTTGAAGCCATTAGCACATCATGAACATGCTGATATTTATTTCTTCTTGGCTTATGCGTCAGCCGCTCGACAAGAGTCGGCATTGACACGCCATTGGTTAACTAAATATCTATCAACAAGCACGTGTGATCTTGAATTGCTTCATGGCCAACCTGTATTTGACCTTGTGCGTCATGAGCCATGGTACAAGGATCAATTAAAAATAAAGACACATTAAAAAGTTAATGTAATTAGGCCTGTTTTATATATTGAATATAAAACAGGCCTTTGTTTTATTCGTTTATTTTTTCACACTATCTTCATGTAGTTGTTCATTAAGTTCATCAATCACCACAATCCATTCATCATCTTTTTCCCAATGGCTCTTTAAAAAATCACTTTGACCTTTTGACCAAAAAGAGGCTTCATGTAATTTCTGTTCAGCAGGCAATTGATGTGTTTTGATAAAGTTTTCGATGCTTGCTTCATCTGAATCCAAACCCAGCTGATCAAATAAAAGCTCTAAAGTAGGTTGCTGCTCAAACATTGTTATTCTCCTATAACTTGTTTTAAATCATCTATTAACTAATCTAACAATAAAACCTTTTTATATGCATGATAATGTTTATATTTTCTTGTTGTTTTTTGTGTTTTGTTTCAAATGATTAAATATAAAAAAGCACTCTAAAAAGAGTGCTTTTTTAAACTTATCAAAAAGATAAATTATTTCAACATGTCAGCAATTGCTGCACGTTCTTCTTCAAGCTCATTTAACGTAAAGTTAATACGTTCACGGCTGAATTCATCAATTTCTAAACCTTGAACGATTTTGTATTCACCGTTTTCAGTTGTTACAGGGAAACCGAACATAACGCCTTCTGGAATACCATAAGAACCGTCAGATGGAATACCCATAGTTACCCATTTGCCGTTTGTGCCAAGTGCCCAGTCGCGCATATGGTCAATTGCAGCGTTAGCAGCAGAAGCAGCAGAAGACAAACCACGTGCTTCGATAATCGCAGCACCACGTTTACCAACAGTTGGAAGGAACACATCTTTGTTCCATGCCGCATCGTTGATTTTGTCTTTTAAGCTTTCGCCATTTGCTGTTGCAAAACGGTAGTCAGCATACATTGTCGGAGAGTGGTTGCCCCAAACTGTTAAGTGTTCAATATCAGCAACAGCAACACCAGCTTTTTGAGCAACTTGAGTCAACGCACGGTTGTGGTCAAGACGCAACATAGCAGTAAAGTTTTTCGCTGGAAGGTCTGGAGCAGAGTTCATAGCGATGTAAGCGTTAGTGTTTGCAGGGTTACCTACAACTAATACTTTAACGTCACGACTAGCAACTTCGTTTAATGCTTGACCTTGACCGATGAAAATTTCACCGTTAACTTTTAACAAGTCAGCACGTTCCATACCAGGACCACGTGGACGAGAACCTACCAATAAAGCGTAGTCAGCATCTTTAAATGCAACTTTCGGATCATCAGTCCCGATCATGCCAGCCAATAAAGGGAAAGCACAGTCATCAAGTTCCATCATTACGCCTTTAAGCGCTTGTTGAGCTTTTTCAACTGGAACTTCAAGCAATTGTAAAATAACAGGTTGATCTTTACCTAACATTTCACCGCTTGCGATACGGAATAATAAGCTGTAACCAATTTGACCTGCAGCGCCAGTCACGGCAACACGAACGGGTTGCTTCATGTAATTGTCTCCAATGAGTGTCCTTAATCGGGCTAAATAGGAATTCCATCTAACCAAATCATCATAAACGGCAAAGATTGTACTCTAAAGATGTGGCAGATGCATGTAAAAGCGACTCATTTTCACCAAAAGTCTGATAGAAAATACAAATTAATCTTTACAAATAGATTCAATGTATGGTCAGCATTTTTTTACGAAATGATAGTTACCTTTAATAACTACCTTTAATCGTGATTTCACCTGGGCAATTCGATACCACATGATTTGCACATTGTTTATATTGGCCTTTTACCGTGTAACACACCTTCACTTCCGTTAAAACAACATCTGAACGTGATAACTGACAAGTCAAACGAATACCATTTTGAGGCAAGCTCGGATTAAGACGAGTAAATTGCTGTTTTAAGGCCGACTGTTGAATTTCAACATTTGTCGAACTGGTAAGGCTAGCTGGAATTTTTAAACGTTCAGCAAAGTTAATGACTGTCCGGAAATATTGACTTGCATTCATAGGAACACATCCCCCTACACTTTTCCAAAGCTGTACACGCGCATTATTGTCAGGCATGACCCGAGCTACGACTTTGGCTTGCAATGGGGAAAGAGCGGCCGAACTTTCTGTTGAACAATCGGTCTGATTTGTTTCAGGCATAAGGCCCGTAATTGTCAGTGAATATCCTTCAAGACATTTACGTTGTTTTTGTTTAGAGGGATCTAACGCACATGCGGCAGGTGTCATTTGTACGTGCATAACATATCCCTGTAAATTAACAGGTTCGGCATGCAAAACGGAACTCATCAATCCTACCCCTGCACAGATAAGCCACCATGCAAGTTGCAAAATTGAACGAAGTTCCAAATATCTATATTTCATTTAATTAAAACTTGAATATGCCAATTAAAAGAAGATCCATCATCAACCACCTAAACTTAAGGCGATGTACGCATTGGAATGACTTTCATACGTTGTGATAATGATTGAGCTCCTTGCCCCAATATCACACCATAATGTGTTGCATTCGTCATAACATGCTTGACATAGTCTCTGGTTTCTAACAATGGAATTGTCTCTGTATATTGGTCAGCCGAAATTGATTGAAAGTCCGGTTGCCAACGTCTTGCCCGATTAGGTCCAGCATTATAACCTGCCGTTGCCAAAACTGGATTATTGCTTAATTGTCCCTGAATCATCGACAAATAAAATGTACCATAACGAATATTGGTATTCATTTCATTTAATGCCGCTGGATTATAGGTTTCGCCCATTTGACGTGCAATCAACTTTGCCGTATCAGGCATAATTTGCATAAGTCCACCCGCTCCAACGTGAGAACGTGCGGAAGTAACAAATCGGCTTTCTTGTCGCATTAAACCATAAGCCCACGCTGGATCAATTCCTGCATTGTAACTATGACTTACGACATTAGTCTTATGGGGTGTCACATAGCGATACGTATCATTATGTTTATTTGTTGTACGATCTGCTGCATAAATCGCACGGTCATACCATCCCATATCATGAGCACGCTTTGCAGCAGCTAACAACACACCATCATCATGTTGAAGATAAGCTTGTCGAACTGCCCAGTTCCATTCTCGATTGGTATAGGTTGGATTTGCATTAATACGTCGTAAAGTAAAAGCACGATTAAAATGAATATTCTGGTCTAAACGGCGTAAATCACTTGCTGTAGGTTGATCATCATAAGGTTGGTGATTATAACGTTCGCCCAAACGATCTTTTGCTAAAAGGTTATGATAGTCATCGCCACTTTCAGCTAACTTCTTATAAATACGTTGCGCAGTATTTTTTGAATTACTGTCATTGCGCTGCTCTGTTGCACGAGCAAGCCAATATTGCCAACGATCTTCTTGTTTTTGTGTCACGCTCATAGCATCAATGGCACGAATTAAACTTTCCCACGCACCAAATCGAATTGCCTGACGCGCATAAATTTCAGCTTCCTCAGGGCTTAGAGGATAACCGTAACTTGCATCAAAATATTGAAGAACTTCACGATTGAAATTATTTTTCATGACCGTGGTCCCACCAATATAAGCCACCGTTCTATATAAATACTTTTGTATATTCTCTGGTGTACCTTGAGCGACACGTTGTACGTTTGAAAAAGCATTAGGTAAGTCATTATTAGCCAAACGACCTAATGCAAAAATCAAATAAGCATAGTCTGTATCATTTGTTTTAGGCGCACTCCACAAATAATTGAGTGGGTTAGCCTGAATTTGATTAAGCTGAGCCAAAGACAAATTCATACCTAAAGTCTGCGCCGTAGCAAGTGCCTGCCCCGTTAAACCAGAACGTAATTGCACCCAAAGGCGCTGTTGCTTATCTTGCTGACTCATTAATGGGCTAGATAACATCAAGCGTCCGAGCCCCACACAAGATTCAGGTTGCGATTCGGTGGCTAACCATACATCTTTATATTCAGCAAAAACTAATGCATCCCCGGTTTTGGCTCTCACCTGTGCCAATGCACAATTTTCGGCCTGATCTGGGTTGGTGACATAAGATAGTAAAGGTTGTGCAGATGCGAAGTCAGCTTGTTTAACTTTTTCTTCAACATAATCGGCTGCTAATTTCTCAGCCATTGCTGATTGAGGATAACGTTGAGCAAAACTTATAATCGAAGCTGAAGGTTGAAAGCCAAGATTGGTATTAAGTTTCCAATATTCTGGATAGTACCCCAATACATCATTTTGCATAGCAAGCTGATATTGGTCTAATAAAGCGGTATTGCCACTATTTGCAGCATTTAACGCATCATTGAACTGCTCTTCGGCAGCATAGGTAAATGAACAACCAAGTAAACACATAGCTCCTAACCAGCTACGATGCATATATTTATTTTTCATTAGACGACTATGGATTGATGAGCTCTTTCTACTTGGTCTCATAAATGTGTTAAACCCTGACTATTCACCTTCAAAGCATAGTTTAATTAGTCTTCGTGCTTTCTTTTGTTGTGTTATGTAACTCTATGATTCAACATCATTAAAATTCACATAATTTACTTCAAAAAAATGGTGTCACCTTCTAAAGGTTTACTGTTATGGGTTCAGTCCAAATGCTGCTATAATGAATGGTTTGACCCATTTTGGGCAAATTTATTCTTTTTTAGATCGATCTGTTAGGAGCCTGCATGACGGTTCAAACCTTCATTCCCAATGGTGCCAAAGCTGCCTCAGAAAACACTGTTACCCAGCCAACGCACACCACTGATGTTTCAATAAAAAAACTTTATATTGAAACTCAAGGGTGTCAGATGAATGAGTATGACAGTCACCGTATGGCAGACCTTTTAGGGGACTCTCACGGTTACATTTTAACGAGCAACCCTAATGAAGCAGACATTCTGCTCATGAATACGTGTTCTATCCGTGAAAAAGCACAGGAAAAAGTATTTAGTGAATTAGGGCGCTGGCGCAAACTAAAAGACAAAAATCCAGATCTTGTGATTGGTGTCGGTGGGTGTGTTGCCTCTCAAGAAGGCGACAATATTCAAAAACGTGCGCCTTATGTAGACATGATTTTTGGCCCTCAAACATTACACCGTTTACCACAAATGCTTGATCAACATAATGCTCAAGTAGAAAAACCTAAAAAAGACAAAATCAAACTCGTTGATATTTCTTTTCCAGATATTGAAAAGTTCGACTTTTTACCAGAACCACGCGTAGAAGGCTTTAAAGCATTTGTTTCTATTATGGAAGGCTGTTCTAAATACTGTTCTTTCTGTGTAGTTCCATATACACGCGGTGAAGAAGTTTCTCGACCTCTAGACGATGTACTTGCAGAAATTGCAGGCCTTGCTGAAAAAGGTGTGCGTGAAATTTCACTTCTTGGTCAAAATGTAAATGGTTATCGTGGTGAAACCTTCGAAGGTGGCATCTGTACTTTCCCTGAATTGTTACGACTCGTTGCAGAAATTCCGGGTATTGGACGCTTACGCTATACAACATCGCACCCACTTGAGTTCTCTGATGAGCTAATTCAGTGCTATGAAGATTTACCTCAAATGGTGTCACATTTACATTTGCCTGTTCAAAGTGGTTCGAATGACGTTTTACAGGCAATGAAGCGAAATCACACGATTGATGTTTATATCGATAAAATTGCGAAGCTACGTAAAATTCGTCCAGATATGCATTTATCAAGTGATTTTATTATTGGCTTCCCTGGTGAAACTGATGAAAATTTTGCAGAAACATTGCAATTTATCAAATATTTAGACTTCGACCATTCTTATAGTTTTGTTTATTCGAAACGCCCAGGTACACCTGCATCGGACTTGCCAGACACCACACCTGAGCAAGTTAAAAAAGAGCGTTTAGCTCAAGTTCAGAAAGTCATTAAACAGTCTAGTATTGAAAAAACAGATGCCATGTTAGGTAAAATTGAACGTGTACTTATTGAAAAAGTATCTGATCAAGACCCTAATATTTTAATTGGTACTGCTGACAATACACGCCTAGTCACTTTCGTTGGTGATGCAACTTGGGTTGGTCGTTTTGCAGAGATCGAGATTACTGAAATTAAAACTTTAAATTTTGTTTACGGTGAGCTCTTGAATCTTGAACCTGACGTGGCGTAATGTAGAGGTATTCTAAAGTCTACTGAAAGGTTTTCTCTTGACTGCAGCGATTCGACGTACCGTAACATTTCCTGAAATTTCAATGGAACGTTTAAAGAGCATTCTAGGTGCCTATAATGGGCACCTGAAGCAAATTGAACAGCGTTTAGATGTCAAAATTACTCATCGTGGAGATGTTTTTCACATAGATGGTGAAATAGATGCTGTTGGGAGAGCCGAAGCATTATTGCAACGACTCTACGAAGAGTCTGAGGTATCCCAGCAAATCAGTGCTGATCTATTACACCTCCTCATTCAATCGTCACAAACTGAACGCAATTTCGAGTTGGTTGGTGACGAAATGGATGAACACGATGCGCCGCTTGATGTCTATTTCCAGACTCGAAAAGGCCGCATTAATCCACGTGGTGCCAATCAAAAACGTTATGTACAACGTATTTTACAAAGCGACATTTCTTTTGGTGTAGGCCCTGCTGGTACAGGTAAAACCTATTTAGCAGTTGCTGCCGCCGTAGACATGCTAGAACGTAACGAAATCCAGCGGATTTTACTTGTACGTCCTGCTGTGGAAGCTGGAGAAAAGCTGGGTTTCTTACCCGGTGATTTAACCCAGAAAATTGACCCCTATTTACGTCCTCTTTACGATGCACTTTACGAAATGCTTGGCTTTGAAAAAGTTGCTAAGTTAATCGAGCGTCAAGTAATTGAGGTTGCGCCTCTTGCATATATGCGTGGTCGTACACTTAACCATTCATTTGTCATTTTGGATGAAGCTCAAAACACAACACCAGAACAAATGAAAATGTTCTTGACCCGTTTAGGTTTTGGCTCTCGTGCAGTGATTACAGGTGACATTACTCAAGTAGACTTACCTCGAGGTCAACAATCTGGTTTGGCACACGCACTTCGCGTACTCGAAAATATTACAGAAATTCATATTACCCGTTTCCATTCCCGTGACGTTGTACGTCACCAACTGGTTCAAAAAATCGTTGAAGCGTATGAAGGATGGGATGGTGAACAACAGCGTCTTAATGCTGAAGCACGTGCTGAACGCAAAGCACGTCAAGAGGCATTAGTTGCTGAAAACGATACAGCAGCAGACTTGCAACATCAGGATGCTTAAGGATTTATTTTGAAAATCAGTTTAAGTTTACAACAAGACTTTCAATCACCTGAGTTAGAGCTCAAACGAGCTCAACTCAAAAAAATTATTGAGACAACTTTACGCCACGTTGGCTATAAAGAAGATTGCGAAATTGGCGTTGCTTGTGTCGATTTAGCAGAAAGCCAACAACTTAATCTGCAATATCGAGAAAAAGATAAACCAACTAATGTTTTATCATTTCCAAGTGATATTCCTGAAGAAGTTTTACCAATGCTTGATGCCTTACCTCTAGGTGATTTAGTTATTTGTATTCCAGTGGTATTACAAGAAGCATTAGAACAGAAAAAAACTGCCCAAAACCATTTTGCACATCTATTAGTACATGGTGTTTTACATTTGCTTGGTTATGATCATGAAACCAGTGATGAAGATGCAGAGGAAATGGAAGGGATTGAAGTCGAAATTCTAGCAAAGCTGAACATCGAAAATCCTTACCAAGAACAGATTTAATCATTATTGATTAGAAGAAAAACATAATCTGTCTTCAAATGGGATTTGTTCTAATTGATTATAATCAATGTGGATAAGCTAAGACTTATCCACATTTTTTATTAATGTACTTCAAATTCTGCTTGAGCCGGATCGAAACGCCACGTACGTACAATACGTAATTCAGAAATATCTTTCATATTGGCATCGAAATGCCCAAATGGTGCACCACGACGTACTGAAGACTTAGCTGCTTCATCTAATATTGAGTGTCCTGAGCTTTCAAGTAATCGAATTGCACGAATTCCTCCTTGAGCATTCAAAATCACCATTAAACGGACTTCGCCTCTTAGCTGTTGTTGTTTGGCTTCTTCTGGATAATAGCGATTACCATACAACTCTACTTTTTCACGGAACTTATCTAAATAAACAGCCGAAGCATCTTTTTTCGCTTGAATTCCATCTACAGTTTTGATTTTTTGTTGCCGACTGAAATCTTGTCTACGTTGTAAATATTGTGCTTCAAGACTCGCAACCATCGCAGCTTTTGCCTGAAATTGACTTTGTAATTGTTCTAGTTCTTTTTTCCTTTGACTCGCATCAGCTTGTTTTTGCCAACTCAAAACAGTCATTAAGACTTTTTCTTCAAATTTAAGCTCTCTTTGCTGCTGAACCTTTTGTAAACTTTCTAACTCTGCATTTCCAGTTGAAGCATCATTAGGCATCGGATTTGGAGTATCACTAGAGGTACGGTGGGCTTCACGAAATGTGCCCGAACCCTGCTGGTCCGCTTGTGCTAAAAAGTCTGACTGCTGAACTGGCTCATTGCTTGATCGAATTGAAATTGCAATTTCTTTAGTAGATTGCTCTGACGGGCTAGGCATGGCAAAGTGGATGAGCAACACAAAAACATGCAGTAAGATTGCCAATATTGTTGCAGCAATAAAGACTCGGTCTTGCCACCAATGGTAAAAAGGCTCTATAGATAGACTTCTTTTGTTCAACATAATCTTAAAAGCATATAAATGCCTTATCCCCACGGTTTAATACCGAATAAAATATAAACTGATATTCAAATCTGGATAAAAGTGTGATTCACTTCAAATATAGAGTTTTATCCATTTTCATTTTGTCAAAATGTATCAATTAAATTTGTTACACTGCAATATCAAAACTCGTTTTTTATCATAATAAAGATTGTGTTGGTTCTTAAGTAAATTATCTTCTGGAAGTTCTTTTATGCAAACGCTATTTTCCTCGTTAGTCAGACGCCTTAAAAAGGTCTACCAAAAAGCAGAAGCATTCATCGAAGAAGAAAGAGATTTTACGTTATCACAAACCTTTCTGAATGCGACTTTACAACGTTATGTTACCAATAATGTTGAATTTCTAGATGACCTTCACGCGGATCTTTATCATGACTGGTTAAGGTTATATGCAACCCTGCATGTAAAAGGCCTAGAGACGACACTATCTGTTGATTTAAAACTGATTCAGATGGAATTTAATCAAGAACAACAGCTTTTAGTTTTTGAACAAATTAGTAATACACAAATTATTGAAGCGAAATATAAAAACTTTTGGCAGAAGATTGCCGTAAAAGCCGCGGTTTTTTACTATCATAAAATTTTGAAAAAAGATCCTTTAGGAATGATTCTGGAACGTTTTAATGTAGCAGAAGAACGTGATGAACTCATATTCCTTGATCTCAATCGCTGGTTTGGTAAAAAAGCCAGTATTATCGAGACATTAAGTAAAGTGCATGTAAATTACGCACGAGTTCGTGAGGCTGAGTTAGTCGTATTTGGAAATGTGAATTTAGCAGCATTACTTTACCGTGATCAGGACGATGATTTTGAAGATGAATTAGAAGATTCTGAAATCACACCAATCCAGCAAAAAGATGTATAGCGCTGTGATGAATAAAAATGAATTAACTGCCAAAAAACACAAATAGATTACACATTTAGCATAAATCCTGATTTTTTCTCCATGATCAACAGGCATAATATGTTTAAGTTATAGATGCATCAGCACTGACTTTTCAGTCTGTACAAGGATATTTACTTATGGCAACAAAATTTCTGAAATCGTTTGGCATCGCAACAGGTATTTCAACAACTTTGCTTTTTGCAGGTTTCTCAAGCCATGCACTTGCCATGAGCCCATTTCAGGCAAATTATCAGTTCACTTATAATAATAAAGGTATGGGTTCAGCTACACGCACCTTAAGCCAGCAAGGTAATAATTGGACTTATAATTTCACGGCAAAAGCAGGTGGAATTGCTTCAGCAAGTGAAACAAGTAAATTTAGTTTTGCTAATGGTAAAATTGGATCTCAAAGTTTTAGCCGTACCAGCAAAATTTTGATTCATAACAACACCATGAATATTAACTTTAATCCAAACAACAAAACTATTTCTACCAAGAAAGATGATAAAGCTCGTTCATTTGCTTGGCAGGCTGGTGTACTTGATGAGTTAAATGCAGAATTACAAGTGCGTGAAGATTTAAAAAATGGTTCACTTAAAACCTCATACCCTCTTGCCGATGCAAAAGAAGTTGAAAATCGTCGTTTTGTAAAACAAGGCAATGAGAGAATTAAAACTTCTTATGGCACATTCGATACCGTAAAAGTTGTTTTAGAACATGGTAAACCAGACCGTAATACTATTTTCTGGTTAGCACCTAAATTGGACTACTTACCAGTTAAAGTCAGCCATGTTGATGGTAAAACTTCTTATGGCCTGTTATTAACAAGTTATACAGGTAAAACGAATTAAAGCTTGCATTTTTTCGGATGCTTTTTAAAATACGCATTTGCTTTAAAAGCATCCGTCTAGAGGATTCTCCCGTGCACGCACTAGAACAGAAAATCTTAACAGAAGGTATCGTTCTATCTGATCAAGTCTTGAAAGTCGACGCTTTCTTAAACCACCAAATTGATCCTGTATTAATGCAGCAGATTGGTAAAGAATTTGCCGCTCGCTTTAAAGATGCAGGGATTACCAAGATTATTACCATTGAAGCATCAGGTATTGCACCTGCAATCATGGCAGGTTTGGAACTTGGTGTACCTGTAATTTTCGCTCGTAAATATCAGTCATTGACACTAAAAGATGACTTATATCGCTCTAAGGTATTTAGTTTTACTAAACAAACTGAAAGTACAATTGCGATTTCAAACAAACACCTTCATTCAACTGATAAAGCATTAGTTATTGATGACTTCTTGGCGAATGGCCAAGCAGCATTAGGACTAATTGATTTAATTCACCAAGCAAATGCAGAAGTTGTGGGGGTTGGTATTGTGATTGAAAAATCATTCCAACCGGGCCGTGATTTATTGCTTGAAAAAGGCTACCGAGTTGAGTCATTAGCACGTGTTCTATCTCTTACAGATGGCAAAGTTACCTTTGTAAAAGAATAAATTGTGCAAAAGAAAAAGAGCGGATATCCGCTCTTTTTTTTAACTGTTTAAAGCGAAACTAAAAGCTTTTTAACAACCTCACCCAAACGTTTGCCCTGAGCTTCACACAAAATCTTTTCATCCTGACTTAAACTCTGGTCATGGCGAGGTCCGCTTACATGACTTGCCCCATATGGTGTTCCACCTGTTTTAGTATTGGATAAAGCTGGAATTGCATTTGGTAATCCCA
The DNA here is from genome assembly GCF_056156705.1 of Acinetobacter sp. Li1LvA2. Lineage (NCBI taxonomy): Bacteria > Pseudomonadati > Pseudomonadota > Gammaproteobacteria > Moraxellales > Moraxellaceae > Acinetobacter > Acinetobacter sp. Li1LvA2. Next base: position 15,594 of record NZ_JBSICF010000003.1, read on the forward strand.
AAATCATCATCCCGTGATGAAATAACGGCGGTAGCATCGTGAGTAAAGTACTCTCCTGCCCACCATGCATTGATCCAGAAGTGGTAAAAACACAAGCAGGTTTACTGTGTAATGCCCCATTTAGCCAGAGACTCGTCGTTTGATCCCAAAAATACTTCATTTCACTCGCCATATTGCCAAAGCGAGTTGGAGAACCTAAGGCCAAACCAGCACAATTTGCTAAATCATCTAAAGTACAATAAATGTCACCTTCTGCCGGAATACTTGGTTCGGCTTCGACGACTACTGGAGCTATATTCGGTACTGTACGAATTTTCACTGCCATGCCCGTAGATTCAATGCCATTGGCAATTAAATGAGCCATTTCTTTAGTAGAACCATATTTACTGTAATAAAGTACAAGAACGTAAGGTTGCATCGGTTTCATGAATTTTGTTAAAAAGAACACTATACGGTATTTTTTATTTTTTTGGCGAAGCCAATTTTATGAAATTCTAGAGGTGATTGATTGTTTAGCGTTAAAGGCAACACGAGCAAATTTCTCAAATTCCTTGAGTAAAAGGTTCACCAACTTTTGATGAATCTTATGATCACACAACAGAAAGCCAACTTTTCTGAAAAGATTATGGCTACAATTTTTTCTATAGCGCATAGTAAACTTACAGAACGACTTTAATTCTATAAGTTATTATTTTGCTTTAATCTACGATTTGAGTTCTTCAGCTCATACTTTGATAAGCTATTAATCGCCCAACATGATGACTAAAAAAATCGGGATAGACGACGTATGTTACAACGTTTTTTAAAGAAACTTCCTTTTTATAATAAAACCTGGTTTCAGTTCGTTTTATATGTATTTAAGCGTTTTGAAGCTGATCGGTGCCGTGAACAAGCAGGCTCTCTTACCTATACAACACTATTTGCGGTTGTACCGATGCTAACGGTTTTTTTAGTAATTATTTCTTCAATTAAAGCGTTAGAACCTGCAAGACAACAGCTTCAACATTTAATTTATAGTAATTTTTTACCTAAAAGTACCATCGCATTTGATAAAGCCCTTAATGCTTTTACAGAAAAGTCGAGCAACTTGACTGTAATTGGCGTGCTATTTTTATTCGTCACAACAGTTCTAATGCTGACAACAATTGAAACTGCCTTTAATCGTATTTGGCGAGTAAAAGAAACCCGCAGTGGTATTGTGGGTTTTATGCGCTACTGGACTATTATTTCGCTTGGTCCCATTATCTTAGGTAGTGCCTTTGTTATTTCATCAACTGTTGCATCGATGAATTTATTAAGTAATAACTTTACAGGTTATCAACTTGATGGTGCCTTTCTACTTTGGCTCATTTCTTTTCTTCTTACTGTTTTGGGGTTCTTTATTTTATATTGGACTATTCCCAACCGCACAGTTCCGCTATTTTCAGCAGCAATTGCCGCATGTTTGAGTGCTGTATTGTTTGAAATACTCAAGAACTTATTTGGCTTTTTGATGTCAAACTTTACCAGTTATGAAATTATATACGGAGCATTTGCAGCAGTACCTATTTTTCTATTATGGGTTTTCTTGTCTTGGAATATTGTTTTACTTGGGGTCGAAGTGAGTTTTGCACTTACCGCTTTCCATTCAGGCAAAGAGCAAAAAAGACATCCTGTACTAATGTTACTCGATATTTTAGAACTATTTTATAAAAAGCAAAAAGTTGGTGAAAGTGTAAGTGACAAAGAGGCTTTAGAAATTTTAGGCCGTGGAGAGATTGGGCGCTGGCCTTCATATGTCCTTTTACTTGAAGAGCAAAATTTAGTTAAACGCACAGATAAAGATGAATATGTTCTTGCACGTAATTTGTCTCAAGTCGACTTTTGGACTTTCTTTACCGCTCTTCCATACCCATTACCTTTACGCCAAGATGTTCAAAATGTACATGATGACGATGAATGGATGGAAAAAATTGGTCCTGCCTTAATCGAGTCTAATGATTATTTAGCTGCAAAACTTTCAATTCCTCTTTCAACAATTTTTGAAGAGAAATAGAAAAAATAAAACTATTTATTAATATAAATATCTCCCACTTCTAGACAATAAAAAACCCTACTATTGAAAAATAATAGGGTTTTTTTATTGGAAAATTTAGGAATAGCTTATACTTTCACAAAAGTTTTCCATACAAAATCTTGCGTTGCACCTTTCAATGTCATTTTTAAGTGATCACCCGAGTGTAATGGCCCAACACCAGCAGGTGAACCTGTCATAATTACATCACCTGGTTCTAGTGAAAAGACCTGATTAATATCAGCTAATAGATCACCAATAGTAAACATTAATAATGCCGTATTACCATCTTGACGTAATTCATCATTAATATGGAAAGTGAATTTAGTTTCTTGCCAATCTGTAATTTCGCTCACATCTACCCAATCAGCTAATACACAAGCACCGTCAAAAGCTTTTGCACGTTCCCATGGATGACCTTTACTTTTTAGATCATTCTGTAAATCACGCATTGTTAAATCCAGACCTAATGTTACCGCACCAATCGCTTTTAATGCTTTTGCAGGATCTATTTCACCTTTTAAAGGTTGATCAATGCGTAAAACTAATTCACACTCAAAATGACAACTACCCCAAGCTGAATTCCAGGAAATACCGTCATTTAAACCAATCAAACTACTAGGTGGTTTAATAAATAATATAGGCTTGTCAGGCATAGCATTATTTAATTCTTTGACATGATCAGCATAGCTTCTGCCTACGCAAACGATTTTTGAAGGACGAGTATTCATGAGGCTTCCTTTGTTGTTGCGGCTAATAATTCCAATAATTTATTTCTTAAATGTGTTTTCAAATATCGTTTGATCTGAAGCCTGTGCAAATGCTCGTTTTGGAACAATAATTACAGTTTTGTTTTTTAACTCAATCATGTACGTCAGCTTACCTTTAGCAAAGGTTTGCACATCCGCATATTGCACTACTTGCTTACGTTCACTGGAATAAAGCTCAAAATAATCTTGATAAAGGTCGATTCCCTGCTCACTCTTTCCAAACTGGTAACGAACAAATTGACGTTTAAATAACATCGGTAAAAGCCAATAACGCATCAACCCTTGCATTACTAGAAAAAACAAACCTAATCCAACATAATATCGACCAACGCCAGAGAAACCTAAATAAAGTCCCCAGATAATAATTGCAATACTAATCGCAGGTGTTAGAAAACGGGTAAATTGTTTTTTCCCAAATGTTACTAACGAAAATCCATCTTGTGATTCTTCTAAATTCAAATAGTAACGTAAAGATAAAGCTGTTTTTTGCTCAGTCATTGCAATGCATCAATACTCAATAAATCGAAACTATTAGAGCATATTCATTTCAGCTTTAAAATGAATCAAAGGCTATTTTTTGTTTTGTTTAAAAGGAGCTGTTATGGTTTGGTTGCAAAATATTTTTCGTTGCATATATGGAACGTAGATTCATATTTTTTGAGCTTATTTCACTTTTTAAAATTTCTACAATAAGAGCATCACCTGCTTAGTAGAATGTCTCATGTCTTTTTTTGCAAAATTATTTGGCTTAAATCAAAAAGTAACAGTCTCCAAAGATGTGGTTACGCAAACCACTCAAGAGAAGAACCTCTCAAATGAATCAAGCTTTTTAGAATTAATTAAAAAACGTCGTTCAATTTATTCAATAGGAAAGAACTTAAAACGGTCTCCAACTGAAATTGAAAAATTAATTCAAGAGGCTGTAAAACATAGCCCATCTGCATTTAACTCCCAGTCTTCTCGCGTTGTGATTTTATTTGATCAATCCCACCAAAATTTTTGGAATATTGTTTTAGATGTATTAAAAACGCTTATTCCAGCAGAAGCCCTAACAGGAACTGAACAGAAAATTCAAAGTTTTTCGGCGGGTGTAGGTACAGTTTTATTTTTTGAAGACCAGCATGTAATTAAAGGTCTACAAGAGCAATTTGAAACATATGCAGATAATTTTCCAATCTGGTCTGAGCACTCAACAGCAATTGCACAATTTGCGGTATGGAACATACTGGCTGAACAAGGCATTGGTGCTTCTTTGCAACACTATAATCCAATCATTGATGAGAAAATTAATGCCACTTTTAATTTTCCCGCTCATTGGAAATTAAGAGCTCAATTAGTATTTGGTTCAATCGAAGGCGAAGCCGGAGAAAAAGCTTTTATTGAAGATGAAAGCCGCTTTAAAACATTTGGCTAATTTTCTACTTTTAATTTTGTTCAAAGCTGGTTGCCACGGGCACTAGCTTTTAATAGAAATGACAAAAAATAGGCACAAAAAAACCGCTATATATAGCGGTTAATTCTTCAAGTGGTGCGCTCAGAGAGATTCGAACTCCCGACCCCTTAGTTCGTAGCCAAGTGCTCTATCCAGCTGAGCTATGAGCGCGTACTTGATGTTGCGCATTATACGCATTTTTTAAGGCTTAGGAAGCCTTTTTTCATCTTTCTGTCATCAACCGTCTAGTTCTTAGCCACACCCCTCTTTTACATAAAATAGTAGCTAAAATTATTGAAGACTTTCTTACCTAAGATGTATTTGAAATATTTTTTTTCAAATAAGTTTTATAGACTTTTTGATGTATTTCGCCATATATCTAAAAGCTAAAGTCGACCATTTCACTCAACATTATAGAAATAATATATTTCTAGCTAAGCCTTAACATTATAGACTTCAGTAAAATTTATCTAATATACTGCTTCAAATAAGTGGAAATATAAGAAAAAATATAATTAATTAAAAAAATATTATATAAAAACCATTATTATTTTTACGTCTAAATGAAATGAATTATTCTTTCTTTAAATATTATTTAATATTAAAAAATGTGACCAAAAATACACATTGACAGCTTTTGATATCTAACCAATACTAAATTCCAATTAATGAGATATACATCTCATTAATTATGTAGCGCAATAAATAATACTTACTTAAAAATACATAATTATATAGGAAATAGACCAACATGTTTTTACTAAAAAATCTCGTATCTTCGATTTCAAAAGTTACTCAAGACTTGGGTAATGTTGTATCGGTAAATACCACGGTAAACACGGACTCCTCTGTTGATGCACACGTTTCAACATCAGGCTTACTTTCAAATGTTATTTCTACAGTAACGAATACTGTTACCCACACAACAACAGGCTTAGTTTCTGATGTGATTGGCACTGTAACCGGTACTGTCGACTCTACAAACCCATTAGAAACAGTAACCAATGTTGTAGGTGGTGTAACTGGCGGAACTTCATCAATTTCCCCAGTCATTGATGTCGTTCAAGGTGGTATTGATATTCTTCAGGGTGTCGAAAGCCTAAAAACTGAAATTATCAACACTGGCATTGAAACTGTTGCTGGAACAATCATTGGAGTACTCCCACAAACTGAACATCCTGTTTCTGAAATTGCAGAACTTGGCACATTAACTTTTGAAACTTCTCGCGACACGGTAAATGGTGCTCTTGAAGTTTTTTCTGATTTAGTCGGTGGAGATATCTCAGGCGCAACTGCGTCAGCAACAGGTATTGTTGAAACACTTATCAATAATGGTACAACTGCTACAGGTATTGTCACTGGTGTGGTTGGAAGTATTACAGATGTAGTTGGTGGCGTAACAGGCGGTGTTAGCGGCAACCCTCTTGAAGTTGTGACTGACATCATCGGTGGCGTAACAGGTGGTGTTGGCGGTAATCCTCTTGAAGTCGTAACCGACATCATCGGTGGCGTAACGGGTGGTATCGGTGGCGGCACATCACCAATTTCTCCAGTAATCGACGTAGTTCAAGGCGGTATCGATATTCTTCAAGGCGTTGAAAGCCTAAAAACTGAAATTATTAATATAGGTATCGACACTGTTGCCGACACAATCATTGGTATTCTCCCACAAACTGAACATCCTGTTTCTGAAATTGCAGACCTCGGCACATTAACTTTCGAAACATCTCGCGACACGGTAAACGGTGCACTTGAAGTTGTTTCTGATTTAGTTGGCGGAGATATCCAAGGTGCAACTGAATCAGCAACTAGTATTCTGGGTACACTTATCAATAATGGTACAACTGCTGCTGGTATTATCACTGGTGTTGCAGGAAGTGTTACAGATGTAGTTGGTGGCTTAACAGGCGGTGTTAGCGGCAACCCTCTTGAAGTTGTGACTGACATCATCGGTGGCGTAACAGGTGGTGTTGGCGGTAATCCTCTTGAAGTTGTGACTGACATCATCGGTGGCGTAACAGGTGGAGTTGGTGGTAACCCTCTTGAAGTTGTGACTGACATCATCGGCGGTGTAACAGGCGGCGTTGCTGGTAATCCTCTTGAAGTTGTGACTGACATCATCGGCGGTGTAACGGGCGGTGCTGCTGGTAACCCTCTTGAAGTCGTAACTGACATCATCGGCGGCGTAACAGGTGGTATTGGTGGTGGAACATCTCCGATCTCTCCAGTGATCGACGTAGTTCAAGGCGGTATCGATATTCTTCAAGGCGTTGAAAGCCTAAAAACTGAAATTATCAACACTGGTATTGATACAGTAGCAGATACAATTATCGGTATTCTTCCACAAGTAGAACATCCTGTTTCTGAAATTGCAGACCTCGGCACACTAACTTTTGAAACTTCTCGCGACACAGTTAATGGTGCTCTTGAAGTTGTATCTGACTTAGTCGATGGTGATATTCAAGGTGCAACTGAATCAGCGACGGGCATTATCGGTACACTTATTACTAATGGCTCTACTGCAACTGGTTTATTAACAGAAATCCTTGGCGGTGTAACAGGCACTATTGGTGAAGTTACTGGTGGTGATAGCCCTCTTGGCGTAGTGACTGATCTTCTTGGAGGTTTAACTGGTAGTGTTAGCGGTGATAGTCCACTCGGTGTAGTGACTGACCTTCTAGGCGATTTAACTGGTGGCGTTACAGGTGGCACAGAAAACCCTATTGGTATCGTAACGGATATCGTGGGTAGCTTAACTGGTGGGGTGACTGGTCAAGGTGGCTTAGATGTCATTTCTAATTTACTTGGTGGATTAACAAGTGGCAGCCTACTCGGTGGAGTAACGTCTACAGTAACTAGTGTAACAAATACAACGCATACTATCGTACCTCAGTCATTACTTACTGATAACTTCTTAGATAATTCTTTCCATACTGTTTAATATCATTAAAAGAAAGCCACTTTTATAAGTGGCTTTCTGATTTAATATAGTTTCAAATATTAATTTAATACTAATCAATCTCTTGCCATCTATAATACTTTTTATGTGCTAATTCCAACATTGCATAATCATTAGGAGTATCACCATAAGCATATATGGTCGGGTATTGGCTTAAATCATATTTATTTTTTATTCTATTTACTTTTTCCAAATAACCACAATCACCATCAATAAAATGACCAGTTAAAATACCATTTTGTGTTTCAAGTTGGTTGCATATAACATCTAAACCTAAAGAATGACACCAACTTTCTAAATAAACGCCTAATGATGCTGATACAACAACAATCTGATCACCTTGTTGTTTATGCCAGAGAATACGCTCCAAAGCATTTTCACGAACACATGTAGGAAGTACCTTTTTAGCAAACTCTTGCCCCATATCTTTTAGGGAATTCGCGTCATAACCCACATATCCCACTTGGCAGAGCTTAGTTCGAATGGTTTTATCCGTTACCCAACCAAGTTTATAGCCAGCTATATACGGTGCAAGCCGAATACCACCGACGAGTTGTGTTTTTCTGTCTAAAGAAAATTTAAGAAACAAGCTGAATGTGTCGTTATGAGTGATGGTGCCATCAAAATCAAATAAAGCTAGGTTCATTTATGATTATCTCTAATATAATTAAAAAGTTATAAATTTAGATTTATTAAAATTACTAAAAAATAAGCACAAAAAAACCGCTATAAAAGCGGTTAATTCTTCAAGTTGGTGCGCTCAGAGAGATTCGAACTCCCGACCCCTTAGTTCGTAGCCAAGTGCTCTATCCAGCTGAGCTATGAGCGCGTAACTTGTGTGCCTTTCAGCGATTTGTTCTGTTTTACTTGGTGCGCTCAGAGAGATTCGAACTCCCGACCCCTTAGTTCGTAGCCAAGTGCTCTATCCAGCTGAGCTATGAGCGCATTAAGTAAATGGCGGTGAGAGAGGGATTCGAACCCTCGATACCAGTAATAGGTATGCTTCCTTAGCAGGGAAGTGATTTCAGCCACTCATCCACCTCACCGGAACGAGCCGCCATAATACAAACTAAAACCACATTGTTCAAGTCATCATACTGAAATTTTCTTGTTTTTTAGTTCAATGAATTATTTTTTAAGCAATTTCCTCATTATTTTCGTCTTTTTCGATCAAACGCTTGTTAAGATAGATATTATTTATTCATCAAAATACCGTAGTGCATAACACATTATTGCAAACCTGAACGTGCAGTTCGGGTCTGCATGGCTTATGCTAAACTTATCTGCCAAGCGTGAAACAAAACGACATGACAAAAAACTGGGCTGACCCTGAAGCGAAAGCTGAAGCTGAACGTTATGACAATCCTATTCCAAGCCGTACTCTGATTTTAGATACGTTGGAACAGTTGCAAACACCACAATCTCATGCAGAGCTTGTCGATCATTTTAATATTCATGACCAAAAAAGTATCGAAGCATTAAGTCATCGTTTAAGTGCTATGGTTCGTGATGGTCAAATCATGAAAGACGGTTTTAAATTTCAGTTGGTGGCAGATCAACCAACATATGAAGCAACTGTTTATATTAATAGTAAAGGTTTAGGTACAGCACATATTGATGGTCAAACTGATCTTTTACTTCCTGAACGTGAATTACGTTTAGTATTTAATGGTGACCGAGTTAGAGTGCGCCAGACTTCAGTAGACCGTAAAGGTAAACCTTGGGGTTTTATCACAGAAGTTTTACAGCATCGTGTTAAACAATTAATTGGTAAATTGTCAGTTCATGAGGGTGAATATTTTATTCAACCCAACAATCCCAATCAGCATCAGCCTATTCCTTTAGAAAAAGAACTCGTAAAACATGCTGGGGCGAATGTTGGCGATATGCTACGTGTTGCAATTGATAGCTATCCGACCCGTGAAGAGTTTTCAACAGCACATATTATTCAGTCTATGGCCGATAAAGCTGATACAGAAATTATCATTCCACAAACCATTCTTGAGTTTGGTTTGCCATATGAATTTCCAGATCAGGTATTAAAAGAAGCAGAAAGTTTTAAAGAGCCATCTGCTCAAGATCGTGAAGGTCGTATTGATTTAAGAGATTTGGCATTAGTTACAATTGATGGTGAAGACGCTCGAGATTTTGATGATGCAGTTTATGCAGAAAAACGTCCGGGTGGTGGTTACCGCGTTGTAGTCGCAATTGCCGATGTCAGCCATTATGTACGCTTAGACTCAGCCCTCAACGAAGAAGCTGAGGAACGAGGCACTTCGGTATATTTCCCACACTTTGTATTACCAATGCTACCAGAGGCTTTGTCAAACGGCTTGTGTTCTCTGAATCCTCACGTAGACCGCTTATGTATGGTCTGTGACCTTAAGCTCTCTCGTTCAGGCCGTGTAACTGGTTACGATTTTTATCCGTCGGTTATGCACTCAAAAGCACGTTTGACCTATACACAGGTAGCGCAATACTTTGAAGGCGCAACAGATGCGATTCCAAAAGATCGTGATGTTCATAAATCTTTAAATACACTTTTCCAGCTTTATCAAATTTTAAAAAACTTGCGTGCTGACCGCCATGCAATGGAATTTGAAACTATTGAAACGTACATGACTTTTGATGAGTTGGGTGGAATTAAAGAAATTTTGCCACGTACACGTAATGAAGCACATAAGCTCATTGAAGAATGTATGTTGCTTGCTAACGTTGCTGCAGCTGAATATGCATTAGAGCATGATGTTCCGATGTTATATCGTGTGCATGAAGCTCCAGAGTTTTCACGTATTCAGAAAGTAAAAGACTTTGTTAAATTGCTTGGTCTACCCTTCCCTGACCAACCAACTCAAGCAGACTATCAAAAAGTTATTGAAGCGACCAAAGACCGTATTGATGCACCAAGTATTCATGCCGTTTTATTACGCTCAATGATGCAAGCTTATTATGGTGCAAAAAATGCGGGGCACTATGGTTTGGCTTATGAAGCCTATACCCATTTCACTTCGCCAATTCGTCGTTACCCAGATTTATTATTGCACCGTGCTATTAAAGCACACTTGAAACAAAAGCCTTATCCACTCTCTGGTGCAGCGCTTGATGATGCTGGTGAACATTTTTCTCAAACTGAACGCCGTGCAGATGAAGCTTCTCGTAGCGTAACAACTTGGTTGAAGTGTCACTACATGCAACAGCATTTGGGTGACGAGTTTATTGGTATCGTAAGTGCAGTAACCGAATTTGGTTTATTTATCACACTTAAAGATCTATATGTCGATGGCATGATTCATATTAGCCAACTCGGCGATGACTTCTTTATTTATGACCAAGCGAGCCAAAATCTGGTAGGTCAAAATCGTGGTCAAGTCTTTGGTTTAGGCGATGAAGTTAAAATTCAGGTGGCTGGCGTAAATCTTGAAGAACGTAAAATTGACTTCCAGCTTCTTCAACAAGTCACGCATGCAGGAAGAGTCGTTCGTAGCCGAGCTCCACGCACAACGAAAACATCTTCACAGGCAACTGAAGAAGTTTTCAGTAAACCAGCAAGTAGTGATGGCGAAAGACCTGTTCATAAAAAGAAAGAAAAAGCCAAGGCGAGTTCTTATACTAAAAAGTCTGGTAAAAAACCTTCTGCAAAAGCCGAAAGTAAACCAGAAAAAGTAAAGAAAAAGTCTAAGCCTAAAAAGAAAAAGGCCAATGCAAAATCAAAGGCTGAATAATTAAACACTAGATGTTGTCAGCCTAGAAATAAGTCCCGATTTGGGACTTATTTCTTTTTAGAAAGCTTATTTTGCACATTAAACTTGATTTCTGGCTTGAGAGGACCTACATCTAATAACATGTTTAAAAAATAATGTGGCTAACAGCAATGACTTTACAGCAAGCGACCTTACCAACCCCGCGTTTTGATGAAATTAAATTAGAAAATTTAAAACAAGACATCCAACAAGCGATTCAAGCAGGCCAAGAATTTTTAAATACACTTACCGCTGTACCTACTGATACCGCTCAACAACTTGCCGTACTTGAACAAGTCGATACACTTGAAAACAACCTTAGTGAATCATGGGGTGTTTTATCACATTTAAATGCGGTGATGAACAATGCTGAAACCAGAGAAGTCTATCAATCGTTATTACCAGCCTTGAGTGAATATTACACTCAACTTGGCCAACACACGGCGCTCTATCAAACTTATCAGCATATCCATGATGGTCATGGTTATACCTCTCTTAGTCCAGCCCAACAAAGTGCTATTCGACTCGCTTTACGTGATTTTAAACTTTCTGGTGTGGCTTTAGAGGGTGAAGAGAAAAAACGCTATGCAGATATTTCTGCTCGCCTTTCACAGCTTTCTTCTGATTTTTCTAACCATGTACTTGATGCAACACAAGCATACTTTAAACCGCTTACAGAAACTGAGCTAAAAGGTCTTCCTGAAAGTAATGTTGAGTTATTAAAACAATACGGTAAACAACGTGAGCTCGATCAAGCTGTAGCAACTCTAGATTTCCCAGCTTATTTTGCAATCATGACTTATGCAGATGACCGCGCTTTGCGTGAAGAGCTTTACAGAGCTTATGTCACTCGTGCATCTGATCAGTCTGAACAAACTGAGTTTGATAACAGCAAAATTATGGAAGAAATTTTAAGTCTTCGTCAAGAAATGGCGCAGCTACTTGGTTTCAATAACTACGCTGAATATTCTCTTGCAAGCAAAATGGCACCAGATGTAAAAACGGTACATGACTTTTTAGTTGATCTCGCTGAGCATGCTCGTGCCCCTGCTCTTCAAGAAGTTGCTGAACTTCAAGAGATTGCCAAGCAAGATGGTGTTGACGAACTTAAACCTTGGGATAGTACTTACTATTCAGAAAAGCTCAAACAGCAACAATTCAACTTATCGCAAGAAGCATTAAAACCATACTTCCCTGCACCTAAAGTCATTCAAGGTTTATTCCAGATCGTGCAGCGCTTATATGGTATTAACATCATTGAGCGACAAGCACCTGTCTGGCACCCAGATGCACGTTATTTTGAGTTAGAAGACCAAGGCCAAGTGATTGGTGGATTCTTCTTTGACATCTATGCACGTACGGGCAAACGTGGTGGTGCATGGATGAACGGTTTCCGCTCACGCATGCAGACTCTTCACGGTCTGCAAAAACCAATTTGCTACATGGTATGTAACTTTACACCTCCAGTAGGTGATCAGCCTGCTTTACTGACTCATGATGAAGTCATCACCTTATTCCATGAGTTTGGACATGGTTTACATCACATGCTGACCGAAGTAGATAACATTTCGGTTGCAGGTACTCATGGTGTTGCTTGGGATGCGGTAGAACTTCCAAGTCAGTTCATGGAATTCTGGTCTTGGGATAAAGAAAGTCTAGATGTATTAAGTGAGCACATTGAGAGTAAACAGACCTTACCACAAGAATTGCTCGATGCTTTATTAAATGCCCGCTTCTTCCAATCTGGCATGCAGACTTTACGTCAACTTGAATTTGCCTTGTTTGATTTAACAATTCACACCAAAACACCTGCACTGAACAGTGAGCAAATTCAGCAGACTTTAAATGAAATACGTAGCCAATATGCTGTCGTTCCTACGGTCGCATACAACCGTTTCCAACATAGCTTCAGCCATATTTTTGCTGGAGGCTATGCGGCAGGCTATTACTCTTACAAATGGGCAGAAGTGTTAGCTAGCGATGCATTTGACCGTTTTGAACATGAAGGCATTTTCAATACTCAAACAGGTAAAGAATTCCGTCAGGCGATTTTAGCTGTAGGCGGAAAAGACACTGCTCTTGAAGCATTTGTTAATTTCCGTGGCCGTGAACCTAAAATTGATGCATTGTTACGTCATCAAGGTTGGACGAATGACAGCAAAACCGCTTAAACTATGGGCCTAAATTGATCGTGTGGTTAGGGTGATAAAGATGAAAAAACGTTTCATTGCTGGGGCTAAATGTCCAAAATGTGAAGCAACAGATCGGATTGTCATGCTAACCACCGCTGAAGACGAATGGATTGAATGTATCGAATGCGGTTATAGTGAAAATCGTCCGACTCATATTGATGAGCCTGAAGCGCCCGCTGTACCTGATGAAGTTGGAGTAATACAGTTCAAGCCTCGTCGTCCTGACTAAAGGTCTTAGAGATGCCACTACAAAGAAAACAAAACTCAAAACTATTGTGGATTTTAATTGGGGGCTTAAGCATTCTTGTAGTGCTTTTTTTAGCTGCACAATGGTTTTTCAAAAAAACCGAGTCATCCGCACCAATGGTTGATCCTCAACCTGTTTCGACGCCCGCTCCTGCTAAAACCGCTGATCCATCATCAAGTTCAGAACCTGTAGCAGAAGCTGCAAGTTCACAACAGCTTGTGAATGAAGATGTACTCAAACAGCCTGTACCGGCTCAAGAGTCTTTAGCAAAAGAAGAAGTGTCTAAACTCGATGATATCCATCGCCAGCTAAAAGATCAGGAAGCAACTTTAAAAGCTCAGCATGCTGATGCTGATCAATTAACCAAACTCAAAGAAGAACAAGTTAAATTGCTTGAAGCTCAGCTCAAACAGCAATAGTTTTTCAATGGGAAATAAAAAAAGCTAAAGATAGATAACTTTAGCTTTTTTTATTTTAATTAATAACTCTAGCCATTCTTTTTTCTAAATTTATTGAATCCTCTTAATACAAAAAGCCCTCCGTTTAGGAAGGCTTTTTTGTATAACCGATACTTTAATTTAAGTTAATGGTACCAACCGAATAACTTAAATACATATGGCACATAAGTAACCAATACTAGTGATGAGAACAAGACAATAATTGGTAGCAACCAGCGTTCATAACGGAAGTAGAAACTTGTATATTTCTCTTTCGCTTCAGCATCGGCAGCGTTCACTTCATCATCTCCGACGGACAACCGCGTGAGTAGATGGTTCAAGGCAACTGGTGGGGTTACATAACCAAATTCGAATGCAACCAACACAATCATCCAGAAGTGAATTGGATGAATACCATTTTCATATGCTACAGGCGCAATGGTTGCAGCAACTAAAATTACAGCACCAAATGGATCTGTACACATACCAATAATGGCAAGTAACAGTGCAATACATGCTAGTGATATATAGATACTACCTAAATGAGTCGGCAATAATTCAACCACTTCAGAACGTTCAATTAAACCACCAACACTTGCAGACAATGCCATCAGAATAATTAGTGCGCCAATATGGCCTACAGTTTCTGAAGTTGCAAAACGCAGCGCTCCACCAAAACCAAGACGGAACTGAGAACTATGCGGATCATGTGCTCGAAGGAATGGTGATTTCTGTTCGTGTTCACGAACAATCGCCTCATGAATATTGATCGCAGGATCTTCTTTTGGCGCTACCAATTTGTCATACAAAATCATTGCGATCAGGACTAATGGCAAAATTACTGGAGCAGTAAATTCATTCATTCCTGTGTCTAACGCATATTTATAAATAGCAAGAACAACAGCAGTGATCAGAATGTATGGAATTACAGGTACAAAGGCGCGCATCATGCCTGGAATCGCAACTTTTGGCGAATTTACACGGAACTTCTCTTCAGCCAAGAGTAATGAAACACCCAAGAAAATAAATGCTGTTAACCAAAATACATAAACACCATGGCCAAACAACTCATCGGACGTTACATGACGGCTGTCCAGCATCGCAATTAAAACAACCAATAGACATGGGCGTACCACCACACCTAAAGAGCCTGACATTGCAGACACAGCCAATGCATATTGACGGCGAGCACCCGCATTCCAGACTTCTTTATAAATAATTGCGCCTGCTGCAATAACGAAAATACCTGACGCGCCTGTATAAGCCGTCGGTACCGCAGCTGCAATTAGAATTAACCATGTTAAGGTTTCTGGTGCCAAATTCCATGGGCGAAGCACATTAAGGAACAAGTCCATAACGCGTGTTTGAGTTAAAAGCATACCTGCCCAAATAAACAAGGCAAGGTTTAAGAAAATACCTGAGAATTCAACCAATAAACCAAGGTAAATCCCTTGCCCCATTGGATAATCCATAAAGAATGTGAATACTATGCCCGTAATCAAAGCCATGTAAGCATATAAAGGCACACTTAGTAGAGCTAAGCCAATATTACCGCCTTCACGTTTTGGTGGAGGTGAAACAAATAATTGATAAAGACTAATCAAAGTCAGAACAACAAATAAAATCATCCATATCCAGTAAATAGTTACTGTTTCATAGGTAGGTGTCACCCCAGAATTGATAACTGAACGATACTGGCTAATTACAGAGAAACTGAGTAGAGCATTAGCAACCACCATAAAGATGGAATAGACTTTATAATCTATTTTTGTTGCCGGATTACGTAAGCCAATATGGTGAAATTTTAACGATGCGGTAATCGCAGAAATTAGAACCATAAAAATCAGTAAAATTGCTCGATTTTCTGTACCAAATTTAAAAATACCAAAGAAACCAGTCTCGATAGCACGGTAAGTACGTACCCCTGGGTTAGCTTCGATATATTTAATTGTCTTGTCATATGCCTGATATTTCTCATCACATTGTTGCTGCGCTGCGAGAAGCGATGCACGGACATCACTTTCTGACGCTGCACCAAAGAAACTCGAAAAATCATCAGATGCATTCGCTTTCATTTGTTCTTTGACTTGAGCATCGATATTTGGATGTCGATCACAAGTCGGTTTTTCAGGTTCAGCACGCAAAAATGAATATTGCATACCTATCGCAGGATCACCATAAAGACGTTCCCCGATACGTAATAATTGCCCGTGGATCATCTCCCCGGTACCAATGATTAGCGTCATTAATAGTAGAATGAGGATAACGAATGTTGAGATCCATTCGTTCCAGATATAACCCAACAGACCTAATCCAGATCTTTTTTCTTGATGTTCTTGCATAAATATTCCAATTTTGTTCTCCCAAAAACCTGAAAAACAGGAGTTTGAGTCATGCAATTTTCTTGGTCAGGGGTTAATTCCTTCCCCCTTCTACCAATCCCTTTATTCAACGATCAAATTTGCATCAAACTTTATTAATAAAGAATGACTAAAATCACTTTTTTAACAGTTTGTATTGTCAATATTTCTTTTTTAATCTTTGAGCAAGCCAATAGCAGCCCCCAAAGATTGCTCCACCAATTGCTCCATATAAGTGAGCTTCAGTTAAGACTGGGCTCCCTATTAACTGGGCAGTTCCTGTTTGCCCAAAAGTATTTTCCCATATCAGTTTTGCAATAATTAATCCTAAGACCAGAAAAGCAAAATTCCGTTCTTTACGATATTGCAAATAAACTAAAGCAACTGCTGTATAGAGCCCATGTAAAACACCTGACAAACCAGCATATGCCTCGATATAAGGTAAATAAAAATAGAAGACCAAGCTAATGAAAGGTGGCAACAGTAAAAGTAGACTTAAAAGATGCCACGCTTTGGTGTGCGGAAAAATAAACGGTAAACAGGCGAATGCCATCATGTTTAAAAGGAAATGAATCCACCCAACGTGTACCCAATGTGCAGTCCATAAACGCCAGAATTCACCAAGTAAACTTTCCCGCCAATAAATAAAAGTATCAGGAAATACTTGTAGACATGCAGATATGGAAATGCACACTGCGACCAAAAGCACTTTATTATTCAGTACATGATCTTTCATGGCACACTCCTTGAAATTAAACTTCTTACAATTATTGTAGAACTTAACAATAGACTCGCAAGAAGTTAGTCTTTCAAATATGTTTACTGTGCTGCTGGTGGAGCAGATGAATCCGCAGGAGCTTCAGATGCGGCTCCGCCATCAAACAATTCATCTAGCTCTGCTGCACCTTCATTCTTATCGTCCCAGAAATGTGACATGCCATCATCTCCAGTACGCACGCCAGTATGCTCAGTCCAGTAACGGTC
Source organism: Acinetobacter sp. Li1LvA2 (assembly GCF_056156705.1). NCBI lineage: Bacteria > Pseudomonadati > Pseudomonadota > Gammaproteobacteria > Moraxellales > Moraxellaceae > Acinetobacter > Acinetobacter sp. Li1LvA2. Next base: position 32,768 of record NZ_JBSICF010000003.1, read on the forward strand.
AGAAATACCGCGTACAATTAGACCTGCCATACTATCGATTAACTTAAAGTTCGGATTAACAGGCTTATCATCAGCTTGAGAAGCGGCATATGATCTTAATGCATCACGGATTTTTGCATCATCACCACTTGCTTGAGCAGCTACCGCATATAAAGCATGAGATAAGCGAACACCTTTTTGCTCGCCAATCTGCATTGACTGTTTTAGAGTTTGGTATGGATCAGGTTTCCCTTCATCTGCCCCAGGTAATAAAGTCCAGATAACAGCACGCGTTGCGTTAGGCGCTCCCCAGAATTTTTCATTATCTAGACAAACCATGCCACGCTCTACAATAGCGGCGATATCCTTTGGAACATTGACTGCGCCACCAGAGTTAATATCATTGGTCACAGCCTGAAGGCCACTAATCATTCCAAGTAAATAAACTGTTTGATCAGTATCACTACGCATTGTTGGACAAGAATCACCTAAATGGTATTTATATTTAGATTCCCAACGATCAGCAAACAACTTATAGCCTGTATATTGACGCTCAGCAGCAATTGCTGCCCAACGCTTTTGTGCAATACGTGCATCTTGAGCTTCAGTTACTTGCCCTGCTTTTGATGCACGCAAATAACGTAATTCCTGTTCTAATGCTTGATTCTCAGCACATACACCTGAAGCCGCATACATTAATACCGCAACACGTGTTGGATCTGCACCCATACCTTTAGTAGACATGATTGCTGGTGTTAAAGCACTACCAGTATTACAAACCATTTCAGCATCTTGCATTGCCAGAATAGGCGGAACGACGTGCTTTTCCGTAAAACCTAAAGCAACATTTGCTCCGGTTTTCACGACGTATGAACAACCTGATAAAACTGAAGCTGCAAGAAAACTCATCGCCAAACCTTGGCTTATTTTTTGGACTTTAGACATCTTCCTGTCCTCTATGTAATTTGTTTTTTCCTTTTCAGATGTACATTAGCAGATGCATATCTTGAATAAAAGAGTAATTACTCTAATTGTAGCGCTTATACTTTGACACACTTCACAGCAGATAAAATTGACAGTTTTTCAGGGAAACAGAAATTTTAGGCAAAAAAAAGTAGCATTGCGACGGTTCAGCACATGCTACTTATTAACTGAGATAAGCTTTTAACGGCTTATATTATTTTTGTTCTATATAATCCTTAAGTAAAGTTCCTGCTCTTCCTACTACCACAGCCATAACTACTGCAATTAACAGAAACATCCACATTGAAATCTCCATGAGAGACCTCCTTACTACAATCGCACCCAGTTATAAACTGGACACTTGATGAAATTAATCGACTAACCAATTTAATAATTGACTGATCGACGACCTTGCATCCTCTGTCTCTTAACTTTGTTAAAATTAACTCTGTTAAGATGTTCCCTGAGTAAAGTTCCTGCTCTTCCTATCACCACTGCCAGAATGATGGCAATGACCAAGAACGACCATGTTGGCATCTCCATTTTGAGACCTCCGACACACTTTACGTTGGTGTTTGTACTTTAACCGATCAAATAGATACCCATAGGTGAAATTGTCAGACAATTGTATTTCCTTAGCTTTTTTCTATATTTTAATTAGACAATCCTGATCTCAAGTAAGAAAATAAAGATTAAGTTATTGTTTTTTATAATTTTTAAATAAATATACAAATGTAGAATTGTCTAACAATTAATGAAGTTTCTGTAGGACTTTTAACTTTCTCCAATACTGCAAAGGAAGTTGATCAAACCAAATTATGGCTACTTTCACAGGTGCCCCCTCAAAATAAATCATCATAAATAGCTGATAATTAATTATTTTATTAATTTCTACACGGTGAATCACTTTTTTAGGAAGATAAACAACTGACCAAGATTTTTGATCTAAATATGCAATTTGAGAAATTCGTGATTGTTTTAAAAATAATAGGAAACCAATAGATAAAAGGATCAGACTAAATAGCCACCACATAGGTGATAACAATTGATAAAGTAGGATTGCTAAACTCAAGCCAATAAAAAGCTGAAATATTATCGAGAAACGACTATATTTCAGCTCAAAATTCAATTCTTTTATCAAAACAGTTTAGCCATGTACGTACTGTTTTAATTTATAAATAAATTCACGTAACTCTGTGCGTGGAGGTTCAGAAACTTCCATGAACCAATCTAGCAAATCTGGATCTTCTTGTTCTACTAATTCTGCAAATAAGGCCTTTTCTGCCGGATCCGCATTTAAATAATAGTTTTTTACATAAGGGTCAAAATAGACGTCAATTTCTTTTAAGCCGCGGCGTGCTCGATAAATTACTTTACGTTCTTCCAAGGTCATTTCGTCAGACATTTATTTCCCCATCTGCGTTGATAGTGCGCCTAGTTTACCTGATCACATTCCAAAGATCGCTAAAAATATCAAATTGACCAAATTTATCATCTTGTACTCATAATTGAGCATTCATCACATTGTTCGCCATGAAATGCTTCCGTATGTTTAAGGAAATAACATCACACCTGAACCAAGGAAGAAATACAAATGCAATCTGGTGCCATCCGTCCTATTCCAAATATGTTACCGAGAAAACTATTTAACGAAGAGCATGAAGCTTTCCGCGAAACAGTGCGTAAATTCTATGAAAAGGAAGTTGTTCCCAATATTGAAAAATACGAAAAACAGCAACATGTTGACCGAGATCTTTGGAATAAGGCTGGAGAATTAGGTCTTCTTTGCACCACAATGCCAGAGCAATATGGTGGGTCTGGAGTAGACCGCTTGTACAGTATGATCTTAATTGAAGAACAAGCTTATGCTATGGATTCTAGTACGGGTTTTTCTTTACATTCAGATATTGTTGCGAATTACGTAAATAACTTTGGTAATGAAGAACAAAAACAAAAGTGGTTACCAAAAATGGCAACCGGAGAAGTGGTCACGGCTATTGCCATGACTGAGCCTGGTACTGGTTCTGATTTACAGGCAGTGAGAACCACAGCTGTACTTGATGGCGATGAGTATGTCATTAATGGTTCTAAAATTTTCATTACCAATGGTTACTTATGTGACATGGTCGTAGTCGTTTGTAAAACGGGTAATAACGACAAGGGTTCAGCGAACTTATCGCTCATTATTGTTGAAGCAGACAGAGCTGGCTTTAGCAAAGGTAAGCCTCTTAATAAAATTGGAATGAAAGGCCAAGATACGTGCGAATTATTTTTTGATAACGTTCGTGTTCCTAAAGAAAATCTCTTAGGTATGGAAGGCATGGGCTTTATCATGCTCATGAAAGAATTGGCTTGGGAACGAATGCTAGTCGCTATTATTTGTCAGGCAGGCGCTGAAGCCGCATTTGCCCATACTGTCCAATATACAAAAGACCGTAAAGCATTTGGCAAACCTGTTAGTGCATTTCAAAATACGCGTTTTAAACTTGCTGAACTGAGAACAGAAATAGATTTCTGCCGTACCTATCTAGATCGTTGTATGGAATTACAACTTGAAGAAAAATTGAGTGTGGAAGCTGCTGCAGCTGCTAAATATAAAATTTCAGATATGTTCTCAAAAGTTGTAGATGAATGTCTTCAATTACATGGTGGTTATGGTTACATGCTTGAATATCCAATTGCTCGTGCCTACATAGATCATCGAGCAAATCGAATTTATGCAGGTACCAATGAAATTATGAAAGAATTAATCTCTAGAACGCTTTAATAAATTCAATATAAAAGGGGCATTACGCCCCTTTTATTTATTTAATATCTATTAAGATACTAGTTTTGGCTTACGCTCATTCGTTTCTAAACGTTTATGAAAATGTAGAACACCATCTTCAAATTTTGAATTTTTTAGCGACTTTCTATCTTCTAAATAGTTATTAGTGACTTGCCATGGAGCATGCTTACCTTGTTTTGGAAGTTCATGTGCTGCACGACTGATATAACCTGAAGACAATTTACCCATTACAGTATCTTCTTCCATTTCAGTTTTATCACCAGACGGAACCACTTCATCATAACTATTTTTGTCCATATAGTTTAACAAGCGACAAATATATTCTGCAGCGATATCAACCTTAAGCGTCCATGATGCATTTACATAACCAATAATCATGGCCATATTTGGTACATCACTCAACATAACACCGTTGTAAAGCATATGTTCAGATGAATTAAGAGCTTTGCCATCGATAGTAGCCTGAACCCCACCCATAATTTGAACTTGTAAACCAGTTGCAGAAATTACAATATCCGCATCAAGATGCTTACCTGATTTAAGTAAAATACCTTTTTCAGTAAATTTCTCAACTTGATCTGTTTCTACACTCGCTTTACCTTCACGCAAAATCTTAAATAAGTCACCATCAGGTACAACACATAGACGTTGATCCCAAGGATTGTATGAAGGTGTAAAATGCTTCATATCAACTTTACCCTTTAACTGCACTTCAATTGCTTTTAAGAGTAAACGACGTACAGTCTTTGGATGCTTCTGAGACAATGCATAAATAGCGCGTTGCATACCAATATTACGTGCACGGGTAAATTTATACGCCGCTTCTTCAGACATAAATTTACGCGTTTTTTCATAAATGAAGTCGATAGAAGGCACACTAGCAATATACGTTGGTGAACGCTGCAACATCGTTACATGACCAGCCCCACCTTTCGCCATTGCCGGTACTAAAGTAATCGCTGTTGCGCCACTACCAATAATAACGACCTTTTTACCTGTGTAATCTAAATTTTCAGGCCAATGCTGCGGATGAATGAGTTGCCCTTTAAATGCTTCTTGATTTGGGAAAGAAGGCGCATATCCTTGATCATAGTTATAGTAACCAGTACACCCAACAACAAAATTAGCAATCCAAGTCTGTTGTTTTTTCTTGCCATCTTCAATTACAACCTGCCATTTCTTTGATTCAGAATCATAATTAGCAGAAAGTACACGATGACCAAAGTGAATTTTTTCTTTTAATTTATATTCATCAATAACTTCACCTAGATATCCTTTAATAGAAGCACCATCAGCTAATACATTCGCTTTACACCACGGCTTAAAATTAAAACCAAATGTGGACATATCTGAGTCTGAGCGAATACCAGGATAACGGAAAAGATCCCATGTTCCACCAAAAGATTCACGACGCTCTAAAATTTCAAATTGGCGTTGTGGAGAATTTTTTGATAAATGGGCAGCAACTCCAATTCCTGAGATACCTGCGCCAATGATTAAAATATCAACTTGCTTTTCCATTTTATTTTTATACCCATTGTTGAGAATATAAGTTTATTAAAGCACAATTTTGACAATACACAATGTCAAGTTTGACCATTTATCCGTTTTTTTATGTCACTTGAGGACATTTTTATAATTTTATTAATTAATAAAAATAAAAAAGACCGGTATAAAACCGGTCTTTTTTGAATAAAATCAATTATTCAGCTGAAGTATTCACTTCACGATCTACTAGCTCAACGTAAGCCATCGGTGCTGCATCACCAGCACGGAAGCCCGCTTTAAGAACACGTAGATAACCGCCGTTACGTTCTTTGTAACGAGGGCCGAGTACGGTAAATAATTTACCTACAGTTGCAGCATTACGAGTACGAGCAAATGCTAAACGACGATTTGCTACAGTATCGTTTTTTGCTAGAGTGATTAAAGGCTCAGCAACACGACGTAATTCTTTAGCTTTAGGAACAGTTGTTTTGATCAACTCGTGTTCAAATAAAGAATTAGCCAAGTTTTGGAACATCGCTTTACGATGGCTGCTTGTACGGCCTAATTTCACACCACTATTACGATGACGCATGGTGATAGTCCTACTTAATTAACGGCTACGATAGGCAAAACGGTCGTCCATACGAAGACTAGCTGGTGGCCAGTTTTCAAGACGCATACCGAGTTGTAAGCCTTTCGATGCCAAAACATCTTTGATCTCTGTTAACGATTTTTTACCAAGGTTAGGAGTTTTTAACAACTCAACTTCAGTACGTTGAACAAGATCACCAATGTAGTAAATATTTTCTGCTTTCAAACAGTTAGCAGAACGAACAGTAAGCTCTAGATCATCTACTGGGCGAAGCAAGATTGGGTCAACTTCTTCACGAGGCTCTTGAGCAACTGGAGTTTGGTCTTTCTGAAGATCAACAAAAATTGCAATTTGTTGTTGCAAGATTGTTGCCGCTTTGCGGATTGCTTCTTCAGGATCAACCGTTCCATTTGTCTCGAGGTCGATTACCAGTTTATCTAAATCGGTACGTTGTTCTACACGCGCATTTTCAACGGTGTAAGAAACACGCTTAATCGGGCTATAAGAAGCATCTAATTGCAAACGACCAACAGGACGTGTTTCACCTTCAGGGAAACGAGAATCAGATGTTTCATAACCACGACCTTGAGCAACCTTCAAGCGCATTTTTAGTGAGCCTGAAGCACTCAAAGTACCGATCAAATGTTCTGGGTTAACCACTTCAACATTATGAGGTAAACGAAGGTCAGCAGCAGTAATTTCGCCAGGACCTTGTTTCTCTAATGTTAAATATGCTTCATTTTGATCGAACAGCTTAATAGACAATCCTTTTAGGTTCAGCAAGAGCTCGACGATGTCCTGCTGCAAGCCTTCTAAAGTACTGTACTCGTGCTCGACACCTTCTATCTCCACTTCAACCACAGCAGCGCCAGGTAAAGAAGACAATAGAATGCGACGTAAAGCATTACCTAGAGTATGGCCAAAACCACGCTCTAAAGGTTCTAGAATCACTTTTGCCGAGGTCCCGCTAACCGCTTCGACCTTGATCGCTTGCGGAGTTAGAAACTCGTTTGCAGTACGCGTCATTATTGCTACCTCAAGGATTATTTAGAATACAATTCTACAATCAAGCTTTCATTGATTTCAGCAGGTAAATCAGCACGATCTGGTGCAGCTTTAAACGTACCTTCAAGCTTAGAATGATCAACATCCATCCAAGCTGGAATACCACGTTGTGCAGCTAACTCAATCGCGTTTTTAATACGCAATTGTTGTTTAGCACCTTCGTGAACCGCAATTACATCACCAGCTTTAACTTGAATAGATGCGATGTTTACACGACGACCATTCAAAGTAATGCTACGGTGACTTACTAACTGACGAGCTTCTGCACGTGTAGAACCAAAACCCATGCGATAAACAACGTTATCAAGACGGCTTTCAAGCAATTTCAACAAGTTCTCACCTGTTGCGCCTTTAACACGAGCTGCTTCTTTATAGTAGTTACTAAATTGACGTTCTAACACACCGTAAATACGACGGACTTTTTGTTTTTCACGTAATTGTAGTGAATACTCAGATTGCTTACCACCGCGTGCCTGACCATGTTGACCAGGTGCTTTGTTAGCTTTTTTAGTTTTGACGTCAAAAGGTTTAACGCCAGATTTAAGTTGCAGGTCTGTCCCTTCGCGGCGAGAGAGTTTGCATTTTGGACCAATATAACGAGCCATGAATGTTTCTCCTTACACGCGACGTTTTTTAGGTGGACGGCAACCGTTGTGAGGAATTGGCGTCACATCGGTAATGCTGTTAATTTTATAACCCACTGCGCCTAATGCACGAACCGCAGACTCACGACCTGGACCAGGACCTTTTACAAGGACATCCAGATTTTTCAAACCGTAATCCAAAGCTGCTTTACCAGCAACTTCAGCAGCTACCTGAGCAGCAAACGGAGTTGATTTACGTGAACCACGGAAGCCTTGTCCACCAGAGGTGGCCCAAGCCAATGCATTACCTTGACGATCAGTAATCGTAACAATGGTGTTATTAAAAGACGCGTGAATGTGTGCAACACCTTCAGAGACGGTACGAGTGACCTTCTTGCGTGTGCGAGTATCTTTAGCCATCTTTTAGCTTCCAGAAATCTTACTTTTTAATCGGTTTGCGCGGACCTTTACGGGTACGTGCGTTAGTTTTGGTGCGTTGACCACGGACAGGCAAGCTGCGACGATGGCGAAGGCCGCGATAGCAACCCAAATCCATTAAACGTTTAATGTTCATGGAAATTTCGCGACGTAAGTCACCTTCGGTAGGAACCTTAGCAACTTCTGCACGAATCGCATCAAGCTGAGCATCGTCCAACTCACGGATCTTAGTAGTTTCAGTAATACCAACTGTAGCTAAGATATTCTTAGCAGTATGGCGACCGACACCAAAGATGTAAGTGAGGGAGATAACAGCATGCTTGTTATCCGGAATGTTTACACCGGCAATACGAGCCATTCACTTTCTCCAAAAAGGCAGTAGAGATAATCAACCGCCCCACAAAATCTTGAGGGGCGGATATTAACCCAATTCGCCTACTGAAATCAACAGGTCTTGATTAGATTAACCTTGACGCTGCTTATGACGAGGTTCTGCGCTACAAATTACGCGAATAACCCCATTACGACGGATAACTTTACAGCTACCACAAATTTTCTTTACAGAAGCTTGTACTTTCATGATGAAACCTCTAAGTGCGCTTATCCCTTAGGATGAGCAGTCGTTTTTCTCATTAATGTTTGATTATCATATTGATGAGATGTTAAGTGCGCTTGTAGCTGAGCCATAAAGTCCATAACAACGACAACTACGATTAGTAATGATGTACCACCCAAAGAGAATGGGATACCAAAAGAACTTTGTAGAATCATTGGCATTAAACAAATGACCGTAATATAAATCGCACCAATAAACGTCAAACGATTAAGAATATGATCTAAGTAACGAGCAGTTTGCTCACCTGGGCGAATACCAGGCACATAAGCTCCGCTGCGTTTTAGATTTTCTGATACTTCCTTAGGGCTAAATACTAAAGCCGTATAAAAGTAACAGAAAAAGATAATTAACGCACCAAAGAGCACCAAATACAAAGGCTGTCCAGGCGACAATACTAAAGCTAAATCTTGTAAGCTACGCTTAATTAATCCAGCATTTGCATCTGCACTTCCCACCCATTGACCAAGACTCGCTGGGAACAATAGTAAAGAACTTGCAAAAATCGCAGGAATCACACCAGCCATATTAATTTTTAATGGTAAATGTGTCTGCTGTGCTGTAAATATACGACGACCTTGTTGCTTTTGTGCATAATTCACTGGAATACGACGTTGTGCTTTTTCAATAAACACAATGGCAGCCAGCACACCTACAGACAAAAGACCAAAGATCACAAGACCAATTAAGCTTGTCTGACCATTATCTACTGATGAAACTGATTGCATAATTAATTTAGGCAAACCAGAAACAATACCAGCAAAAATAATCATTGAGATACCGTTACCAATACCTCTTTCAGTGATTTGTTCACCTAGCCACATTAAGAACATAGTTCCAGCGACAAGTGAAGTAACTGCTGGTATATAAAACTCAAGACCAACTGACAGAGTAATACCCTGACCAATCAAACCTGCACACATACCAACTGCCTGAACCACTGCAAGCAATAATGTACCCTGACGCGTATATTGATTAATTTTACGCTTACCTTGCTCACCTTCCTTTTTCAAGGCTTCTAGTGAAGGAATTACCGTAGACATTAACTGCACAATAATTGAGGCAGAAATGTAAGGCATAATTCCTAAAGCAAGAATAGACATTCGCTCTAAAGCACCGCCAGAAAACATATTGAATAGCCCAAGAATAGTTCCTTGGTTCGCATGAAATAAATTTTCTAACGCAGCATTATTAATGCCTGGTACTGGAATATGCGCTCCTAGTCGAAAGACCAGCAATGCACCGATTAGAAAACTCATCCGGCGAATAATTTCACGATATTTCACGTGAAATGGCTGACCTTTCATCATGTTGACATGACCTGAAGAACTAGGAGACATAGACACTCGAGATTACTCCTCGACTTTGCCGCCAGCTGCTTCAATTGCAGCTTTAGCGCCTTTAGTCAATGCAACACCTTGAACAGTGAATGCACGAGTGATTTCACCAGAAAGTACGATACGAGCACGAACTTGGTCACGACGAACAACATTCGCAGCTTTCAAAGTTTCTAGGCTAACGATGTCGCCTTCAACTTTGCTTAACTCAGATAAACGTACTTCAGCAGTTTTTAAAGCGATTTGGCTAGTGAAACCGAATTTAGGTAAACGACGATAAATCGCTGTTTGACCGCCTTCAAAGCCTGGACGAACGCCACCACTTTTACGTGATTTTTGACCTTTGACACCACGGCCACCAGTCTTACCAACGCCAGAACCGATACCACGGCCTAAACGACGGTTTTCACGTTTTGCACCTTCCGCAGGCGCAAGCTCATTTAAACGCAGAGTCATGGCTTATTCCTCTACACTAACCATATAGTAGACTTTGTTGATCATACCGCGGTTAGAAGGCGTATCTTGCACTTCTACAGTATGACCAATACGACGCAGACCTAAACCTTGTAAGCAAAGCTTGTGATTTTTCAAGCGATGTGAAGAAGATTTAGTCTGGGTAACTTTAATCGTTTTCATGATTGATTACCCTTGAATTTCTGCTACTGATTTACCACGTTTCGCAGCGACTTTCTCAGGAGAAGTCATATCACGCAAACCTTTGAAAGTTGCGTTTACTACGTTTGCAGCATTAGTAGAACCATAACATTTAGCAAGTACGTTATGCACGCCCGCAGCTTCTAGAACGGCACGCATTGCGCCACCAGCGATTACGCCAGTACCTTCAGAAGCAGGTTGCATGTATACACGGCTTGCACCATGACGAGCATTCACAGGGTGTTGTAAAGTAGTACCTGCAAGGTCTACAGTAATCATGTTGCGACGTGCAGCTTCAAGTGCTTTAGAAATAGCAGCTGGAACTTCACGTGCTTTACCACGACCAAAACCAACACGACCATTACCATCACCCACAACAGTTAATGCTGTGAAAGAGAAGATACGACCGCCCTTAACAACTTTGGCTACACGATCAACGGCAACCAGCTTTTCAACAAGACCTTCGTTTTGTTCAACTTTAGCCATGATTAGAACTCCAAGCCGTTTTCACGAGCAGCATCAGCCAAGGCTTTGATACGACCATGATATTTAAAACCAGAACGGTCAAATGCAACTTTAGTTACACCAGCTGCTTTCGCGCGCTCTGCGATTAAAGCACCTACTTTAGTAGCAGCATCTACATTACCTGTCGTACCGCTACGTAAAGATGCATCCAAAGTTGAAGCTTGCGCTAAAACTTTGCCACCATCTGCTGAAATAACTTGAGCATAGATGTGACGCGGAGTGCGGTTTACACACAAACGAGTCGCACCCAATGCACGGATGTGCAAGCGTGTGCTTTTCGCACGACGCAAACGGGTTTGTTTCTTTTCGTTCATAAGAACCTCGCGCCTTATTTCTTCTTAGCTTCTTTACGAAGAATGACTTCATCCGAATAACGAACACCTTTACCTTTATATGGTTCAGGAGCACGATACGCACGGATTTCTGCCGCTACTTGACCTAACAACTGCTTGTTTGCTGATTTCAAAATGATTTCAGTTGCAGTTGGAGTTTCCGCTGTTACACTTTCAGGTAAAGCGTAGTCAATTGGGTGTGAGTAACCAAGGTTAAGGTTTACAACAGTACCCTTAACCGCAGCTTTATAACCAACACCAACTAGCTGCAACTTACGTTCGAAGCCTTCACTAACCCCTTTTACAAGGTTATTCAATACAGCGCGAGCAGTACCAGCTTGCATCCAAGCATCTTTCGATTCTTTAACTGGAGCAAGTTGAAGTTTACCTTCTTCCTGTTTTAGCTCGACCAGCGCATGCAGGTTGAAAGACAACGTACCTTTGCTGCCTTTCACTTCGACCTGCCGGCCGTTCTGAGTAACTGTTACACCATTCGGTACAGTTACTGGGGCTTTAGCCACACGAGACATGAGGAATCACCTATTAAGAAACAAAAGCAATAACTTCACCACCAACGCCCGCAGCACGTGCAGCGCGATCAGTCATGATGCCTTTGCTTGTAGAAACAATTGCAATACCTAAACCTTGCTTAACGCTTGGAAGTTTATCTTTACCACGGTATTGGCGAAGACCTGGACGGCTTACGCGCTTAACCATTTCGATAACTGGTTTGCCTTCGAAATATTTTAAAGTAATTGTCAAAGTAGATTTTGTCTCTTCTTGAGCAACTTCTACGTTTGAAACATAACCTTCTTGTTGAAGTACGTTTGCAATTGCAACTTTCAACTTAGAAGAAGGCATAGAAACAGTTTGTTTCTTAGCCATTTGTGCGTTACGAACACGTGTTAGCATGTCGGCAACGGTATCTTGCATACTCATTTAGTCGCTCCTTACCAGCTTGCCTTAACAACGCCTGGTACATCACCCTGCATTACTGTGTCACGTAATTTGTTACGGCTTAAACCGAACTTACGGAAGTAACCATGAGGACGACCAGTTAAACCACAACGGTTACGAAGACGTACCGGAGATGCATTACGTGGCAACGCTTGTAACTTTAACATCGCTTCGAAACGTTCTTCTTCACTTGCATTTACGTTTGCAATCGTAGCTTTTAATTCAGCACGTTTTGCAGCGTATTTAGCAACTGTTTTTTCGCGTTTCAATTCGCGATTAACCATACCTTTCTTAGCCATATCGACCTCTTATTTGAACGGGAAGCCGAATGCACGCATAAGCGCACGGCCTTCGTCATCGGTGCGAGCAGTCGTAGTAATAGTAATATCCATACCACGAATACGATCAATCTTATCGAAATCGATTTCAGGGAAAACGATTTGCTCTTTCAAACCCATTGAGTAGTTACCACGACCATCAAATGATTTCGAAGAGAAACCACGGAAGTCACGGATACGAGGGATTGCGATTGAGATCAAACGGTCCAAGAATTCGTACATTTGGTCGCCACGTAAAGTAACTTTACAACCAATCGGCCAACCGTCACGGATTTTAAAACCAGCGATAGATTTGCGAGCAAGTGTAATTACTGGTTTTTGACCAGCAATTAACTGCATGTCGACTACAGCGCCATCTAATAATTTCTTATCAGTTGCAGCTGCGCCTACACCCATGTTTAGGGTAATTTTTGTGATGCGTGGAATTTCCATCACGTTCTTAATGCTAAGTTCTTCTTTTAACTTTGCTTTAAGTTCATCATTGTAACGTGCTTTAAGTCTGGCCATTGCCTTTTCAACCTATTACTTCGCTACCGCCACTGATTCACCATTTGATTTATAAACGCGAGTTTTCACGCCATCAATCACTTGGTAACCAACACGGTCAGCCTTCTGGGTTGTAGCATTTAAAATTGCCACGTTTGAAATATGAAGCGAAGCTTCTTGAGTAACGATACCGCCTTCAGCGCCAGTTACACGATTCGGCTTTTGATGCTTCTTCACTAAGTTAAGGCCTTCAACCTTAACGCGGTCTTCAGAAACAGACAATACAGTACCCTGTTTGCCTTTTTCTTTACCTGCGATCACGATAACTTGATCGCCTTTTTTAATCTTAGCCATGATTGCCTCTTATAGAACTTCAGGAGCCAATGAAATGATTTTCATGAACTGTTCAGTACGAAGTTCACGAGTCACTGGTCCGAAGATACGAGTAGCAATCGGAGCTTTGTTGTTGTTCAGGATAACTGCAGCATTATCATCAAAACGGATCACAGAACCATCTGGACGACGAATGCCGAATTTAGTACGAACTACAACCGCATTCATCACGTCACCTTTTTTAACACGTGCGCGTGGGATTGCTTCTTTTACAGTAACTTTAATAATGTCGCCAACAGAAGCATAACGACGATGTGAACCACCAAGTACTTTAATACATTGTACGCGGCGAGCACCACTGTTGTCTGCTACGTCGAGCATAGTTTCGGTTTGAATCATTGCCCTACTCCAAAACCGAGCATCACCGGTCACAATTTCGAAAGGCTCAAAGAGTACTCGAAATTGACCGATGATGCAACAAGAACGTCGAATTACTCAGCAGCTGCTTCAACTACTTCCACTAAAGTCCAAGCTTTAGTTTTAGAAATTGGGCGGCTTTCTTTGATTGTCACAACATCACCAATTTTAGCGACATTGTTCTCATCATGAGCGTGTAACTTAGTTGAACGGCGAATTGACTTGCCATACAACGGGTGTTGAACGCGGCGTTCAATAAGAACAACAATAGATTTATCCATTTTGTCACTTACGACTTTGCCGGTTAACGTGCGGACTGTTTTTTCACTCATTGTCCGTTCCCCTGTTTTTCGGTAAGGAGTGTCTTAATACGAGCAATTGTCTTACGAGCAACTTGCACTTCGTGCGATTTACCCAACTGACCAGTTGCTTTCGCCATACGAAGACGGAATTGGTTAAGCTGTTGCTCATCAAGCAAAGCTTTCAACTCTTCTACCGACTTTTCACGTAAATCTTTAGTTTTCATTACATTACCGTCCGAGTCACGATAGTGGTTTTAAACGGAAGTTTAGCAGCAGCTAAAGCAAATGCTTCACGCGCTAATTCTTCGTTCACACCTTCAATTTCGTACAGGATCTTACCTGGTTGGATCTGGCAAACCCAGTATTCCACGCTACCCTTACCTTTACCCATACGCACTTCAAGAGGCTTTTGAGTAATTGGTTTATCCGGGAATACGCGAATAAAGATTTTACCACCACGCTTAATACGGCGGCTAATAGTACGACGTGCAGCTTCAATCTGACGCGCAGTCATACGACCACGTTCAGTTGCTTTGATTGCAATCGAACCAAATGATACTGTACTACCACGATGCGCTAGACCAGTATTACGGCCTTTGTGCACCTTACGGAATTTGGTACGTTTAGGTTGCAACATGGATTATTCTCCCTTGTCAGCAGCACGGTCACCGCGACGACCACGACGCTCTTGACCTTCACCACGACCACGACCACGTTTAGCTGGACGATCTTCAGCAGGAGCAGGGTTCATGACTTGTTTCATGCCACCTAAAATCTCGCCACGGAAAATCCAAACTTTAACACCAATCGTACCGTAAGTTGTTTCTGCACGCATAGTTGCATAGTCAATGTCTGCACGTAATGTATGCAAAGGTACACGACCTTCACGATACCATTCCGTACGAGCAATCTCTGCACCACCTAAACGGCCAGACACTTCAACTTTGATACCTTTAGCACCAGCACGCATAGTGTTTTGAACCGCACGCTTCATAGCACGACGGAACATTACACGCTTTTCTAATTGAGAAGCGATTGCTTCAGCAACTAAACGCGCATCTAAGTCTGGGCGATCAATTTCATTGATACTTACTTGCGCAGGAACACCCATAATGCTGGTAAGTTCGCGCTGTAATTTCTCAATATCTTCGCCTTTTTTACCGATTACGATACCAGGACGAGCTGTGCTAATTGTTACTTTAGCAGCGCCTGATGGACGTTCGATAAGAATGTTGCTGATCATCGCATTCTTAAGTTTTTTAGTTAAAAACTCACGAACTTGAAGATCTTTAAGCAAGTATTCAGCGTATTGTTTCGGACTCGCATACCAGTTAGCGTTATGACGTTTCACAACACCTAGGCGGATACCGATTGGATGAACCTTCTGACCCATATCAAACCCCTACCTTAACGGTGATGTGACAAGTACGCTTCGTAATACGATCTGCACGGCCTTTAGCACGTGGCATAATACGTTTAAGGCTAACACCTTCATCAACGTAAATCGTAGAAACTTTAAGATCGTCAACATCTAAACTGTTATTGTGTTCAGCGTTTGCAATCGCAGATTCCAATGCTTTTTTTACTAAAACAGCAGCTTTTTTATTGCTGAAGTTTAAGATATTCAAAGCATGCGCAACAGATTTGCCGCGAATAAGATCTGCAACCAAACGTGCCTTTTGTGCCGAGATAGCGGCACCGCGTAATTTAGCAGTTACTTCCATCATGACACCTATTAACGTTTAGACTTCTTGTCAACACCGTGACCACGATAGGTACGAGTTGGCGCGAATTCACCGAGTTTATGACCAACCATATGCTCAGTAACAATTACTGGAACGTGATTACGACCATTATGAACAGAAATTGTTAAACCAACAAAATCTGGAAGGATCATCGAACGACGAGACCAAGTTTTAATCGGCTTGCGAGAGTTACTAGCAACAGCCGCTTCAACCTTAGCGAACAAGTGCGCATCGACGAATGGGCCTTTTTTCAGAGAACGAGGCATTAGTCAGATTCCTTTACTTGACGCGACGGTCGCGAATAATCATCTTAGTCGTACGCTTATTGGTACGTGTCTTGTACCCTTTAGCTTTTTGACCCCATGGGCTTACAGGTTGAATACCTTTGTTACGCCCTTCACCACCACCGTGCGGGTGATCAACTGGGTTCATCGCCATACCACGTACGGTAGGACGAACACCACGCCAGCGCGCAGCACCAGCTTTACCCAATGAACGAAGGTTGTTTTCTTGGTTAGAAACTTCACCAATTACAGCGCGGCATTCAACATGAATTTTACGCATTTCGCCTGAACGAAGACGAACAATCGCGTAAGAACCATCACGACCCAATAACTGAACAGAAGCACCAGCAGAACGCGCTAATTGCGCACCCTTACCAATTTTAAGTTCAACGTTATGAAGTGTAGAACCGATAGGCATGTTACGAAGTGGCAAGCAGTTACCTGGACGAATTGGAGCATCGTTACCAGATTGTACTTTATCGCCAGCACGTAAGCCTTTAGGAGCAATGATATAACGACGCTCACCATCAGCATATTTCAACAAAGCAATATGTGCTGTACGGTTAGGATCGTATTCAATGCGCTCTACAACAGCTGGGATGCTGTCTTTATTACGCTTAAAGTCAACGATACGATAGTGTTGCTTATGACCACCACCAACGTGACGAGTTGTAATGTGACCGTTATTATTACGACCACCAGTACGTTTTTTTGCTTCAACCAACGGTGAGTAAGGCGCGCCTTTGTGAAGGTGGTCATGAACCACTTTCTCTACAAAGCGACGTCCTGGAGACGTTGGCTTACATTTTTGAATCGGCATAATTTTCGTCCTTATTCCGCTGCGCTTTCAGCGGTATCGCCCAAGTCAGCCATTTCAACATCTTGGCCAGCTTTCAGGGTGACGTATGCTTTTTTAACATCAGAACGACGTCCTAATGTTTTACCAAAGCGCTTAGTTTTACCTTTAGTAATAGTAGTGTTAACTTTAACAACTTCTACACCAAAAAGTTTTTCAACTGCTTTTTTAACTTCAAGTTTAGTAGCATTAATATCTACTTTAAATACTTGAACGCCAACAGTATCACCTAAAACTTGTGCCTTTTCTGAGAAGACTGGTCCTTTAAGGACTTGATAGATACGTTCGTTGTTCATCCGAGTTCTACCTCAATTTTCTTAGCAGCAGCTACAGACATCACAACTTTATCAAACGCGATCAAGCTTACAGGATCGATTGCAGTAGCATCCACCACATCTACATGCGGAAGGTTGCGTGCTGCAAGATATAAGTTCTCATCTACAGCTTCAGTAACGATCAATGCACGAGCGGCATTTAAATCGCCAAGCTTTGCAAGCAATTCTTTAGTTTTTGGAGCTGCAATAGCAAACTCTTCAACTAATACAAGACGATCTTGGCGAACAAGTTCAGCTAAGATACATTGCATTGCACCGCGATACATTTTACGGTTTACTTTTTGAGACCAATCTTGTGGACGAGCAGCAAAAGTTTTACCACCGCCAACCCAGATTGGGCTACGAGTAGAACCCGCACGAGCACGACCAGTACCTTTTTGACGGAATGGTTTTTTACCACCGCCAGAAACGTCTGCACGTGACTTCTGAGCACGAGTACCTTGACGACCACCTGCCAAGTAAGCAGTAACAACTTGGTGTACAAGAGCTTCGTTAAATTCACGTCCGAAAGCAACTTCAGACAATTCAACAGCAGAGCCGGAAACAGTTTTCAAATTCACGGTATTTCCCCTCAGGCCTTGATGGTAGGACGTACAATCACGTCACCGCCAGTTGAACCAGGAATTGCACCTTTAACAACTAAAACAGAACGTTCAGCGTCAATAGATACGATTTCAAGACCTTGTACTGTTACGCGTTCATCACCTAAGTGACCAGCCATTTTTTTGCCTTTGAACACGCGACCAGGAGTTTGGTTTTGACCTGTAGAACCTAATACACGGTGAGAAACTGAGTTACCGTGAGTAGCGTCTTGGGTACGGAAGTTCCAACGTTTAACACCACCTTGGAAACCTTTACCTTTTGATTGACCAGTTACGTCAACTACTTGACCAACTGTGAACAAATCAACACCAATAGTACCGCCAACTTCACGACCTTCAAGCTCAGCTTCAGTAACACGGAACTCTTTAACTAAACGACCAGCAGCAACACCAGCTTTCGCGAAGTGACCTTTCTGAGCGTTAGTTACGCGAGATTCGCGACGTTCACCAGTAGTTACTTGAACAGCTTGATAACCATCAGTTTCAAGTGTTTTGATTTGCGTAATGCGGTTTGGATCGACTTCGATGACTGTAACAGGTACAGAAACACCTGCATCTGTAAAGATGCGAGTCATACCACATTTGCGACCGACTAAACCAATAGCCATGTGCATAAACCTCTAAAAAAGCGGCCTAATTAACTTAAAAGTTAATCAACCGAAAGCCTTAACCCAAAGCGATCTGAACATCAACACCAGCCGCAAGATCTAATTTCATCAATGCATCAACAGTTTTATCTGTAGGTTGAACGATATCGATCAAACGTTTGTAGGTGCGGATTTCGTACTGGTCACGCGCATCTTTGTTAACGTGCGGTGAAGTAAGAACGTTGAAGCGTTCGATGCGAGTAGGCATCGGAATTGGACCACAAACTTGTGCGCCAGTACGCTTAGCGGTTTCTACGATCTCTTGAGCAGATTGATCAATCAGACGATGATCAAAAGACTTCAAACGGATACGAATTCTCTGGTTAGACATACCAGTAAACTCCAAGCCAAACATATAAAGAATCACCTTTGACGCATCTCACCCATTGGTAAGTGTCAAAGGCAGTGAAAATCACTAAGGTCATGATCGATGCCACGACTGTAATGCACATTTACCACTTTCTTCGCAGTAAATGCCCCTCCTATTGAGGGTCGCTCATTATAACGATTGTTTAAGTCTTATGCAATTCTCTTTTTCTATTTTCTCCACAAAACCTGCTTTAATCGTGTATTGGGAACTAAACTAAGCACTTATTACAAATTCAATCGCTTTATTTAGAAGTTGATTACCTTGTTCAAATTTTTGTGCTTCGGAAGAATATAATTCACGCGTAGATTGAACATATTCTCCATCAAAAATAGAAAGCTCTTCTTCATCTTCAAGTAAAAGCGCTAGAGCTGCTGGCGTCATCTCTGGATGGAACTGAAAACCCAGTACATTTTTCCCAATCTGATACATCTGATTACGACAAGCCACACTTTCAGCCAAGTGTATAGCACCTTTAGGTATTTCAAATGTCTCACTATGCCACTGCATCACCTTTATTTTCTCTGGTAATGGGAAGCTTTCTTGAGGTAGATTCGCAACTCTCTGAACTGTTGACCATCCAAGTTCCTGATAGCGATTACGGCTTACCGCAGCCCCTAACGCATTAGCAATTAACTGCCCCCCTAAACAAAGACCAATAGCTGGCTTTCCCGCTGCCAAATAACGGCGCAACCATCTTTTTTCTATCTTTAGCCACGGGAAATTTGCCTCATCATTTACACTCATGGTGCCACCCATGACTAATAGTAAATCAACCTCATCAATTCGAGGCAAAGCTTCTATTTCAAGTGACCGATCAACCGGAAGTGCAAAAAACTCAGTAGAGCTAATTGTCGCGTGGTGGGCTTTTAAAAATGAATAACAGCTTCCAAATCCCTCACCCGCGATATGTTGAAAATAGTGAACACGTAAATGCGACTTCATGCGCTTAAACCTATTGTTGTTAGAATGTTGTAGTGGTCTTTGCAAAAATAAAGCCAAGTTTTTATTTTATGAGCCTACTGTAACGAAACGCCTTATAAAACTTCGTAAATCTAGCGAAGAATCTAAATTTCTCTTAATCTAACTTTATTATTTGAAATGCAAAGCACTATGAAAAAGCATAACGACTTCCAGACTCGCCTCATTCATGCACAAAGAAAGGCTCCGCAATTTATTGAAACAGTACAACCACCCTTATTTCGTGCATCTACTATTATTTTTAAATCAACTTCGCACCTTTTTGATCGTCATTGGACGGATGACTACGACTATAGCTATGGGACACACGGCACCCCCACTACCTTCACCTTAGGCGACAATATTGCACAAATTGAAGGTGGATTGCATTGTTTACTTGCACCAAGTGGCTTATCAGCAATTAATGTTGTGAACTCAGCATTTTTAAGTACTGATGATGAAGTATGGGTACCAGACAACATTTATGGACCAAACCTTGAGCATTTAAATTATCTGCAAAATCAATATGGCGTTATTGTCAAAGTGTACAACCCTATTGACGCCTCAAGCTTTCAACCAACTGAAAAAAGCAAACTGTTGTGGTTAGAGGCAGCAGGCTCAGTTACTTTAGAATTCCCTGATCTTAAAAATCTAGTCAAAAAAGCTAAAAAGCACGGTGTATTAACTGCTCTAGATAACACTTGGGGAGCTGGGCTTGCGTTTAATGCTTTTAATTTTTCTGATGAACATCTATCAGTCGATTTAACCGTGCATGCACTCACCAAATATCCGAGTGGCGGCGGTGACATCTTAATGGGTAGCATTGTAACTCGTGATGAGAAACTTCATCACCGCCTATTCCGTACGCATGCCATTTTAGGTATTGCAGTTTCAGGAGATGATGCAGCTCAAGTCCAACGTAGTCTTGCTCATATGTCTCTACGTTATGAACAACAATCAGCCAATGCTCAAACTTTACTTAAATGGCTAAAAAACCAATCTCAATTTGCACAAGTTCTACATCCAAGTGATGAGGCCGCCCCAGGCCATCAATATTGGCAAGAAATCTGCATAGACAATCAAAGTGCTGGTCTAGTCAGTGTTATTTTCAAACCTGAATATGACATTACAGCCGTACGTCGTTTCTGCGATGCCTTAGCGTTATTTAAGCTTGGTTTTAGCTGGGGAGGACCTGTTAGTCTGATTATGCTTTATGATTTAAAAATGATGAGAAAACTTGAGAATACACATTTACAACAAGGATTATTAGTTCGCTTCTGTATAGGACTAGAAGATCCACAAGATTTAATACAAGATATCGAAAATGCACTGAAACAACTGTAAAAACGACAAAATCATAGTGACTCGAACCACAGGATAAAAATATATGGGTACACCGATTGTTATTGCTAAAAATATTAATGACACATCCAAAGAAATTGTTCTACTTTCCCAATTTGCTAACCGCCATGGACTTATTGCAGGCGCCACGGGTACAGGTAAAACAGTTACGTTAAAAGTTCTAGCAGAGAGTTTCTCTCGAATTGGTGTACCAGTATTTCTTGCCGATGCTAAAGGTGATGTTTCGAGTCTCGCAAAAGCAGGAGAAGCTTCAGATAAATTTAATGAACGATTAAAGCTTTTACAAATTGATAGCGTTCCTTTCGCAGCTAATCCAGTTGTGTTTTGGGATTTATTTGGTCAGCAAGGCCATCCTATCCGAACCACTATTTCTGAAATTGGGCCAATTTTATTGGCTCGCATGCTCAATTTAAACGATACCCAAGAGGGTGTGCTATCTGCTGTATTCCGTATTGCAGATGACCAAGGTCTACTCTTAGTAGATTTTAAAGATTTAAAAGCCATGATCACTTTCGTGAGTGAACATTCAGCCGAGTTTAAAGCAGAATATGGCAATTTATCTCCAGCAAGCCTAGGCGCTATTCAGCGCAATTTACTCGCCCTTGCCGACCAAGGTGGAGAGCAATTTTTTGGTGAACCTGCTTTAAATATTTTAGATTTTATTCAAACCGATGCAAATGGACATGGCTACATTAATATTCTTACGGCTGACAAGCTCATGAATACACCTAAGCTATATGCCACTTTCCTTTTATGGATGCTTTCAGAACTATTTGAACAGCTTCCAGAAGTCGGTGATATGGATAAACCTAAACTCGTGTTTTTCTTTGATGAAGCTCACTTATTATTTGACAATGCCAGCCAAGCACTCCAAGACAAAATTGAACAAGTTGTACGTTTAATTCGTTCTAAAGGAGTAGGTATCTATTTCATTACCCAAAATCCACTCGATTTACCTGAAAGTGTTCTAGGTCAACTTGGTAATCGCGTTCAACATGCCCTACGTGCATTTACCCCTAAAGATCAGAAAGCGGTAAAAACCGCCGCAGATACTTTCCGAGCCAATCCAAACTTTAAAGTTGATGAAGCAATTACTGAACTTGGTGTTGGTGAGGCACTCATTAGCTGCCTAGATGAGCAAGGTACTCCACAGATTGTAGAGCGTGGCTGGGTCATGCCACCTTACTCTGCATTTACACCAATCACTCCAGAAGAGCGTCAAGCTTTAATCTCACAAAGTATTATTGCTGGCGTTTATGAGCAAGTTGTAGATCGTGATAGCGCCTATGAAATACTACAAAATAAAGTGGCTGAACGCGAACAACAGCAACAAAATGCAGAACTCGCAAAACAACAAGCGAAAGAGCAAGAAACTCTAGCAAAACAACAAGCGAAAGAGCAGGAAAGATTGGCACGTGATCAATTAAAAGAGGAAGAACGAGCAGCGCGTGAAAGAGCCAAACTCACCCAAGATATTGTTGGAACTTTTGCAAAAAGTGCTGCGCGCAGTCTAGGAGGAAGTACAGGTCAAAAACTTGTTCGAGGCCTACTTGGTTCTTTATTTGGAAAATAAAAAATATTTAATAACATAATGTTAATTTAAGGGGATTTTATATCCCCTAATTTTTTTATGGTTTTTTTCGAAAAGCTATTGCCATTACTTTTTTAAAGATGTATTTTAAATACATCTTATATAGCCAGATAAATAAGGTCTAGCCATGACTCCACAACAAATTGAACTTGTTAAATCTACTGTACCGGTTTTACGTGAACACGGTGTTACGCTGACTACATACTTTTATAAGCGTATGTTGAATAACAATCCCGAATTAAAAAATGTTTTTAACCTAGATGACCAAACTAGCTTACGTCAGCCGCGTGCGCTTGCAGCTGCCGTTCTTGCTTATGCAGAAAATATTGAGAACCCTACTGTTCTAGCCAAAGCTGTTGAACGTATCACTACTAAACATGTGAGCCTGGATATTCAGCCTGATCAATATGCAATTGTTGGTGACAACCTACTTCATTCAATTAGTGAAGTACTTAACGTGCCATTTGAATCAGAACTTATCGAAGCGTGGAAGCAAGCTTATCTACAATTGGCAGATATCTTGATTGGCGTTGAAAAACAAAAATATGAACAACTTGAGAGCTTAAAAGGTGGATGGGCTGGCTGGCGTTCATTTGAAATTACACAAATTGATCCTCTTGAATCTGGCAAACGCTTCACTTTAAAAGCAACTGACCATGAAGACGTATTAACCGGACCAGCAAATGCTTTTATTTCGGTTAAAGTACAAGTTCCAGAGCAACAGCTTGAACAGCCAAAAGCTTTTAAATTTACAGAAGCTCAAGAAAACAACTCATATCATTTTGAAGTTCAGCCTGAAGAAAACCATACTGAGTTTTCGGTAGCTAACATTTTACTTGAGCATTACAGAGTTGGTGATCAAGTACAGGTTTCAGCTCCTTTAACGCTGTAATGTAAAAACCTCTTGCCTGAAAGTTTTCTTATTTAAACTTTCAGGCTAAGATGATCATCCTTTTTATTCTCTTCCATTTTTGGTGATCATGCAGCTTAATAAATTTACCGATTATGCATTACGAATATTAATGTATGTTGCACGCCCAAGCGATGCACCCTACACGATTGCAGAAATCGCGAAAGATTTGCATGTGTCCCAAAACCACCTTGTTAAAGTTGTTCACTTTATGGGCAAACAAGAATGGATTATTACCATTCGTGGAAAAGGTGGTGGAATTCGCTTAAACCCAGATGCACTTAGCTCCAATTTGGGTTCAATTGTTCGAATATTACAAGGTGACAATCAAATCGTTGAATGCAATACACCACCTTGTGTATTACGCAATCACTGTGGTTTAAAAGGTATTTTAGATCAAGCTCTAGAGAGCTTTTATCAAAGCCTAGACCAATACACACTCGGAGAAGTTTTGCAGCAATCAAAATCTGCTCCTGCTAACTCCCCTATTGCCTTTTTAGAAATCTAAGCTCTATTGATTTTCATAAGTTGATTTATTGAAAATTAGCAAGAATACCCAAGCTCCTTTATACTAGGCGCGAGCCCTCTCATTTAAAAAGTTATTTTTTATGCGTCGTAGTGAAAAATCGAAAGACACCAAAGCCAGACTCGCACCCAAGCAAAAGATCAGCTATGAAAAAGCACCAGATCCGGCGATCACAGCCTATGCTGTGCAATCTCTAAACTGGTTACGCCAAGCTGAGTTTCTAATGAGTGCACCTAAATTGGCACTTTGTGTTGAAGATAGTGGCTACGAAATTGCTTTTGCAGGACGCTCAAATGCTGGTAAGTCTAGTGCTATTAATGCATTAACTAATCAGAAACAACTTGCCCGTGCTTCTAAAAAGCCTGGTCGTACCCAGATGATTAACTTCTTTAGTCTAGGTAATCCTGATCAGCGTTTAGTCGATCTTCCAGGTTACGGTTATGCAGCTGTACCTGAAGATATGAAAAAGGTGTGGCAAAAGGAATTAGAAAACTATCTAATTCACCGTAAAAGCTTACAAGGCTTAGTCTTACTTATGGATATTCGCCATCCTCTACAGCATTTTGACATGATGATGCTAGAGTGGGCTTATTCGCGTCATCTATTTGTTCATATTCTCTTAACGAAAGCAGACAAACTTAATCGTGGTCCTGCAAATAAAGTATTGCTTGAAGTTAAACAACAACTTAAAAAAATGAAGCTTGATTTTTCCATTCAGCTTTTCTCTTCACTTAACAAATTAGGTTTGGAAGAGCTTGCAAGTGTCATGGGTGGACGTCTGCATTTTACGCTTGATCAACAACCAGAATTTGATGTCGATTCAATCCCTGAAGCTACAGATGAAGATGCAGAAAGCTAAATTGTCATAACAGATACAATTTTTTCATTAAATTTATACTCAATTGTCCCCTATTGCTAAACACAAATGTAGGGGCTTTTTTTATACTCGTTATAACTTCATCGAGTTAAAAATCAGGACTAAATGATGAAATTGTTATCTTTTTTGAAGAACAAGGCTTTAGGTTCTTCTATTGATTATAAAATTCTTCCACGTAAAGTGAAATTTGACTGGAAAGATACCCCTGTCGACTGGATTCCTAATCAGCCTTTCGCAAGTTATTTTATTAATGAAATTAATAATATTTTGCCCGCTGGAGAGTTCTGGTTTTGCCGTTTGTACAACAAGGTTTTACCGCAAATCACAGATGAAAAACTCAAGCAGGATGTACAAGCATTTATCCGTCAAGAAGCTATGCATGCCAATGCACATACTTCTGCAAACAAAGAATATTTAAACGTACGTAATATTGATATCCAGAGAAATCTGGACATTATGAACTATTTATTTACGACAGCTTTGGCAGATAAGCCTTTTGATAAAGAAGTTCCAAATTTCTTACAAGGCCAATGGGATTTATTCCGTTTAGGCGTTGTTGCCACTGTTGAACATATGACCTGTGTATTAGGTAAATATGCTCTATACAACAAGCGTTGGGAAGAATTAGGCGCTGACCCTGAAATGGTCGATCTGGTGAAATGGCATGGTTCAGAAGAAATTGAACACCGTACCGTAGCCTTTGATTTATATCGTCATCTTGGTGGTGGTTATATTCCGCGCTACTATTTAAGCCTTGCAGTGATTGTGCTGGTACTTGGTTTATGGGTAGACGGCGCTGCACATATTATGAAACAAGATCCTCGCTTTTCAGATGCTGCTAAATCTAGATTTTTCCCAGTGTGGGTTGCTTTAGAGTGGCTTAAGATTAGTCGCAAAGATAATCAAGTGCTACCAAATCCATTTTGGCTGATTGCCCAACAAATTGATTACCTCATGCCTTGGTATGATCCAGTCAAAGAAGGTAGCACTGAAGATGCGGTTAGCTATTTATCGCAATCTCCAGCAGCAAAAAGAGCAGAGCTTCAAGCCGCTTAAAAATAAAAAAGCAGGATTTAAAATCCTGCTTTTTTATTAAAAAATTAAACACTGATATCTTTATCTTTCGTATAACGATCTACAACCACACTAATCATCATATCCCCTTGCACATTTACTACCGTTCTTACCGTATCTAATAGGCGATCAATTGGCAGTAAAATGGCAATTGCTTCAGCTGGTAGACCTACCGATTGTAAAACCATAATCATAGTCACCATGCCAGCACTCGGGATCCCAGGTGCACCTAGCGATGCAATCATTGCTGTTAAACACACGATAATTTGCTGGGTGAGATTTAAGTCCAAGCCCACCAAATTTGCTACAAACAGTGCAGCTGCTGCTTCGTATAAAGCGGTACCATCCATGTTTAACTGAGTGCCAAGTGGAATAACAAATCCCGCTGTTTGAGGACGTACCCCTAAATTTTCTTGTGCACACTTCATGCTAAGTGGCATCGTGGCAGAGCTAGAACTCGTTGCAAATGCTGTAATTAACGCTGTACGTGTCCCTTTGAAAAAAGTCCAAGGGCTCATACGACCAAAAATCCAAAGCAGTAGTGGTAAAACAACAGCACCATGAAAAATAGTTGTGCCTGTTACAACGGCTGCAAACTCAGCCAAACGACTTAATACTGAAATGTCTTCAGTTGCCATTAACTTTGCTAATAAAGCAAAAATACCCAAAGGTGCCAGCTTCATCACCCAGCCAACGAGCAGCATCATCATTTCAAAGAGCTGGTGGCTCAATACACGAATACTTTTGAAACGCTCACCACCCTGCACCAAAGCAACGCCGATGAATAAAGCAAAGACCACAACAGCCAAAACGTTACCATCACTAAATGCTTTAAATGGATTGATTAAAGTATTTTGAATAAAATTAGTGAAAAAACTTGCTGGGTTTAAACTATCTGGTGCTTGATAATTTTGCATAGATGTCTGAAAAATAGAAATATCTATGCCACGTCCAACCTCAAATAAATGAGCACAACTAATACCTAAAATTAGGGCTAAAGTCGTTGTAGTTAAACAGCATAAAAATGTGATTTTCCAGACTGGCCCTAACTGTCCGCCCGCTTGTAGGTTTGATACCCCCACAACAATCGAACTAAAGATTAAAGGCACCAAAAGCATTTTAAGAAGCCCGATAAAAACACTACTTAATATTCCAAGCCCATATAAACTATGTTTTACAAAAGCTGTGTCTGGATACATGGTGAGTA
Organism: Acinetobacter sp. Li1LvA2; assembly: GCF_056156705.1. Classification (NCBI taxonomy): domain Bacteria; kingdom Pseudomonadati; phylum Pseudomonadota; class Gammaproteobacteria; order Moraxellales; family Moraxellaceae; genus Acinetobacter; species Acinetobacter sp. Li1LvA2. Next base: position 60,302 of record NZ_JBSICF010000003.1, read on the forward strand.
GGAAACCAAAGGCTAAACCTACAATGGCAGCAATTAGAATTTGTGTATTTAAGTTCATATCAGCATTATTTTTTTCAGTTGGCAATCCTGTTGCAAATATGACATGAGCTCGCTTTTCATACGAGCAATTTTTTGTCACATCGTTCCCATTAAAAATAAAAAAGCCATCTAATTAGATGGCTCTTCAATAGGTCTATTGGGTCTCAATTTCCCGCAAACGAATTAAACCTTCTTGTACGGTACTGCATACAAGTTGGCCATTTTGCCACATACGACCAAAATTAAGACCTCTTGAAGCCGCACTCACTGTGGCTTCCATGTCATAAAGCATCCACTCATCAGCACGAAGTGGACGGTGGAAATAAATTGCATGATCAATACTTGCACATTGCAAACTTGGAGAAATATAACTTAAACCATGCGGTCTTAAAGCTGTTGTCATTAAGGTAAAGTCTGAATAAAACGCAACAATTGCTTGATGCAAGGCAATATCATCTAATTGTTTTGGAATACGGTCATGGGTGCGGATATAGTGCGCATTATAGGGAGCTTCAGGTTGCGGCTGAAACGGGTTTACCGGATCAATTGGGCGAATTTCTACATGACGCTCACGCATGAAACTAGCACGAACATTTTCAGGTACAAAGTTTAAAATACCCTGTTTTAACTCATTTTCAGATTTAAGCGTTTCCGGTGCAGGATACTCAGGTTCTTGATGTTGATAGTTCAAACCTTCTTCTGGATTGGCAAAAGACACCATCGCTGAAAATATAACGCGTCCATGCTGAATCGCTCGAACTTGACGACTTACAAAGCTTTTCCCATCCCGTAAACGGTCTACTTCATAGATAATTGGGGCATTAATATCGCCACCATACAAAAAATATGCATGTAAAGAATGCGCTGGGCGATCAGTTGTATAAGATGCTGCACGTAAAGCCTGACCTAAAACCTGTCCACCAAAGACGCGTTTACCGACAAGATTACGGCTCATGCCACGGTAAATATTTTCTTCTAGCTTTTCTAAAGTGAGCAGCTCGACTAGTTCTTGGGTTAACGCATTCATGAGAGATACCTTCATATTTCAGGTAAAAAATCGTATTAAAGGACAGATGTGTAGAATCTATTGTGCCATAAAAAACTATTTGAACATGGAACAATCAGTCAACTTCTGATGAACATTGCTCATATAACAGCTAAAAATACGATTTTTAACGATAAAATATGCCAAAAGCATTATAATTTATAAGCTATCAGCATATTGTTTTTTTTAATAAATGCCTCAAAATAATTACCCTCCGCATTTGGTGCTGGGATTTGTCTTTAAGAAGTAGGAGTTCTTATGTCCAAGAGTGGGTTTGGTCAAATGTATCGTCGGCTTTCGAGTAAAATACTTGACCTCGTGGTAACACCACATGTTCTTGGGGAAGTTCCTACTGAACCAGTATCAGAAACAACAGAAGCAGAGACCGACCGCCAAAAAGTGGTGTGCTATGTCTTACAAAACCACTCTCGAAGCAATGCTTTGGTGGTTGATGGAGAAACGCGTCGTTTAAATTTAAAACCTGCATTAGACCCATTAGTTGTTGGATCTCATCAGGAAAAAGCATCAGTTTTATTTTTACAACACAATGATGAAAATAATTTACTGAATCCTCCTCCTCATGCTTTTCCACCACGTTTAATAAAACTGATTGAAGTCTTAAAAGAAAATCCTGAACTTGATATAGAACTTGTTCCAGTTACTGTTCTATGGGGCCGCTCACCAGATAAAGAAGACTCTTGGTTTAAGCTATTATTTTCAGATACATGGGCTACACCGAGCACAGTTAAGCAATTAGTGAACATTGGCTTACATGGCCGCCAATCTTACTTAGAATTTCATGAACCACAATCGTTACGTGAACTGGTTGATTATGCTCAACAGCATTATCCAAACCTTTCACCAGCAACTTATATTGTAAGTACGTTAAATGATTATTTAGATCGTCAACGTGAAGTGGTCTTAGGCCCCGATTTATCCGATCGCCGTAATGTCATGCAGTCGGTTGTAAAATCTCGTGATGTTCAAGAAGCAATCCGCCGTGAAAGTATTCGCGGGAAAGTCAGTATGCTCGAAGCTGAACGTCGCGCAATTGGTTATGTCAATGAAATCGTGTCGGATTATTCACACTCAGCAGTCCGCTTTGCCGATCTTGCTTTAACGCGCTTATGGACCCAGCTTTATGACGGCGTAGATGTGCATAACTTCAGTACCGTTCGTGAACTGGCAAAAGATTATGAAGTGGTTTACACACCTTGTCACCGCAGCCATATTGACTACTTATTATTATCTTATGTGATTTATAGACGTGGCCTTATGGTTCCGTATATTGCTGCGGGTGATAACCTGAACTTGCCTTTCGTTGGTCAGCTTTTACGCGGGGGCGGCGCATTCTTTATTCGTCGTTCTTTCCGTGGTAATGGCCTTTATACAACAGTATTTAAAGAATATTTATATAGTATTTTGTCACGTAACACGCCACTTGAGTACTTTATTGAAGGTGGACGTTCGCGTACAGGACGCCTATTGCCACCTAAGACTGGCATGCTTGCTATGACGGTTCATAGTCATTTACGTGGCCGTACAAAGCCAATTGTATTTGTACCAACCTACATTGGTTATGAACGCCTGATGGAAGGCTCGACCTACGTAGGCGAAATGCAAGGTAAACCGAAAGAAGCTGAATCAATTTTTGGTATTGTGAAAACATTACGAAAAATTGAACGCATTTTCGGTAAAGTCCACGTGAACTTTGGTGAACCTGTTTTCCTTGATGATCTGCTTAAACAACATAATGCAGAAAATGTTTTTATCGAGAAAAATGATGACCCAATTCCTCAAGCAGTTTCAGATGCCGTAAATAGCTCTGCACATGCAATTTTAGAAAATATTAACCGAGCTGTGGTGATTAACCCTGTCTCTTTACTTTCTATTATTTTGCTTGCAACTCCAAAGCATACGCTTGATGAAGAAATTTGTATTAAGCAGCTTGAAGCTTACCGCAATCTAGCATCGAACTTCCCATATGACCAACGTATGGAAGTAACACCGCTTTCTGGTAAAGAAATCATTGCTTATGGTTTAAAGCTTAAACTCATTAAAAGAGTTCAGCATGCACTCGGCGATATTATTGCGATTGAAGATAATCAAGCTGTTCTTCTGACCTATTTCCGTAATAACATTTTGCACGCCTTTGTCTTACCTTCATTGGTTGCATCACTTGTTGAACATAATGGAAAAATTAGCCGTTCAGATTTAACCAATGTTATCTACACGCTCTATCCATTCTTGAAAGCTGAGTTATTCCTTAAATGGAAGAGTAGCGAACTTAAAGAACAAATTGAGCAATATGCAAATGCATTGGTTCAATCAAACCTTATTCAGCAAGATGATGAAGGCAATTTAATTAGCTCTGCACCAAACACTGAAGAGCATAATCAGCTTGTTGTTTTAGCTATGCCTGTTAAGCAAAGTCTTGAGCGTTACTACATGACGCTTGCGCTCATTACTCAACGTGGTTCAGGTAATATTTCTGCTAAACAGGTTGAAGAATTAAGTCATTTACTCGGACAACGTCTGTCAGTTCTATATGAATTTAATTCACCAGAGTTCTTTGACAAAGCTTTATTCCAAAGCTTCCTAAAAGTACTTACACAGCAAAATTACATTCGTACCAACGACCAAGGCCAAATCGAGTTTGATGATAATTTCCGTCAAATGGCTGCTGGCGCACAGTTGGTTCTTGATGAAGTAACCTTACAAATGTTGCAACACATCACCACCTTTAGCGACGAAGAGTTAAAAGATGCGCTTGAAGCTATGGCATCTCAACAAGCAAAACGACGTTTAAAACGTAAGAAAGCTTAAGATTTTTAGTCAAAATAAAAGGCAACTTCGGTTGCCTTTTATTTTATTAGCGCATTGGACATTCAAAATAGCGTGGATCATCTATACAACGTAGTCGCTTCATGAGTTGAACAAAATAGGCATCGTAATAACCTGAAAGGACATACTGATTACGTATTTTGGCAACCATAACGTCATAACTTTGCTTCTCATAAAAAGAGACATCTACCCAATAATAAGCAGGTAGATGATTTTCCCACTGGGTTGCACGGTTAGTCAGCAATTGGCTATTTTGAACAAACCACCCTCGAATTTTTCGACCAAAATTAGCAGGATAAGCTTGTGGCTTAATAATTAAATTAACGCCAAAATATGCCAAAGGAAAATTAATGACTTGAACATCGGGTCCAAATTCTTTTTGTAAATTATACGGCAATAACCCATACACTGGGGCTGGGACAATATCGATTTTGTCTTGTTTAAACTGCAAAATCGCATTAGATAAATCGACATAAACTGGCTGAGCACCTACACTTCGTACCAAGGCTTGTTGTGGCGGATTATTTGGTAACACGCCGATACGCTGATTTCTTAATTGAGCAACTCTAGAGAGTTTCTTATTTTTTAGAACCATATAGGCCGTGCCAATAGGAATCATCCCTACCGCCTCATAATCCTTAGAAATTAATCTTTTTTCGACTGTTGGATGATTCAAAAGCTGTAATAAGCTTTTAGCCGTACGATTATTAGGAATGAGCCCAATACCTGCGGTACTTCCCATAAACTGGTTATAACGATAAGTATTAAAATTAGATGCCGCTAAACCTGAACATTTACCTTCATCAAAAGCTTGTATGGCCTGTTGTTCTTTTTGATAGGTCACCACTTTAAATTTGACTTGATATTGCTGAGCATATAACCGAATGTCATTTAAACGACGTGTAATATCCCCTTGGGAACCAATCGGATCATATGCACACCACACCTGATCCTCGGCCCAACTCGCAACAGCTGTTACGCTCAAAATAAGAGCTAAACAAATTTTTTTCACTTTCAACCTTTTTATCTTTATCGGCAATTTGACTGCCTCATCAGGTATTTCTGTTCTTATTTAAAGTTTAATCAAAATTTTATTTAGTGCTATGAACATTTAAACATAATAAATAGTCATTAAAGCAAATTGGATGCTCTAATTGAAAACCCGTTGCAGGCAAATGTTTCGCATAAATTCTTTTACCTGAGATTTGGTTTGATTCTAACGTTAACTCGGGTAACCCCAATTGTTTTTGGAACCACACGATAACTTCATGCAAAGGCAATGGTTGGTTATTAGTCACAATATAGCTCGCGTGATGATTTTCATAGTCCGCCATAAAAGCCAAAAACTTTGCTAAATCATCAATATGTATTCGATTGCTATAATGTATATTTGGATAACTTTGATTATTTTCAGCCATTTTCTTTAAACGGGCAACTGAAGTTCCGTAAATCCCAGTTGGGCGAACAATTACACATTGCACTGGATAATGTTTTTGCCAAAGGCGTTCCATATCACGCAATATATGGCCTTGTGCATCATTTGGCTGAATTTCACTAAAATCATCAATGATCTCCCCTGCATTTTCACCATATACCCGTGTAGACGACACTACGATTATTTTTTTTACTGGATGTATTTTTAATGCATCTCGAATCGGTTCAATACTATCAACATAAGTATGTTGGTAGCCCTCAACTGTACTCTCATTTGGAGAAAGTAAAATATATACGACATCTACAGGTTCAATTTTACTTAAATCAAGTTTAAAGATATCTTGAACAAGATGTGTTGCGTAACTATCCGTTTTTACACTAAGGCTGATTGTGGTAATTTGATGTTCTTTCTCAAATAGTTGTTTAGCAACACGCTGAGATGTTTTACCATAACCGATAAATAATATATGCATAGAAAACTCGTTGAGGGGACATGACTTCAGTCCATCAGTTACAAGGCGTTGGATCGGCTTCAGCAGCCCTACTCGAAAAACTAAATATTTTTACCACAGATGATTTACTGTTTCATCTGCCACGTGATTATGAAGACCGCAGTACGATTATTGCAATGAATCAACTTGTGGTTGGGCGTAGCTATTTACTCGAAGGTGAAGTCAAATCAATTGATTTCCCCCCGGGAAAACGAAAATCTATGGCAGCCTTGGTTCAAGATGAATTCGGTAAAGTCACCTTACGCTTTTATCATATTTATAAAAACCTGACTGACAAAATAAAACCGGGTCATCGCTTACGTATTTTTGGTGAAGTTCGCGTCGGCGCTCGCGGGCTTGAGATGTATCATCCCGAAATTCAGCTCATTCATGAACATACACCTCTACCAAAAACTCAGCTTACAGCAATTTATCCAAGTACGGACGGGCTAACTCAACCCAAACTGCGCGAATATGTAAAACAAGCTTTAAAGCATCATAGTGATGCTTTACCAGAGCTACTCCCTAAAAAATATACCAATGGCTATGCGCTTAAAGAGGCTTTGTATTACATTCATGAGCCTCCTGTTGATGCCAACATGCTCCAGTTGGCTCAAGGTTCACACCCAGCCCAACAACGGCTTATTTTTGAAGAGCTGGTTGCACACCAAATTAGTTTACTTAATCGCCGTGCTTATATTCGTCAAATTGCATCTCCTGCTTTCTCAAGCAGTAAAATATTAGCTAAAAAGCTTTTAGAAGCTTTACCTTTTCAAATGACCAATGCACAAAAACGTGTATCTAAAGAAATTCTAAATGACTTAAAACAACACCAACCTATGCTGCGCCTAGTACAAGGTGACGTTGGGGCTGGAAAGACCTTAGTTGCTGCTGTAGCAGCTTGCCATGCTTTAGAAGCTGATTGGCAGGTTGCATTAATGGCCCCGACTGAGATTCTTGCAGAACAACATTATTTAAATTTTAAACGTTGGTTTGAACCATTAGGTATTACAGTTGCTTGGCTATCTGGCAAACAAAAAGGTAAAGCCCGTGCCCAAGCAGAACAACAGATTAAAGAAGGTCACGCGGAACTTATTGTCGGTACACATGCCTTATTTCAAGACAATGTTGGCTTCGCTAAATTAGGGTTAGTAATTATTGATGAACAACATCGTTTTGGTGTAGATCAACGCTTAGCTTTACGTAATAAAGGTGCAGAGCAATTCACCCCGCACCAACTCGTCATGACAGCCACCCCTATCCCAAGAACACTGGCAATGAGTGCCTATGGCGACTTAGACACATCAATTATTGATGAGTTGCCTCCAGGCCGTACTCCAATTCAAACCGTTACGATTCCACTTGATCGTCGTGAAGAAGTACTTCAACGGATTGCTTCGAATTGTAGAGATGGGAAACAGGCATATTGGGTGTGTACACTGGTTGAACAGTCTGAAACTTTAGATGCTCAAGCCGCCGAAGCTACCTATCAAGAAATGAAAGAACGCTTTCCTGAACTTAACATTGGCTTAGTGCATGGCAAAATGAAAGCTGACGAAAAACAGTCGGTCATGCAAGCGTTCAAAAATAATGAGTTACAGCTTCTTATCGCAACCACGGTCATTGAAGTTGGGGTAGATGTTCCCAACTCTTCTATTATGGTCATTGAAAATGCCGAACGTTTAGGGCTTTCTCAGTTACACCAATTACGGGGTCGCGTAGGTCGAGGTGCTCAAGCCAGCTTTTGCGTCCTATTATATAAAACGCCTCTTTCTCAAAATGGGCAAGAAAGACTTTCTATTTTAAGAGAAAGTAATGATGGCTTTGTGATCGCAGAAAAAGATCTTGAGTTACGCGGGCCGGGTGAATTACTAGGTACGAAACAAACTGGGGATATGGGATTTAGAGTTGCTCGTTTAGAGCGAGATGATCACTTACTCAGTCAAGCTCATTATGTAGCTCAGCAAGTCTTAAAGGATTATCCAGAACAAGCAGATGCATTATTAAAACGTTGGCTTCCAGAAGCACCTCGCTACGCGTATGTTTAGTTTCTTAAACCCACAGCATCTTATTCAATTGCTCTCACCTTGCTTGTTATGTGAGTCAGATGTAAGAGAAAAATCTTCGCTCTGTAAGGATTGTTGGAAGCATTTACCTTGGCTTAAACAAACAATTCAACGCAATGATCAATCAGTTCTTGTGGCTTGTGATTATGCTTACCCAGTTAGCAGAATCATTCAGCAGTTTAAATATGAACAAAAATTACATTATGAAATTTTGTTAGGTGAAATTTTACAACAACTCAAATTTCCCAAAGTACAAGCTATCGTACCTATGCCTATTTCAAATCAACGTTTAATCAAACGTGGTTTTAATCAGTCATTATTACTTGCAAACATCTTAAGCAAACAATTAAAAATACCTGTTTGGCAGCCAGTACAACGTCTTGCTGAACATTCGCAAAAAGGACTTTCTCGACTGGAACGCTTTGAGAACATTGAGCAACAATTTATTGCGCTTACTCAAGAAAAACGGCGTTATCGCCGTGTTCTTATTATTGATGACGTGATAACCACTGGAAGCTCTATTCACGCGCTCAGTCAAGCACTTAAACAATTAGGTTGCACATCTATCCATGCCGCTTGTTTAGCGGCAACTTTGACCAGTTAAAATGATTAAACTGTAGATAAATGCTGCTCACACCAAGGAATAACAATTTCACGGGTTAATGGTGCAAGGTGTGTTTCTGAATCATTTAAATCAACCCATTTCATTTCTGCAATTTCGGCTGCGATTTTAGGTGCCTGATCGAGCTGAACAAGATATAAATGACTGACCAGAATATGGTCTGGCTCATTGGCAGCCGCCGTTTCGAAACGACCAAGAAACTGCTCAATTACACAAGAACTTCCAACTTCTTCTAAAATTTCTCGCTGCATTGTAATCTCTGGCGCCTCATTAGGTTCCAGTTTGCCACCCACTTGCATAAAAGCATGAGTATTACGCTTTCTCACGAGCAACAACTGATTTTGCTCGTTCAAGATCACTGCAGCAGCGACCGTAATTGTTTTCACTTAATTAACCTCGTTTATGGTTGAACATCTGCATTTGTCCATTTTGGAGCAGGAGGCTGATATTGCTCAAATTGTTGAAGAATATCTTCAATTTTGTCTGATGCGATCAATTTATCAACGAATCGTGCCTGGCTAAATCCATTATCTACCGTCCCTTGAATCATTTTAAGTAAATCTTCATAAAAGCCAGCTACATTTAAGAAAGCACATGGCTTTTGATGAATACCTAATTGCGCCCACGTCCATTGTTCAAAGATTTCTTCCAATGTACCCGCACCACCAGGTAAAGCAATAAAACCATCGGAGAGATCCGCCATTTTGGTTTTGCGCTCATGCATATTTTCGACCACATATAATTTGGTTAGGCCCGGATGAGCTAACTCACGATCGACCAAAGCACGAGGAATCACGCCAATGACTTGTCCACCTGCCTGCAAGGCACTATCAGCGACAACGCCCATTAAGCCTGAGCGACCGCCGCCATAAACCAAGGTCTTACCTTGTTTTGCAATAGCCTCACCAGTAATTTTGGCAATTTGTTGGAAAATTGGGTTTGAACCAAGAGATGAACCACAGAAAATACAAATTGAATTCATAGTGTAAAAAACCGTTTTATTGAACTGTCATGCTGACAAACTAAACTATCGATAGAGTTTTTTTTTGCAAAATAGCGTATTGGCAAGTGTTTTTCGGCAAATCCTTGTCTAAAATACACCCATCCATTTCCATCAGACTGCGTGAGGAAAAAAGACACATGCTTGAAGCCTTTTATGCCACAGAACGCGGAAGTCTGGAAGATGCCACCATCAATGGTGGATTTGATCTACATCCCGAATTAGTCTGGCTTGATCTTATTGCACCCTCGCAAGAAGAGCAACAATGGGTGCTAGATGCCTATAACCAAAATTTACCTACACTAAAATCGCTTGAAGATATTTCATCCTCAGCACGATTCTACCGTGATGATGATGGTATTTTGCATATCAGTACTTATTTTTTAACGAAAAATAAAAACTATCAAGTGGATGGTGATGCAGAAGATTCATCACACATCTTAGCGATGGTACAAACGGTCGCATTTATTTTGCATAAAGACCGCCTCTTTACGATGCGGGGAGAAAAATTAGTTGCGTTTCGTGCCTTTCGTGCGCGTGCTCGCCGAAATGACTACGACATGGACTATAAAGATCCAACATGGATTTTATTAGGTCTTCTTGAAGCAAAACTCGATGAGCTTGCGGATATCTTAGAAGATATCCACAAAGATTTAGAAAAATACTCGACAGAGGTTCTTAACAATCACCAACGTGAACAAATTCTAGATCTAGATGACATGATTACGCGCCTAGCTCAACAAGAAGACATGCTAGGAAAAGCTCAGCTCTGTTTAATTGATTTACGACGTGTACTTACTTTTTTATCACGTCCTCGGGCATTAGGTAGTCATATTTACGATGCTGATATTCGAGAATTGAGTGAAGATGTCCGCTCACTCGTAGAACATGATGCTTTCTTATTCCAAAAAGTACGATTCTTGCTTGATACAACGTCTGGATTCATTAATACCGAACAGAATGATACGATCCGTCGATTCTCGATCTTGCCAAGTATGTTAGCTCCTCCAATGCTTATTGCCAGCATCTATGGGATGAACACAGATGTATTGCCTTTTGCACATGGTACAACTAGTTTCATCATCGTTTTATTAATTATTATCGGTTTCTTTATTGGCCCTATTATTTATTTCCGCTGGAAAAAATGGATTTAGGCTTTGTAATAAAATGCTAGTCCAAAGCATAAAAAAGCACCTAAATATAGGTGCTTTTTTACATCTAGAACATCAGATCAAATGTAGATCTTCCTGCAAATGGCAGGCTTGAATGATCTTCAGCATTTTTTCGGGTACATTTTTAAAATGCAAACCAGCTTTTTGTGGAGTCACTCGTAACCATTGAACTAAAACAGCCAACGCCAAGGTACTACCATGTTCAAGCTCTGTTAAATCTACCACCAGAGGAAAGCTTTGCTGCTTCTTGATGATAGCTAAACCTGCTTGATACTCTTGTTCCGCATTTTCAAAATCAATTTTTCCCGAAACAACCAATTGTTGGTTGAGATACTGAACCACTCTTCACCTACTATTTTTGTTTGTTCTGATTAACAGCAGCGTCTGCATCCGGTTGGAAGGTTGCAATTGCTTTATTCAAATCGCCACCATTACGTTTCACTGTTGCAGCAAACTGATTACGGAACTGTAATCCCAAATCAATACCAGAAACATTGATATTACGGATTTTCCATTGAGTACCTTTATCAGCTAACTGGAAAGATACAGGAATTTTGTCACCGTTATGACTGAAGTCCAATGTCACTACTGGGTTTTTACCCGCAGTTGCCTTGTAAGGGCGCATGGTATAGCTTTGGTTCGTATATTTAGCAAATGCACTACCGTAATTTTCAATTAAAGTATTACGGAAGTTAGTCTCGAACTGAGCACGCTGCGCTGCTGTACTATACTGATTTGTTGCATAAGTACCCATTACAATGCGAGTAAATGCTTGTGAATCAACATACGGGTCTAAATTCTGACGTACAATACTCTTCACTAATGCTGGATTACTTTGCAATTTTGCATGATCAGCTTTCAAACGAGCAATCAAACCATCAGCAACACGCTTGATAAAATCAGGTGGTGCTTCTGAAGGTGCAGCAAATGCTGTACCTGCAATCATGGTAGACAAAAGACTTGCTGTCAGGGTTTGTTTAAACAACGTATTCACCAGGAACCACTCCTTCAAATAATCTTTTACTCAACAAATGAGGCTTGTGCACTATCTTTATCAGTGCTTGCAGGAGCACTCGCTTCTGTTGAGCCTGAACCGGCAGCAACTTTACCAGCCCCACCACCAGTAATAAATTTACTAATTAAATCTTCTAAATCCATAGTTCCTTGAGTGTTTGAAATCGTGTCACCTCGTTTCAAGTAGTTCACACCACCACCAGGTACAACTTTCAAATATTTTTCACCCAACAAACCATTGGTTGCTACCATTATATAAGCATCTTCATCAATACTTGTGATGGAGGTCATGTTACTGGTCAGTTGCTGTTCCATTGCTTTTTGTTGCTCTGGAGAAGCTTGAGTATAATCTGAGCTATAACGCAACTCTTCCAACGCATTCTTCTGAACTTCTTTTAATTGTTCAGGATTGAAACTTGTCAACTTTCCATCTAAACCAAATGTTACGGTAGCCAAACGCGTAACTGGATCAAGTGTAATTGAATCAACACGACCAATTGTAACACCACTCATTGTTACTTTAGCGCGTGGCTTTAGCCCATTGACGTTATCAAATTGAGCCTTCATGGTATAACTATCACTTAAGTTCGTACCAACAAGACCACTAACTTTCATTGCTAAAAAAAACAATGCAATACCGAAGATAATAACAAAGATACCAACGGCCAGTTCACTACTACGTGATTTCATTAAATCCCTCCGAACATGACCGCAGTCAACACGAAATCAAAACCTAAAACACATAATGAAGAATACACAACCGTCCGAGTCATTGCCGTTGCAATGCCTTCTGGTGTCGGATCACAGGCATAGCCTTGATAAACAGCAACCCATGTACAAATCAAAGCAAAAACAATACTTTTAATAATCGTGCCATTGAAAATGTCATGCCAGAAACGCACTGTATTTTGCATACCACTCCAGAAGGAGCCTTCATCAGCACCTAAAAAGTCAACACCGACCATCTTGCCACCAATAATACCAATGGCTGCAAATATCACAGTTAACATTGGCAAACTGACGATACCTGCCCAAAGACGTGGTGATACGATTTGCTTTAAAGGGTCAACACCAATCATTTCCATACTGGCAAGCTGTTCACTTTGCTTCATTGAACCAATTTCAGCAGTCAATGCAGAACCTGCTCGTCCTGCAAATAGCAATGCAGCAACCACAGAAGCAAGCTCACGGAGTAGGGTTAACGAAATCGCTGTACCCAACATCGACTCAGCACCGAAAGTGACCAAAATGCTATACATCTGTAAGCCAAGAACCGCACCAATAAACAAACCAGAAACGGTAATAATAAGTAAGGACATCACACCTACGCGGTGCATTTGGTAGCCAAAACGACCAAAACCACCCTTGGTAGGAAGTGAAAAAATAATCTGCAAGAGCATATTTGCCGCAGCACCAATGCCTCGAATCCGCTCAATAACGAGTCTACCTAACCAGGCAATCGTATTCATGGACGAACCTCGTTATTTAAATAAGCTTGATGACTAAACTGGTATTCAACTGGTCCTTCTGCCGAACCTGTTAAGAATTGGTGTACAAATGGAGAAGCATGTTTTTGCAACTCTTCAGGTGTACCCTCTCCCTGAATTTTTCCTTCAGCTACCACATAGATGTAGTCAGCAATCGATAATGTTTCTGCGACATCATGCGAAACAATAATTGTTGTTAAATCTAACGCTTCACGTAGTGAACGAATTAAACGAGTCAAAACACCTTTCACAATTGGGTCTTGACCAGCAAAAGGTTCATCGTACATGATTAAATCGGGATCAAGTGCAATCGCGCGAGCCAATGCTACACGACGATTCATACCACCTGAAAGTTCTGTCGGCATTAATTGTTCAGAACCACGCAAACCCACCGATTCAAGTTTTAATGCAACCAATTCAGCAATGAGATTTTCGGGAAGCTTTGTGTGCGCTCGGATTGGAAACGCCACATTTTCATAAACGGACATATCCGTAAATAGAGCTCCACTCTGAAATAGCATTCCCATACGTGCACGAGCGGAAAAAAGTTCCTGACGAGACATTTTGGCAATATCTTTAGCGTCGAGTAAAACTTCCCCCTGATCTGGAACTAACTGTCCACCAATCAGACGTAATAAAGTTGTTTTACCTGTACCAGAAGGTCCCATAATGGCCGTAATCTGGCCTCGACGTATATTTAAACTAATATTGTCATAAATGACGCGTTCCCCTCGATTAAAACTCAAGTTCTTCACTTCAATGAGCGGCTGAGTCGAGAGAGGAGTTTTATTATTCATAATGGCAATCGTTCCTGCACTTTTATGCACGCATACTATAACACTGAAAATTAGCAAACTTGTTGTAATTTTGACAAAAGCAAAGCTAACTTACTTGAGAGAAGTCGAAGAAGTATGTTCGTAAAAAGAGGTCAATTCAGAAGCTTGGAATTGCTCAACAGAACTTCCATTTATAAAAGCGTAGGCGAAGTAAACCCCATTACACAAAACGAGTGCAATAAAAAGATAAGGCAACCCATGCTTAGCCAGAAGGCTCTTCAATTGTGCCATTATTGTCTCTTTTCGCTTACTTTTACGCATTATTTAATAAAAAATTGAACCAATTCACATTTTGTTAGTTTATAACAAAACTGAAAAATAAAAAAGGCCAGTATTTTTACTGGCCTTTTTTTCAAACTAAATTTTGATTAGCGGTCGAATTTACGACGCGGCGGTTTGTCATCAAAACTACGACGCGGACGATCTTCACCACCAAAGCTACGTTTTGGACGATCTTCACCAAACGCTGGACGTTCACCACGTGGTTTATCATCGAAGCTACGACGTGGCTTATCGCTGAAACCGCCTTCACGACGTGGACGATCTGAGTTGAACTCACGACGCGGACGATCTTCACCACCGAACGCTGGACGTTCACCACGTGGTTTGTCATCAAAACTGCGACGTGGACGATCTTCACCACCAAACGCTGGACGCTCGCCACGTGGTTTGTCATCAAAACTGCGACGTGGACGATCTTCGCCACCGAAGCTACGTTTTGGACGGTCACCGAAACCACTTTCGCGACGTGGTTTATAATCTACGCGATTACCACGGTTGTCATCATTCGAGTCAAAACGCGGTTTATCATTGAAACCACCTTCGCGACGTGGACGATCTGAACCGAACTCACGACGTGGACGATCTTCAAAACCACCTTCACGACGTGGACGGTCTGAATTGAACTCGCGACGCGGACGATCTTCACCACCAAATGCTGGACGCTCACCACGTGGTTTATCATCGAAGCTACGACGTGGACGGTCATCACGACCACCTTCACGGCGTTTGAAGTTGCTTTCGCCTTCAAAACGACGACCGCCACCGAAACCGCCGCCACCACGACGACCATCACGGCTACCGCCATTACCGCCACGACCACGACCACCGCCATCACGACCTGAACGAGCAGGAGGTGGAGATGGCTCTAAGCCTTCAATTTCAGAAACACTTAAACGCGCTTCTAAATATTCTTCAAGTGCACGAATCTTACCGCGTTCACGATAAGTTGCTAAAGTAATTGCTTGACCAGTACGACCAGCACGACCAGTACGACCAATACGGTGTACATAATCTTCATGCTTCATCGGAAGACCGAAGTTAATTACGTGAGAGATTGTCGGAACGTCAAGACCACGAGCAGCAACGTCAGTTGCAACTAAGATTTTTGCACGACCTTCACGAATACTACGTAAACGACGGTTACGAACTGTTTGTGGCATCGCACCATGAAGTGCAACTACAGAATGACCTGCTTCAGCAAGTTCTTCTGCCAACATATCTGTATCTTCTTGCGTACTAGCAAAAACAACAGCTTGATCTAAGTTTTCATCACTTAACCAATGGGTAAGTAATTTTTTCTTATGTTCGAAGCCATCAGTCCAATGCAATGTTTGTGTAATATCAGTATTGGTTGAATGACCTGTTTCAATTGCGATACGCATAGGATCTTTCATCATGCATGATGCAAGACGAATAATACGGTCAGCAAATGTTGCAGAGAACATTAATGTTTGTTTACGGTTAGCCGCTAATTCGCTAATTGCTTCTAAGTCTTCAGAGAAACCTAGATCAAGCATACGGTCTGCTTCATCAACGATTAAAGCATCTACTTGATCTAATTTAATTTGACGACGATTTACCAAGTCAAGTAAACGACCAGGTGTTGCAACAACAACTTGCGCGCCTTTTAATTGTTGAATTTGTTTTGCAAATGGCATACCGCCCATAATGGCAGCGATACGAACACCTTTCATGTGACGTACAAATGCAATTGCATCTTGACTTACTTGCTGAGCCAATTCACGAGTTGGTGAAATTACCAAGATATTCGGTTGAGTTACTGCTTTCATACGGTCTTTGAACGGTACAACAGTCTCTTGACCAGCTAAAGCATTTAATGTTGGGAGTAAGAATGCAGCAGTTTTACCAGAGCCAGTTTGGCTTGATACGAGAAGGTCTTTACCTTCTAAAGCAGCAGGAATTGCTTGTTCTTGCACAGGAGTTGGGGCAGTAAAACCTAAACCTTCAAGCGCTTGTTGTAAGGTTTCATGCAAAGAAAATTCGGCAAAAGTTTTGCTCATAGAGAGTTTCACCCTTGTGGGTGCTCCATTTTTAATAAATACAAAAAAATAGACATCGGCAAAAAGCGGCAAAGCAAAATTAGCTGAAACGTTTTTTCAGCAGCAATCCGAGTAACGACGATGTGGACTAAACGCACGCTTGATTACGGCCGAACCTGAAGAATCGCTGAGCGATTGGGGCGCAAGTAATGGTCCTCTCTATGGACAGCGTGCGCTTACAATGAATAGAACAGAATGTTCAGGTAATGAACGGAAATTTAAGTGCGTTGGCGGATTATAGCAGAAATAATTTAAAAGTCACCTATTTTAATCAACTTTGTTCATATTTCTTGAATTAACTCAATTTCACTCTTTATTTAAAACATAAAACCCTCTGATTATAGAGGGTTTTATTAATAATCAACCAAATTATTTTGCAGCTTTATCCCAAGCTGGAACAACTGTTTGCATTAAAGGTTTTAGCAATTTAAGCGAACATGCAAGTACTTGACCATTTTCAAGTGAATTATTACCACCACGTGCGTCAACAACTACACCGCCCGCTTCTTTAAGAATAAGTTCACCAGCAGCAATATCCCATGGCTTTAAGCCAAGCTCAAAGAAGCCATCGAAACGACCTGCAGCAATATACGCTAAATCTAGAGCAGCTGAACCACCACGACGGATTTGTGCACCAGCTTCAGTAACAGCTAATAATGATGCGAAATGCTGCTCTGCATAAGATACGATTTCGCCAGCACGTTTAGCACGATAAGGATGGCCTACTGCTAAGAATGTATTTTCTAAACTATCTTTTACATTTACACGAATACGGCGTTGATTCATAACTGCACCGCGACCACGGCTAGCAGAGAATAACTCATCACGCACTGGATCGTAGATTACGCCGTGTTGAGTAACGCCTTTATGCTGAACTGCAATAGAAATACAGAAATGAGGGAAACCATTAATAAAGTTTTGTGTGCCATCAAGCGGGTCAATTACCCAGCACCACTCTGCATCATGGCCTTTGCCTTCTTGTAAACCAAACTCTTCACCTAAGAAGCTATGGTTTTTATAACTTTTACGTAACGTATCAATCGCTAACTGCTCTAAATAACGATCTACACGTGTTACTGGGCCATCAATGCCTTTCTCTTCAACTTGTAAATCGAGTTTATGACGATTTTGATGCGCTTTTAAAAGCTCTTGACCAACTGTTTGAGCCGCACGCGCAGCCATAACCACCATAGGTTCCATTGAACACCCACTAGACAAATTTGAAGATTTTGACAAAGAATAATGCATAAAAGCGCAAATATTTTAGCAAATATATGCGCTTTTAGGGGGAAAATGTTTCAAAAATTTTATTAAGGGTTAAACAACCTGGTTTAACTTGAGCCAAACTTTCTCAATTGAGCTCAAAATACCCTTAGCGTCTAAACCACAGTCTTGCAACATTTGCCCGTGTGAAGCCTGTTGTAAGAACAAATCTGGTAAGCCTAAATTAATGATAGGTTTCACAATTTGTTCTTGAGCCATGAACTCATTTACCGCACTTCCGGCACCGCCCATAACGGCATGCTCTTCAACAGTGACAAATAAATGTGTGTGCTCAGCCAAATCACGAATAATTTTTTCATCAAGCGGTTTCACAAAACGCATATTTACAACACGCACCCCCACATCATGTTTTTGTGCGAATTGTTCAGCAGCTTCTATGGCAACCATAACGCGGCTACCAAATGCTAAAATTGTAATCTGTTCATCACAAGCAGATTTAATTTCAGCAACGATTTCAGCTTTTCCTAACTCAATAGCAGTCAACTCTTGCTGAATTTCAACACCTACACCTGCACCACGTGGGTAACGTACTGCCGCTGGTCCATTATAGACATAGGCTGTATGAAGCATCTGACGGCATTCATTTTCATCTTTTGGTGCCATGATGACCATGTTTGGCACTGTACGCATGTATGCATAATCATATGCACCTGCGTGTGTTGGGCCATCTTCACCTACTAAACCAGCACGGTCGATCCCGAAAGTTACATCAAGGTTCTGTAATGCAACATCGTGAATAAGCTGATCGTAACCACGCTGTAAAAACGTTGAATAGATTGCAACAACAGGTTTTAAGCCTTCACAAGCCATTCCTGCTGCAAGTGTTACTGCATGTTGTTCAGCAATCGCAACATCAAAAAATCTCTGTGGAAATTCCTTAGCAAACTGAACCATACCTGAGCCTTCACACATGGCTGGTGTGATCGCAAGTAGACGCTCATCTTGTGCAGCTTCATCACATAACCACTGCCCAAATACATCAGAATATTTAGGTGGTGTTTTGCCTGCCGAGACTGCATTAATTTTACTAATTGCATGGTAGGTAATCGGATCCGCTTCTGCTGGAGTGAAACCTTTACCTTTTTTAGTATAGACGTGGACTAAACGCGGGCCTTTACGCTTCTTGAGAGCATTAAATACTTGGGCCAGTTGATTTACGTCGTGGCCATCGAATGGGCCAAAATAATCAAAACCAATTGCTTTAAATAAATTATCTGCCGCATCTGTTGCCGATTGATGCAAACGAGAGTTATAGGTCCATTTTGGATGTGGCTGAATGTAAGCCTCACCATGTTCATCTACATTTACTAAATGGCCTTTTTCCCAAATTGCAGCTAAATGTTTAGCAAAACCGCCTGTGCTACAAGAAATTGACATGTCATTGTCATTCAGCACCACAATTAAATCAGCATTATGTGCAACAGCATCATTCATGGCTTCAAACGCCATACCTGCTGTCATTGCACCATCACCCACAATACAAACGACTTCACATGGGTCGTTTTGATAGCGACGTGCTAACGACATTCCTAAACCAGCTGAAATTGCTGTTGATGAATGCCCTACGCCGAATGTATCAAAAACGGATTCTTCTCTGGCTGGAAATGCCGCTAAACCATTCTTAGAACGAATCGTCGTCATTTGCTCACGACGGCCTGTCAGGACTTTATGCGGATACGCCTGATGTCCCACATCCCAAACTAATCGGTCATTTGGTGTATTAAAGCAATAATGCAGCGCAACCGTCAGCTCAACCACGCCGAGATTAGCACCGAAATGGCCACCACTCTGGCCTGCTGCATATAAAATATATTGACGCAACTCATCAGCCACTTGAACCAATTGGCTATGCTCGAGCTGACGTAATTGTTGAGGATGATCAATTGCATCTAACAATGGCGTAACAGGGCGTTGAGTTGGAATTTCGGTATACAACATATGTGGCAAAGCCTTTATAAGCCTGGCAAATCCTAAGCTGGGTCAAAATGGGTCGATCATACAATCGAATGAAGTCACCTTCAATCAGCCACATTTGCGAACGAGGTCATGCAAAGCAGTCTCTCATACATCATGGGTATGGTTGGCAGATTATCCTGAATAATCTGACTATTTATCAACTATTATCGTCATCTTTATACAAAAAAGAAAACCTTAGTGTGCAAAATGATTATGACAATTCGACCAATCTCCCAGCATTACGCTATACTTTAAACCGTTTTCGGTTAAAAGATGAGTTAATCTGTGCCTATAGAGTTCATTGCAACATCAAAACTCCCGACCGCTTTTGGTGAATTCAATATTTCTGTGTTTCAAGATCCAGTATCAGGTGAAGAACATGTGGCACTTTCTAAAGGGTTAGAAAATCCCCCTCTAGGCCCTGTTTTGGTTCGTGTACATTCAGAATGTTTAACAGGTGATGCCTTTGCATCATTAAAATGCGACTGTGGTCCTCAATTGCAGGCAACTCAAAAGCTCATCAACGAGGTAGGCCAAGGCGTTATTTTATATTTACGTCAAGAAGGTCGTGGTATTGGGCTTACAAATAAAATTCGCGCCTATGCTTTACAAGATCAGGGTCATGACACCGTAGATGCTAATTTACTTTTAAATTTACCTGCCGATGCACGCCGTTACGACATGTGTAGCATCATGCTAGATCATTTAGAAGTAAAAGAAGTTAAATTAATTACCAATAATCCTTTGAAAATTCAGGCACTCAAAGATCAAGGAATTAATGTTGTTGACCGTGTTCCATTAACGGTTGGGCGCAACCCTTTTAATGAGCAATATTTAAAAACTAAACGTGAACGTATGGATCACCTTTACCAAAAAGATGATTTCTAAAAAAATTATAAATTTAAAAATAATTAGAAGGGATTTTTGAGACATTTATTAAAAATCCCTTACTTTTTTTATGGTTTTGTGTTTTGATGTACCTATCTCCTATCTCAATCATCTTTGAGGGTCATTATGCAACATCCGACTTCCACAGATATTCAACGTGTCCGCGAATTTCTCCTCGATTTACAAGCCCGTATATGTGCTGGTTTAGAGCAACAAGAAAAAGCTGGCGGCGGTACGAGTGAATTTATTATTGATGATTGGGTACGTCCTGAAGGTGGTG
Source organism: Acinetobacter sp. Li1LvA2 (assembly GCF_056156705.1). Lineage (NCBI taxonomy): Bacteria > Pseudomonadati > Pseudomonadota > Gammaproteobacteria > Moraxellales > Moraxellaceae > Acinetobacter > Acinetobacter sp. Li1LvA2. The sequence continues at coordinate 81,102 of NZ_JBSICF010000003.1, forward strand.
GTGGACGTTCACGAGTACTGCAAAATGGTACAGTGATTGAAAAAGGTGGTGTGATGTTCTCTCACATCAATATTAGTAAACTGCCCGCTTCTGCTACAGAAAGACACCCTCAAATTGCTGGCGCTAAGGCTCAAGCACTGGGCGTTTCGTTAGTGATTCACCCTAAAAATCCGAATATTCCGACTTCTCATGCCAATGTACGTTTATTCGTTGCAGAACCTGAAGGACAAGATCCAATTTGGTGGTTTGGCGGTGGTTTTGACTTAACTCCTTTTTATCCAGATGAGCAAGATGTTATCGATTGGCATCAAGCTGCACATGACCTATGTCAGCCTTTTGGTGACCATGTCTACGCTGAACATAAAAAATGGTGTGATGATTATTTCTATTTAAAACATCGTGATGAACAACGTGGTGTTGGTGGTTTATTTTTTGATGATCTTAATGACTGGGATTTCGAAACTTGCTTTAAATATATTCAAGCTGTGGGTAATGGCTATTTAAATGCCATTTTGCCAATTTTTGAAAAACATCGTGAACAGCCGTATACAGAAGCTCAACGTGAGTTCCAAATTTACCGTCGCGGTAGATATGTCGAATACAACTTAGTATATGACCGCGGAACATTGTTTGGCTTACAAACAGGTGGACGTATCGAATCTATTTTAGTCAGCCTCCCTAACCTTGCAGGTTGGTCGTATCGCCCAGAATGGGATGAAGATTCCCCTGAGAAACGTTTAACTGACTATTACCTAAAACCACGTGACTGGTTAAATTTAAAAGAAAAAGTCGCTTAATTTTTTGCTTTTTGGAGATTCTTTGGCTTCCACCCTAGAGAATCTCCTTTTTTATTTTCACTTTTCTGAACCTCATTCAAATATTTTTTCTTATTCCAATTTGGCTTATATTGAGGCCTGCTGAATATTCAGCACACGTTTTTATCTGCTTCATGCCATTTTAGAATTTTGGATATAAGAATGACCAAACAGTTTGCAGTAATTGGCAACCCAATCGAACAATCACGCTCTCCTGAATTGCATCATGCTTTCGCTCAAAAAACAGGTGTTGATCTCGACTATCAAAAACGTCTTGCCCCACTTGATGGTTTTGAACCTACTATGCGTAGCTTCTTTGCAAATGGTGGAAGTGGTATGAACGTTACCGTACCGTTTAAAGAACAAGCTTTTGCCTTGTGTGATGTGTTAACCGAACGCGCTCAAATTGCGAAAGCGGTGAATACGTTATGGATGCAGAATGGCAAATTGCACGGCGATAATACAGATGGCCAAGGCCTAGTTGCCGCGATTCAAGCCTTAGACTGGAACCTAGAAAATACAAATATTTTAATTTTAGGAGCTGGGGGTGCAACTCGTGGTGTTATTTATCCACTGGTACAGGCTGGCGCTAAAAAGATAGTGATTGCAAACCGTACTCTCGCTCGTGCAGAGCAACTTGTAGATGACTTAAAAGCAGCAGTTCCTCAAGCTCAATTACAAGCAATTTCTCTAAGTGAGTTAGTTGGGAATTTTGATATTGTAATTAATGCAACTTCTGCAAGCCTTTCAGGTGACGCACTACAACTACCTGAAAATTTAGAGTTCAAATATGCCTATGAAATGGCTTACGGAAAACCATCTAGCTTCCTTGAGCAAGCTAAACAACGCAATGTGCCCTATTCAGAAGGTTTTGGGATGTTAGTGGGTCAGGCTATTGAAGCCTTCTATATATGGAATGGTGTGAGACCTGAATTAAAAGATTTTCTATAAAACAAAAAAGAACCTACTTTAAGTAGGTTCTTTTTTTATCTCATCTATTATTTTTTAGCTGTAACCATCTGCTTATAAACATCTCGGAAAATCTCATAATCAATAAATTCATTATGTTCAGGTTTTAAATTCTGAATTGTTTTTTCCGTAAGTTGCTGTTTACGCGCAGCAGCATAAGCCTTACCTAAAATATCAGCTGTTTGTGACAACAATGGTTTTTCTTCAGCAGAAGCACCATTTTGTTGTTCAAATTTTAATTGATATTGTTTCGAGAAAAGCTGCTCAGGCTGCTTATATTGTTTCTGTAATTTTTGCCATGCTTCACGCCCTGCCTCACCTTGTATTGTCGTAATCACAATATGGTCCACAGCACGACCTAAATCATTATCAAATTGCTCTTCTTGCTCAAGATGATGCTTTTTCTGCAATGCCTCAATACGCTCTAAAGCCTTACCTTGAGGATTATAAGTTTCTTCTTCAGAGAACCAGTAAGCATAAACTTCAGCAATTTCTTGCAACTGTTGAACTGAATAATAATGAATATATGACGGTTTTTCGGCAGTCAATTTTGCAATAAACACAGCCTTATACGTTTTGTCATAGGCACGTGTTGCATCATAAGTTTGGTTAGCCAACAGCGCCAGACTAGAATCTAAATCTTGTACATCGCTATGTAAGCCAACTGGATGTTCAGAAACATCACTCTGCCCAAGTTTTTCACTAAACCCTTTTACAAAGTTTTCAAATAGCGAACCTTTGCTTGCTTCAGCAACTGATTTAGCTTGTTTAAGCTGCTGCTGATCAATTGAAGTGGCTTTACCATAATTTAAAATTTGCATGTCCGCTTTAATATTAAAGCGATGATTAAACTCGGCTGGTGTATAGGCAACATCATAATCTGCGTTAACTAAACGGCCTTTTTCATCAAGTCCAACATCAATCGTAATTGGATTTCTTTGTTTTGGTAAAGCTTGTTCAATCTCGGCTTTATGTTTTAACCATAAAGCTTTAAATGCATCATCATTCACAAACTGGTTCTGATCATAAGCAGCAAAAGTTTGTTTCAGGGCTGCTTGACGAGCTTTCATCTGAGTTTTTTCGGTATTTACGGCGCTCTGATCAAGCACATTAATACCGTAAATTTGACAGTAATTAATATCACCTAAGGCAACTGGTTTCTTAAGAGACTGTAATTCAACACACTGCTCTTCTGTAAGTGTAGCCACTTCTTCATCTTGTGCAGTTAGTTCAGCATCTGCCGCAGTAACGTCTTCGGCTTGAGCTGAATCAGAGGCTGCTTCTGCTGATGCCACATCTTGAGCTGTGCTTGCTTGGTCTTCATCACCTTCCTCAGAAGCCAATGTATTGCCAAAATGAGCATTAATAAGCGAATAAAGTTGCTGACTGACAGCCGCTGCATCTTCAGAAGAAACCTTCTGCCCCTCAGCACCAGTCGCCTTTTTCTTAGCTTCAGAAGCAGCAAGTTCAGTTGCTATAGATTCGGCAATCTTTTGGTCATCAATCCCTAAAACATTTTTTTGCAAATATTTTTCATTGACTTGACCATAGAGTTCCGATTGCAGCAATAGCTCTTCGACCGTATCTTTTAGACGAATTTTTTCTACAATTCCGGCTTTACGGTCAGCATCGGTAATTGGTAACCGCTGTAAATTTTGTGGTTCAGCCAAACGATAAGATACCGCGCTAGAAGCTTTCGCATATTCAACAAACTTCTTCATATCGACGTTTGTAAACAGATTTTTATACTTTGAAAAATCGACATACGCCAAGTTATTTTGATTATCTTTATTGACCAGATAAGGCATTAATCCGAAATAATTAACGTAAAATTTATAGTCCTTCAGATCAAGCACCATTGGCAATTTTGCCTGTACCAATAAGGTCTGTTTCTCATATCTTGCAGTGAGATTGAAAGATCCCATTTTTTGACGGTAATGAACTGAACCATCGTAACTAAATTGGAGATCATTTAATAAATTAATTAATACGGCATTTACTTTTTCTGAACGTGATTCGTCAGATACACCCGAAACAGATTGCTCATTTGCAATTGCGGCATAAAGCGCCTGCTTCTGTTTTTTATTCAAATTAGTCTTTTGTTCACGTAAATATTGATCTACTTTTTTTTGCACTCCAGCATCAAGCTGAGCCGTTTTCTCTACAGTACTGATTTTCTTAGGCTGATTTGGATCAACATTAACTTTAAAATGCCCACGGTAATCATAGCTTGGGTATTCATACATCGCATTCATACCCTGAATGACTTTTTGATCTAAGTTGGCAGATGCCACTGATGGACGTAGGTTATGCTGCGCACATGCGGTCAAACCCAAACTAAATAAACATAAACTGAGATATTTTAAATGCATAACCTTTTTTAAAACCTTATAGCTTTATCTTTTTAACAAAACTTGCTAAAAATATAAAAATTAGTTGTTTTTTCACATAAAAGTATAAGTCCTGAATGTAGCAGAAATTATAATTTCAGGTGTATTTATTTTCGACAAAATTCGCTTTTCTGACATTTCTTTCGGGTGCGATTAACATTGTATTTTTATCATGCGAGTGAATAATCAAATCATCGATACAGATAATCCCACAATGATTCAAAATTAGGATTAAAGCCATGCCAGCATATAAAGCTCCGCTACACGATATTCGCTTCTTAATGAATGAAGTATTAGATTACCCTGCTCACTATAAAACTTTATCAAATGGTGAAAATGCAGATCCAGATACCGTTGATATGATTCTTGAAGGTGCAGCAGATTATTGTGAAAACGTATTGTCGCCACTTAACCAATCTGGTGATGAAGAAGGTTGCCATTTTGACAACGGTGAAGTAAGAACACCTAAAGGCTTTAAAGAGGCTTATGACCAATTTGTAATGGGCGGTTGGCAAGGTCTTTCTTATCCTGAAGAATTTGGTGGTCAAGGCCTACCAATGTCATTAAATCTGATTAAATCAGAAATGATGGGTACTGCAAACTGGTCATTTACTATGTACCCTGGCTTAAGTTCGGGTTGTATGAATACTATCTTGCAATTCGGTACTGATGAGCAAAAACAAACCTATATGCCTAAACTTGTTGAAGGAACTTGGAGCGGCACAATGTGCTTAACCGAGCCTCAATGTGGTACGGACTTAGGTCAAGTTAAAACTAAAGCTGAACCTCAAGCAGACGGCACTTATAAAATCTCTGGTACAAAAATCTTCATTTCTGCCGGTGAACATGACTTAACTGAAAATATTATTCACATCGTACTTGCACGTCTTCCAGATGCTCCTGCTGGTACTCGTGGTATTTCATTATTTATCGTACCTAAATTCATCCCTACTGCTGATGGCGGTGTTGGTGAGCGTAATACAGTCGCTTGTGGTTCAATCGAACACAAAATGGGGATCCGAGCTTCTGCTACTGCCGTGCTGAACTTTGATAATGCAACTGGTTATTTAATCGGTGAAGTGAACAAAGGCCTACACGCAATGTTTACCTTCATGAACACAGCACGTATTGGTACTGCTGTTCAAGGTATTGCACATGCCGAGTTATCTTATCAAGGTGCTTTACCTTATGCGAAAGACCGTATGTCTATGCGTGCGCTTTCTGGTAAGAAAGATCCAGATAAAGTTGCTGATGCAATCATTCATCATGCTGATGTACGCCGCCTATTGTTGACTCAAAAAGCAATTGCTGAAGGTGGCCGTTCAATGATCTATCATGCTGCAAAACTTGCAGACAAAATGACAGATGCATTAACACGTGGCGACCAAGCTGCTTACGAAGACTATGATGATAAACTTGGTTTCTACACTCCAATTTTAAAAGGTTTCTTGACTGAACTTGGTTTAGAAGCTGCAAATAACGGTATGCAAGTTTACGGTGGTCATGGCTACATCAAAGAATGGGGCATGGAACAAATCGCTCGTGATGCTCGTATTTCAACGTTATACGAAGGTACCACAGGCATTCAAGCACTTGACTTGATTGGTCGTAAAGTATTGCTTAGCTCAAAAGGCAAAGTGGTCCGTGACTACACTGCTGAAATCTTAAAATTCTGTGCTGCACACGCACGTAATAAATACTTGCGTCGTTTTGCTTGGGACTTAACTAAGCTTTGCGCTCAATGGAATACATTAACTGTTCGTATCATGCTTGCTGCACGTAAAGACCGTGACATCGTATCTTCTGCTTCTGTAGACTTTTTAATGTTCTCTGGTTATGTGATGATGGCTTACTTCTGGGCGCAACAAGCAGTCATTGCTTCTGAAAAACTTGAAGCAGGTGATGGTGCAGAAATGCCTGAATTCTATAAAGCTAAAATCAAAGTTGCAGACTTCTACTTTGACCGTATGTTGCCTCGTACTCAAGGCCATGCAGAGTCGATGGTAACAAGCTCTCGCACATTAACATCATTACCAGTTGAACACTTTAGCTTCGACTACTAATGATTTTTAAATAGAGAAACGAAAAGAGCGCAATTCATATTGCGCTCTTTTTTACTCAAGTAATATTTATTCTTTAGTTAATACATAAGCCTGATTTGGAACAAAATAGTTTTGCTCTAAAAATTCACGATTTTTACCATAATCGCTATAAAACAGCTTTTCTAGATTCATGACCAGTCTTTTGTTTGAATCAAAATTAAAATAAAAATTAACTTTAGATAAAGGACATTGAATGGTTAACTCATGCTCTTTTTCGTCCACCTTCCAATTTAAAGAAGGACATAATTCATTTACAGCGGCACTTTTAGCCCCATCTTTACTTCCCACGCGGCCAAAATGAATAACATTCCAATAAGCTGATCCATTGGGCAATAAATTTAAAATGTACTCTGCTTCACCTGACTCACAATCAGCAAAAGCATCCTCACATGAAATTCGGGTGTGATATCGCCCTACATATTGCAATAAGGTTCCGCTTAATTTTTTAGCTTGATCTAAGTTTTCTTCGGGTAAAAAAGTACGGCCTGCCACATAATCTAATGTTTTTGTAGATGTACTATTTTTTATTAGATTTTCTTCATGCGTAGAATTAGAGCTGGCACTAGAGTGATCTTTTGAGTTGGCATGGTTTATATCGCAAGCACTCAGTGTCAGGCACATCATTGCCCCTACAACCAAATACTTAACTAAAAAACTAGACCGCTTCAAAGACATATACATTATTCACAGATAACAGCAACCGCCATGTTTATATTCATTTCAGGCATTAACCAATTGCTGTAATAAACCCTTAAGCCCTGAAAAGGTGCATTTTAGTTGATGTTGGTTTCCTTCATCCCAATCCTTTACATATTTTAACCAATTTACTTTTGAGAGGACTTTAAACCCGTTATTTCGCCTCCATATTTTTATTAAGCAAGAGCACAATAGCTTCTTGTAATTATTTATCTTTAAGGAGAATTAGATGGCCAGTTCTGGTTTATATCGCTCGAACCGACACAGCATGATCGCCGGTGTAATGGGTGGTATTGCTGAACGTTTTGGTTGGAACGTAACTTTACTACGTGTCATTTTTGTTTTGATCTCAGTTATGAGTGCAGCCTTTCCAGGAATTTTAGTTTATCTGGTTTTATGGTTAGTCATTCCGAAAAAACAGCCAGAGCATATTGAAGGCTATCGACAATCCGTTCGAACAGTAAATGAAGAACAAGTACGTTAATTAATAATTTTGGTCGCTACGGTTGCATCCCCTAATCAACCGTAGCTTTTTTTTATTCTAAAAATTATAGCTTTCGATTTAACTGTTGCTGTAAAGCCGCAATCATATCTGCACGGCTAATCATTCCTATAAGCTTGCGATCTTCAACTACAGGAATGTAGTTAAACGACTTTTCAACAAAGTACGGCACCAAATCTTGAATCGGTTGAGTTGGCAGTACCGTGACCACTCGACGACTCATAATTTGTTTTACATAATGCTGCCAAGAGTTTCTTGGATCTGCAGCCCCCTTAAACCACTCTACAACTTCATATAACGCTAAAGTTCCTACCAAATGGTTTTCTGCATTTACTACAGGTAGGCTCATCAAGTTCACTTGTTTAAATTTATCGAGTGCCTGATGAATGTCGTCATCTTCATGTAGTTTGATGACATCACGGCTCATAATATCCTGACAGATATATTGATTTACCATGCGCTCATTGGCATGTTCCTGAGCTTCTAAAATAATTTTTTCTAAGTCGTATTGGCTAATATCTAAAAGTTCAGTGTGATGCCCTAATGCATACTCAATATCTTTCGGCTGAATAGATACTTTTTGAGTCGGTGTAGGGTCTTTACTACGCTCATTAAGATGAGCAGTAACCGGATAATGCCGCCCAATTAATCGATTAAAGAAAACAGCAAACCCAAGTAAAAGTAATGAGTTGAGTAAAACCGGATAAAAGATGAAATAAAAGCCTAATTTATGAATTGCCGCCCCACCTAATACAGCCGTAATTGCGACTGCGCCACTCGGTGGGTGCAAAGAGTCGGTGGTCATCATTAAAAATATGGCAAAACCTACTGCAACACTAAAAGCCGTTGTTAAATCAGGAATCCACTGCGCACAGGCAACACCAATAATCCCAGCTAAGGTATTACCAACAATCACATTCCATGGTTGAGCTAAGGGACTGGTCGGTACAGCAAACAATAGAACAGATGAGGCGCCCATTGGTGCAATGTACCAAGCATTAATTCCGCCCAGAACATACCAACTAATTAAGGAAGAAATTGCTAAACCACACAACGCTCCAATACCGCAAAGTAATCGTTCCTTTAAAGGTAAAACCTTAAAATTTGGCTTTAAAGTCTGTAACCATTCTCGCTGTATAACACTCACAGTACACCTTTGGGGATATGCCGTTATTTATAACGGGCAAAAGTATACGCCCAAAGCGACATAAAGTGCATTTAAATTATATCTTTCAAGAATAAGAAAACTTGCTGAACTATTCTTTTTGATTTTAAAACTTTAATATTCCATCAATTTTTCATTTAAATAACGCCAATAGCGCTTCGGCAAATATTGCACATGAAGTTTTATATTTTGGCGTTCAGTAATATTAACGCTATTAAAATAATCTTTCCAAAGCTGGTCATATAAACCTTCCTGCTCATCAAGCTCAAGCTGAAAGCTTTGACTCATCCCATTTTTCAAATTACGGTCGACTTCAGAGGCTTCGAGTGAAACTTCATGTATTTCTTGCAAATCATAGTAAATTCCAAACTTGCGTTGTTCGTCATAAATAAGCCAACGCTGATCTTGGTAACGCCGTTTAAAATGAGGCTGAATAAGCGGTAAAACATTAAAATCAGGACGTACTAAACTCAAAAAAAGCTCATCTTTAGTTTTCTTAAACCGAATAAAAGCCTCCATTCGATGCTTCTCTCGCCCGACCTTTTTCGTCCACTGCGCAATCGCTAAAACACTAGGATTTGAATAATCTTTTTCTACAGAAAAATGGCTAGTAAACACATAAATACAGTAATTAAATAAATGCTGATAGGCATCTAACGATTCAGATAAATAAGCAAAATAAAATTGTTTTAATGATGAAGATGTAAGCTTTTTTTGTAGTGCAGACCAAACACGCTCGGCATGTTGCTCGTTATTTGAAACCTCAATTTTATCGGCAAATAAGCCATGTTGAGCCCCATCATTCAAGCAAAGCCTGACCTGTAATTCTTTAAATTGAAATGCACGAAAAACACAGCTCAGTAGCCCAACCATTGAACCATCAAAATAGTACGCCACTTCATCATTAAACATGGCTAAAACCCAAGGCTTAATTGTGGCGAGAGTTGCTGCACATATTTCGAAGATCCCTGCGTTAAAATCTGCTGCCGAATAAAACTTGAAGAAAGTTCTTTTTGGAATTTTGGGCTGTCTTCACAGCGAATAAAGTATTTAGCACGCTGATAAGCTACACCGAGTTTTTTAAGTAAATCGATATGGATTTTTCCAAAACGGCGAGCCTGCACAATTTTCTTAGCCGATTTCACGCCAATGCCCGGCACACGTAAAATCATTTGATAGTCGGCACGATTTAAATCTACTGGAAACTGTTCAGGATGCCTTAAAGCCCAGCTTAATTTCGGGTCTACATCAAGATCTAAGTTTGGGTGTTTTTCATTGACGATTTCATTGACCTGAAAACCATAAAAACGCATCAGCCAATCGCTTTGATAGAGTCGATTTTCACGAAGCAACGGCGGTGCAGAACCCACTGCTGGCAAGTAATTATTTTCGGTATTAATTGGGATATAGCCAGAGAAATAGACACGTTTGAGTTTAAATTCTTTGTAGTGTTTGTCTGCCATAAACAAGACATCTTGATCTGACTCTTGATGAGCACCCACTACCATTTGGGTGGTCTGCCCTGCTGGCACATATTTCGGCACATGCTTAATGATTTGGCCTTCATCTTTAAGCTGAATGAGCCTATCACGGACCAAACCTAGATCTTTTTGCACTTCCTGATGTGATTTTTCTGGTGCAAAAGTTTTTAGGCCAACCTCGGTCGGCATCTCTAAATTAATACTCATACGGTCAGCATACAAACCTGCTTCATGAATCAGTTCAGGCGATGCCCCCGGAATAGTTTTTAGATGAATATAGCCATTAAAATTTTCTTCAAGACGCAATTTCTTTACGACTTGAAGCATACGCTCCATCGTGTGATCTGCCGATTTAAAAATGCCTGAGCTTAAAAATAAGCCTTCAATATAATTACGGCGGTAAAAATTAATGGTTAAATCTACAACCTCTTGCACCGTAAATGCTGCACGCTGGACATCATTAGAACGACGTGAAACGCAATAGGCGCAGTCAAAAATACACACATTACTAAATAGAATTTTTAAGAGAGATACACAGCGGCCATCTTCAGTATAGCTATGGCAAATTCCTGAATGGCTGGCATCTCCCAAACCTTTATTTTTATTTTTACGGTCACTGCCACTTGATGAACAAGACACATCATATTTAGCAGCATCGGCAAGAATCTGTAGTTTTTCTCGAATGCGATCAGACATATCAAACGACTCATTTATGGCATCGTTTAAAAAATATCATTTTGTATTCTTAAATTTAATCCAGTGAAGTACGCTCAGCGTCATGAGGTGACGTTTAAAATAATCCGTCTTAATTAACGTATTCTTCTAGCTGCTTTACACGCGCTGCATACTCTTGCATTGGGCAATACGAATACATCGGTGAGCCAATGTATGAGCCTGCATTACTACATTCCTGATCTACATAAGCTTTCCAAAGTCGCTGAGATTTTAAAATATCCTGGTAACGCTCTGGCTGTTTGTATTCTTCGCTTTGTGTGCGAATTTGATCAATAAGAGCAACTATTTTTTCCTCATAAGTCTTTTTAGCTTGTTCAGAACAACTATGCACGACCATATTATTAATGCTTTCAAGCTTCATTTCTTTAATGGTCTGATCTACACATTGATTATATTCATCTTGCTCGTCAGTTTCGGTTTGCGCGTAAAGCCATGGACTACAAAAAAGGCTGGATAAAACAATGAGTTTGCAGCAAAATTTCAGCATAACTAATTCTCGATTCTATAATTTTTAATATGCTTCAATATAACAAAAATTCTATAACGGTTGCCTATCAGTCTAAATTCAAAGAACAGAACATCAACATTGAATGAACGCTCTGCTAATTGAATATAAAATCCTTATAAGCAGAACTATATTAATTAAACATTTTGATTTGATCACATTTTCAAATACATTAACTTTTATTCATGCTATACATAGTTATAAGAATCAAACTCATATTGATTTATATGAAAAAATCTAATTTTAAAATTTTCATTCAAAATTTAGATCCCAATCAAAGCCAAATTTTATATAGCCTTTTAAAAGTCCCACTCTACTTATTTATACCTGCTTGGCTTCTATGGATCTTTACTATGATGCTATATGAAGGGTTCACTTTAGAAATTCTAAAAACTGCTGCGAATATGCCATTGATACTGTTTATGGTTGTAATGACTTATTACATACTCGCGTTTATACCTGCTTATCTATGTCAACTTTTCTTGCAAAAGTATAATTTCATAAATTTTTTCTCAATTATTACTAGTGCGATCATACTTACTACGTTAATTCTTAGTTTAATGTGCTTAAAATTCGCACCAATAGAAATGATCATTTTCTTTAGTTATTTTTCTATAATTTTCGCTATTACATATTGGATATTACTACTCAAAAGTATAAAAAAAGCAGAAGAATCTCAAAACCAAAATTTCTCTTAGATCCGTTAGAAAGTCTTTATTACAGGGTGCAAAAATGCCTTTTAATTTTTTAAAAATCTTCATTCAAAATTTAGATCCAGATAAAGATCAAATTTGGCATTGTCTAATCATGACACCGATCCACCTATATATTATTGGTTTATTCCTATTATTAGGCCACATAACTATCTACGGAAGATTTGCTTTTGGAACTATAGGAGATATTCCTATAATTTTGCTTTTCATGACAATAATTTATTACGTATTAGTTTTTATACCTGCATATTTTTTACAATTATTCTTGTTGAAATTCAATTTCCTTAATTTCTTCTCCATTCTTGCAAGTGCAATTATTCTCACTTTTTTAATACCTAATATCTTAATATTTTTTTTTCGAGACTCATGGGAACTAATGCCATTAGAGGGCTTATTTTTCTTCAGTTGTTTTTCTTTAATTTTCGCTATTACATATTGGATATTACTACTCAAAAGTATAAAAAAAGCAGCTAAACCATCAAATCTGAAATTCCCAAACTAGCCTTTGCCACTCCCCCACAAAATCCTTATACTTAGTGGCAATTTTTCTCATAAATTCGTGGATGCTACATGAGTCGCGCCATCTCGCATATTGATACATTTCAGGGTTTAATTCTTGCCCTACAAAACTACTGGGCCGAACAAGGCTGCGTCGTATTACAACCTTACGACATGGAAATGGGCGCTGGAACATTCCACACCGCAACATTCTTACGTGCTTTAGGGCCTGAGACTTGGAACGCGGCATACGTTCAACCTTCACGTCGTCCAAAAGATGGTCGCTACGGTGAAAACCCGAACCGTTTGCAACACTACTACCAGTTCCAAGTGGTACTTAAGCCAAACCCAGACAACATCCAACAGCTTTATCTCGATTCTTTAAAAGCAATCGGAATTGATACGCTTACTCACGACATCCGCTTCGTAGAAGACAACTGGGAATCTCCAACTCTTGGGGCTTGGGGCTTAGGTTGGGAAGTTTGGCTTAACGGTATGGAAGTGACTCAGTTCACTTACTTCCAACAAGTCGGTGGCGTTGAATGTTACCCAGTAACAGGCGAAATCACTTACGGTTTAGAACGTCTTGCAATGTACCTTCAAGGTGTTGACTCGGTTTATGACCTTGTTTGGACCAAAGGCCAATTCGGTACTGTAACTTACGGCGACGTCTTCCATCAAAATGAAGTTGAGCAATCGACTTATAACTTTGAATACGCTCCAGTTGAAAAACTATTCGAACTGTTTGATTTTTACGAATCAGAAGCAAACCGTTTAATTGAAGCAAAACTTTCTCTTCCTGCTTATGAGCAAGTTGTTAAAGCGTCTCATACCTTTAACTTGCTTGATGCACGTGGCGCAATTTCTGTGACTGAGCGTCAACGTTACATTTTACGTGTACGTACTTTAGCGCGTGCAATTGCACAAAGTTATGTACAAGCACGTGCAGAGCTTGGCTTCCCAATGGCAGAACCACACTTACGTGATGAAGTATTGGCACAGCTAAAAGCACAAGCTGAAAGTGAAGCAGCAAAGGCGGAGAAAAACTAATGAGCAAACATACTGTTTTATTCGAACTTGGCTGTGAAGAACTTCCACCAAAAAGCTTGAAAACTTTACGTGATGCATTACAGGCAGAAACGGTAAAAGGTTTAAAAGATGCCGGCTTAAACTTCGCATCAATTGAAGCTTATGCTGCTCCACGTCGTTTAGCGCTTAAAATTGTAGATATCGATGCTGCTCAAGCTGATACACAAAAACGTTTTGACGGCCCTGCTGTTCAAGCGGCTTATGATGCAGAAGGCAAACCGACTAAAGCACTTGAAGGCTTTATGCGTGGCCAAGGGATTACAGTTGATCAGCTTTCTACTTTCCAAGCAGGTAAAGTTGAAAAAGTTTGCTATTTAAAAGATGTAAAAGGTCAAAGCCTTGATGCTTTACTTCCACAGATTTTACAAACTGCATTAGACAATTTACCAATTGCTAAGCGTATGCGCTCTGCTGCGAGCCGTACCGAATTTGTACGTCCAGTGAAATGGGTTCTCTTACTTAAAGATGACCAAATTGTTGACGCAACTATTCAAGATCACAAAGCTGGTAATGTGACTTATGGTCACCGTTTCCATGCACCTGAAGCTGTAACTTTAGCGCATGCAAATGACTACTTAGCTGCGTTAGAAAAAGCATACGTTGTTGCAAACTTTGAAAAACGTCAAGCAACCATTCAAGAACAAGTGAAAAAGTTAGCTGATGAAGTTAACGCGACTGCGATTGTTCCAGCTGACTTACTTGATGAAGTAACAAGCCTCGTTGAATGGCCTGTAGCTTTACGTGCAAACTTTGAAGAGCGCTTCCTTGCTGTTCCTCAAGAAGCACTCATTACGACGATGCAAGACAACCAGAAGTATTTCTGCTTGATCAATGCGGAAGGTAAATTACAGCCTTACTTCATTACTGTTTCAAATATTGAGTCTAAAGATCCGACTCAAATTATTGAAGGTAACGAAAAAGTTGTTCGTCCTCGTTTGTCTGATGCTGAATTCTTCTTCTTACAAGATCAAAAGCAACCGCTTGCATCTCGTAAAGAAAAACTAGCAAACATGGTATTCCAAGCACAACTCGGTACGCTTTGGGACAAATCAACACGTATTGCAAAACTTGCAGTTGCATTATCTTCAATCACTGGTGCAAACCCAGCCGATGCTGAAAAAGCTGCATTACTTGCTAAATGCGACTTAACGTCTGAGCTTGTTGGTGAATTCCCAGAGCTTCAAGGTATTGCGGGTACTTACTACGCGCGTATTGAAGGCGAAAATACTGAAGTTTCAGAAGCTTTAGGTGAACAATATTTACCAAAATTTGCTGGTGATGTTCTACCAAAAACAAAAACAGGTACAACGATTGCCCTTGCTGACCGTTTAGATACACTTGTTGGTATTTTCGGTATTGGACAAGCACCTACAGGTTCTAAAGACCCGTTTGCACTTCGTCGTTCAGCAATTGGTATCTTACGTTTAATCATTGAAAATGAGCTAGACGTAACAATTGAAGAGTTAGTAAATCTTGCGCTTCAAGGCTATGGCGACATCGTTAAAGATCACGACAAAACTCGCGCTGATGCTGTTGCGTTCTTGGAAGGTCGTTACCGTGCTAAGTATGAAGACCAAGGCGTTGCTGTTGATGTACTCCAAGCTGTTCAAGCACTTGCACCGAAGTCTCCACTTGATTTTGACAAGCGCGTAAATGCGGTAAACCACTTCCGCGCTCTACCTGAAGCTGCTGCGCTTGCTGCTGCAAACAAACGTGTTGCTAACATTCTTGCAAAAGAAGCAGCGCCAGAAGGTTCTGTAGTTGAAGCAAACTTGGTTGAAGATGCTGAAAAAGCATTATTTGCTGAGCTTCAAGCAGTTACTCCAGTTGTTGAACCATTACTCGCAGCAAAAGACTACACAGCTGCCCTTTCTAAGCTTGCAGCACTTCGCGCGCCGATTGATGCATTCTTTGATGGTGTCATGGTAATGGCAGATGACGCTGACCTGAAAGCAAACCGTTTACGTTTATTAGCTCAGTTACGCAACTTGTTTACTGCTGTGGCTGACGTGAGTGTGTTGCAGGGTTAATGAGCTCATTATTAAATAAAGGGATCTTTTATAGATCCCTTTATTTTTTACGTTAAACAAATTCTTTAATTTCTTCTAAACTTTTCGATGGCTCAAACCACATAAAATCATAATCAGCCACATCATGAATATAAAACGGATCATTTTTCATGATTTCTTCAGCTTCTGGAATCGAAGAACTTAAAACTAAAATCACCCCACCTACTCTATTTTCGCGGCGCCCTGATGCCAGAAACTTCTTTTGCTCATAGTAATGATCTAAAAATGCAATATGCTCTTTGAGTACAGCATCAACTTCGGCTAATGGTTTTTTATAGGTTAAGGTAACAACAATCATCTCATTCTCTTAAAGCAAGTAGTACATGACATAACATCAATCTATAGTTCGTTTAATTATCTATAGCTTATTCGATAGTACGCCTATTCCCCCAATTCATCCACACCAAACTCCCCACAATAATTACCCCACCTAGCAGCACCATCATGGATGGTTTTTCATTTAAGAAAAGAACTGCCAAACTCATAGCGACAATCGGCGAGCAATACAAAAAATTCGATGCAATCGTTAATGGCATATTTTTAAGTACATATCCCCAAAGTACATACGCCATCGCACTTGGAAAAATACCCAATAAAACAACCGACATATTGGCTTGCCAAGTGGCATTTAAAATTTCACTAGGCAAATGGGCACTATAAAACAGTAAAGGAATGGTCCCGAACCAGATGATGTAGCACATCATGCTCAAAGCATCATAATTTAAAGCAAATTTTTTATATAAATTAAAATAAAGCCCCCAAGCAATTGCAGCTAAAACAATCAATAAACTATAAGGGCTCGGTACACCAAAACCATGATCTCCACTAACCACCAATATGGCGCCGCAAAGTCCTAGCAAAATACATAACCATTGTTTGAAACTAATTTTTTCCTTAAAAAGCAAAGCTGAAATAATAAAAGTAAATAACGGAATAGATTGACTCAAAATACTGGAAGCTACTGCAGTTACATACTGCTGTCCCGTATTTATAAGCAAATGATGCAGCGTTACAGAGAAAAAACCTAATACAGCAAGAGCAGGAGCATCCTTCCAATTTAAAGGCTGAATGCCTTTTTTCATGACCAAAAGCATTAAAAAAAACGATGCAATCAAAAAACGGAGCAAGGCAATATGCTGCGGTGTATATGAATGCAAAGCACTATGTACGCCAATAGGTGAATAGCCCCAACAAAAGACCGTCACAGCAATACATAAATAGAGCTTAAATGCGGGAGGCTGGATTTCGGCAGCAAGAGAAATTGCCATGTTAAATCTGCACTAGTGAAATGGAACACTTTCATCATATGCGCATGGATAGTTGAATAAAATTAACTTATATTGAGTCAAATATTCATTAAAAGTGAATGATAAAATATGGATATCGCACAGTTAAAAATGTTTCAGACCGTGGTTGAATGCGGAACAATGGCTAAGGCATCAATGCAACTACATTGTGTACCATCCAATATCACAACGCGCATTAAACAACTCGAAGAAGAACTAGGCGCACCGCTGTTTTATCGGGAAGGAAAAAGTTTAAAACTCACTCCCTCTGGGGAAATCTTTCTTAATTATTGCCATAAAATTTTAGCGCTGTGTGATGAAGCAAAACGAAGTATTCATCCTGATGCACCGCCCTCTGGTCCATTAAAAATTGGGGCGATTGAATCTTCTGCTACAACTCGCCTACCCAATTTACTGGCGAAATATCATCAACGTTTTCCAGAGGTTTCCATTCAAATTATTACAGGTACATGGAAACAGCTATTAGTCGATATTTCTCAGCACAAACTTGATGGTGCAATTGTCGCGGGCAATATCGAGTTTCCGATGCTAAATAAACTTAGTATTTATCAAGAAGAAATGGTCTTGATTGCATCTCATTCTTTGGGAGAAATCCACAACCAAGAAGACCTGATTGGTAAAGAAATTTTTATGTGGACTGAAGGCTGTCCTTACCGAGCAGCTCTCGAAGAATGGCTTAAGCTCAAAAATATTTCACTTCCAATTACGAGCATTACCAGTTACGCCACCATTATCGGTTGCGTCAGTGCAGGCTCTGGGGTGTCTTTGGTACCGAAGAGTATTTATGAACAATATAAAAATTTAACCAATATTCGAGGCTATAAATTTGAACATCTTGCCTTTATGCAGAATCAATTTTTTTGGCATAAAAATGTGAGCAACCATAAAGCCAGAGATATGTTTTTAGAATTAATTAAGTCTGAATTTTGTTTATGAGTCATTGGGATAATTACTTTATTGCGAACAAGTGATGATTTATCGTAATCAAATCGTATGGGTTTTATCTCATTGCAGTACAAGCTTTATTTTTAACAGTAAGATCACCACTTCATCTTTTGATTCTGGTTGGGGAGATTTATCCAAAATGAAAACCATACACATTTTATGTATTGCGACTTCCATGTTGGCTTCATCGACCTTATTTGCTGAAACAACGCAACCACAACAAGTGGGTGAAACAACCTCTAAAGCACAACCTTATGGTGATAACCCAAGTTTAGGTCGTGTATTGTTATATAAAACTGGAAAAGGCATACAAAATTTAGGAGACTCTATTCAAGGAGCTTCTGAAAAAACTTCAAATAAAATTAGTGAAAAGTGGAAAAACACCAAAGAATTTACAGCTGAAAAAGCAGAAGTCGTTCAGCAAAAAGCAGATACAGCCAAAGCTTTTACAGAAACGAAATTAGATCAGGCGAAGCAAAATATTACCAGTAGTCGAAACGGTGAAAATATCCCAATTGAACAAGGTGAGCTAAGTAAATCGAGCACAACAACTAACTAATTTGCTAGGACAGCGCGATAAATTCGCGCTTTTATAAATACAGATATTCATTTAGAACTATTGATCATCAACTATAAAGAGCTAGGAATCTGCCTTATGAATAGTCAAAAACTTCTCTTTTCAACACTATGCTGCTTAGCATTAACTGCCTGTGCAACCTCTGCACCTCCTTCTTCATCTTATTCTCAGGCACAAGTTCTAGAGCAAGATACCAATATCGAAGCTTATCCATCAACTACAGGTAATGTAGCCAAACTCATTAAACAAGATAAGCAAGCTTGCATGATTGAATTTACGGGATATTTAGGGGGCGGACACGTTACTGAACACTGGGTATTTAATGATAAGGGTCTAATTTCAGCTACATCATTTACCCAACAATACCCTGATGAATCAGGCATATTAAATCAAGCAACTAACTCTACAACCAAAAGCTCAACCACTTTTAATATTCAAGATCCAGAAATTCAGAATAATTTCAAAAAACTCCAAAATAACTTTAATCCAGCAAATTTAGAAAAGTGTCATTAATACTTTTTCATAAAAAGCCCGTTGCAAAAGCTACCTTCGGCAACGGGTTATAGCTATTTTAAAAATTTCTTGGACCTAATTTAAAAAATTATAAATAAGCTATTAATTAATGGTTAAACCATTTGTTGCTGCCAGTAAATCAATACGCGGGAAAACCAAGCCCGTTCTTGAGTCAGTGATTGGCTTACCTGTCGTTTTTAAACGGCTGATGGTTTGATCAATACTTTCTGTTGGACTTACGCTATTCGCTCGTAATAAAGCAATCGCACCTGCCACATGTGGTGTCGCTTGAGATGTACCTCCCATAGTGTAGCCACCCGCGGTAATCATTGCCCCCGGTGCCAATAAAGTCACAAGGCTACCACCATTACTGAAGCATGCTACTTTGTCTGCTGCTGTTGTTGGGTCAGAACATTTCACAGGATTCCCCCATGACACACCACCAATATTACTGTCATAAACAGCCCCCACTCTTACTGCACCAGCAACACAGGCAGGAGATGAAATTCCATCTGAGAATGCATCATTGCCTGAAGCGACTACAGGTACCACACCAGCAGCTCGCGCATTAGCAAATGCCGTTCCATAACTGCTGTCGCTACACTCCGAGGTATATTTAACACCTGGTACGCCAAGGCTTAAGTTAACTGCTTTAATATTATAGGTTTGTGCATTATTTACAGCCCAGTTAATCCCTGCGAGGATATCACTATCATAAGCTGTGCTTACCCATTTACCTTGGGATCTGACCTTTCTAAAAACATCAATGCCTATAATTTTGGTCTTGGTGGCAACCTTGGACACAATGCCTGAAACATTACTACCATGCCCATCATCATCTAAAGCACCATCATCTGGTGCACTATCAAATGAGTAAACAACGCGACAAGTATTTGATGGTGTGTTTACTGCCGTACAACCGAAATCAGAATGAAGATAATTCACCCCTGTATCAATCACAGCCACACTCGAGCCTTCACCAGTGAAACCATTGGTATTTGCTTGTGGTTGATTAATTAAAGGTAAACTTTCATTGGTCGTGGTTTGATTAATACGATTTGGATAAACCGCTTTAACATTCGGATCATTGAGTAAAGAGACCAAAGCTTCGCGGTTACTAATCCGATAAAAAGCTAAAGGCAAATTATTGTAGTCCCGAAGTACTTGAACACCACCAGCACGGTTAAACCTTGCCTGTAAATTTTTCTTATTTGTTGCAATATAACTTCGCCGTTCTAACCCGGAAGGCACGCTCACCGAAGCAATATTGTATTCAACAATTAAATCATTCGAATCATTATTCACCAAGGCATCTAAATCGATTTTACCCTGAAATACTTTTTGTTTTGCTGCCTGATTTAATCGCTGTTTAGCACCTTTAGAATCTAAAGGAAGAGCTGATGCGGTTGTACTTAAAATCGTACATAGACCTAATAGAAATAACGTTTTACTTTGCATTATTTTTCTCCGTAGTTTTTCAACTAACAATTTACTTATTTCACTTTTATTTCATTTGCTGGATCTTTTTCTGGATCAATCGGTTGAATTGAAGGATCACTTTTTGTGTCATAAAAAGGAACAGTATCAGCTGATACCGATTGTGGATGAGTTGAATGTTGAGATAGATTTTTAGGTTGAGTAGGCTCCTTAAGTTTAGAAAGAAAAGACGATGTGTCTGGTTGTGGCGAATTCGACTCATGTAAAGCAGAATTAAACACATCAGATGCACCACTTGTGGGCTTTAAATAGAGAACAACGGCGATCAAGCCGACGATTACAAGAAGGGAAGCAATAATTTTCATCTGTCATATCTCTGTTTTTTTGTTTATAGATATCTATTTTTATTTTTGATTATTTGAAATAAAGCAGCATTTCTTAATATATTTTTCATGTGAAAAATCTATTTAATGAAATACATAACCACTAAAAAGTTAAAATAACTTTATCCCGAATAAGCAAAAATACAGTTCTGCCCTGTACGTTTATATTTCTGGCAGAAGATGGTTCAAAAAAGTGCTAAAAAGCGCCTTATTCTCATAATAAGCAATAACTATGCCGTTTACTCCAATAAGTAATGAGATTTACATCACATTTAAAGATATAGAGAACAAATTCGAAAAAACGAAATGAAAAAATTAAAAGATATTTTTTAAAAAACTAAATAATAAGAACTCACTTTGCTTAATTAGATTTTCTAATAAATAAATGTTCTTTTTCACTTTATTATTAATTTGTATTAATCTCCACAATTCCTCCCTAGTCTGTTTACTCAACGTAACACTGTTGTAACGTTTTGATGAAGTCAGTTCCCAAGCCCATATTTCCTTGGCTATGATTCGTTTGCGTTTATGAAATACCTCACTAAAAGGGTATATTCTTTGAAGGATATCGCAATGAAAATGATGAAAACAGCTATCGTTACTGCAAGTGTTCTTGCTTCTGCTTCTATTTTTGCACAAAGTGCGGGCGTTAATGCAGATGCTTCTGCTCAAGTAAATGTACAACCGGGTGGTCTTGTTAGTGGCGTAGCCAATACAGTCAAAAATACTGCACACACTGTAGGTAGCACAGCAAAGCATGCTGGTCATGTCGCTGCTGACACTACAGTTAAAGCAACTAAAAAAACAACAGGAAAAGTGACTGAACTTTCTTCTAAAGCTGCAAATGGTACTAAACACATAGCAACTGAAGCTGCAACTGGTACTAAACATTTTGCTACCGAAGCAGTAACAGGTACTAAAAATGTAGCGACTAAAGCTGCAAACGGCACTAAAAACCTAGCAGTTGAGGCTAAAGCTGATACAAAAGCAGGTTTTAATGCTGTAAAGACTAAAGTTACAGAAAAACAAGCAGATCAAAAAGAATTTACTGCTGAAAAACAAGCTAATGCTCAAGCGCATGTAGATGCAGTAAAAACTCGTGTAGCTCAAAATCAAGCTGAGCAAAAAGAATTTGTAGCTGATACTAAAGCTGATGCCCAAGCACAGTTGAATGCAGCTCAACCAGCACATGCAATTAATGCTCAAACTGGTGTAAATGTTGGTGTTAACGTTGGTCCTGTTGGAGTTAACACAAACGCAAATATAAACGCTGGTGCTCAAACATCTACACAAAAAGCTGAAAAGAAATCTTGGGTTAAAGGCCTTTTCGGTACGAACTAATATCTTATAAATAAAAAAGGGCAATTCATTGCCCTTTTTTATTTCTTAAAAATCAAATGTTCAGCTGGTTTCAGTTAAAACCAAACCTGCACGCAAACCAATTTTCACATTTGGATTTGGAAATAAAATCCAGACTTGATCTTGCTCAACAACATAATTACCAGAAGGTTGAGCTGCAATGATTTCACCTTTGGTAAAAGTCGAAAAATTTGGTGCTTCAGCCGATAAGTTCATCTGAAAATCTTCGTCTTTTTTAATTAAAGAGTCCGATACTTTAAAGACCCGAATTTTTGTTTTATTACGTGGTGGCAAGGCTTGCTCAGAAACAACATGACGAATCACTTCATCAATTGCAGCAAACTGGCTCAAGTCATTTTGTCCAAATGGTAAGGCTTTGCCTAACTCTAAAGTTGCGCTCGCAGCTTTAAAATTTTCACTGGTAAAATGCGTAAAGGTTTTACCGACCGCATTGTGGTAAACCAAAGCATCCAAGTCAGCTGCTTCAAGGCTCGCTGTCAAATCTGCATCATAAGCATGTGTTTGATAGGGAAATAAAGCAAACGTTGGCAACAAAGAAGCACGAATTGCGGTGTGCAAATCATAGTGATAACGTTTTGCTTGGCTTGAACTTTCCTGAAAAAAAGTCGTGACTACTTGCTCTAAAACTTCAGCACGTTTTGATTCTTCAGTCACAGGTAGAGTTTTATATCCACCACAAAACATTCGGTTTACATCGTCATGCACATAACGTTTCCCTTGACGCATTGCATAAGGGTTACCCAGTACAAACAGTAATCTCACAGCAAGGTTTAAACGTCCTGCAAACAAATCTGTGCATAGATGAGATAACAATTCAATTGGTGCTGTTTCATTACCATGTACTCCAGCTGACAGTACGACAGCTTTGTCGTACTGTGCATTTGGCGTACATTCAAGAAGTCCTTCACCTAACCAACGCCAAGAAAAATTATCTTGTTTTCCTTCGCGGGTTTTAGGCTGCTCACCTTGTAAGGTTAATGCTAGAAAATCTTGCATGTCACCTCCTCATTATTTTTGGAAAGGATAGACCGAACCCAAACCTAAAATTTTGGTCAGTTCATCGAGTGCCATACGGCTTTCCATGAGTAAATGCGGATCAGCCAAATCTTCTTGAGCTAAGCGATCACGATAGTGTTTATCTACCCATTGATTGAGTGTGCCAAACAATTGATCATTCATTAATACTTTTGGATTTACAGCATTTAACTCAGTTTCGTTTAAAGCTACGCGTAAACGTAAACATGCCGGACCGCCACCATTACGCATACTTTCACGTAAGTCATATACCTGAATAGCATCAATTGGTGTACCCATCTGAACCATATCGTTCAGATAACTCCAAACTGCTTTATTCTGGCGAGACTCTTCTGGCACAACAATGGTCATTCCACCATCTGGACGAGTCAAAATCTGGCTATTAAATAAATAAGTTGCTACGGCATCATCAACAGTAACGCGGTTTTCAGGAACTTCAATCGAGATAAAATCTTCACCGATGCTTGCCATTTTCTGACGAATTTCAGCAAAAGCTTGATCTTGATTTAAGAATGCATGTTGATGATGGAATAAAACCTGTTGGTTACTTACCGCGATAACATCGTTATGAAATACGCCGTGATCAATTACATCCGGATTTTGTTGAACAAAAACGGTATGCGCATCCTCTAAACGATGCAAACGTGCAATTGCTTCACTTGCTTCACGCGTCTGACGAGCTGGATAGCGTTTTGGTCCCGGTAAACCATTATTTAAATGTTGTTGACCATACACAAATACTTGAACACCGCGCTTAGCATAATCACCACCTAAACGATTGTGATTTGCTGCACCTTCATCACCGAATAAAGCCACTTGTGGTAAAGCTTCGTGGTGTACAAAGTGACGTTCATTTTTAAAGATCGCTTGTAGGACCTGACTTGTAGTTTCAGCTTCAATTGAACGGTGAAACTTATTATTCAAGTTCGCTGCGGTAAAATGCACGCGTTCATCTTGGCTATCTGCCGAAGGTGAAACAGTTGCCGCATTTGCAGTCCACATTGGTGAAGCTGAACTTAGCGATGATAATAGTTCAGGTGAATGACGCATTGCTTGAGCAACTACGCTAATGTCATCTCCTGTAAAACCTAAACGGCGTAACATTGGAACATGTGGACGCTCATGCGGAACAAGCACACCTTGTTTCATTCCCATGTCAGCCAAGGCTTTCATCTTTAGCAAGCCCTGTTTAGCTGCTAATTTTGGATTCGAGGCGTTATTACGGTTTTTTGTCGATGCTTCATTACCAAATGACAAGCCCGCGTAGTGATGTGTTGGTCCCACCAAACCATCGAAATTTACTTCATATCCTTTCATTTTTCTTTCCCTAGTGTTTAAGGCAACACAATCCCTGGAGATAATTTTTCTGGTAAGGTTAAGCTGTCACTTTCAAGTGAAGCCATTGGCCAAGCACAATAATCAGCTGCATAAAAGGCACTTGCGCGGTGGTTACCAGATGCTCCGACACCACCAAATGGTGCAGCACTTGAAGCACCTGTTAATGGCTTATTCCAGTTCACAATACCGGCACGCGCTTCAATAAGTACTTGATCAAACAGTTCACGTTTTGGTGAAACCAGACCAACAGACAAACCAAAGCGAGTTGCATTCGCAATTTTTAATGCTTCATCAAAGTTGTCATAACGTTGAATCGTCGTAAGCGGACCAAAATATTCTTCATCCGGAATATCTGTTACGCCTGTTACATCAACAATACCTGGAGTAAGTAATGAACTATCTTCTTGTGGACGCGTCATTGTTAATAAACTTTTTGCACCAAGCTCGAGTAACTTTTGTTGAGCATTCATCATGTTTGTTGCAGCAACTGACGAGATAACACCGCCCATAAATGGTTGTTGCTCATCGTTCCAACGACCAACTTTTAGATTTTTTGCAACTTCAACGAAACGTTGAATAAATGCATCACCTTCTGCGCCATTTTTTACCAAGATACGGCGTGCACATGTACAACGCTGACCCGCCGAAACAAATGCAGATTGAATAGTGAGATTAACTACAGCATCGACATCGATAATTTCATCAATAATCAATGCATTATTGCCGCCCATTTCAAGCGCAAGGATTTTCTCAGGAGCACCCGCCATTTGCTTATGCAAGTGATAACCCGTGTTTGCACTTCCAGTAAACAATAAACCGTCAATTTCATGTGAAGCAGCTAGCGCTTCACCAGTGGTACGACCACCTTGCACCAAATTCATCACACCATTTGGCAAACCAGCTTGCTGCCAAAGTTTTACAGTTTCTTCAGCAGTCCAAGGTGTTAATTCGCTTGGTTTAAATACCACGGTATTGCCTGCCAATAATGCAGGAACAATATGCCCATTTGGTAAATGGCCCGGGAAGTTATATGGACCGAAAACTGCAAGCACACCATGTGGACGGTGACGTAAAGATGCTACGCCATCGGCCATTTCAGTTGAGCTTTCACCTGTACGCTGGTGATAAGCACGAATTGAAATAGCAACCTTGCCAATCATTGATTGAACTTCAGTTAACGTTTCCCAAAATGGCTTGCTGGTTTCTTGGCTAATGACTTCTGCTAAATGCTTTTTATTTTCTTCAAGCAAAGCCGCGAATTTCTCAACAATAGCTACACGCTCTACAAGTGGTAAACGTGCCCATGCTGGAAATGCAGTACGCGCTGCCTGACAAGCTTGCTCTACATCAGCAGCAGTTGCTTCGGCACCGGACCATACAGTTTGGTTATCAACTGGATTTGTTTTTTCAAATGTTGTGCCGCTGCCTTGTAACCAGACACCGTTTATAAATAAAGAGTTTGACATCAGGAAACTTCCATTGGATTTAGTGATAACACACGAACAACGTGACCTTCTTGTACACCGAGTTTTTCAGCTTGTTCATGTGTTAAATTTATAGTGTTATCAACAAGATCAAGCTTCATCAACATTGCCTTATAGTCATGATAATTATCATTGGCAACGAGATATTGGGTCTTACCGACCGCAGCATCACTTGTAATTTTGACGTTTAAAAACTGACTTTCTTTTACTGCCCGTAATTCATCAATATTGGCTTCAATGGTTGGGCCCGCATCAAAAATATCGACATATCCTTGATAGCGTAAGCCTTCTGACTCAAGCACATGGTAAGCAGGCAAAGTTTGTGGGTGCATTTTTCCAATCACCTCTTGCGCATCTTTTGGCAAGAGATCTACATAGACTGGAAAACGTGGCATAAGCTCTGCAATAAATACTTTTTGCCCAATTCCACTTAAATAGTCTGCTGTTGAGAAATCCATATTAAAGAAATGGTGACCAATCGCATCCCAAAATGGAGAACATCCATTTTCGTCTGAGAAACCACGCATTTCAGCAATTAATTTTTTCTCGAAATATT
Source organism: Acinetobacter sp. Li1LvA2 (assembly GCF_056156705.1). Taxonomy (NCBI): domain Bacteria; kingdom Pseudomonadati; phylum Pseudomonadota; class Gammaproteobacteria; order Moraxellales; family Moraxellaceae; genus Acinetobacter; species Acinetobacter sp. Li1LvA2. Next base: position 107,786 of record NZ_JBSICF010000003.1, read on the forward strand.
GCTTAAAGGCAGCAATAAACATAAAACGGATTTTCGATAAGAATTTACCGTTTTGGTTTTCACGACGCTCTGGATCTAAAAATAATGTACAGAGTTCGCTACTACCCGTTCTGTCATTACTCAAAAATAAGGTAGGTAGTGACTTATAAACGTTTAATGCTTTTGAGGCGTGTACTTGAGTACCAACATGAAAGTTGTACCAAGGCTCAATGAGTCCTACAGCAACTTCAATTGCGCTTAAACCAATAACACGTTGAGCTTCTGTATCTTCAAGAACAAACAGATAGCCTTGTTCACTTTTATGGACATTGCCATTTAAAGTATTGCGAGTACGTGAAATTCGAGCCGAAAGTGTATCCATATTTTGTGGCAAGGAAGTCAGGCCTACACCCGACTTACCCGCTAATTTATAAATATCTTCAAGGTCTCGAAACTCGGCATGACGGACGATCATCATGGCTAGCTTTCCTTTTTTTTATTTAGCCAATTTAGCCAACGCTCTTTTTAAACGAGCAATCCCTTCATCAATATCTTGTTCAGGAATGATAAGCGACGGAGTAAAACGAACCACATTCGGGCCTGCAATTAAAGCAAGTAAACCTTCTTCACCCGCCCAAGTCGTAATATCTTTAGCTTTCCCTGCATACTCAGCTTTTAATTCACAGCCAATCAATAAACCTTGACCACGAATTTCTTCAAAAATCTGATGTTCAGCGTTTAGTGTATTTAGTGCATCGAGGAAATATTGATGACGATGCTTCACACCATCGAGTACTTCAGGCGTATTAATAAACTCAAATACTGCACCTGCAACCGCACTTGCTAACGGGTTACCACCATAAGTCGTACCATGTGTACCCACTGAAAAATGTGGAGCAAACTTATCAGTTGTTAACATTGCACCGACTGGGAAACCACCGCCTAGTGCTTTTGCAGTCGTTAACACATCTGGAATAACACCAGAGTTCATGTAGGCATAAAGTGCACCTGTACGGCCTACACCAGTTTGCACTTCATCAAAAATAAGTAATGCACCAAATTCATCACACAGTGCACGTAAACCCTTTAAAAATTCGATGTCAGCAGGAATAACGCCGCCTTCACCTTGGATTGGTTCAACAATGACTGCACATGTTTGCTCATTAATCACCGCTTTTGCAGCTTCTAAATCATTAAAGGCAACATGGTTGATACCGTTTGGAAGTGGTGCAAAGTCTTGTGAATATTTAGGTTGACCACCCGCTGAAACGGTAAATAAAGTACGGCCATGGAAAGCATTATTAAATGCCACAATGCCATTTTTGCCAGCAACGCCGCTATCTAAACCAACTTTACGAGCCAGTTTTAAAGCAGCTTCGTTCGCTTCAGCACCAGAGTTACAGAAGAAAACCTTATCTGCAAATGTATTATCGGTGAGTTGTTTTGCAAGGCGTAGAACGGGTTCATTTGTATAACCGTTACCTACATGCCAAAGTTTTGTTGCTTGTTCTGTTAAAGCATTTACTGCCACTGGATGCGCATGACCTAATGCGTTTACTGCAATCCCGCCTGCAAAATCAATATATTCTTTATTTTCTTGATCCCAGATACGTGAACCTTCGCCACGTACCGGAATGAAATTTGCCGGTGCAAAAACTGGAACCATCCAGTCGTTAAAGTTGCTTCGAGTTACAGAAATTGGCTGTTCCATGCTTACCTCAGTATTTATTTAATATATTCGATAACACTTAATTTTGAATAATTCAGAAAAAGGGGCTGAACAAATAACCCTATAACATCCTTAATATTTGCTCAGACCACTTTTCCTAAAAGTAATTTCCGCAGATTAGCCTGGGAAAATACCACGCTCTTTACGAGCTTTTAAAATACGCTCACATGCCAAGATGTAAGCTGCTGTACGTAAAGTACAAGCGTTGCTGTTCGCTGTATTCCAAACGTCATCCATAGCTTGAACCATCAATTTGTCTAAACGCTCATTGATTTCTTCTTCAGTCCAGAAGTAGCTCGCCATGTCTTGAACCCATTCGAAGTAACTTACAGTTACACCGCCGGCGTTACATACAACGTCAGGTACTACAACAATGCCACGCTCAACTAATACGTCTTCAGCTTTAGGATAAGTCGGACCGTTTGCGCCTTCTAAAATCAACTTAGCTTTAAGTTTTTGAGCACGCTCAACAGTGATTTGACCTTCCAATGCAGCAGGAACAATAATGTCAACTTCTGCTGTCCAGAAATCTTCATCAGCAATTGATTGCGCGCCAGCAAAGCCGCCAATACCGCCTTGATTTGCATTTACGTGATCACGTAAAGCTTCAAGATCAATACCATCAGCATTGAAAATAGTACCTGTATGGTCTTGAACGTGTGTAACTTTCGCTTTTGATTCAACAAATAAGAAAGCAGCTTCACTACCTACGTTACCAAAACCTTGAATAGCGATTTTCGCACCTTCAATTGGTAAATTGATTTTTGCAGCTACTTCACGACCTGTAACGAATACACCACGACCAGTCGCTTTTACACGTCCTAAAGAACCACCTAAGTGAACTGGCTTACCAGTTACAACACCAGTTACTGTGTAACCTTGGCTTGTAGAATAAGTATCCATCATCCAACCCATGATATTGGCATTTGTACCAACGTCCGGAGCAGGGATATCTTTTTGAGGCCCGATAATGTGACCAATTTCAGTCGTATAACGACGAGTTAAACGCTCTAATTCACGATTAGATAATTTACGTGGATCAACACGGATACCACCTTTTGCACCGCCAAATGGCAAGTTCAAAACAGCAGTTTTAATTGTCATCCATGCAGACAACGCCATAACTTCGTTCAAATCAACATTTGGATGGTAACGAACACCACCTTTACCAGGACCACGAGACAAGTTGTGTTGTACACGGTAGCCTTCAAAGTGCTGAATAGAACCGTCATCCATTACAATTGGCACGTCTACAATAAGTGCACGTTTTGGACGTTTTAAAGTGTCGATAAACTCAGCCAAGTGGTCTAAGTACGGAGCAACACGGTCAATTTGTGCTAAGTAAGTTTGCCATGCATCGCTGTGTTCGTTTACGTATGAAAGATCTGACATCTTTTTTCCTATATACCTTCATAGACTCAGATTTGATAAATCTGTAATCTTTATTATTTAGCAACTAAAACCCTGAAATAACAGCGCCTTAGTTTATTTACTAAATCTTTTGCTCTTCTAAAGCATCAGATTTTTTAAATTCCATTTGTTGGTACGAAAAGTACGATCTACTTTTATATACCGATATCTTTTACAAGTTTTCTTTTGTCTAAATTGCTGTTTATAAAAAGAGTTTTATAAAAGCAAAAAACTAGCCACAACCCACTAAAACCAGCCGGCTGAAATATAAATACAAAAGAAGTGACATAACCGTTTGGGAGTTAAAAAGAACTATGATTTACAAAAACCATGAGTCCATAAAATTTTTTTGACTAATCGATAGATCCCTCCATTAGTCTTTTTAAAATAAACTTTGTTCAATAATCCTACAGATTAATTATTTCCACACATACTGCTTAAAATTAAGCCGCAACATAGATATAAAATCTTCCAATAAATATAGCATAGAGCAAGCTCATTTAGAACATTTTAAAATAAATAAGAAGAGAAAAAATAATCAAATCGCACTGACATTTATAATAAAAAAACAACAAATATTAAAAAATCCTTAACTTTAATAAAAAAATATTATAGAAAACAAATAACCATAAATACAAAAAATGTAAATATTTTTATTAATATATAACAATAACTTAATAACTTTTAATTTTTAAAAAACTATCAAAAAATTATCTATTCTTCACATTAAATCCATATTATGTTCATTCAACCCTTATATTCCAAAAATCCAAAAACAGCTCTTTATTAAATAACAAGACTAAACATAGACTTAATCAAATATTTATAATAAATAAATATTAATAAAAATCCGATCAGTGGTAAATTTATAAAACAATATTTGTTTTTATGATCAAAAATAAAAATTCATTTTTAAAAAAAATATATAAAATCCACCCTTTTCTAATTTCCTACAGGCAATAAAAAAGCCCCAAATGGGGCCTTTAGACTATGCTTTAGAAAGCATATCTTTGCTTAGCTCTACACCGCATCTTTCTTGTGATAAAAAATGAAATAGCTCGCATAACACACAAGAATGAAAACAATACAACAGATGAAGCCAACCTGCATCGAAGGATCAAATACCATGCTAATACAAGTAATAGCACAGAACAGACCACCCACGATTGGAGTCAAAGGAAATAAAGGAGCAGCAAAACGCAAATCTTTTGCAGTTTTACCAGATTTATACCACTGTCTACGGAAGTTGAATTGAGATACGCAAATTGCAATCCACACTACAACCATGGTGAAAGCGGCAACACCCAATAAATTCTTAAAAATAGTTTCAGGTGCAAATTGCTCTGAAAGTAAACCTGGTATAGCACCCAGCATTGTGACCACAATAGCTACAATAGGTGTTCCTGAAGGTGTAAGTTTAGAAAAGATTTTCGGTAATTGGTTTTTTGCAGAAAGCGACCACATCATACGTGAAGCAGCAAATAAACCAGAATTTGCAGCAGAGAGTAAAGCCGTAATAATCACAAAGCGAATAATATCTTCAGCATATGGGATACCAATATAATTAAACACAGTCACAAAGGGGCTATTACTCACCTCATTACCACTCAAACCGGCAAGCTGGAATGGTAACAATGAACTAATTACAACAATTGTGCCAACAAAGAAAATCAGTAGTCGCCAAATAGCAGCATTGATTGCTTTAGGAACTGTCTGTGCTGGATTCTCTGCTTCCCCTGCTGCCACACCAATTAATTCTGTACCCGAAAAAGCAAAATTAACAATCAGCATGGTTGCAAAAATTGGAAATAAACCATGTGGGAACCAGCCTTGGGCAGTTAAATTACTAAACAACGGCGCAGTTTCGTGCCCGTGATATGGAATAAATCCAAAAATCGCCAGCAAACCCAACCCAATAAAACAAATAATCGTGACAACTTTCACAAGTGCCAGCCAAAACTCTGACTCGGCAAATAATCGCGTTGAACTGATATTAATGAAAAAAACTAAGGCACCAAAACATAATGTCCAAGCCCAAACAGAAGTAGAGGGAAACCACTCACGAACCAGCAAAGCTGCTGCGGTAAACTCTGTTCCTAAAGTCGCGGTCCAAGTTAACCAATATAACCAAGTGATCATATAGCCTGTACCCGGACCAATATAGCGACGAGCATACTCACCGAATGATCCTGATTCTGGTACATGTACCGCAAGCTCACCAAGACATAACATCACGGTATAGGCAATTAAACCGCCTAAAAAATAAGAAATAATTGCGCCAATTGGGCCAGCTTGGGAAATTACATCACCCGACCCTAAAAAAAGACCTGTACCTATGGCACCGCCAAGGGAGATCATCACCAAATGTCGAGTACTCATTGCTCGTTTCAAAGGTGCAGAACTTCCATGTTGCGATGCATCATTATTCCGATAATTTAATGATTGCATATAAAAAACTGTAACGACAATTTAGTAAAAAATCATTTTAGGAGAAAAAAATAAATATGCAATTATCTTTGAATAGTGAACTTATTTTAAGCAGCCCCATCCTCTTTAAATAAAATAAATAACAAAAACACAATCTTATAGAAAGACATCATTATTTATGTATTTTAATTAACCTAACACCATTTCTATAATTTATATATTAAGAAAACCCATTTATTTCAAAATATAGTATTTATATTCACCACTGGCTATATCTACTTTTAATACAATAAATATTCGCAGAACAAATGCACTATTTATTTAAATAATGAATTTCAAATTAATATACAAATAAGTTTATGAAAAAAAATTTTTTAAGCAAAAAATAAAGCTCAAACCTAAAGGTCTGAGCTTTATTTAACCACTATAAAGTTTTAAAAGCTGATTAAGGCTAGTTGTTCAGTCGGCTGAATTGAACCTTCTATAAATTCACACATCCCGTGTTCATCACAAGATAAATTTAATTGCTTATAGCTGATTGCAAAACAATCGGAATATTTTTTGACTACAAATGGGCTCATATCAGATGATAAAGGCTCGTTGTGTTTGAACAATTTAATAACTTTGCGATCATTCATTCCCAACAAATAATTTTCATTATTTAATTCAATGTGAACTACACCAGTGTGTTCAGCCACAATTGGAATCAAATAAGATTTATTCGCCAGCAGAACATCTAGAGCATAACTTTCAAACTTTGAATTAATGAGGTTGAATACCAAAATTGTGCCAAAGCTGGTCTGCAATCCTTCTTTATAATTCGCAGCATCCTGAACTCGCGGTACTTTAATACCTAACTTTTGAAAGTCTAGCTCAGTTGCTTGCTGTGTCTTTATCAGACTACGCGTAATAGCCTGTTTAAGGGGGTTATCAAAATAACGCTCATCAAGCTGAAAATCATTTTGGCGTAATATTTTTAACAACATGTCATCATGATGGGTAAGAACATGTACAAGTACATTACGGAAGTAAAACTTACTTTGCTTTTTGACCTTGCGAACTTGTTGATAAAAATAAATTTCGTCAAATTCATGCTCAATAAAATCATGTAATAAACTTGAACTTGCCAATACAGACAATGCTTCATGACCAGTAAATGGCAAATGAATCGTATGTAAGTTTGGTAATAGCTCTTTTATTTTTAGATAATGTTCACGGTCAGTTGAAAAATAAGGGTCATAAACAATAAGGTATTCACGCGCTGCATCGACATCTTGCGGCTGGATTTGCATGTCTTTATTTGCCACAGCATCGAAAAACTCGGCATAGCGTCGATCTTCAACCTGCTCAGGATCAATTGAATATTGAGGCACAAATGCAATCACACGATTCATATTCAATAAATTAGAATATTTGATTGCTGCATAGCCGCCCATCGAACCGCCATAACCCACAATATTTTTAAAGCCTTCTAGAATAGGCGAAATCGCTTTTGCCAGCTCAATCATGCTCGCTTGCGGAAACCATGATTTTTGTTTTGGCATTACCCCAATAATATTATATTGGTATTTAATTAGGGACTTTTCAGCATTGATAGATAAGCCACTCGCTCGGGTAATCAAATCGCCAAAAGAGAGAACCAATGTATTAGAATCGCCTGGTAAAAAAATGGCTCTAATGTGTTCGTCTTCAAAAATAATTTGCTTATCCATGCTCACACCGAAAGAAAATTTACTCCCACATACAACGTCAAAAATGAAACAAAATAGGTGTTTTGCCAATTTATGATTGCGGAGTATCTTATTTTATAGATGCCAGTCAGATTAAAAAGCGCAAAATATGACACAATCCTTACATCCTGCCGCTCAAAAAGGCTTCAGCTCAGCTGCTGAACTATATCAGCAAGTTAGACCTAATTATCCCGCAGAAATAGTAAGTTGGCTGCAAAATTGCCTACAAATACAGGAAAACTCTACTGTTATCGATCTTGGATCGGGTACTGGCAAATTCTTACCCTACTTAAAACAAACACATGCAGATGTTATTGCAGTTGAGCCAATTGGCGAGATGTTACAGCAGCTTCAACAAGTTTATCCTGATATCAAAACATTACAGGCTTTTAGCCATTCAATTCCTGTAGCAGACCATGAAATTGATGCCATTATTTGTGCGCAATCTTTCCACTGGTTTGACAACCTTGATACCCTAACAGAAATGTATAGAGTATTAAAACCACAAGGACATTTAGGACTCGTTTGGAATCAACGCGACGAGCGTACGAATTGGGTGAAAGCCTTAGCTGATTTTCTACTTCCTCTTGAAGGAGACACGCCGCGTTACCATAGTGAAAAGTGGAAACGTGTGTTTGAACAACAAGATTTATTCGTATTTGATAGCCTACAAACATTTACACAGTCGCAATGCGGTTCTGTCGAACAAGTCGTGAGTAAACGTTTACTCTCTACGAGTTTTATTGCTGCAATGACTGAAAAAGATCAGTTACAACTCAAAGCACAGTTTGAAAAAATTGTTTATGATTTTACGGGATTAGGTCCTCAAGATCAGATTGATTTTCCATATGTTACATATGCATATCACTTTCAGAAAAGTACGTTACCCGTTAAATAATTAGTGAATAGGTTTGGTTGAAAGTTATGAAGAAGAAAACACCTCAAGTCATATTAATGTCTTTGCTTTGCTCTAGCCTATTACTTACTGCTTGTAAAAAAGCGGATGAGCCTGCTAAGACGGAGCAACCGTCTGCCACCTCATCTACAGATCAGGTTTTAGAAAAACTAAATGAAAGACCGGTTAAGACATTCCCTGCTACTGCTGATGATGCACACGATATTGCACTTTTAGAGGACTATGACCGCCGCTTTACCGAAATGAGCGATGAGATGGAAAATGAGTTAGCAAAAATGCATGAAGCGGGAACACTCACAACAGATTTTGAACAACAACGTACACTCGATAATGTGCGCTCTGCTCTGACCATGTTAAAAGATTTAGATTTAAAAACTGAGCAAGGCCGTTACATTCAGGGACTACTTTATCAATATTGGGAAAACCAAGAAAAACACTATAGTGATAAGCACGCGACTAAAGATGAACAGATCAATGATCTTGCCGACTATTTACAAGCGCAAAATCAATTAAAGTATTGGAAAGCATCGCAACAGAAATAAGTATTACTTTACTTATAAAAAAGCCTTCATATTTATGAAGGCTTTTTTCAAATTATATATTTTGCTTTTCAACCCAATGAATTGCCTGAACACGGAATAATTCACATGCACCATCACCCGTGTCGGTTGGCGTAAGTGAAGATTTCCAGACTAAGTTTTTGTCTTTAATCTCGACAAGATCCCCTTTTAGATAAACGAGATCACCACGTTTAACTTGTTTAATCTGCTGAGCAATTTCAGGGTTCGCAGGAATGATGTGCATGTTAGACACCATTTGCATTGCTTGCTCTGCTGGAACAGGTAATTTAGGAATTTTCCAGTTTAAATAACGGTCATATTGTTTCACCGAAATATGACGTGCAATGTCAGGCTGTGCAAACAATCCCCAACTTACCGCATAGTCGATAGGCGAAAATTTAGCTTGTTCATCATTTTGATAAACTTTTGAACCCAAGATCCTGAAATTTCCTTGAAAAGGCTGTAACACAGAAATAGATTGATCTTTTTCTATCGGGCTCAAACCATTGGCAATATTATATTCACTTGAGGTCGATGCAAATGCTGAACTCATGCCAATAGCAGTCAGCAAGCCCATCATCAAACATTGTTTTTTCATCGCGTTACACCTCAAATATTGCTAGATCAAAGTGAATAGATCTTCAATTTATAGTAGCTGTAAGCGATGAAAAAAATATCGGAATTTAGTAACAATACAGATCAATTTCGTCTATTTTTGTGCTGAATTAAACAGCTTATTAATCTTCAAAATCTATTCTTAGAGTTTCAAAACGAACCTTACCTCGTTGGACCGCTTGCGCAATAGCTTGCTGACCTTTAGTGAGCCTTGCACCGCCACTTTTTACATCAAGTAAAATAATATTAATGTCTTCTGCTGTCCCATCACCATCACGAAAATCGGTATATCCATCAAAGATAATATAGTCCACCGGATCACCCATGAATTTTGCATCGCTTGGTAGATACTGAAATTCAGGCAAAACCGGAGCAAATTGTTCTGCCATTTTTCCTTTCAACACCGCACGGCTTGTATTTACACTTCTCTTTTGTGCTTGAGTAAGAGCTTGTTGATGCTCTAATTCAAGTTCAGCAATATATTGCTCATATTCAGCCTTAATTCGTCCATTGCGAGTGTTTGATAAAATAAGAGTAGTGATAATGATGCCAATTCCAGCACCAATAAGCATGGCAAGCCATACAGACATAAATTTTCCTTAAAAAAGCGCAAATCAAGATTACAGATCTAATCATATCTAAAATAACGAAACAGCTTAAACTTTTGTCAAATGTGGTCATCTCCTTCACATAAAAAGATGCTAAGGTATAAAACATAAACAAATGTGCTGCTGAAAATAATTGGATTTATGAAAACGATACTTATTGCAAATCAAAAGGGCGGATGCGGAAAAACCATGACGGCCATTACGTTGGCAACAGCATTGGCACAAAAAGGATATAAAGTAGCATTAGCAGATTCAGACAATCAAAAATCGGCTTTACAGTGGTTAAAACAGCGCCCCGATGGTGTCGCAAAAATTCAAAGCCTCGACTGGCGTCATGAAAAATCAATTGGTGACGCGCCTAAAAATCTGGATTATTTAATTATTGATGCACCTGGTGCACTTTCAGGTGAACATGCTGAGCAACTCATTAGTGAAGCCCATGCCATTATTACTCCACTTCAGCCTTCATTTTTTGATATAGACAGTACTCGTCGCTTTTTAAAGCATTTACAAGATATTAAGCGTATTCGTAAAGGCAAAGTTCAGATTTTACTTCTTGCAAATCGCGTAAAACCAAACAGTGCTAGCTCAAAAGATATTCAACAGTTTTTTGAAAAAATTGAACAGGAACCTGTTGCATGGATTGCTGAACGCACTGCATATGGCAGCTTAGCAATGCAAGGCTTAAGCATTTTTGATAAGCCTCAAAAAAACTTTATTACGATTCAAAACCAATGGCAACCTGTTCTAAACAAGTTAGTTGAAGATAAAGCTGAGTGGTTTTAAATAACTTTTAGTCTCTAAAAAGAGATGTATAAGGTTCTTTACATTGCGGCCTTAAAATTTGCCTCAGGTTATTTTTCAGTTAATATGACTTTATTCTATGTAGAAAATTAGAGAAATATTGTTCGTGCATCCATACGCTCCTAATTTACAGCGCGTTTTATTGTTTGGGCTGTTTTTTATTTTGATTTTTTTAGGATTTAATATCCTGAAATACTTTATTGTTCCTGTACTTTGGGCTGCCATCATTGCTTATATGACTTGGCCTATTTATTTAAGAATTCAACGTTTCTTTGGAGAAACCCGTAATACTTTAAATGCAACTCTAATGATTAGTCTGGTCATTTTGGTTGTTGGCGTTCCTTTTACATGCGCTATTTTTATTTTGCAGCATGAAGGCCGCAACTTATATTTTGACTTACAACGTCAGGTTTTTTCAGGTCATTTAAGTGTCCCTGATTTTATTCGTGATCTTCCTTTTGTTGGAAAAGAAATTTCTCGTACGCTTAATGAGTTAAATAACGATCCTAATAGCACGATTCAAAATGTTGCAGCTTGGGTACAAAGCCATTTAAGTTATGGCCGTGTACTGCTCGGTGAAATTAGTAAAAATATTGTCAAACTTGGCTTTGCCGTATTTAGCCTATTTTTCTTCTACCGTGATGGTCAAATGATTTTGTCTCAGGTAAGTAAAGCCTTAGAAATGGTTATAGGCCCTCGTATTCACCATTATCTCGATACGATTTCTGAGACGACTCGTGCTGTAGTCTATGGCGTGGGTTTAACTGCAATTGCTCAAGCTGTTTTAGCTGGATTAAGTTATTTCGTAGCAGGTGTCCCTAACCCAATGGTACTTACCATTGCTACTTTCTTATTGGCTTTAATTCCATTTGGTACACCAATTTCCTATTTAGGTGTCGGTCTATGGTTGTTCTCTCAGGGACAAACTATGGAAGCAATTGGTGTAGTGGTTTGGGGTGTAGTGATTGTTAGTAGCTCAGATAATGTGATTCGACCACTTGTGATTTCTGGCGCTACAAAAATTCCATTCTTATTGATTATGTTTGGTGTATTAGGTGGTATTGCTAGTTTTGGATTGGTAGGTTTATTTATTGGACCTGTAATTCTGGCTATTTTACTGGCAATTTGGCGTGAATGGTTACATGAGACCATTGAGCCTGAACCTATGCCTAAAACGACTATGATTTATGATTCTGAAAGTGAATCTTCTAACGATAAAGAGTGACGCATTTATTTAATTTAAAAATGTTTCTAGATACAAATTAACTATTTAAATTAACTTGTAGGTTAAACCTTCGTTTGTTTGAATCAAACAATCATATATATTTATAAGGACATCCGATCATGCAGATGTTTAATAAAATTGGCGCAGTCTGTGCGCTTACAGCTTTTTTTACGGTTGGCTGTAGTTCAGTTACAAAAACTGTATCAGATACAGCTCAAGCATTAACGACAATGCATACGAAAAAAGTAGTTGATGTAAATGAAGTAACCGCTAATGGTATTGGTAAAAAAATCGGTACGATTAGCTTTCAAGATAGCGATAAAGGTTTAATTATTACCCCTGCTCTTGCTGACTTACCAAGTGGTACACGCGGCTTTCATATTCATGAAAATGCCTCTTGTGAACCAGCTGTAAAAGATGGGAAACCGGGCGCTGCTTTAGCTGCTGGTAGTCACTATAACCCGAATCAAGCTCCTCATCACGGCACCCCAACAACTGGCCACTTAGGTGATTTACCTGCTTTAGTAGTCGATAATACTGGTGTTGCAACGACTGCTGTGATCGCACCTCGTTTGAAACTTGCTGATCTTCAAGGTCGAGCTATCATGATTCATGCTGGTGGCGATAACTATTCAGACTCACCTCTTCCTCTCGGCGGTGGCGGAGCACGAATTGCATGTGGTGTGATTAAATAATTTATGTCTTTTTTAAATTGTGGGTATCTAAAAAGATATCCACAATTTTGTTAATTTATTGATCGTTACAACTTGATTTAAGCCTAATAAAATCTCAAAAAATGACTGACTTTTGTAGATAAACAGAATAATATTTTTGAAGTAATAAAAATTTAAAGTTACATACTGCTTTCTCACGTATTCTCTAATTTAGAACAAAAGCCGTGAACTATCTGACCCAAATATTTAATAGTTTTAAGACGAATTCCATTTTAATTTATTGCCTGCAAATTTTGATTGTACTCACAGGCACAACTTTGGGTTTACTGTGGTTAGGCCATAACGAGCTCATCGTTCCTGTGACTTTAGGCGCGATTGCAGCAGCATTAACCGACTTTGATGATCGCTTAAGTATTCGATTACGTAATTTGGTTTACGTCTGCCTCCTCTTTTTTATAGTCAGTAGTATTCTTGGCTTTCTAGCTCCTTACAAAATTTTCTTTATTTTATATCTCTCAATCTCAAGTGCTTTTTTTATTTTATTAGGCGCTTTAGGGCAACGTTATGCCACAATTTCGTTTGGCACTATTTTGCTTTCAATTTATAGCATGTTCGGTTTAGGAGAATATGCGCACTGGTACCAACAACCTACTTACTTTGTTTATGGTGCTTTGTGGTATGGCTTTACATCTATTTTGTTTTTTATTATTAAGCCGACACTTCCCTTACAAGATAAGCTCTCACAAATTTTTAAAGAAATATCTGTTCTACTACAAGCAAAAGCACGTTTGTTTGATCCCGACAATAAAGAGAACGTAGAACAACTTTTATATGAACTGTCCTTACAAAATACGCAAGTTGCCCAAAGTCTCAATCAAATACGCAGTTCCCTACTCACTCGACTCAAGGCTTCACGCGTCAGTAATAAAAGTATTTATTGGCTAAACCTGTATTTTTTTGCGCGGGACATTCACGAACAAGCAACCTCTAATTATTTACATTACGAACATATTCAACAGAACTTTAGCCGTAGTGATCTTATTTTCCGTTTCCAAAAAAACCTGCGTCTACAAGCACAAGCATGCCAAGACTTAGCTCAATGTATTTTATATAACCAGCCATATCAGCCTTCGCAAGAAAGTCAGAAAGTATTAGGACATTTAGAAAGTTCTTTAAAAGATTGGATACAACAACATCCACAAAATTTTGAAGTTAAAAATTTAAAACTTATTTTTGATAATTTAAAAGGAATGCATGAACAGTTTGAACAACTACAATATGCACAGCCTTTCCCTGAAAATAATACCCAAACAAGACAAGAACACTTAAATTTACTTGATGATGATATTCAAGGATTTTCAGATCTGATCTTAAAACTCAGACAACAGCTTACACCACAGTCGGCCTTATTTAGACATGCCATACGAATTGCAGTCGTTTTCGCCGCAGGTTATGCCATTTCATTATTACCATTTGCTCAGCATGGCTATTGGATTTTACTGACTAGTTTATTTGTCTGTCAGATCACTTATTTTGCGACTAAAAGCCGTCTTAAACTAAGAACCATTGGCACTCTACTCGGTGTTTTATTAGGAATACCTATTCTATATTTTGTACCGAGTATTGAAGGTCAGCTCATCATTACGATTATTTGCGGAGTCTGCTTTTTCTACTTACGGCAAAAGAAATATGCATTGGCGACGCTTATGGCCACCCTGATGGTGCTGTTAATTTTTAACTTAAAAGGTGCGGGCTACAGCATTATTTTACCTCGCCTGATAGATACGCTGTTAGGCTGTTTTATTGCATGGCTTGCCGTAAACTTTATTTGGCCTGATTGGAACTTCCGCAATATTCCTAACAATATTAAGAAAAGTAGCAAAGCGACCTTAGACTATTTCAATGTGATTGTTGAGCAATATCAATATGGCAAAAATCAAGATATAGAATACCGTCGAATTCGTCGCGCTGCCCATAATGCTCAAATCGAGCTATCGAACATGATCTCGAGTTTAAGTGCTGAACCGAATCCAAATCCTCAACTCATCCATTACGCTTTTCGCTATTTGGTTTATAGCCACAGCCAGTTGAGTTATGTGGCAGCGTTAGGTAGCCAACGGCAGAAAATTGAGGATCAACAGGTATTACAGCTCTTACTGGATTGTCAGCACATTCTTAATCAGAGTTTATTTGAACAAGCTTCTGTTGACTTTAATTTTCTTGAGCGAACTTTAAAACAAATTCAAAATCTAACAACTCATGAGCACTTTTCGGAAAGCTATACTCTAGTCTTAAAACAAATGAGTTTACTATTAGAAACCCTACCTGAACTCTTAACTTTAAAAGGTAAGCTTTTAGAACAAGAGATTAAATAGCTATAACACTTTATTGAGGATAAGAAATGGACTTTCCAAAGATATATAAATTTCTTTCTGCCACTTTTTTATTGCTGAGTAGCACATCATATGCATTTGAAATAAATGATTTAAAAAAGATTATAGAGTGTCAATCAGATCAAGAAACTTATACCAGTTTTGCTTCTGAATATGATGAAAATTTATCAGCGCTTGGCTTTAAAAGAATTGAAGATTCAGATCAACCTTTCATTTATTTATATAAAACTAATCAACCCATTGAACTGTTTGGTTTAAAGACAAACGAAATTGCCCTAGCTGGCCAAGGTATAACTGCCGTTTTTCGTAATGTAAATGTTCAACAACTTTCAAAGAAATTTAATATTCCTCAGCATCCAGACTTTAAAACATTACCTTTTTTTAGAGGTGTTCGCACAGTCAAGACAGAACCTGCAACAGCAGATTCTTTTACTGTTTATCATAAGCTCAACTTATCAGAAATGACCGGAAAAAGTCCGATGACATTATTAGGTTGTACTTATGAAACAGACCGCGAGGAAATGGAAAAAATGTTAAAATAATAGCTAAAAATACCGGAATATAAATTCCGGTGTTTTTTATCTAGTTATTACCTTGTTGTTGCCTCTCTTGCATTTCCTGCTTTAAAGCACTTCTTGGTTGAGTAAACCAAAGAGCAATAAAAGCAAATGCAGATAATACAAAGGCCCATAAATGAAATTGCGTATAGAGGTAACGTACCAGTTCAATCATTGCAAAGAAGCTCATCATCAATAGCATCGAAACTGCCGCTGCAACAGTTCCTTTTGAAACTTCGGATGACATGAGTGCAAAGCGATATAAGACTGAAAAGCTAACTCCCTCACCAAAACAGATGAGCGTCATGCCTGTAAGTAGACAAGGAATTAAATAGGTTTGCCACACCACACCTAATATTAAAATGAGTGTCCCAATCAGCATAATCGGTAAGCCAATTAGAATAGTTTTACCTAAAGCGAGACGATCAATAATTTTAATTAAAACAATGTTACCTACAATGAGACCAACAAATACTGGGAATTGAGCCAAGCCATATTGCACACTTGTGAGCTTTAACTCATCTACCAAAATGATTGGAGATAAAGCGATCCAAAGCATTAAAGGCATGCCGACCAACGGTAGGGCCAGACTTAAGCCTAAAAAACGGCGGTTAGTAAACACCTTTTTAAAATCATCAAAAAGATAACTAAAAGGTTGTCGAGTTACACTGGCTTGCTGACTTGGCATCTGTTTTTTCAAACCGACCCAACTGAGTAATGCCAATACAGCAATGGCGACAAATCCCCAATGCCAAGACACATAATCAATTAAAAAGGCTCCAAGTACAGGCCCCAGCAATGGTGCAAGCAACGAGATATTTGCCATGAGCGCCATAACTTTAATTGCATCACGCTCAGCAAAACTCTCTTGAATAGCGGCATAACCGACTGCGGAGATTACGGTTAAGCCAATTCCCTGCAAAAATCTTAATGCTAGAAATTGTTCTATTTGCCGCGTTAGTAAAATTAAGAAGCAGCATAGAGCAAAAAACAAAACCCCTGCTAGCAGTACTTTTTTACGTCCGAGACGATCTGACAATGGTCCAAGTAACCACGCAACTGTAGCGCCACCTAATAAATAAAATGACATTGAAGATGGAGCCCAAGTTGCACTTACACCAAAATCTTCAGTAATTGCCAACATTGCTGGCTGAATAAGGTCATTACCAATATAAACCGCAAATTCAAATAGCACTAAGGCCAAAGGAAACATCAACGTTGTACGGTTCAACGCTGTCGTTTGAATATTTTTCATGAGTTGTACACTTCAAAATAGCGGCCAGAATGTCTCAGCAACTACATATTGAAATAAATAATGTAGTCATGACAATGACAGTATGGTCTATCAATCTTTAGTTAAGTTTTTATATGCCGTGAGAGTGCATGTTTAGAATGTGAAACACCGTATTCACAAGGTGTCTAAAACGAGAAAAAATGTATGACGTGAGATTCGGTAATTTTTACCAATTGGCACAATTGCCGAGCGCAACAATAGCACTTTTTAAATTGATCAGCAATCATGCAATTTCAAGAAGCTTAAATTTTAGTTTTTTGCACTAAAAGACCCACAAATTCTGGTTGTGCACAAACCCAAAGTTATCCACATATTCGATAAAAAATTAAGCACTAAGGACAAGGATTAACTTGAAAGTCTGGGGCATCTTGTCCTTGCGTACATTGATAGCTTTGCTTTTTATTTACAATTTTCCAGACTTGTTGGTCTCGCTTTAATAAATATTCTGTACGGACTTTCGTTATTGCATCTTCGCTCGGATCTATCTGTAAAATAGTGACTTGAGCATTAGAGGGATCATCGGCAGCATTCATTTGCTGTGAAATATCCAAATTGTTTGCATCATTTAAAAGATCGGGCTGATCAAGTAATACCGCTTGTATCGGGCTATCAGCAAGTTGAGCAGAAGAATTTTTTGCTGGGGCACAAGCCGTTAGTGCTACAAGGCTAAAAGCAATCAGCAAACTCATTTTTCTCATACGTGATCTCTTAGATTTACCCAAACTTAATGCTAAAGACTACAAATAATTTTTTCCGTTCTACTTTGTAAAGTATGCATCTTTAATGTGGAAAATAAAATGATGCATCAAATCAATATTAGTGACTTTTAATCAATAATATTTTTCCTATTCATGCATTTTTCAACAAGAGTAAATTCCGTAAAGTACACATCAAATTTAGGAATTTAATTAGAGTGACTCTCATGAGTAAGATTTTAGTGATTAATGGTGCCAAACAATTTGCACATTCAAATGGTGAATTAAATGACACATTAACCACACTCGCAACGACCCATCTCACGGAACTTGGCCATGAAGTTCAAATGACCCGTGCCGATAGCGATTATGATGCCGAAAATGAAGTTGAAAAATTCTTATGGGCAGATGTCGTTATTTACCAAATGCCAGGTTGGTGGATGGGTGCGCCTTGGACAGTTAAAAAATATATTGATGATGTATTTACTGTAGGTCATGGTTCACTTTACGCAAATGATGGTCGTAGCCGTTCTGATGCATCAAAAAAATATGGTTCAGGTGGTTTAATTCATGACAAAAAATATATGCTGTCACTCACTTGGAATGCGCCAATGGAAGCATTTGACGATGCAGATCAGTTCTTCCACGGCGTAGGCGTAGATGGTGTTTATTTACCATTTCATAAAGCTAATCAGTTCTTAGGCATGGGTACATTACCAACTTTTATTGTAAATGACGTAATTAAAATGCCTAACGTTAATCGTTATGTTGAAGAATATAAAGCACACTTAAATAGTGTATTTGCAGCAGCTTAATAAGGAGAAATCCATGCTAACCATTATTGCAGAAATTCGCACCAAATCAGCTGGGCAGCATCGTCAAAACGTGTTAGATGCTTTTCAAAAAATTATTCCAACTGTTTTAGCCGAAGATGGTTGTCATGGTTATGAACCTTTAATTGATCACAAATCAAATGCGAGCTTCCAAACCCACGAGCCTGACACAATTGTGATGTTAGAAAAATGGGAAAGTGTTGCTTATCTTGAAGCACATTTGACTACACCTCATATGCAAGCACATCATGAAGCAGTTAAAGATGATGTCATTGATGTCAAAATTAAAATTTTAGAAAGCGGCGTATAATTTAGCCCATAAAAAAAGACGATATATTTATCGTCTTTTTTTGTTTTTAAGAGCAAAGCTGTGTTTGGAAACCTCTAGAGCCTTTCCCTCTCGCACACTGATAGCTTTTTTGCTTATTCTGCAACTGCCACTTTTCATCCACTAATTTAAATGCATATTCTGTTCGAATAGCAGAAACGGAGTCATCCATTAAACCGGTTTGAATGACAACAATACGGGAAACAGTTGGAGATTCTACTCGGTTAAACACTTGCTGAACTGAGGTGTTATTGTGCTCTTTTACAATCTCAGGTTGAGCTTTAAGTACTTGTTGCATTGGGGTTTCGGAACCCACAAAAGGAATTAATTTACTGGTCGTCGCACACCCAGTGAAAAGTCCAGCACAGAGCGCTGAAATTAAAAATAAACGTTGCATTTTTATCACCAAAAACAAAAGGCATAGCTTTATGATGCTATGCCTTTGTCGGTTACTCTGTAGAAACTATGTAGTTCTAAGGATGGCTACTCTTTTACAGACCAAATAATTGTTCTTGCTCACGCAACTTTAATGACAATCGTTTGATAAAATTAATTTCTATTACACATAACAAATAGGATCATTATGCAACTGACTTATGCGGGACAAGTTTTCTTGGTGGTCGTTGCAGTTTTGATGATTTGGTCATTTGTACTCACCAAGTTTTGGGTCAAGCGTTTAGCTAAAAATCGTAAAAGTAGTAAGTTTGAATTTGCTTATTTATTTGCCGTGGTTTTTAGTATTAGTGCTTTATTTTTCCCATTTACTTATTGGGTTTCTCAAGCAGTCTACGGCTTAGTTACCAAAGCAACTTACGATGCAACTGTAGTGAGTTATACTTCTGAATGGGTAGATACTGAACGTACCGACTCAAATGGGCGTAAATATAAAACTAAAACACTCATGCATACTGCTCAGGTTCAATTTAAAGATAATCAAAACAGAACTCTAACTTTAGATAATTCAGTTCGCTCTGGTGATGTACCTATAGTTGGTGAACATATTACTGTTGTTTATGAATCTGGTGATCACACCGCGCAAGAAAAGAGCTGGCGAACAATTCTATTGTTCGCAGCCGCTTTATTTATGCTGTTTATTTTAGGTTATGTGTTGCTCATGATTATTGCCTATAGTCTAAAGCGCGACATGGAACCCTACAAAACATTTGCTAGCACATTAATTTTTAAAGTCACGCTTCCACTTGGAACAATGGCGATGTTTTCGATGTTGTCTTATTCTATTTTTGCCTATTTCTTTTTAGGTAATCCACGGGATTTACCTCTGTGGGCCATTGCGCTTTGTAGCTTTTTTGCTCTTAGTCTTTTACCGTTGATTTATCATATTCTGACGGGTTGGAAAGCGTACAAGAAATAACTCTATCTAAAGCCACTTGTAAGATAAGTGGCTTTATCAAAAGTTACCCAAACTAAGTTAAATCAACTGGTTGAATATTATTAATTTCGACAAGATTAGGATTAGGCTCGAACTTTAACCAACCATTTTTCATCCACCTTTCCACTAGATTGCTTCCAAGAATGGAAAGTAAGTTATTTAACAATTCAAATTTTGCATAATTATTGAAATAAAAAACAATAATATTACAACGCTGCTGAATAAACTCTCCATTAAAGGAGAATATTTCTTTAATATAATTTTCATCTGATTGGTCCAAAGAGTGCCCCCATATTTGAATATTGTAAGTTTCTTCAGAACTTTGCTTCAACACTCCGTAATCTCTAGTTTTAGCATCAAACATTGTTCTAAAATATACATCTACACTTAAAGAGGGGTTATCTAAGTAACTATTGATTTCATCCTCTAAACTTTTAACTTTTCTTTCCGTAGAGTAAAAATGATTAATAATTTCACTTAAAAAAATATAATCCGTATTTTTATACATTTTCTGATGATATTTAGTAAAACCATATGCTTTTATATTTTTTAATGATTCTGACTTTAAATCTGAAATCCCTAAAACAATATTTTGATTAACACCCGCCTTACCATGTAAGAAATCAACATATCGATCATTATTACAAATCTTAGTGTAAGTATTAGTATAATTAAATGAATAAACCTTATCATAATTAGAAATATAATTATCATCTATACCATTTTTAAACTTAAGATCACAAATCAAACAAAGATACCAGTTAAAAATATCAATAAAATTATTCAAAGATTCATTCAAATCCCCAATACTATTTTCAACCATATAAAAATCATATTTATCAAAGCGCTTAATATATTTATCACTTATAAAATAATTGTAATTCTTTGACTTCAAATCTGTGTAATTAAATTCTCTATATCCATCTGAATCTCTTACTGATTTATAATATTTCTTTTCTAAAATTTTCACACATGATAGAGCATCGCAAGCTCTTTCCCCCAGATAAATAAATTTATTAGAAGTAGAATCGTTACTTATAGATGTTTTTACTTCCAACTCAAGATTGTTATCTTTATTATAAAAATCAGTTATTTTTTCAAATAATTTAGTAAAATAATTTAATACTTCTTCAATCTTTTTTTCGAAATCTATCCAAGTTCTTACCTGTCTTACATGATCAGAGAAATATTGGTACCAAACATTTTCTTTCAAATGTTGCTTTAACTCTATGATTTGGTCAACCGAGATTTTGGTCTCATCTGTTTGATACATTGCTTTTGTATATCTGAAGAAATAATTCTCTTTTTCATACAAAGAGCCAAATAGATCATCAAAGCTCATCTCCCCAACAGATAAATCCCAATTTTCTATAGCTTCCATTGCAACCATAAAATGGTCATACTTTGTAGGCAAATAGTGAGATAAATCGAAGCCATTACCAACTATTAGAATATTCATTGTTATAAAATTCTCATAATAAAAAAGCGCATCTTTCGATACGCTTTTAACAGAAATTCTTTTATTCAATCAAGCATTAAAGATCAAACAATTTACCTGGGTTCATCAAACCATTCGGATCAAATACTTTCTTCAAAGCTTTCATATATTCAATTTCTTCAGGCGAACGCGAATATTCCAAATATGGTTTTTTCGTCATACCTACGCCATGTTCGGCAGAGATTGAACCATCGTATTTTTTCACGGTATCAAATACATATTTATTCACAACCTGACACTTCGCAAAGAACTCATCTTTGGTTAAGTTTTCAGGTTTCAAAATATTTAAGTGCAAGTTACCGTCACCAATATGACCGAACCAGCAAATTTCAAAATCAGGATAGTTTTCTTGAACAATTGCATCAATCTCACGAATAAATGCAGGTACGTGAGTAATTAATACTGAAATATCATTTTTGTATGGAATAAACGGCGCGATTGATTCAGAGATATCTTCGCGTAAACGCCATAAACTTTCGACTTGGTCAAGGCTCTGGCTCATTACGCCATCAAGTACCCAACCCTGCTCCATACAATGCTCGAAGATTTCCATTGCTTTATCGAGAATCGGCTCATATGGCGCTTCAAACTCAAGCAATACATAGAACGGACATTCAGTTTCAAATGGACGTTGTACATGCCCGTGATCTAAAACTTTTTGCATTGCAAGTTCACCAAAGAACTCAAATGCAGTTAAATCGATATCTTTTTGGAACGCATGTAATACAGGCATTACTGCATCGAAATCTGGAACACCTAAAACTAAAACTTGTAAGTTTTGTGGTTGGCGCTCAAGTTTAATTTCCGCTTCAGTCACTAAACCTAATGTACCCTCACCACCAATAAACAAATGCTGCAATGCATAACCAGTTGCATTTTTAACCATGCCTTTGTTTAAACGTAAAATATCACCTTTCCCAGTAACAACAGTTAAACCAAGCACCCAATTACGTGTCATGCCGTATTTAATAACTTTAATACCACCGGCATTGGTACCGATATTACCGCCAATCTGGCTAGAACCCGCTGACGCAAAGTCAACTGGGTAATACATCCCTTGCTCTTCAGCATAGTTTTGCAATTGTTCAGTCACAACACCAGCTTGCACTCGTACCATACGATCTGCTGGGAAGAACTCAAGAATCTGGTTCATTTTGTCCATGCTAATGACAATTTCACCATTAGTTGCTACAGCACCTGCAGAGAGACCAGTACGACCGCCTGACGGTGTAATCGCGATATTAAACTGGTTCGCAAGCTTTACAACTGCTTGAACTTGTTCAGTGGTCGATGGAAAAACGATGACCGATGGGTTCGGATTAAAATGCTTGGTATGATCTTTACCCCAGTTTTCGAGACTATCAGCATCGGTTTTAATACGGTTTTCACCGACGATTGCTGTTAATTGGGTGAGTAACTCAGGTGTTAAAGCGACTGGAGCATTCATCGTTTGCAGACCTAGCAAGAAGTAAACTATGGTGGGACTATGACTTCATATTTTCAGGGTTTTCACCTGAGCAAAGCCATAATGTTCAAGGAACTCCTATATTCTACATGCAACAGCTCAAGCGATAAAGTTCAGAATAGAGATACTGTCACTACAAAACATGTTTAACGTAAATAAATGCTTTTCTATGGGACTTTCAGAGAAAAATCGTATTTAAATTCCATACCAAACCTATTCTAAATTACTCACAAGCCATAAATAGAAGTGATTAGACATAGATAAAATTGCCATAAGACGATGGCGCAAACGAAATATCTATAGTACCGACCATTATGTTATGATAGCGCCACCAAATTTGGCCTTTGTAGCGGAGCCGTAATGAGCCAACATCTTTCACTACCTAAAGATAAAATCCGTTTCCTTTTGTTAGAAGGCGTTCACCAAAACGCAGTCGATACTCTAAACGCTGCGGGTTACACCAATATTGACTATCGCAAAACTGCTCTTGAAGGCGAAGCGCTAAAAGAAGCTGTTAAAGATGCTCACTTTATTGGTATTCGTTCGCGTACCCAATTGACTGAAGAAGTTTTCGAAGCTGCAAATAAATTGATCGCAGTGGGCTGTTTCTGTATCGGAACAAACCAAGTTGATCTTAAAGCAGCAATGGCACGTGGTATTCCTGTATTCAACGCACCGTATTCAAATACGCGTTCAGTTGCAGAGCTTGTACTTGCTGAAACAATTCTTCTTCTTCGCCGTGTTCCTGAAAAATCGGCGGCTTGTCATCGTGGTGGTTGGGACAAGTCTGCTGTCGGTTCTTTCGAAACTCGTGGCAAAACTTTAGGTATTGTAGGTTACGGTTCCATCGGTTCTCAGCTTTCTGTTCTTGCTGAAAGCTTAGGTATGCATGTGATTTATTACGATGCAGTAACTAAATTACCAATGGGTAATGCTCGCCAAGTTGGTTCATTAGACGAACTCTTAGCGACTGCTGATGTAGTTACATTACATGTGCCTGATGTTCCATCTACACGCAACTTCTTCACTAAAGCACAATTTGCAAAAATGAAAGAAGGCGCAATCTTTCTAAATGCTGCACGTGGTACATGTGTAGTGATTGAAGATTTAGCAGATGCAATCAAATCTGGTCATATTGCTGGTGCAGCGGTTGACGTATTCCCTAAAGAACCAAAAGCAAATGGCGAAGAGTTTGTTTCTCCACTTCGTGGCTTAGACAATGTGATTTTGACTCCTCACGTTGGTGGTTCAACCATGGAAGCGCAAGCAAACATCGGTTTAGAAGTTGCAGAGAAATTTGTTGCTTACTCTGACAAAGGTATGACACTTTCTGCGGTAAACTTCCCAGAAATCGCGTTACCGTTGACTGCTGGCCAACACCGTTTATTGCACATTCACAAAAACGTACCGGGCGTATTGTCTAAAATCAACAACTTGTTTGCTGAACAAGGCATCAACATTTCTGGTCAATCACTCATGACTAAAGGCGACATCGGTTACCTCGTAATGGACGTTGACGCTTCTGCTTCTCACGAAGCTTTAGATATGTTGCATGAAGTTGAAGGTACAATTCGCGTGCGCGTATTGTTCTAATACGAACTGTAAATTTAAAAGCCACAGCATTGTCTGTGGCTTTTTTATGGACATTTACATTATCATGTGAAAAGTATACCAATCG
Source organism: Acinetobacter sp. Li1LvA2 (assembly GCF_056156705.1). Classification (NCBI taxonomy): domain Bacteria; kingdom Pseudomonadati; phylum Pseudomonadota; class Gammaproteobacteria; order Moraxellales; family Moraxellaceae; genus Acinetobacter; species Acinetobacter sp. Li1LvA2. The sequence continues at coordinate 132,594 of NZ_JBSICF010000003.1, forward strand.
ATCAAATAATAAAATGTCCAGTTCGAACCAGAAATCTCAGCTACATGCGTTGGGTTTTCTTATTCTCGCTATGCTGAGCGTACAAAGCAGCGCATCTTTAGCTAAATTTCTGTTCCAGAGCTTTCCCACCCTTACCGTTTCAGCAATGCGCTTATGCTTAGGTGCAATTATTCTTGCCTTTATTTTTAGAATTTGGCGAATTAATTTTAGTCAGGTCCGCTGGAAAGCTATTTTAGCGTATGGCTTTGCTCTTGCAGGAATGAACGCACTTTTTTATCTGTCAATTGAACGGTTACCCATTGGTATTGCAGTTGCTTTTGAATTTATTGGCCCCTTAAGTGTGGCCTTATACCATGCACGCCAAAAATATGATTTTGTTTGGGTCTGTTTAGCGATTGTTGGCCTCATTTTACTTTTCCCTTTCAATCAGGCTCATAGTCTGGATTGGATCGGAGTGTTATTTGCGGTTAGTGCTGGCGCATGTTGGGCACTTTATATTATTGCTGGACAGAAACCTTCAGGTATATCTGGCAATCACACTGTGTGTTTAGGAATGAGTGTGGGCGCATGCATCTTATTACCCATTACTTTTTTCTCAGGCTCAATAGGTCAAGTTATCGAACTCCCTTATCTTTTTTATTTTATTGGTTTGGCAATTTTAGCCAGCGCATTACCCTTTTCTTTAGAAATGCTAGCCTTACGTAATTTAACGCCCTTAAGTTTCGGAACATTGATGAGCCTAGAGCCTGCAGTTGCTGCACTTTCTGGTTTTATCTTTTTAGGTGAGTATTTGTTATGGAATCAATGGTTGGCACTTGCAACAATTATTGCAGCTTCGGTCGGTTGTACCATAACCACCCAAAAAGCACGTCAGGAACGTGAAAAAACAGTAAGTTAAATCGACTAAAACCACGAGTTAAAACATGGGATTCGCTATAATTAACCCTTGTTCGTTTTAAATAATATTAGATGAGGCCCTCGGGTATTTCCATGCAGAATCTTCCCATTATTGCTGTGCTATATATGATTCTGTCGATGGTCTCATATCAAATCAGCGCTTCATTTGCTAAGCAACTCATCGCGATATTAGACCCTCTCACCGTTACAGTTTTAAGGCTGAGCTTTGCAACGGTCATTGTCGCTATAATGTTCCGCTCATGGAAAATCTGGTCACGCTTACCCTATTTAAAATGGCGTGATTTATTGATGTACTCTGCATCTTTGGGCCTCATGAATATTTTATTCTATACGTCTCTTGGAAAGTTACCCCAAGGAATTGCTGTGGGCCTAGAGTTCATTGGTCCATTAGGTCTAGCTCTACTTTCTATTAAACAAAAGAGTGACTACATTTGGGTGGCATTTGCGATGTTAGGTATTGCACTGATGGTGCCTTGGCAAGACCCAACGCAACACCACTTTTCCTACGTCGGTGCTGCCTGCGCGCTAGGTGCTGGATTTTGCTGGGCCTTCTATATTTATTTTGGTCAGAAAGTTGTGACCCAAAATATAGGGATGCACGCTTTAACCATTGGAATTGGATTATCTGCCCTAACCTTACTACCGATTAGCATCTGGCATAATGCTCCTGCATTACTTGAGACGCAGTACTGGGGTAAAGCATTACTTATTGCAGTTTTAGCGACGGCTATTCCATATGCACTCGACTTAATGGCACTCAAACAACTTACTAAATTAACTTACGGCACCCTAACGAGTTTAGCACCAGCATTGGCAGCATTAACGGGTTTCTTATTACTTCACGAAGAAATCAGCATGCTGCAATGGGTGGCTTTAGGTTGTGTAATGTTGGCATCAATTGGTGTTACTTTAAGAAGTACTAAAAAAGTAGCCTAGTTAAATACTATTGCTGCTTTTTATACTTTTTATATTCCTTTAAATATTTATTACCGAGTGTTTCTTTTTCACTATCTTTAAGAATTTTTCCCGCCTGTTGAAAAAATTTATGCTCTTCTTCTTTTAAATGATGATGAACTTTTTCACTCAACTGTTTGGCAGTTGCTAACCAGCTTGGGCTACTCATATCGGTTTTTTCAAGTTGTTCAACCAACTCATCCATTTCATGATGTTCGGATAAAGCATGTCTCGTAATATCTAAACCGACATCATCAAACATTAAAGGAATATATAAATAACGGTCTTCAGCAACTGAATGGGCATAAAGTTCATTTTTTAATGCATCAAATAATTCTTTTCGTTCTTCGGTTAAACCATGTGTCTGGATTAATTGCTCAGAAAGGTTGCGTTGATTTTCATGGCTTTCTCTTAATGCTTCGAAAATATTCATTCTCTTCCTCATTTTTAGCTAAAAAATCTTTTTTATTTCAAGGTTTATCATACGTTGAAATTTATAATGTTTAAGTAGCTTAAAATGAGACTATTTTTTACACAGTTTTCTTTCTAGTAAGTTTCTGTAATGATTTTTATATTTTAAATTATGAAGGATACATAAAAAGTATGAACTGCTCTTTAAGATCAGTTCATACTTTTTTTATCTTATTTAACCTGTAACAAACATTTGATAGCCCAAACGGCAAATTAGAATACTGACTAAAATTAAAAAGATAATACGGACAAAACCACTACCATATTTGAGCGCGGTACGCACCCCAACAATAGAGCCAAGCACGTTAGCTACCGCCATCATCAAACCAATATGCAAAATAGCGTGACCTGTTGGAATGAAGAAACTCAGTGCAGCCAAGTTTGTCATAAAATTACCAATTTTTGACAAAGCTGAGGCATGTAAAAAATCAACTTGTAAAAAACGGATAAAGAAAAAGATAAAGAAGCTACCGGTACCCGGACCAAAAATACCGTCATAAAAACCAATCGCCAAACTACCAATAGCAGCCAAAATTAACATTTTATTGGTAATTTTTTGCTCTGTATGGACTTGACCAAAGTTCTTTTTAATTAAGGTATAGATGGCTATTACAATCAACATTACAAACACAAAAGGACGTAATACCGATTGGGGAATTAACGATAAACAAGCCGCACCAGCAAAAGAACTAATCAGTGCACAAATAGCAATAACGGCTAAAAGCTTCCATTGCAACTTTACTCTTTTTGCAAAAGTATAAGCTGCAGATGCAGTACCAAAGATTGAAGATAATTTATTTGTACCAATAACCGTTGCAGTCTGCATGTTCGGAAAAGTACTCATGATACCGGGAATCTGGATGAGTCCACCGCCGCCTACAGCAGCATCAATTGCTCCCGCAGTAAACGCAAAAAAGATCAAACTAAGGATAACATCCCATTCCATACCCATGCTCTATACTCTACATCTACTACAAATTTAAGATACGCTTAGGTACCAACCGTTTTTTATCAGTAATCTCAGCTAAGCCTAAACAGCGCTCACCCGAAAACACCAAAACTTCTGCTTCTGCAGAATGCTCAATATTGCTTTCTAAACCGTTGCAAAAATATTTTTCACGTCCTTCTGGAACTTGAATTTTTAGGAAATGGTCAACTGGAGCATAAACAGGAAGTAACAATGCTTCTCTTTGCTCTTCAGTTAAGCTTTCCAGATATTCAATGGTATAATTCGGAATAAGCTCAAAATGTCCTGTTTGAGTCCGGTTTAGCATCGTTAAATGCCCACCACAACCAAGTGCTTCACCAATATCTTCACCGAGTACACGAATATATGTTCCTTTAGAACAAGTGACATCCAGAGTGATACTATTTTCGGTAAATTCAATGAGCTCTAAAGCATAAATTGTGACTGGGCGTGCTTCACGCTCAATCTCAATACCTTTTCGGGCAAGCTCATATAATGGTCTGCCTTCTTTTTTCAAAGCCGAGTACATCGGCGGAACTTGTTGAATATCACCTCTAAATTTTTCTAAGGTTTGTTCAATAAGCTCTGGGTTAAGAATAGGAACAGAGCGTTCTTGTAGAATCTCCCCTTCTACATCACCCGTCGTTGTGGTTTGCCCCAATCGAACAGTAGTTTGGTAGCGCTTTGTTGAGTCCAGCAAATAATGTGAGAACTTGGTGGCCTCTCCCAAACAAATCGGGAGTAAACCTGTCGCCAATGGGTCTAAAGCTCCAGTATGACCTGCTTTTTGGGCGCGATATAACCAACGCACTTTTTGCAAAGCCGCATTTGAGCTGAGCCCTAATGGTTTATTTAATAGAAATACACCACTGATATGGCGACGAGAAATTTTTTGATTTTTTGTCGTCATTTTTACTGGAACACAAAGCTAGAAAAAAGTGCCGACATGTTAGCAAATTCGACAAGATATTTTCACAATATTTAGGTGCCTTTTCACTTATTTTATGGCACATTAATGATCGAGTAAAAAAACAACAAATTAAAACTTAAGGAAGATATCTTTATGCAAGGGATGCAGAAGAAGGTATTGTGGTGCGTGCTCGGTTTTTTTATTTTGAGCCTCATTGCATGTGTCTATTGGTTAAGTCCTGACTCAAAAAATACATCAGCCCAAGTCAGTGAAAATACAGCTCAAAACTTAGCATCAGCCCCATCCACAGATCATTCATCGTTAAATGAAGATGCTTATCATAGTAAAAGTCAGCAAGACACTGAAGTTAACTGCCAGTTAAAAATTGATAGTTCCCAGCATTTAGTCGTTAACAGTCAAACACGCGACTGCTTTGAATATTTTATTACTCAATATGGCGAAAACGATTTAGAACAGATCAAAAATCACTTTGGGAAATTTATTCAAGGACAATATTTAGAACCAGCACGCTCACAGATTATGGATTTATGGGCCCGCTATTTAAAATATCGTGAACAACTTGCTCAAATCCAAACGCCTTCAGCAAAACAACAAGATAAAAATTATTTTCAAAAGATCTTTAATTCAATTCAAGATATTAGAAAACGTTTCTTTTCGACTTCTGAAATTGAAGGCCTTTTCTCGAGCGAAGATATCTATCAGAACTATACGCTAGATCGAATGCAGATACTCGAAGACTCTTCTCTAAGCGAAATTGAAAAAGCACGAAAACTTAAAGAACGTTTTGAGGAACTTCCAGAAGACTGGCAGCAAAACCTGCAAGAACTTTCTAAACTTGATGATTTACATACCCTGACCAAACAAATTAAAGCTCGTAAGGGTTCAGCAGAAGAACTTCGACAGATGCGTACAGCACTCGTTGGAGCAGAGGCGACTCAACGATTAGAAACTTTAGATACAGAGCGGAATGCTTGGCAACAAAGGGTCACAAGTTATCTCGATGGTCGAGATGAAATTATTAAAAGTAACATGAGTGATAGCGCCAAAAATCAAGCTATTCAAGAGTTACGTCAACAACAATTCAATTCATCACAAGAACAACTAAGACTTCGAACTTTTGAAACGGTCCATGATCAGGGAGGTGAGCTGCCATTTAATTACTAAGCCTTTCCTTTTTTTGGAACTGGCTAAACATTCACTAGCAGTAAGAAGCTGCTTTTCATACAAAATAAAAATAGTGAGTAAAAAATGAAAAGGAAGTTAATGTTTTTCTGCGCTGCAATGCTCTCAGGACTGAGTATTTCAGCGGCCCATGCAACAAATGCTGAACAAGTTAAAAGCTCGTTCGTTTATTCATCTTACGCGCAAACAAAATATCCAATGGTTTTTAATCATGGTATGGCGGGTTTTAACAGAATTGGAACAGATACGCTTGGTCTCGATTACTGGTACCAAATTCTTCCTGATCTTGCCCGTAATGGAGGAAATGTCTGGGCTACAAGGGTCTCACCATTTAACTCAACAGAAGTGCGTGGAGAACAACTTGCCCAGCAAGTAGAAGAGATTATTGCCATTACTGGTAAACCTAAAGTCAACTTAATCGGTCATAGCCATGGGGGTCCAACAATTCGCTATGTAGCCGGTATCATGCCAGAAAAAGTTGCCTCACTTACCACGATTGGTGCGCCTCATAAGGGATCACCAATGGCAGATGTCATTCTGAACGTTGAGGGTACTCCTCTGTCTGGACTGGCAACGTTAGTAAATTGGTTTTCAGCAGCGATTACTTGGGCAGGAGGTCTAGATCCGACTAGCTATCCACATGACTCTTTAGCAGGTGCGCATAGCTTATCGACTCAAGGCTCAGCTCAGTTTAATGCTCAATTCCCTATGGGTGTACCAACCACTTCTTGTGGTGAGGGAGCATATCAAGAGAAAGGCATTTATATGTATTCTTTCTCTGGAAATAAAGCCTTAACCAATCCATTAGATCCATTTGATATTGCTCTTACAGGCAGTAGCTTAGTGGTCGATCCATTTGGTGACAATGATGGACTTGTTTCCCGCTGCAGTGCCAAATTTGGTAAAACAATTCGTGATGATTACAACTGGAATCATTTAGATGAAGTGAATCAAGTGCTGGGGATACGTTCTATTTTTGCTTCAGATCCGATCTCGGTTTACCGTCAACATGCAAACCGTTTGAAACTTCAAGGACTGTAATTTTTTAAAACAAAAAATGCGCCAAAAGGCGCATTTTTTTACTCGCGATAAGCTTACGCTTTACGAGCTGGTAATTTTTCACGAATACGTGCAGCTTTACCAGACAAGTCACGGAGGTAGTAAAGTTTAGCACGACGAACGTCACCACGACGTTTCACTTCGATTTTAGCAACAACTGGTGAGTGAGTTTGGAATACACGCTCAACACCAACACCGCTAGAAATTTTACGTACTGTGAACGCAGAGTTCAAACCACGGTTTTTCTTAGCGATTACAACACCTTCAAATGCCTGAAGACGCTCACGCTCACCTTCTTTTACTTTAACTTGGACAATAACAGTGTCACCAGGAGCAAAAGCAGGAATATCAGATTTTAACTGTGCATTTTCAACAGCTTGAACTAAAGGATGTTTACCACTCATTGTGGGAATCTCCAATATGTGCGGAGTCAGAAGAGGTCTGAAATTCCGCTGGGGATAGAGGCTAAAGCGCATATCAACCCGTTTATCTTTCCCTTTACGACAAAATGTCTATAAAGAGCCTTAGAATATACATAAAACTATTCATTAAATAGAATCATGCTTTAACTCGAAGCATTGCTTCTCGTATTTTTGCAGAACTTCCGTTCCTGAGAATAATGGTTAAGAATTACCACCGCTCTCTTGTGCATCTTTTAGCCATTTTTTCTGCTGCTTATTCAACTCTACTTTCTCGGTCAACTCTGGTCGACGTTCTAAAGTTCGTTGATAACGCTGCAAAAAGCGCCATTTTTCGATATTGCCGTGATGTCCAGATTTTAAAACTTCCGGTACATCCAACCCTTCAAAATGGTCTGGCTTTGTATATTGTGGACAATCTAAAAGACCATCAACAAAAGAATCTTGTACTGCTGACTGTTCATCTGACATTACATTCGGCAAACGGCGAATAATACTGTCAAGTAACACCATAGCGGGCAGTTCACCACCTGATAAAACGTAATCACCAATTGACCATTCCTGATCAACATAATGCTGGATCAAACGCTCATCCACTCCCTCATAACGTCCACACAGTACAATTAAGCCGTCGTAATCAACAAACTGCTGTACTGCCTGTTCATTTAAAGTTTTGCCTTGTGGAGACATGTACACCACAGGAACATGAACATGTCCTGCTTGTGAGGCAAGCTGTTTGGCATGCGCAATTGCTTTCGCCAAAGGCTCAGCCATCATCACCATCCCAGGGCCACCACCAAATGGACGTTCATCCACTCTTCTGTAGTTTCCCTCAGCAAAATCACGAGGGTTAATACAAGTAACTTGTACGATATCTCGTTTTGCCGCACGTCCGCTGATGCCGTAGGCTGTAATCGCCTCAAACATTTCAGGAAAAAGCGTAATGACTGCAAAAAACATCACAGACTCCTCTATTTTCCTGCTGTATTAATCCTAAAAGGATTAATAATCTACGCCCCAATTGACGTAAATACGACCAGCTTCAAGATCAACACGTTGTACTACATCCTTATGCCAAGGAATCATGCGTTCTTCTGAATCAACGCTGTCCGGGGTAGCATGTACCACCATCACATCATTAGCTCCAGTTTCAAACAACTCATGAATTTTACCTAAGTTTACTTCCTGCTCTTCATCATCCAGACCAAACACTGTTAAGCCTTTTAAATCTGACCAGTAGTACTCATCTACATCTGCTTTTGGCAGTTGAGACTTAGCAATCCAGATATTAGCGCCAACCAAGTTTTCTGCCCCTGTGCGATCACTCACACCTTTCAAAGCAACAACTAGGCCTTTGCCATGTGGTTTCCAACGTTTTACATCTATTGTTTGCCAACCGGCCTTGGTCTCAATGTACCAAGGCAGGTAGTCAAACATGTTGCTCATAGGTTCTGTATTTGAATACACCCAGAGCCACCCATTCAATCCATAAGCTGAACGTAACTGTCCAATCTGAATACGATCTTCGGGAACATTCTGTGTTGATGTCATGGGCTACCTACTACAAAAAATTATGCAGTAGCTTTTTTAGCTTGAGCAGCTAAAGAAGCAACACGTTCAGAAGGTTGAGCACCTTGAGAAACCCAGTGAGCAAAACGGTCTGCGTCTAAACGAAGTTTTTCTGCTTGACCTTGTGCAGTCGGGTTAAAGAAACCGATACGCTCGATGAAACGACCATCACGTGCATTGCGGCTGTCAGTCACAACGATTTGATAGAATGGACGTTTTTTTGCGCCGCCACGTGCTAAACGAATAACAACCATGATAAAAGCCTTATAATTCTTACGGATTATCCCTGCGCCGACCATCGGCAACACTTCAAACCCCTTTCATAGAGGGCGACATTCTACGTGATTTTCGCCCTGAAAGAAAGATTATTTTTTGAGTTATCCGCAGTTTTGAATTTAAAATTACTGTAGCCAATTTGATGCGGCAGATAACGCACAATCAGTTGCACCTTTTGCCCAAAATTTTTGTCCTTGATCATTAAGACAAATGATCCCATCACCAGCTTGGGAAGTAGTAGCAATAGGTGTAGCCGTTAACACCCAACTTGAATCAGTTATACTGGCAAAAGCCAAGTTATATAAGGCTTGGCCTTGTTGAGGACTTACACTAGAACCATAAATCGATGTAATAGTCGCATTTGATGGGTAACGATTGTGAACCATTTTTTCTGATTCTAATGTTTGGGCAATATTCATCATTTCAGATTGAACAGCTGTACGATGCCCTTTACGTAAATATTGCAAATATGAAGGTGTCGCTATAGCTGCTAAAATTGCAATTATTGCTACTACAATCATGAGTTCTATTAAGGTAAAACCATTCTTCATTGCCAATTCTCACTATTTGTTTCACATACATTGCAAGTGACTGTTCCACCACAGTCATTATCAACAGCCGTAGCTGTTAAACTTTGGCAACGCAAACCTGAATTCTTAGCAATAAAATTAAAGTTTCTGGAATCTGTAGTTGTCGCTTTAATGACCCATGTTTGCCCATTTGCAGCAGTATTCGTCAATAAATTTCCTGCCGTCGTATCATCACTAATTTCAATCGTATAACCACCCCGTGGCAAAGTTACAGATGTGGTCGTAAATCCTCTATAAGTAAAGTTCTTGGATTTATGTCGTTCCAACTGTTCTGCCAATTTTAGAATTTCACCTTTAGCAGCAGAGGCAGTCGCTCTGCGGCTATAACTTTGATATGAAGGGATAGCAATTGAAGCAAAAATAGCGACAATCACGATGACAACCATGAGCTCAATCAAGGTAACACCCTGATTAAAACGCAGAATATAATATTTATTCATCAGTCATCCCTTAACGATAACGCTCATACCAGCGCGCAGGAACTAAGTGACTTGTACATTGCCACTCGCCAGTTCCACTCTCGTTTCCAGACAGTTGTAATTTTCCACAACTATTAGTTACTGGAGGTTCATCTCTTTTTGGAACAAATGCTATGCCGCGAATACCTGAGCCAATAACGTCTTTATTACATTCAGAAGCTCCTACTGGGCAATTAGTACCAGTTTGTGTTCTGAATCCACTTCCATTCTCTTTATTTTGATCAATTGACCCATCAGAATTAAGGCAGGCGCCAAATGGTAAACAGAACGTCTGCTGGTCAGTTTCACCTACTACACGGGGTAAACATGGGTCTGCCGCTACAATGCCTGTTCCCTGCGGGTCATAAACAGGCACAATTAAAGTCCCTGTAATTGCCATAGGCTCTTCAAAAGCTTTAAGGCCTCCTTTAATACGGAAACTATTATTAGCTTTCTCTGTGCCATCGCTCATACTAGAAAGTGAGCGATACCAACCGTTTTGTCCCGTCCCCGTATTGGGAAAGAAAATCTGTGCTACGCGTGTTTCTCCAGATCGTAAAATTTGTGGATTTTTTCGAAACGTCGATCGAGTAATATCTTTCGTTTCAAGCTGGCTATCCGTTAAAGACATTAAATTCTTTTTAATAAAGTCTTTATCGATAATTCCATAAACGTTGTTTACAGGTCTTCCGCTTAATGCCGTACTCGGTGACATCCCCTCACGACCTGTAAGCGGGTAAACATCTAAAGGTGTACTACGGTCACCTGAAGCAATACCTACAGTAATAAAAGTGCGGATTCCATAATCGTGAATTGTCACTGTTGGCGGTTCATAAAAACGCGGCGCATTCCCAGCGGTATAGTCGTTCGAGGCATCATAAGTTGAGTCATTCGTCGCTAAATTCGCTAATCGAACAACTCGAATACCGAAACTGCTATAAGTTGAATTTGTTTTTGTCTGGTTATTATTAAGATCGATACGGAAAATTTGCCCGCCTAAATCGCCAAAATATAAATGGTCTACCAAACCATCAGCATCTCGATCTAAAGTACTAATGCGACTAACAATACTATGTTTGATATTAGAATTATCTACACTAGAGCCTGTGTCACTCGTCCACCATAAGCGTTCCCCAGTCTTAGCATCAATAATATAGACAGCGTTTCCTTTTGCTTTTCCATTCGTAAAGCAAGAATTACTCAAAGTAATATTTGGGTTTTCATAACATTGGTCGTAGCCACCACCAACAATCATGACCCGTTTAATCACCCCGTTATAACGTATATTTGCAAGTACAGGTTTAGACCAACTCTGCCCCATACGACTATAATCAGTTTGGTCTGCTCCTACTCTAAAGAGGAGTTTAGGTGAAGCAGGATTTAAGACATTTAAGCCATAATAACTGCTGCCCCCCATTCGCATGCCACCATAAATATTCATTTGCTTTGCAGTTACTTTTGATACTGCTGAGCTACCGCTTCCCGTTGTAGTAATACTATATGCAGGGTCAGATACCCAAGCCCCATCCATACCGTGAGCAGGAGCTGAGGCATCACTTTGGCCAACCACTAAAGCTTTTGATGCAATTGGATCATTTAATATATCAGCCGGAACGAAAGCCATTTGTTCTACACCAGTTGAGGCATCCACAATATGTAAACCACCTTCCATCGTTCCATAGAGAATGGATTGTTCACGCGCAGATGTTAAATTCCCATTTTCATCTAATGTTCCATTATAGGTAAGCTGTACCGGTAAAGAGTGAATACTACCGCCCATCGATAAATACGGTTCATTCGGAGTAACCAAAGATGAAGGTAAAGTCGTAGCGCTAATATCAGTTGAGTAACCTAAATAATTTAATATTTTTAATTTCAAGCTAATCGGGAAAGCTTTTAAAATATCTTGTCCAGTTGAGGCATCAAATTTTCCTAAAACATAACTTGCTGTATTAGCCACATTATCAAAAGGATTAGTTCCTTCTGGTGGAGCAGCAGGAATTCTTAGCAAATTAGTTCCAGAAGTCGATATTTTTGTTAAGCTACCATCCGCTGCAACGGCTGAAACATCAGTAAATAAGTTGCGGATTTTAGTTTGTACTGCGTAATAATATTTTGTGATATTTCCTTCTTCATCACGTGTTTCATTTTGTCCAGCAATTGGTAAAGGAACTTTTGCATATGAACCACCAAAAAAGACTTTACCTCCATCATTATAAGTAGAGCTATTCCAATAGTCTTTTGTTTCTGTCCTAAAAGCCCCACTTACATTGTAGACTAATCCACCAGTACTAGCTTCAAAAGCACCAGCATTTGTTCCCGATAAAACAACATGATATTTCTTTAAATTTCCTCGCCATGTTAAGTATGTGTTAGCCGGGTTTGGCTCAAAAGCACGTAAGTAACCATATTCCTGTAAATTTTTAGGATTTAATGCATCATAAGGAACCGAGATAGCACCTGTAGTTAAGGGTTCTAAAGGAACTTTATCTAAGTTATTAATAAATGCGATAACGCTGTCTGTTACACCTTGCGCACTTTGGGTAGGGAAAAAACCTCCATTTCCATAACCAGGTGCAGCGACCGCATTTGTGGTCTGATTCGGCGAACAATTATCATCACTTTTACGGTCAGATTGGGTTCTCGAACTTAAACGACAGGCATTTTTTACATCAGAAGAACTTAAACTAGAAAAGTCACTACCAAAACCAACAAACGCTGTTTGAATAGAAACTCCAGCTGGGTTTTTTGTTTTATCAAATAGTCGCTTCGCAAATTCTCCCATACAGGCCCAACCAGAGTCTGCTGTAGTGTTAGACAAACCTCCAGAACAAGTAAAATCAGCCCCAAAAGTACTACCTAAAGCGGTCGACATGACACTTGCCGAACGCGTATTTGTTGTATTGTTCGGTTCGCCATCTGATAAAAAGTAAATACCTTGCCCATCACAACTCTGGCGATTGGCCACCGCAGGCAAAGGAGATTGGTAAATAGCATTTAAGTTAGAGGCATTTCTATCTACAACAATATTCGGATTGCTAGCTGTATCGTTTGATTTTGATTTTGGGATACCGCTGTCTGCATTTGCTATCGCATAATTAAAAGTGGTGTAGTAATAAGTATAAGAATAGGTCCAGTCCGATGAAGTATCATAGGCTGTTGCTGTATCTACACCAGGATTAGAGGTTGACCAACTACTCCAATAATTTGTAGAGCGACAAGGCTGCCATAGATTTGCTGTATCAATTTGTGAGTCACGATAACTAGTGCAATATGAGTATTCCGTTCTATTATCAGATTTTCGCACACGCTTTATATAACTATCTTTTCGGATAGCATAATTCGCCTCTGAATAGGTTGTTGTACCCATCAAATAAGCGGCAGCTTCTGCATAAGCATGTGCCGAAGGTGTTGACCCGCCAGCAGTTAAATTTGCAACGGCCTGTTTTAATTTATAACGCTGAGAACCCACTGTGTTTAAAGTACTTGCATCTCCTAAAGGAGCAGCAGCCACTAAAACTTGCCCACTTCGGCTATCACCATTTGCAGAGAAATTTCCCAAGCCCACACGAGTATCATTCAAAATAGGATTATTGCTGGCTAAAAAAGCATTCATACCATTTTTAAGCATGGCCAACCGGTTTTCACCATAACTATTGTTGGTCATACTTCCTGATGTATCCAACATCATCACAATGGTTTTTTTACCCGCTGTAGGTGAAGCATAAATTTGTAAATCACTCGCCTGCACGACAGAGCTTGTCACCAACCATGTAAAAGTGACCGAGCTTGAACAGATGGCATACCATAAATTATTTGGCTTAAAATTCTTCAATTTTAGTTTCACGATATTCCCCGTTATGAACCTGGTGCCGTAATTTGAGTTAATTTATTGGTATAGTTAAATTCTTGAACTTGGGTGCTAAAAGGCACGTTATGATTTGCCAAACATTCCGCCAATGTTTGTTTAGTCGCTAATGCAGTATCAAAATTGTCGCTAATTTTTGCCGAACTCGTGCTTAAGCAATCAGCTTGTAAAGTTTCAATAGAACTAGAGGCGTATGCTGGCAAAAAAGCTGTTGTAATCACTCGAATACGTTGAGTAGACAGCATACTTTTAGGCAGTTGAGTACCTTCGGAAGTGTTTGTTCCTCGAGGTAAATTTGAACCAGGAATATCATTTGTAGCGTCTGTTGGAATACTTACAGCAACTTGCGTAACGACAGCTTGACGATTACTTCCATAGTCACTTGTTAAATCGCAGAAACCTGCGACTCCGCCATCTTCGACTACCGCATTATTGGCACTTCCTGCACGAAGTAAACTTGCACCTCTGGTCTGAGCAAAATTTGTTGCTGTAGAAACAGGCTTATAACAAAAGTTGTATTCTGCACCGGGGTTACTTTCGTGCTCTTTGAGCGCTGCCCCAATCACATTAGTAATATTAGTTAGGGTAGTAGGATTCATCTGTACAATGAGTTCTAAAGGCGTGTCAGATGACTGAAAATTTAATTGGCTAACTTGGCTATTGGTAGCAACTTTTAAAGAAACAATAGCCACTCTTATTGCTAAAACGCCTACAGAAATTACAAGCAATAAAATAATAAGCACAACAATAAGAGTTGCCCCTTTTTCTTTAGACCTACTTTTATGAATTAAATGGGTCATAGACTTTCCCCCATCGCATTGCGTAGAGCAATTGTTACGTTATAAGTGCGACGTAAGAATCGAGTTGTATTATCAGAAGCATGTACGGTTTGATCTAACATAAAAAAAGACTGCGCCGGATCTATTGCTTTGTTTTGAGCATTATTAGTAGAACGCGCTAATACAGATATTTGTATTGAAAGAATTCGCGGTGCCATTACAGATGGTGTGGCATCTCTGGCAGCCTGTGCAGCAGCTCGATACTGGGGAATCGTATAGTAAGCAAAATTGCCAGCCGCATTTTTTGCACCGAATAACACATGAAAATGGTCAATACGCGGTAATACGATTTGGCCGGCGTCACCCAAGCCAGTAATAGTGGTAGGTTGAGCTGCGGCGGCTACAGCAGAGGGAGTATTTGCATCACATGCAAGTGCATAATCTTGCTGGGAGCTACCATTACTATCAAGACGTAAGAAATAACGCTCTACAATTAAATCTCCTGCAAGGACATTTATACCTTCACAATTAGTCATATTCGTAGGCGCAATAAATTGAATCGTCAGTTGATCACTTTGCACAGCAGCATTTGAACTATTCTGTATATTTGAAAGACCTTTCCAGTGATTACTCACAGTACTTACCGTATCGCTTGCACCACGACTTAGTAATGTGTCAGCAATATAAGTATTTGTTCCAACATTAGGGACAAAATTAACAGTGTTATTATTAGTTGCTGTTGAGCCAGTTAGCACAACCCCGCCCCAAGGCGTCGTATCGGTTAATATTGGGTTGGTTACATTTCCATAATTTAGAAGGCGTATATCACGGGCAATATATTCCAAACCAAAAATACCACTATCTTGTATTTCAGCATTTGCTTTTTGTAGGTGACTTGATAAAAGTCCACCAATAAATAATTGAGTTGCTGCAGCTACTAAAATTAGGCCTAAAGCCAATGCAACCATAAGCTCAATTAATGTAAAGCCTCGTTGTTTCCAGGATACAAATGAGTGAGCCATTAATATGCCTCCATCATCAAACAATTTGAATTATTGGCATAAACACCATCTGTACTCATACAGCTCGACACATCCGCGGTAGTGACTCCCCCATTTGTTGTAATTACTGGAGAGGTTTTTCCCCAAAAAACGAACAGACATTGCCTCTGCTGGGTCATTGTGCTTGTAACCCCAGGGCAATTTGTCATTGTGATTTTCATGCCAAGTTGATCAGCATTTCTCGCTGCTTGATACGCATCAAATTGAGCAAGTTGAGAAGGCGTACAAGCGGCATTGAAACACAACGAAGGGGCTGCAGTAGTAGATGAATAATTGCTATAACTACGAACAAATGCAGGATATTGACTAGCTTGAGAACTATTTACGCGAATATTTTCTGCTAATCCTCTCATAATCATAATGGCTTGAGATTTACTTAATGCTTCTGAAGAAGCATCCATAGCCCGAATTTGCAAAGCGACATATCCTAAAATTCCTATCGCAAGTAAAATTAAGGCGACCAATACTTCTAATAAACCAACCCCAGCTTGAGTTTTTTGCTTAGAGCCCCGCATTAACATGTCTCCTCAGCTTTAAAAATTAATGTGCCAAGCTTCGTTAAAATAATAATTTTCTTTTTATTTATTTTTGAATTACAAATAGATAAAAGCACATCTTGAGTAATATTAGTTACTACTCCATTTGCATTAAAAGTTAAAGTCGTCGCTGTTGATGAGCTCTGTGTACCATTAGCAGCGATACTTTTAAGCTCAAGAGTGCTATTGGAAGCAGCTTTCCAATTAAAAGAAGTCGGTGTATTTGAGGCTGTTGAATTCAGATTAATGGATACATCTTGTCGACCAAGTATTGCTTGGCTCTTTGATTCTGACAAAGTATTGATTAGGTCTCTTTGATTTTCATCTAGTCGTTTACTTTCTAATAAATTCGACATAGACGGTGCAGCCATCATCGCGATGATGGCCATTACTATAATCGTCACCATAAGCTCAACCAAGGTGAACCCGTCTTGCGGAATAATTCCCCTCATCCCCAGAACCCCAAATAAACTTAAGAATTTTTTATTTATTATTTAAATTTTACGGTTTAGATTTACAAAACAAATACAAAGCAGATAAAGGGTATAAAAAAACAGATAACTGTCATATCAACAATTATCTGTTTACTATTTTAAAATCAGTATGTTAAATAAGTCACACTTTATGCTTGAGTCACATGAATACGTAATTCTTTAGGAAGACTAAAAGTTATATTCTCTTCACGCCCATCTAATTCTTTAGGTGCTTGCGCGCCCCAGTCTTGTAAACGTTGAATTACTTGCTTAATTAGAATTTCTGGTGCTGAAGCACCCGCTGTCACACCAATTTTGCACGTATCATTGAACCATGACTGTTCTAACTGATCAGCATTATCTACAAGGTAAGCTGCCTTGCCCATACGCTCGGCAAGCTCGCGTAAACGATTTGAATTTGATGAGTTAGGTGAGCCTACAACCAATACCACATCACACTGTTCTGCTAAGTCACGTACAGCATCTTGTCTGTTTTGAGTTGCGTAGCAAATATCATCTTTACGCGGACCTTGAATATGAGGAAATTTTGCACGCAAAGCATCAATAACTTTAGCAGTATCATCAATAGATAAAGTTGTTTGAGTTACAAATGCAAGTTTTTCAGGATGTCTTACTGCAAGCGCAGCAACATCAGCTTCATCTTCAACTAGATAAATGTCACCACCTTTCAATTTGTCATATTGCCCCATTGTTCCTTCAACTTCAGGGTGCCCTTCATGACCAATTAAAATGGCTTCAGTACCTTCTCGTGCATATTTAGTCACTTCAATATGAACTTTAGTAACTAAAGGACAAGTTGCATCAAATACTTTTAAACCTCGGCGCTCCGCTTCTTGCTGAACAGCTTTTGAAACACCATGAGCACTGAAAATTACAATTGAGTCATCCGGAACCTGATCTAGTTCATCAACAAAAACCGCCCCTCTTTGACGTAAGTCATCAACAACAAATTTATTGTGTACAACTTCATGACGTACATAAATAGGAGGGTTAAAACATTCTAAAGCCCGATTGACGATTGCTATGGCTCGATCAACACCGGCACAAAAACCACGCGGATTAGCTAACACAATTTCCATAACAGCCTCAAAATTAATAAAACAGGGGAATTTCTCTTGAATATTTGCAATTAAAACTATTCAGTTTAAACGCACGGTACACTACAATAGCGAAGATATTTTATCATATCAGGAAAAATATCATGTCGGGTCTATTGTTTGTCGTTTCTGCTGCATCAGGAACGGGCAAAACATCTTTGGTGAAAGCCCTGCTTGACCGTGTGAGCAATTTACATGTTTCAGTCTCACATACTACCCGAGGTCAACGTCCCGGTGAATTAGATGGTGTTCACTATCACTTCACTACAAAAGATGAATTTCTAGACCAAGTCAACCATGACGGTTTTATTGAATACGCTGAAGTATTTGGTAATTACTATGGCACTTCTCAAGCAACTGTAAAACAACAGTTAGCTCAAGGACACGATGTTCTACTTGAAATTGATTGGCAAGGTGCAGAGCAAGTACGCAAACTTTTTCCTGAATCCAAGCAAATATTTATTTTACCGCCAACACAATTTGATCTTCGTCAGCGTTTATCTAACCGCGGCACAGACTCAGTTGAAGTCATTGAACATCGTTTAAGCTGTGCAGTTGAAGATATGCAGCATTACACGAACTTTGATTACATCATTATTAATGATGACTTTAATAAAGCCTTACATGAGATTGAAGCTGTAATTACAGCAAACCGTCTAGTGCTCTCTCAGCAAGCGAAACGTTATCAAACATTAATTCAAGACTTGATTACTCCTCAACCAAAACAGGAATAACTTGAGTCTAGATCGAAAGCCTTTTATACTGTTTAGTCTGTTCAAATTCACCATTCCAAAACGAGAACTTTTATGGCACGCGTCACCGTTGAAGATTGTTTAGATCATGTAGACAACCGTTTTGAGCTTGTGCTCGTTGCAAGTAAACGTGCTCGTCAATTGGCACGTCAAGGCATGGAGCCAACTGTAGAATGGGATAACGACAAACCGACTGTAGTTTCTTTGCGCGAAATCGCGGCAGGGCACGTTACGAAAGAAATTCTTAAGCAACGTGAACAAGATTATCAAACTTCTAGTCTTGATCTTGCTCTTTCTACAAACAGCTTGAATTTAGAAGGTTTTTCTTTCTAATTAATTCTGTTTCATAAAAAAACCATCGTTTTTCTGCGGTGGTTTTTTATTTGGCTTTGTCTTGAATTTAAAGATATTGAAAAAAGCAATTATTTTCATTGAAAAAAAAATACACTTTTTCAAATGAAAAAATTGACAAGTTCCGCAATATGCTTTTCATTAAGAAGTAGATAGATTTAGTTTTTCAGTATTAGGAAAAAGGGTGATTTATGCCAGGCGAAGAGGTCAGCCAAGCCAAGCAACAGCTTAAATTGATTATTGACCCTTACTTATCGGTAAGTGAAGTCGAGAAAGTGCTTGCTGCCTGTGATTTTGCCGATCTAGCGCATACTGGCATTACACGTAAAAGTGGTGAACCCTACATTCTGCATCCAATTGCTGTCAGCTGTATTCTTGCGAACATGCGTTTAGATGCTGAAACCTTAATGGCAGCCCTTTTGCATGATGTTATTGAAGATACTCAATATACAAAAGAAGATATTACTGAAAAGTTTGGCCTGACAGTTGCCGAGCTGGTTGACGGCGTAACCAAACTTAGCCAATCAAGTGATAAAGAATATAACAAAGCCGCCTCATTCCGAAAAATCTTGCAAGCGACCCTACAGGACCCACGTGTCATTATTATTAAATTAGCTGACCGCTATCATAATATGACAACTTTAGGTGCTTTGCGTCCAGATAAACGTGCCCGTATTGCTCAAGAAACTCTTGATATCTTTGTGCCAATGGCAAGATTAGTCGGCATGAATGAAATGGGTGATAATCTAGAAAATCTTTGTTATCAAAATCTTGATCTTGATATGTTTGATAACGTGCAAAACGCACTACGTTTAACCAAACCAGAGCGATGTAAATATCAAAGCATCTGGGAACAAAACCTCGCTGAACTTCTTCATAATTATCATATTCAAGGCCGCATTAAAAAGAAAAACAACAATATCGAATTATTACGCCATTTCGTTAAAAATGAGATGGATTTACAAGAGCTTACTCACAGCCATGCTTTTGAAATCGTTTTACAATCAATTGCCGACTGTGACCGCCTAGTTGATGCTTTAAGAGAAAACTTTCAGGTCATTCAATATCAGGACCATATCCGTCGTCCGCTACCGGGTGGCAACCAGTCTTTATTAATTAAGCTCAAAGGCGAAAAAACTACACTATCTCTTACCATTCAAACTGAGCTTATGCGTAAAGCTGCTCGTTTTGGAGTAGTGCTTGGTGAAAATGCACCGCAAACTTGTCGTTCAGCCATTCAAGCTTCAATGCAAAATCTGAATACGCTGATCGATGGAGAATGTGCAAAAACGACCTTCAATGATTTATTAGATTACTTACATCAAGAAAAAATTTGGGTTTACACTCCACATGGCCAGCTCCATGAGTTACCACAAGGTGCTACCGTAGTTGATTTTGCTTATTCAGCCAGTTTATTTTTAGGAAACCATGCCGTTGGTGCAAAAGTAGATGGCGAGATTAAACCACTGTCGACACCATTAATCAGCGGTCAGGTTATTGAAGTGATTACGGATGTTTTAGCAACACCAAACCCAGACTGGTTAAGTTTTATTAACACTCAGAAAGCTCGCCGTGCCTTACAGCATGTTCTTAAAGATCAAGATATTGAAGAACAACGTTTAGTCGGTGCACAAGCACTTTCTCGAGCACTGAAACTCTTCAATCGTTCAATTAATGATCTCTCTGAAGCCGACTGGTTAGATTTACTTCAATGGCGTCACATCGATAATAAAAATACATTGTTTGAACAAATTGCTGTTGGCGACCTACTACCTCAACTTGTGGCTAATCACTTATTTGCTCATGACAAGCATCCACAAGTGGAAAATTCAGATCGACTCATTCAAAGTACTGAAGGTATCGACGTTAAATATGCGCATTGCTGTAATCCAGTTTTGGGCGACCCAATTCAAGGACATTTAACACGTCGTGGGTTAATTGTGCATCGTATCCGCTGCCATAACTTGCTACATGAACAACATCTACATCCTGAAAATATTATGCCGCTTCAATGGAAAGCAGATGACGTAGATGATGTTCGTTTTACAGCCTACCTCGCTATAGAAATGGCAATGAATGATGAGCAGGTATCAGACCTGATCTATCAATGTCGTAAAAATAATGCAGGGGTAGAAATGGTTCACTCAAATGAGCAAAGAACTTTCGTTAATATTGTAGTGAACAATCGTAAACATATTGCAAAAGTCATCCGTGACTTACGCATGCATTATGGTTTTCCACGTATTGAGCGTTTGGATGCGCCTAATCCACAGATGGAAATTTCAAAAGTAAGCTAAGTCTTTACAAGGGCTATTGGTCAGATTTATGTTTCTTTAACAAAATCAAACTTTCCAAATCCACTTAATCAATTAAATCGATGATACTTTTGTCCAAAGCGATCATCGATTATGATGAAATGAGATTTAATCAAGGAGAACCAAATGTCCCGCCAAGTAATTCATACTGAAAATGCCCCTGCTGCTATCGGCACATACTCTCAAGCCATTTTAGTAGATAATACATTATATCTTTCAGGGCAAATTGGTTTAGACCCATACAGTATGGAACTTGTAGAAGGTATTGAAGCTCAAATTCGCCGTGTATTTGATAATTTAAAAGCAGTTTGTGAAGCTGCCGGCGGTTCTCTAGCAGACATTGCCAAGCTCAATATTTTTCTAACTGATTTATCAAACTTCCAACTTGTAAACCAAATTATGGGTGAATATTTTGCGCAACCGTATCCTGCACGTGCAGCTCTTGGTGTAGCAAGTTTACCAAAAGGTGCTTTAGTTGAAATGGATGGTATTGTAGTTATTAATCAATAAGATATAGAAATACATTAAATATTTCCCGTTAAATTTTTAACTCTAAATCATGAACCACCTTTGTATAAAATCTGAACATAACTCAGATTTCCGCTCAGGTGGTATTTTTTTATCCAAATTCCCAATAATAATAAATGAGATTTTAAATGAATTTCATTGACAAACGATAATAATTATCAATAATATCAATTATCGCATTTATATTTGGGGATCACTCCCATGTACGTTTGCTTGTGTCGTGGCATTACCGATCAAGATATTAAAGACGCTGTTGAAAATGGCGCAGAAAGCTATCGCGAAATTCGTGATTTGCTTGATCTTGGTACTTGCTGTGGACGCTGTGCACCAGAAGCACGTGCTATTATTAATGAAGAATTAGCAGAAATCGCTGCTCGTATTTCTGTAGCTGCGTAAAAGATTTATAAAAATTTAATAGTATTTATTAGCTCCTCCACCGCTTTTTGCGGAACGTTACTAGTTCCTCATTCAAGCGGTTTTTTTTGGTGGAAACTCTCCTTTCCTAATATTGTGTTGTTTTTGATTGCGATTTTCATTTGCTGTTCTATAAATTACTCGCCATATCAGTGTTTGTTCACTAGAATGGTTTTATAGATTGCCTTAATTGAATTAAGGCAGAAATTGTTTTGGAGTAGCTACAATGAAAGGCAATCGTGATGTTATTAATCAGCTCAACCAAGTGCTGTATCATCATCTAACTGCAATTAATCAATACTTTTTACATTCACGCATGTTTAATGATTGGGGAATTGAGCAGCTTGGCTCTGCTGAATACAAAGAATCCATCCGTCAAATGAAGCATGCAGATAAAATTATTGAACGTATTTTATTTTTGGAAGGCTTACCTAATCTTCAGCACTTAGGCAAACTTTATATCGGCCAGCATACAGAAGAAGTTCTGCAATGTGACATTCGTAAAGTGAAAGAAAATATAGAAGCAATTCAAAAAGCAGTTGCACTCGCTGAAACAGAACAAGACTATGTGACGCGCGATCTCGTTCAAGAAATTTTAGAAAAAGAAGAAGAATATTGGGACTGGTTAGATACCCAAATTGACCTTATCGGCAGCGTTGGTATTGAAAATTACATCCAGAGTCAAATGTAATTTCTCATAAAAAAATCCCCTTAAATACAAGGGGATTTTTTTTACTTTTCTTTTAATAACTCTGGTAGCGTTATTTTTTGCTTATAGAGATGCTTTAAAATTAATAATTGCTGCTCTGCTTGCTCTGGTTTTCCATTATAAGCCAGCAATTTTGCATTTTTACGTAAATTATATGGAGTTGCTTTATTCTTTACCGAGTTACCCCACTGGACTAGCTCAGCTTCAGATAATTTAGTTTTTGGATCAAGTTCAATCCATTTTAAACGCTCTTGAAACTGCGTTAAAACAAAAATTTTACTGCTTCCCATGAACTCTGCATTTGGTTTTTTATTCTTATAAAGTAAATTACTATTCAGAACATAGACATTGTAATCACGTAGAATTGCAATAATAAGCAGCAAGCCTACAACCCATGTTAAACGAAGAAGATGTTTACTGAGGACAATTCCTTTAAGCACAGGAGTCTCGGCTTGTACTATACCAAGCAGGAATCCACAGGTAAGCAAGAAATAAGCGTAGCGCTGTGGAAACTCAAACATAGCATGAATAAGCACTGCGCATACCATCATAATCGCTATAATTGAGATGGTATTTTTAGCCTGTTGATTTAACCAAAGAAACCAAAAAACAAAGTAAGTAATGATTACAGCGCCTAATGGGATACCATTCCAGATGATGATATCCAGTAGCATATTATGAGCACTATTGAACCATACATGCACTGTCCCATATTGAATACTATCAACTACAGCGACACTAGTTTGACTCCATCCATATCCTAACCATGGCTGCTGAGCTATAGCATGCAATATTTGTATCCACATCCCTATACGTTCATGCCCCGACCCCGCACGCGCGACAAACGAACTTGTTTCAGTAATTTCTGTATTTGTAGAGAATTCAATAAATTGAGTGATATAAGGTAAAATTAGCCCCGCAATTAGAAAAAAAGCTAAGCACCATAAGAAGCCTTGAGTAAATCCAAATCTTTTTTGCTTCTTAAATTGCTTAATCCCCCAGTAGATGAATAGGAATGGAAAAACGATCCATGAAGTTCGAGACTGACTCAATGCAATGGTAAATAAAATAATCAATGCTGAAGGCAATAATAACCACAACGTTACTTTATTTTTTTCATATAAATATAAACATCCTAACAACCCGATAATTAAGAATGTCGCCATGTTGTTAGGTTGACCAAAATTACCGTAAGGACGATTACCAATTAGATGAAGTGTATAAATTAAATGTGATTCAATATTCAACCATTGGCAAATTGCAATAAAGCTAGTGCCAAGGGATACTATAATTACGAGTAAACTAAAACCCGAAAAGATTTGATCACGCTTTTGTTGATCTAAAGACAGGTTATAACCAGCCAAGACCATAAACCAAAAACCTAACAAGTAAAATGAACTCAATAAGGCTGTGCTCAGATCAAAAACTAAACCAAAACCCCACTGCACTACTGGAATTAAAGTAAATGGCAGCAACAATAGTTGTGCTCTAGGAATTTTAATATTTTGCTGAATTAGAGCGGCTAATACGCATAATCCAGCCCCAAAAGTACTCACTTCACTCGAAAACATGACCCAAGGGCTATAGTGAAATGGAGACAACCATGCAAAACCTAACAGGATTGCAGCGAGGAATAGGAAGAATACTTGCATAGTGACGAGTGAAAAGACTTAGAACTTGCAGGGAATTATACAGATAACTTAGTCAACTGAAGAATCTAAAGTTCTAATTAATTATTGTTGATTACAATTACTTTATACATAAAAAACGCATCCCTAAAGATGCGTTTTTTTAAATAAATATAAATATTTTCAAATACTTATATTTTTATTTAAAAGACTGCGGTAAATAATCAGCTAGGGTAGTATCAGTTACTGTAACAGTTGATGGCTTAATTACACCATTTTCAGTTACAGACATACCAATTATTTTGCTTGTTAATTTATCTGATACATCAGTAGCCTTAAATGTATAACTAACACCACAACCACTACCACCCGCAGTTGCATCTGCTGTAATAGTTGCAGTTCCATACTTTCCAGTGATTGAATCAGCGGCAGCGGCAGCGGCGGCGCCAGAAGCAAAACAAGTGCCTGATTGCAAATTAGTAGCAATTGTTGTTTTTAAACCATCTGCTAATGTAAAGGCTTCAGAAGCTTGTGATTTAGCAATATAGCTTTGGTATGCAGGAATCGCAATTGCTGCCAAAATACCGATAATCGCAACCACGATCATGAGTTCAATTAATGTAAAACCTTTTTGTGCATTCATAGCCTTTTTCCCCAAAGATTGTATGTATGTTTTTATATAAGCTTTTTCAGCTCTCAACTATATAGCAGCAACCATGCCAACTTTTATTTTACTTATAAAACAAAAACTTATATTGATTTTAAAATTTACTTAATCTAAAATCACTGTAAATAACTGACAAAAATCGTCACATAACTTTTGATTAAAACAGATCACACATCAAAAAAAGTAAACAAAATCTATCAAACTTTATATTTGTTTTTGTGAGCAAATTCTCTTTAAAAATAAATAAATAGGTGACATTTTTTGTCAGCCACCTTAAGAAATAAAATTTTAAAATTATGGATATAGAACTTTTAGAAAATAACTTAATTAATAATAATTGGAGCATTTCCCAATTCATTGGATTGATCTGGCATGTTCTCATCATAAAAATGTGACAATACCTCTCCAATTTGCTGCACACCCATCACGACAGCTTGTTGATATTGTTTTTGTTTAAGTTGTTGAACGATAGACTCACAAATCTGCTGCCAGACCTGATCGTTAGTCGCATTTCTAATACCACGGTCAAATATAACTTCTACAGTACGTTCACATAAATTTAGGTATAACAATACGCCGCTATTTAATGCCGTATCCCAAACGCCTAACTCTGCAAATAACTGCTGTGCCCTTAAACGCGTGTTTTGTCTATAGGCTTGTAAACATGGAATATGGCCTTCAATTACAACCTGTATTTCTCCAACATGCCCATGTTCTGCCTGCTGTACCGCATCAGCAATGGCTTGTTTATCTTGTTTTGAAAAATAACGACTACTGGCTGGCAAGTAACAAAAGTGCTTGAACCAACGTTTTAGGCTAGGTTCTACTGATTCCTCAATTTTTGGTTGAGTAATAATTTGTGTTGTTTCTGATGTTGTTACCATGAGCCTGAAGCACCTCCACCACCAAAACGACCTCCACCACCGCCATAGCCTCCGCCACCACCGCCGAAGCCACCTCCGCGACCGCCCCCACCAGAACCCCTTAAAATGGCCTGTAAAATAAGTTGGGCAATTGAAGTAATGAGTAAAAAGAAAATACCAAAACCAAGTAATAAGCTAGTCACTAGCCCAGCACCATTTACAAAACCTGCTACTGCAGCAGCGACACCTGCTGTAGAGGCACTAAGTGGACGACCGACAATAAATGAACCCACAATTCCAGCAACCAGAATAAATAAAGCCATTGTCAGCGTTGTTTGTTTGGCTTGTTGTTCTTCCGCAGCTTGATGTTGGCGTTCTTTTAAATCTTGAGCAGCTTGCTGAGCTACTTCTGGGTCAAGATTTAAAATTCTACCAATTTCATCCAGACCTGCATTTAAACCTTGCGCATATTGGGCTTGTTTAAAATAAGGTGTAATTTGGTTTCGAATAATCCGACTTGCCACAATATCAGGTAACACACCTTCTAAACCATAGCCGGTTAAAATTTGTATACGGCGGTCATTTACAGCGACTGCAATGAGTAATCCATTATCACGTTTAGATGATCCCAATTGCCACTTTTCACCAACACGTAACGCATAATCAAAGATATCTTCTTGGCCAGTGGTAGGAACAATCACAATACCAATCTGCGCTTTACCTTGTTGGTATAAACTTAGAATTTTTTGGTCGAGCTGCTGTTTCTCAGCCTCACTTAAAATGTTAGCTTGATCAATAACAGGCTGATTTAAAGTTGGCAAACCACGAATTAATTCACCGTCTACCATATCGTTAGCGACTTTAGGCGAAGCAGCAACACTTGAAGCAGCTTGCCCCTCTAGTTTAGTTGCAGCAGCTTGATTTTGCTGTTTTTGAATGATTTTGCCCGCTACTATTGTGTCGGTTTCATCAGTAGCAGTTGCAATATTACTTTCACTCCATGCCGTATTCTGAAAAAGAACACTACAACAGAGCAAAATTAAGGTCGCAATAAAGACCTTAATTTGCTTAGACTGAAGCAATATAGTATTTCTCATACGGCACTCTCTTTGATTTATAAAATTAATCAAAAGAAACTTTTGGAGCCTGTTGTGCAGAAGCTTCTGCAGAGAAATTGGCTTTAGGATGCATACCAATTACTTTTGCAGTCACTGCTTGCGGGAACTGGCGCACATATCCGTTGTAATCTTGCACTGTTGTAATATAACGATTACGTGCAACTGCGATACGGTTTTCTGTACCCTCAAGCTGAACTTGTAATTCTTGGAATTGAGTATTGGCTTTCAAATCTGGGTAGTTTTCAGACACAGCAATAAGTCGAGATAATGCCCCTGTTAATTGACTTTGAGCCTGTTGATATTTTTCAAGTAAAGCTGGATCTTCTAGAACTTCTTTATCAACTTTTAAACCTGCAACATTCGAGCGTGCCTGTGTTACTTCGGTTAATACTTGCTCTTCATGTCTAGCATAACCTTTTACCACATTGACAAGGTTTGGCACCAAATCTGAACGACGTTGGTATTGGTTTTGTACTTCAGACCACGCTGCTGTCACAGCCTCATCTTTTACTTGTAGAGTATTATAGCCACATCCTGAAAACAGTAAGGTGCTGGCAAGTGTTGTTGCGATCGCTAATTGTTTCAACGTTTTCATCGTCACATTATCCTCAAGTTTTTCTTTATATTTTTGACCTCTTTACCCGATTGTATGATGAATTTGGCATTATTGTGTTGCTTTTATTTTATTGATTTTTAAAAACCGGATTTTTAAATCCGGTTATCTATTAACTTAATCTTTGTTCTTTTTCTTGTTGAAAACTTGCCATTTGATAGTCTTCTGCTAAAGAGCTTTTCCAGTAATCGACCATTTTGTCGTAATCCTTTTGACTAGGATGAAAATCTTTTTTGTAATATGCGAAGTATTCAGGCATTAATTGGACAAGCATTTTTATCAGCAAATATGACCCAAATAAATTACCTCCGATTTTAGGTAAGCTGTTCCACTTATCTTGCCAAAATAAACGCGTTGTCCCATAAAAAGCCAGACTCGCAAACCCAGTCGTGACGCTACGCATGAGTAAACGACGAATACGGTCATCTCCATATACATGTTGATAGACATCGAATGCGACTGAACGATGCTCAATTTCTTCAATCGCATGCCATACCCAAAGTTTTAGCGCATCTTGATCTAACGTTTTTAACAACTCTGGATGTTGTAAAACATATGCTCCAAGGAGAGCTGTAAAATGTTCAAAAGCACAGGTAAGAGCTAATTGCAGCTTAGGTGGAATCGTTCTTAAGTATTTATCGCGTTCATTTAGCCAATTTTGAAAACTGTCCAGATTATAATCATCACGTCGCCAAGCTTCATTAAACTCGCCATGCGCTTTGGAATGCATAGCCTCTTGTCCAATAAAAGCTGCAATTTGCGCTTGTAATTGAGGGTCTGAAACTTTATCACGCACATTACGTACGCTATTTACAAAAAATTGCTCACCCACCGGAAACGTTGATGAGAGTGCAGTTAAAAAATGAGACATGAGGGGTGAATTTGCAAAATAGTGCCGCTTGATCGCCTTTGGATTAAATTCAAGACGACGCACTGTAATACCCAACGCTTTTCGACGATTTAAATATGATTTTTCTGCCGTCATATCTGCGATGTTCATACTCAACACCTATTGTATTGAAGAAGGAAGTTTTGAGTATGTCGCGAGCTTAAAAAGCTAAAAAGGGCAAAAAAGCTTATTATATTTGCCAAAAACATCAAAGTGACTAATGGTAGTCAATAAAAAAGCCTACTTGAAGTAGGCTTTTTTGAGTGTTTTAACACATTAATTTATTAAACACCAAGGTAATCCAAAATGCCTTCAGCAGCTTGACGGCCTTCCCAAATCGCAGTCACGACTAGGTCTGAGCCACGCACCATATCACCACCAGCAAAGATTTTCGGGTTTGATGTCTGGAATTTGAATTCTTGTTTTTCAGCTGCGACAACACGACCTGAACCATCAAGACTAATATTCGCGTTACCAAACCAATCCGCTGGGCTTGGGCGGAAACCAAATGCAAGTAAAACAGCATCAGCTGGTAATACTTCTTCAGAACCTGGAACAGGTTCAGGACTACGACGGCCACGACTATCTGGTTCACCCATTTGTGTCGTTACTACTTTTACGCCTGTCACTTTGCCATTTTCACCAACGATTTCGATCGGTTGACGATTGAATAGGAATTTTACACCCTCTTCATAGGCATTTTTTACTTCACGTGCAGAACCCGGCATGTTGCTTTCATCACGACGGTATGCACACGTTACATCATGAGCGCCTTGACGTAATGAAGTACGGTTACAGTCCATCGCTGTATCACCACCACCAAGTACAATCACCTTTTTACCATCTAAGCTGATGTACTCACTTGGATCTTTTTCCCAACCTTGGCAGCGGTTCACGTTAGAGATTAGGAAATCAAGAGCATCATAAACGCCATTAAGATCTTCACCCGGGAAACCACCCTTCATGTAGGTATAAGTTCCCATACCCATGAACACTGCATCATATTCTGCAAGTAATTCATCAATGGTTACATCTGTACCAATTTCAGTATTTAAACGGAATTCAATGCCCATACCTGTGAAAATTTCACGGCGGCGTTTCATCACATCTTTTTCCATTTTAAATTCTGGAATACCAAATGTAAGTAAGCCACCAATTTCAGGACGCTTATCGAATACAACTGGTTTAACACCACCGCGAGCTAGAATATCTGCACAGCCTAAACCAGCAGGGCCAGCACCAATAATGGCAACTTTTTTGTCAGTCCATTTTACGCCTGACATATCTGGACGCCAGCCCAAAGCAAAGGCTGTATCATTGATATATTTTTCAGCATTACCAATTGTTACTGCACCAAACCCATCGTTTAAGGTACAAGCACCTTCACATAAACGGTCTTGTGGGCATACGCGACCACATACCTCAGGTAGTGTATTCGTTTGATGACAAAGCTCAGCAGCTTGGAAAATTTGGCCTTCAGCAATGAGTTTTAACCAGTTTGGAATGTAGTTATGTACAGGACATTTCCATTCGCAATATGGGTTACCACAACCTAAACAACGGTGAGTCTGATTCGTAACTGTTTCCGATGTAAAAGGTTTATAAATTTCCACAAATTCTGCTTTGCGGACAGTAATATCTTTTTTCTCTGGATCTTGGCGTGCTACATCCAGAAATTGAAAGTCATTATTTAGGCGTTCTGCCATGTCTCTCTCCGTGGGTAGGCGCGGTTTTCACTGTTGTCCGCACCTGCCTATGTCGTTGCAGTCGTGGAATTATTGTGGGTCAGCTTGTGTTGTTTTCAAAAGCGTTTGTAAATTAGCAGCCTTTGGTTTCACAAGCCAGAATTTACGGCTGTAGAAATCGAACTCATTGCGGATCTTATAAGCCCAGGCACTACCTGTTTCTTTAATATGCTCATCGATAATACGCAACAAGAACTCTTTGTGATCTTCCATAGATTCTGTTGAAATACGATTTAAATCAATCAATTCGTGGTTGTAGTAATCTACGAAGTCATTGTCCAGGTCAAGTACATAAGCAAAACCACCAGTCATGCCCGCGCCAAAGTTATGGCCTACTTTACCAAGTACAGTCACAACACCACCTGTCATATATTCACAGCAGTGATCGCCAGCACCTTCAATTACAGCAAATGCACCAGAGTTACGAACTGCAAAACGCTCACCCGCTGTACCCGCTGCAAAAAGCTTACCGCCAGTTGCGCCATACAAACAGGTATTACCAATAATTGCTGTGTTTTGAGTTTGGAAAGGTGAACCTTTTGGTGGGAAAATTGAGATACGACCACCTGCCATACCTTTACCCACATAGTCGTTAGCATCACCTTCAAGACGGATGTGTAAACCACCCGCGTTCCATACACCAAGTGACTGACCAGCTGTACCAGTTAAGTTCATCACAACTGGGTGTACTTCCATGCCTAAATTGCCATAGCGACGAGCAATTTCACCCGACACACGAGCACCGATCGAGCGGTCACAGTTCACAACATTGAAGTTGAACTGACCACCTGCACTTGATTCAATTGCAGGAAGCATTTCAGCAACCATTTTCTCAGCTAACACACCTTTATCAAATGGCGCATTCCCTTGTACTTCACAGTACTGTGCTTTACCGTCAGCAGATGGATGAGAAGTTAACAATGCACTTAAATCAAGATGAGCATGTTTTTCAGTTTCACCCGGTAATACTTCGAGTAAATCAACACGACCGATTAAGTCTTTCAATGAAGACACACCTAATGCTGCCAACCATTCACGTGTTTCTTCCGCAATGAAATGGAAGAAATTGATGAGCATTTCTGGTTCGCCAATGTAGTGCTCTTGACGTAAGTGATCTTGTTGAGTTGCAACACCAGTCGCACAGTTGTTTAAGTGGCAAATACGTAGATATTTACAACCTAACGCAATCATTGGTGTTGAACCGAAACCAAAGCTCTCAGCACCTAAAATTGCTGCCTTGATCACGTCAAGACCTGTTTTTAAACCACCATCCGTTTGTACACGTACTTTTCCGCGCAAGTCATTTACACGAAGAGCTTGATGCGCCTCACTTAAACCCAACTCCCATGGAGAGCCCGCATGGTGAATTGAAGAAAGTGGAGATGCAGCAGTACCACCGTCATAACCAGAAATGGTAATGAAGTCTGCATATGCCTTCGCAACACCAGCTGCAATCGTACCTACACCCGGTTCAGATACCAGTTTTACTGAAACCATTGCTTGCGGGTTAACTTGTTTCAAGTCAAAAATTAACTGAGACAAATCTTCAATTGAGTAAATATCGTGGTGTGGTGGAGGTGAAATCAGTGTTACACCCGGCACTGAGTAACGTAAACGTGCAATTAAACCATTTACTTTACCGCCCGGTAACTGACCGCCTTCACCTGGTTTTGCACCTTGAGCAACTTTAATTTGCAATACTTCAGCAGAAGTTAGATATGCAGGCGTTACACCAAAACGACCAGATGCGATCTGTTTGATTTTCGAGTTACGAATTGTGCCGTAGCGAACTGGATCCTCACCACCCTCACCAGAGTTTGAACGACCGCCAATCGTGTTCATCGCAATTGCAATTGCTTCATGTGCTTCTGGAGAAAGAGCACCTAAAGACATACCTGCCGAGTCAAAACGAGGCAAGATCTCTTCAACTGATTCAACTTGCTCAACTGGAATCGAATTCGTTGTTTTTAACTTGAATAAGTCACGAATAGTCGCTACTGGACGGTTATTTACCAACTCAGCATATTCTTTAAAGTGTTCGTATTTACCAGAGCGAACCGCTTTGTGTAATGAGTTAATCACATCTGGGTTAAACGCGTGATACTCTTTATCAAACACAAATTTAAGCAGACCACCTTGATCAATTGGTTTACGATTTGACCATGCTGTAGCAGCTAATTTTTTCTGGTCTTTTTCAAGATCAACAAATGTTGCACCCTGAATACGACTTGGAACACCCAAGAAGCACTGATCTACAACTTCAGATGATAAACCCACTGCTTCAAAAAGCTGACCACCACGATACGAAGCAACTGTAGAGATACCCATTTTTGAAAGAACTTTTAATAAGCCTTTCTCAATACCTTTACGGAAGTTCGCCTGAGCATGGATTGGATCACCTAAAAGCTCACCTTTCGCAATCAAATCATTAATTACGTCATATGCAAGGTATGGATAAACTGCTGTAGCACCAAAACCAAGTAATACCGCAAATTGGTGTGGATCACGTGCAAAACCAGTTTCAACCAAAATGTTTGCATCAGTACGCAAACCCGTCTTAATGAGGTAATGGTGTACCGCACCTGTTGCAAGTGCTGCATTTGCAGGTAAAAAACCTTGACGAATATTTTTGTCAGTTAAAATAATTAAGGTTTTACCATCACGAACAGCTTGTGCTGCTTCTTCACAAATGCGTGTAATCGCAGCTTGCAAACCTTCTTCTTCAGCATAGTTTAAATTGATGTCAACAGACTCATAGCCTGCACGATCAATAGTACGAATTTGCTGTATTTTTGAGTTAGACAGAACAGGACTCGAAATAATGAGTCGATCTGCGTGCTCTGGCCCCTGCTCAAATACATTCTGCTCACGGCCTAAACAGGTTTCGAGCGACATTACAATCGATTCACGTAACGGGTCAATTGGCGGGTTTGTTACTTGCGCAAATTGTTGACGGAAATAATCAGTCACATGGCGTACTTGACGAGACAATACAGCCATTGGCGTATCATCACCCATTGAACCTACAGCTTCCTGACCACTTTCAGCAATCGGACGCAACAACTGGTCGCGCTCTTCAAATGTCACCATAAACATTTTTTGAGCTGCTTTTAAAGCATCACCAGTTAAGCCTTGATCAACTAATTGTTCTTCAAGTTCAGGATTAGCATTTAAGCGAATTGCATGATCACGCAACCATTCACGGTACGGACGCATGTTTTTAAGATGTGTATTTACATCTTTTGTATCAAGTACTTTGCCAGTTAAAGTATCAACTACTAAAATTTGGCCAGGGCCTACGCGACCTTTAGAAATAACATCTTCAGGTTCATAACCCCAAACACCAATTTCAGATGCCAAGGTGATGTAATCATTTTTGGTAATGACCCAACGTGCAGGACGTAAACCATTACGGTCAAGCATACAGATGGCATGACGACCATCTTGAATTACTAAACCTGCTGGACCATCCCAAGCTTCCATATGCTTAGAGTTGAACTCATAGAATGCACGTAAGTCTGCATCCAAAGTTTCAACGTTTTGCCAAGCTGGTGGTACGAGCATACGTAACGCACGGAATAAATCCATACCACCACCCACCAAGATCTCAAGCATGTTATCTAAGCTTGAAGAGTCTGAACCAGTACGGTTCACAATCGGATTAAGCTCAGTTAAGCCCGGTAACAATGGATTTTCAAATTTAGGCGTACGCGCTAATGCCCAGTTACGGTTTGCTGTAATAGTATTGATTTCACCATTATGCGCAAGGTAACGGAATGGCTGCGCCAAAGGCCAACGCGGTAAAGTGTTGGTCGAGAAACGTTGGTGGAATACCACGATATGTGATTTTAAACGCTCATCTGCTAAGTCTGTATAGAACTCAGCAATCGCAGCCGGCATCATCAAGCCTTTATAGCTAATTACTGTCGAACAAAGCGTAGTCACATAGAATGATGGATCATTTTGTAATTGTTGTTCTGCACGACGACGTGCCAAGAATAGTTTACGGTTAAACTCAACTTCAGTTACACCCATTGGACAGTTCACAATGACCTGTTCAAAAGCAGGTAAAGATTGAAGTGCAATTTCACCTAGTGCATCGTTATTTGTAGGGACAACACGCCAAGCCAATACGCGTAAGCCATCAGCCTCAATTTCTTTAGTTAAAATATTTTTAGAGTGCTGTGCTAATGCCGGATCGACATTTAAAAATACCGTTCCTACAGCAAAAACTTCGCTAAGTGTAATATCGCTTAGTTTTTTTGCTTCATCACGGAAAAATTGCTTTGGCATCGCCAATAATAAGCCGCAACCATCTCCCGTCTTGCCATCTGCGGCAATACCACCACGGTGCGTCATGCAACTTAAACTGTGAATCGCGGTTTCTACAAGATGATGACTTGATTCACCCTTCATATGGGCAATCAGTCCAAAACCACAGTTATCCTTAAACTCATCAGGTTGATATAAACCTTGAGCGGGAGCTACAGTATTAGGCGATGGCATGTGCATAGCGTACCCTTCTTTCAATAAGGCTCTTTCGAGCGTCAAACAAACAACTTATTTCTGCGATATTGCCTACGGACGATAGTTAGCTCAATGTTTCGCAAAAAAAAATTTTGGGCTGATAAGCCAATATACGCTGTTCCATTTTTACGTACACTGGTTTTTGCTAGAAAAATGTTTTGACTTATTTCGCACTCTTTTAAAGCAGCTCGACCCCACGACTCTGCATAGACTTCACTCTTTAGAGCGCCAAAATAGTTAGCAGTACATTAATAAGCACAAGAATAAAGCAAAAACTATGCCAATATAATTTTCTTAGCTTAAGTGTTTATATTTCTTAAAAATAGATCAGTTTTATTCAGGCTATCATTTTAATAAATGACCAAATATGCACCACGCTTGATCAAAAATTATATATATCTTTTGTTATTGCACTATATTTGTGCACATTATTCTTATCCTTAATTCCCTCTTGTGCCCTCATTTGTTGCATTTTTAGAAGGGGCTTCAATTTCACGATTTTGTTGAACTTTTTTAGAGGCATCTGTAGAATTGGACTGGTGTACATCCACAACATTACCCTCAGCATCCCGACGAATAATAGTTGTCCGAGTTGTAGAATTCGTTGTTGGAGCAGTCACTTTCGGCTGCGTACTTATCGCACCGTTTACACCTGCACCCATGAGCAAAGACTCATCAATTTTAGGCAATGCGGCTGGACGTAATCGCACTTCATAAGTTTGACTCATCCCACCTTTCATTTCGTCCGCCCCTAAATCATTTACTAATGATGCATAGGTTGAAAATTGTTGTGGTTGAGGTTTGATTGACTCAGGCAAATCAAGATTCAGTTGAGTTAATTCTTGAATCGCATCTTCAGAACGTTTAAATACACCATAGCTCAATACATATTGTTCAGATTGCTTATCTCCGCTTAAACGGAAATAGATAAATTTATTACGATCAGTACGATTTTTTAAAAAGTTTTTAATAATATCTTCGTCAGATGCACGAAATAGCTCAAGCGTCCACTGTTTCTTGTTTTCGTTAATAAATTTTGTACCGCGGAACTCTGCCTCATGCTGACCTGAAGCAACCGTACGAGTCGTTAAATCAAGAGGCCTAACTTCATCAGCTAAAGCCCCTAAATTAGCAGTTGTTGCTACTTTTTCTGGTTGAATTTGCACTGGCGTATCTGAATCAGCCGATTTTTCAACTTCAACCAGCTTCTTACTATCGGTCATGACCCAGAAAAGAAAAGCGAGAAACAAGCAGACGATACCACCCACCAACCAGATATATTGTTGAACATTCTGCCAAAGTGTACGTGATACAGTCATGTGTTACCTTAATTTATTATCCGTGTTGATTTGCCAAAATAGCTTGTTTCATGAGTTCAACATCAAAGTCTTTAGTAATTACTGCTCGTCCAAGTTGCTTTAACAACACTAAGCGTAATTGACCATTGAGGACTTTTTTATCATGAGCCATATATCCAAGGAATTCATCCAATGGAATTTTCGGACATGATATCGGCAAATTAGCGCGTTGAATAATTTTTTTTGTACGCTCTACATCATCGCTTGAAATCCAACCTAAACGTTGTGATAAATCCGCTGCCATGACCATGCCTGTAGCTACTGCTTCACCGTGCAACCAATTTCCATAACCTAAGTAAGATTCAATCGCATGACCAAAAGTATGACCTAAGTTGAGTAAGGCTCTTTCGCCTTGCTCTTTTTCATCGTTTGCAACAATACGGGCTTTATGAGCACATGAACGGTAAACAGCTTCTGCTAAAAGGTCAGCATCTCGTCCAATTAACCCATCCATATTTTGCTCTAACCAAACAAGAAAGTCAGCATCACCTAACAAGGCATATTTAATGACTTCTGATAATCCAGCAGACAACTCTCGATCCGGCAAAGTATTGAGTTGAGCCATATCAGCCAAAACAACTTGAGGTTGCTGAAATGCACCAAGCATGTTTTTACCCAGTGGGTGATTAATACCAGTTTTACCGCCTACACTTGAATCTACTTGTGAAAGAAGCGTAGTTGGAACCTGAACAAAATAAACACCACGCTGAAAACATGCTGATGCAAAGCCAGCCATATCACCAATAACACCGCCACCTAAAGCTAAAACCGTACAATCTCGGTTAAAACCAGCTTCAAGGAGTGCATCAAAAATTAAATTTAAATGTTGAATATCTTTATATTTTTCACCATCGGGCAAAATACATGTAGCTACAGTTTTACCCAAACTTTTTAATGCGTCTTGATAGTGAGATAAATATAAAGGTGCGACCGTTTCGTTACTCACAATCATGACCTGTTGACCATGAATATAAGGTTCAAGCAACTGTTTAGGATCAAGTTGACTGCCAATAAAAATAGGATAACGGCGTTCGCCTAATTCAACATGTAAAGTTTGCATGAGTTTATTAAACCACGAGTAAGTTTGGCTATTTTAGCGTGTTAGACAAAATAAGTTGCAGAATCTTTTGAGCAAGATCGCGTGCAGCACCCTGATTGGTTTCAATCGTGTAATGAGCAACTTCACGATATAAAGGATCGCGTATTTTTAACAAATCTCGCAATTTTTGTTCAGGGTTTTCAACTTGTAATAGAGGTCTGTTTTTATCGCGATAAGTTCGTTGTAATTGTAGTTCCACTGGAGTGTAAAGATAAACGACAATACCACGTTGCTTTAGAAACTCACGATTGGGTGCTTGAGTAATCGCACCACCGCCTGTTGCTAGAACCAAAGCCTTACGGGAAGTTAACTCATTCAACACTATAGTTTCACGAGCACGAAATCCGAATTCCCCTTCTTTTTCAAAAATCCAAGGAATAGTAGCCCCTGTTTTGCGTTCAATTTCATGATCACTATCTAAAAATTCACGCCCTAATATTTCGGCTAAATGACGTCCAACGGTTGTTTTTCCTGCCCCCATGGGCCCCACCAAATAAATATTTGGCAGGGTTTCAAACGCTTTGCTTGGCAAGGCGCCACCTATTTCAATTGCTTTCATTAAAAAATATATTAATGATTTCTCACCAAAGTGTCATTAACAATTCGTGGCGTAACGAAAATCAGTAATTCTTGTTTATCATCAGATTTCACATCTTTTCTAAATAAATGTCCAAGTACGGGAATATCACCAAAGAAAGGAACCTTGGTTTGTGAGTTAATTGTCGTCTGCTCAAATACCCCTCCTAAAATGACTGTTTCACCGTTATTAACCAATACATTGGTGTTAATCTGATTTTTATTTAAAATTAACTCTCCATTAGGAGCAGCACCAGCAACGGAATCTTTCGAAATATCTAATTTCATTTGGATCTTACCGTCAGGCGTAATACTTGGTGTTACGTTTAGGCTTAGCAGCGCATCTTTAAATGATGTACTTGCTGTAGCACCCGCAGCGGAATTAGTCGTGGTCTGATAAGGGACCTGCTGACCTGTTGCAACTTTCGCTGGTTGTTTATCTGCTGTCATCACTTTAGGTGTAGAAATAACCTCACCGTAACCATCGGCTTGTAACGCTGAAAGTTCAAGATCAAGCATAAAATCAGACATGCTAATCAAACCAAAAGCAATACTTCCAGCTGGGTTGGTTACCCCTAAATCGACGTTTAAGTTATCTGGACGTTCAATCGTGTATTTATATCCTCCCGTAGTCTCATCTTTTTTGGGTTCTCGTAAATTCCATAAAGTTGTTTCACTACCACCAACCAGCAAGTTATTATTATTGGTAATTCCTTGAGATAGTATTCCCCACTTAACGCCAAGCTCTTTGGTAAAAGAAGTAGATGCTCTAACAATACGTGCCTCAACCATCACTTGCTTAACTTGCACATCCAGTAAATCAATCATTTTACGAATTTGATCAATCGACTGAGCCGTATCATTAACAATTAAAGTATTGGTACGATCATCTTGAGTAATTGTTCCACGTGGACTCAATAAACTTCCTACGTTATTTCCTAAACTATCGACACCCGTATTTAAGTTAGTAGAGGTTGAAGTACCTCCACCTGAAGTATGCTGCAAACCATTGCTATTATTTGAACCTTGAGTAATTAAACCCATAATATCGCCAGCTTTAGCGTATTTAAGTTGAATATATTCGGTTTGTAATGGAGCAAGTTTGACACTTTGTGCGACAGCTTTTGCTTCTTCCTCTTCAGCCTTAATCAGCTCTGAAACAGGCGCAATCCAAATAACGTTACCATTTCTGCGTTTATCCAGATTTTTAGTCTTTAAAATAATATCAAGGGCCTG
Source organism: Acinetobacter sp. Li1LvA2 (assembly GCF_056156705.1). Classification (NCBI taxonomy): domain Bacteria; kingdom Pseudomonadati; phylum Pseudomonadota; class Gammaproteobacteria; order Moraxellales; family Moraxellaceae; genus Acinetobacter; species Acinetobacter sp. Li1LvA2. The sequence goes on from NZ_JBSICF010000003.1 coordinate 171,611, forward strand.
ATCCCACGGAACATCTTTTAAGCGCAAAGTGATATTACCCTGAACACTATCGGCAGCTACCATATTAAGGCCAGTAAAATCGGCAAGTAACTGTAAAACGCGACGGACTTCAATATCTTGGAAATCAAGAGAAAGCTTATTACCAGAGTAATTAGGTGTCTTATATAAAGAAGTTACGTTTTTATCCTGCGGACGCTTTAAGCTAATAGTGAGTTTATTTTCGGCCTGATAAGCCATATATTCATAGCTGCCAGTAGATTGAATCGTAATAACGCCATTGCCTTTTTCATTATAAGATTCAATTGTCGAAACAGGCGTAGCAAAATCATTTACATTTAAGCGTTTAGCTAAGTGTGTAGGAATTTTAGAGCCTAACGTTCTCACCACGACCTTGCTGCCTTGCTGTTGAACATCAACAGGGGTATTACTTCCCAGCAAGTCAATAACAATAAGACCTTCACCTTGACTACCGCGCTGGAAACCAATATTTGAAACACCTTGGGGTTGCACGACACTTGTTGGTACGGGTTTCGCTACAGCTTGAGCTGAATTAATTTTTAAAATAAAAGTATTGCCTTCAATACGAGTAGTAAAAGCACCTGCCTCATTTAAATTTACTGTTAAACGTGAACGCTGATCATCAGAGCTTACATCGACCGAGCTCGCCTCATTAGTTCCAATCGCTACTTTTGTCTGTGTGAGATTCTGCTGCGCTTTATTAAAATCTAAAATTAAGCGTGAAGGATTTTCAAGTTGATATGCCTGTGGTTGCGGCGGCAAACCATTAAACATCACTCGAATTTCCGTACCCTGACCCGCTATTTGCGTCGGTACAATATTGGTCATGCTGACCTGTGCAGATGCAACCTGCATAATTGCAACCGCTACAGCCCCCATAGAAAACTGACTGAATACGTGATTCATTGTCTAACCATCCCCAATTAAATAATCTTTAAAAATACTTTTTCTTTGTTATTCCCTAAATTTTAGGGTGCGGGTCCAATTAACACTAAGGTTCTTGGTCTCTCCACATAGCCTTCGCGCCCATCAGGGACAATCTCCACCAGATCAATCTGGGTTGGACCAATATGGGTAATACGCCCTTGGTTCATCCCGATATAGTTCCCCACCTGTACCCGTTCAATTTGCTGATCGGGTGATTGGATAAGAGCCAATACTTGCCCACGGTTATTACGCATGCTTCCTTTCATGTTTAAGGATTCTAATGCATAACTTTCTAGAGGTTGAGGTGCACGTGAGAAATTTGGATATACCCGTTTTCCTGCCATAATTTTGAGCTCAGCAGCAAGTGAGCTTGGTAAAAATGGACTCTTTAGCTGATGAGCCGCATAGTTAAATTGTGGCACAGGCGTGAAAACAGGTGCTGGATCTATCGGCTGTGGTGGCTGATTACGTATATTTGCCATTTGCTGATTTACAGCATCAATTCTCGAGTCACATCCAACTAAAACTAAACATGCCAAAATAGAAAAAGAAATTTGCTTAAGTTTCATTGTAATGCTCCTATTTCGACTGTTTATTAGCAGTAGAGGAAACAGGTGCTACAGAAGCCGAAGCGTTGTTTTCCGGATGTTCAGCATTTTCTACGGCGCCCATATAGCGATAAGTTTTTGCTTTAATAGAATAATTAAGTACAGGAATATCTGACTTACTATCTTTAACAGGTGCAGCTTCTACAACAAAGTCATGCATCGTTACAATACGTGGTAATGCCGCAATACTACTCACAAAAGCACCAAAAGCGTGATAATCCCCCGTTGCTTCCATCGTAATAGGCTGCTCAATAAAGATTTCCTGCTTCACTTCATCTTCTAAACGGATATTTTTAAACTTCAGACCAGAGCTCACACCAGTTAAGTTAATATCCTCAACCAAGCTTGGAATCTCGGTTTCTTTTGGGAGTTGCTCTAACTGCTGATTAAAGTTTGCTTGCATCTCTTGAAGTTGAAGTTGATATTGCTGCAAGTTACGTAATTTTGAATCCTTTTCGCGAAACTCATTCAACAAATTACTTTCTTGCGCCTGTGCATTATCAATTGCTTGTAACTTTGGCTGAATAACAACAAAGTATCCTAAAGCCAATACAGCAAAGAAAATAAAAACCCAGCACGTAATTTTCACAGATAATGGCCAGCTACCATAACTGTTCATATCTAGTGTGTTAAATTGCTGAAGAAATTTTTCTAAAGTAATCTGTTTTTTCTTAGATGGAGCTTGTTCTAACGACAACTCATGAAGTTCATCTGGACTCATTTAACCGCCCCCTTATCCGCACTTACAGACGTATTGGCGGTATCATCTGTTGTAGTCACCCCCATTTCTCCTAAATCAACAGTCACAACAAAACTGCCATAACTATCTTCTACTCTAGGAAGCAGTGAACTCGCCGTCTTATCTTTTTTCTCTTCGGTCGCCAAGAAAGAGTTCATAAAAGCATTGCGATACCATGGTGATGCTTCGAGATTACGTAATAACTCCGCGACCGTATTTGGACTTTCTGCTTTACCTTCAATGGTAAATTTATCTCCAGTTCTGCTAAATTTAGTCAAATACATCGCTGCCGGAGTCACCCGCACCAATTCATCTACCAAACGCACAACAACAGGACGTTGACTTTGTAGCCCCTGAATAAGTTTCATACGTTCGATAATGGCATCGCGCTGTTCTTGTAAGCCATTTAAGGTTTTAAGCTGTTGATCTAGACTCTGGTTTGTACTGGTGATGAGTTGATTAGCTTGTTCTTGATCATCTAATTTTTGATTTAAATAAAACCACCCAGAAGATACAGTGGTAATCCCCAGCACAACGACCCCAAAACAGAAAATAATAAATTGTTTTTTGCGCTGTTCCCTAAGCCCATCACGCCAAGGGAGTAAATTAATTGTTGCCATTAATCAAAACTCCTTAAAGCCAAACCACATGCCACCATTAACGATGAGGCATCATTTTCAAGTTTTTGAACGTTGACTTGAGGAGAAAAACCCATTTGTAAAAACGGATTAGCAATGGTCACACGGTAACCAAGTTTTTGCTGCAACAATTTGGCAAGCCCAGGAATATTGGCGTTCCCACCTGCTAGTAAAATATGGTCTATTTCATTGAACTGTGATGAAGAAAAGAAAAATTGTAGAGATCTGGCAGCTTGCTGCACAACGGCATCTAAAAATGGCTCTAAGACTTCGATGTCATAGTCATCGGGTAAAGAGCGTTCTTTTTTAGCTCGTCCCGCTTCTTCCAATGACAAACCATAACGGCTTTGAATTTCCAGAGTAAGCTGCTTGCCGCCGAAGACTTGTTCACGGGTATAAATGATTTTGCCACTTTGCATAACCGATAATGTAGTCATGGTATGGCCGATATCTAAAATACCAATGGTATTTGCACCCATGGGTAAACTATCAGCAAATACACTAAAAGCACGTTCGACAGCATAACTTTCGACATCAGCAAGCTTAGGCGTTAGATCAACCAGTTCCAGCACTTCTACTCGTGTTTCAACATTTTCTGTTCTTGTTGCAACTAGAAGTACATTTACACGGTTTGGATTAGGCAGTCGATCTGGTAAAACCTCAAAATCAAGACTCACTTCATCCAAAGGGAACGGTATATACTGCTCCGCATCTAAACGAATCTGAACTTCTCGTTCATCATCATTCATATCTGCATCCATTTCGATGGTTTTATGAATAACCGTCGATGTTGGAACAGCAATTGCAGCGTTACTGGTTTGGGGATTTGCTAAATTCATCGCCCGTTCCAAAGCTTCTGCTACTGCCTCTGGATTCAAGATATTTTTTTCAACTACACTGCTCTCGGGTAAAGGCATCAAAGCATAGCTTTCCACCCAATATTTACCGTTCTTAACAGAGAGCTCTAACAACTTAACAGAAGTCGAACTAATATCGACACCCATTAACCCCTTATTCGGTTTACGATATAACCTGAGCACACTATTGTCCTATTATTTTTTTATCCCCAAAAAAAATTACAAACCAATAATCTAGGTCTTTATTTTTACACGGATACAATATCTCATCTAACAATCCGCATGTCTAAAGGCTATACTGACCACAATTAGTTTGTATTCGATCTTATTAAAGCTTACTTATCATGAAAAAGCTATCCAGTTTGGGCTTCGTGCGTCCAATTTTTTTGATCATTATTATTATCTTAGTCTCACTTCCGATGGGCTTTTATGGCATGTATCTCTATATCGCCCCATCACTCCCTGAAATGAGTTCACTAAAAAAAGCTCCGCTTTTAAAACCTCTACAGGTCTATACCTCGGATAATCAACTGATTGCTGAGTATGGTGGTAAGCTTTCTATTCCAGTTGAATACAAACAAATTCCTCCTGCTTTTATTCATGCATTTTTAGCAGCAGAAGATTCTTCTTTCTTTGAACATAGCGGGATCAGTTTTAAAGGTTTAGGGCGTGCTTTAAGTGAAAGTGTGACTGGTTCTGATGTGCAAACTGGTGGTTCAACCATTACCATGCAGGTTGCAAAGAACTATTATTTAAGTCCAGAAAGAACCTTAAAACGCAAAATAACCGAGATCTTTTTAGCTCGAAAGATTGAGCAAAATTTATCTAAAGAAGAAATTCTCAGTCTTTATGTGAATAAAATCTTCCTAGGAAAAAATGCCTACGGTATCGCGGCAGCAGCCAAAATTTATTACAACAAAAGTATTAATGAGCTCAGCATTGCTCAAATGGCAATGATTGCAGGTTTGCCAAAAGCACCTTCTAAATACAATCCTGTGGTTAATCCTGAACGCGCACTTGAACGTCGCAACTGGATTTTAGGCCGTATGTTACAGCTGGGTTATATCTCTCAAGGAGAATATCAAAAAGCTGTAGCTGAACCGATTAATCTAAACATGCCCAATCGGGATTTAAACAATATTCACCCGTATGCGGGCGAAATGGTTCGTTCAGAGCTTGTAAAGCATTTTGGTGAGCAAGCTATTGATTCTGGCTATAAAGTCTATACAACCATCAACGCTAAACGCCAAGCGATTGCAGAGAAATCTGTACAAGATGGTCTTGAAGCTTACGATCGTCGTCATGGCTGGCGCGGTGCGGAAGCACACGATAAACCATTAAATGAATTTAGAGTATATGCCAATACCTACCCGGCACAAGTTACCAAGGTAAATAGCAGCTCTTTTGATGCATTAATGCAAGATGGTACCACCGTAACTGTACAGTGGTCAGGCATGTCATGGGCTCGTCCCTATCGCAATGCGAATAGTGTAGGTGGTGCTCCTTCACGTGCATCTCAAATTGTTCAAGTTAAAGATATTGTTCGCTTACGTCCAAATGATGCAAAAACAGCATGGTCTTTAGTTCAGGTTCCAAAAGTTCAAGGTCAACTTATTGCGATTAACCCGAATGATGGTTCAATTGAAGCAATTGTAGGTGGTTATAACTTCTATCAATCGAAATTTAACCGTGCCTTGCAAGGCTGGCGCCAACCTGGTTCAACGATCAAACCATTTGTCTATGCATTGGCACTTGAACGCGGTATGACACCGTACAGCATGGTGAATGATAGTCCTATCACAATTGGTAAGTGGACACCGAGAAACTCAGACGGTCGTTACTTAGGGATGATCCCTCTACGCCGTGCTTTGTATTTGTCTCGTAATACCGTGTCGGTACGCCTTTTACAAACTGTGGGAATTGAACGTACTCGCCAATTATTCATGGATTTTGGTTTACAAGAAGATCAAATTCCACGTAACTACACCATTGCTCTAGGTACACCTCAAGTTTTACCAATTCAAATGGCAACTGGATACGCAACTTTTGCAAATGGTGGTTATCGCGTTCAACCACACTTTATTCAGCGTATTGAAGATGCATACGGTAAAGTGATTTATCAAGCTAAGCCAGAATATGCATGTATTCCATGTATTAATGCGCCAGACACAACTGATGACGAGCAGAAGGCTACGACAACAGATGATGAAGTGATTGAGGTTACTAACAAAGACGTAGAGCAGAAAGAAAAGGCAGCTAAGCAACTTAATCTTAAACAAACTGATAAAGCGAATAGCGAATATCGCCAAGCTCAACGTATTTTAAAATCAAGCTCTGCTTACGATATGGCGAACATTTTACGTGATGTAATTGAGCATGGTACAGGCCGTGCCGCACTTAAAATTGGCCGTAGTGATTTAGGCGGTAAAACAGGTACAACCAACGATGCAAAAGATGCATGGTTTGCAGGCTTTAACGGCAAATTAGTGACTGTAACATGGGTTGGATTCGACCAACCGACAACATTAGGTCGACGTGAGTATGGTGGTATTGCTGCATTACCAATCTGGATTAACTTTATGGGTCAAGCATTGCAAGGTACGCCAGCATCTTGGGTTCGTTTAGATAAAGATGCTCAAGGTCCTATTTCACGTGACAAACAACAAATTACTACTGAGACTGAGGTAGGCGATAAGAAAACTTATCGTGCAGCTCCACCATTAGCACGCCCGCTATATCGCCCAGCACCACCCCAACCAAAATTAAGCAATGACAATGACTTTTCAGATTTACCAGGTGAGGAAATTGTTATTCCATCAAAAGCTGCACCTCCTGCCATGAAACCTTCACAGGGAGCAGCGCCGAAGCGTGAGAAAGATGAACTAGAAAATCTGATTAATCAGATTGAATAGCAAAAAAAGAAGCCATCATCAGATGGCTTCTTTTTTTGCGCTCTTAAAAATAAATCATCAGATGGCTTCTTTTTTTGCGCTCTTAAAAATAGATCGTATGATGACTTTTTTTACGCTTTTAAAAATGTACGGTTAGCTAGCTGTTTTATTACGTTTCTGAAAAACATAGATTTGAAAAGATGCCGTTACCTCTAATTGCGATTGCTGCTCTAACTGCAAACGACGCTCAGGAGATGCTTTATAAGCATACGGCGTCATAGCAATCAGATTTTTTAAAGCCTGTTGGCCAAGCACAAAAGGGGTATCTATAATTTGCTCTTGTTTGAGCTCAAACAAATCTTGCAACTGCTCTACAAACTTTTCTGGTGTATGAGGGTTAACCTGCTCAAATAGAGCCTCACGCATTGCATACAGATGCTCAGATGCAGGAGTGACAACAATTAAATATCCATCATCTTTTAAAACTCGAGCAATTTCTGCTTGTGGAATTGGGCTAAACAAACTGGTACATGCATCCATGCTGTGATCAAGCACAGGCAAAGTCGCACCAGTTCCCACAACCCAAGTCACCTCAGCATTAAGCTTTGCTGCGCGCTGTACCGCATTTTTTGCAATATCAACACCAACACATTGCTCAACGACTTGCTGCATAGCACTGGTGTAATAGCCTTCACCACACCCAATATCAAGTACGGTTTTTACATCTAATTGTTTTAATAAAGCGACTACAGCATGTTGTAAAGGCTGATAATAACCACCTTGTAAAAAAGCTCTTCGTGCATCAACCGACTCTGGGGTATCTCCAGGGTTTTTACTATGTTTATGTTGCACAACATGTAAGTTCACATAACCTTGTTTAGCGACATCATAACTATGCCCTTGTCCACATCGCCAAGTTTTTTCATTTAAATCGAGAGACTGACGACACACAGGACACATTAAAATTTGCTTAGTCACTTTTAACTATTCTCTTGTTCTTTATGTTGTAAATAAGATTTTGCATGCATTCCCACAAATGTACGCCCTGCATTTGTTCCCTTAATCCATTCATCTACATGAAATAAATCAAATAGCCCCACTTTGACTAAAGTTGGAATAGCAATCTTTAATTCTTCCTCAATCTGGCCTCTTTGGCCTGCATTATATAATTCAATATTATGCAGCATTGTAGCGACAGTTCCTGTTTGCACCTGACTTCCATCTTTAAGCACAACTTGAGGTAATACTTCGCCCTCTCCAACTACTTTCTGATTAATTACAGATAATTGGTCTAGACCAGCAACTTTTGTCATTCATCTCTCCAATAAAAAAAGCCAGTAGAACTGGCTTTATATTGACACTAAAATAAGATCTATCGCAATTTTAAAGTCATTAGACCTAAAACTACTAATATAATTGTAATAATCCAAAAACGAATCACAACTTGGGTTTCTTTCCAGCCCTGCTTTTCATAATGATGATGTAGCGGCGCCATTAAGAACACGCGTTTATTACGCATCCGCAGCGACCCAATTTGCAAGAATACAGATACAGCCTCCATTACAAACACACCACCCATAATCGCAAATACGATTTCTTGGCGTACCATAACAGCAATTGTTCCAAGCATCGCGCCTAAAGCTAATGCGCCAACATCACCCATAAAGATTTGAGCTGGGTGTGCGTTATACCAAAGAAATGCCAAACCTGCACCAATCATGGCAGAGCAGATTACAACAAGCTCAGAGGTATATTTCACATATGGAATATGCAAATAGTTAGCAAAACGAATGTCACCTGACAAGTAAGCAAATACACCTAAGCCCGTAGCTACCATGACAACAGGCATGATTGCCAAACCATCTAAACCATCAGTTAAGTTAACGGCGTTAGAGGCACCATTAATAACTAGATAGGTAAATACAATAAATGCCAAGCCTAAAGGAACCATAGAGAGTGGAATTGAAAGATTCTTAAAGAATGGAATCAATAAATCCAGCATGTTTGCAGTATGTTCAGCATTCGACTGTTGGGTTGCAATTAAATATAAAGCAATACCCGCCCCAAGCGATGCAACAGAAGTCCAGAAAAACTTCTTACGAGCAGGTAAACCTGCATTATCTTTATAGCGGATTTTAATCCAGTCATCTGCCCAGCCCACAGCACCGAATACAACCATTACACCAAGCACAATCCAGACATACGGGTTAGATAAATCAGCCCAGAGTAAAGTACTAATACCAATTGAAAGCAGAATTAAAATCCCACCCATGGTTGGTGTACCCATCTTTTTAGCATGATTTTCAGGAGCAAATGAACTTACTGCCTGACCGTATTTTAACGCTTGTAATTTACGAATCATGATCGGTCCGAGGACCAAACCAATGGTCAGTGAAGTTAATACACTGAGTAAAGAACGTAATGTTAAATAACGAACGACCTGAAACGAACTGTGATAGCCCGCAAGTTGTTCAAACAACCATAACAGCATTTAAAGTTTCTCCATCAAATCAGCCATCAACGTTTCCATATGAGTAAAGCGAGAACCTTTAAACAGGAAACTCATGGACTGTGGTTGATGTGTTTGGATTAGATTGATTAGAAATGGAAGCGCCTCAGCTTGTGTCTGAAATGCTTTCACTTTATTGGAATGAGAGTCTGCACCCTCGAGAGCGGCTGGAGCAAACTGCCCAACTGCAATAATATGATCTAAATGAAGCTCAGCAAGATCACGGCCTAAATCGTGGTGTTCTTGCCAACTGCTATCACCTAACTCACCAATATCCCCCATGACCATCACTTTTACGCCTTGTTGTTGCAACAACACTTGTGCAGCAGCGCGCATTGAAGTCGGATTGGCATTGTAAGTATCATCAATAAATAAGTAAGGTGACTTTTGAATAAAGTTAAGACGGCCTTTGGCCCCCTGAGCTTGCTCTAGGCCTTGGACAATATCTTCTAGTCCAATACCAATTGCTAAAGCAAAAGCTACAGCCGCAGTCGCATTTTGAACATTATGCTCACCTGCAAAAGGGAGTTTAACGGCACTGACGCCTTGCGGTGTGTGTAACGTAAAATTTGTTGATTGAGGCAATAATTCAATATCTGTTGCATACACATCTCCACCTACACCAAATGTGGAAATACGATGTGCTTTTGCGGCGTCAAGAATCTCAGCAGTGAAATCATCTTGTTGCGGCACGATTGCAACGCCATTTGGCAAAATATGACGATAAATTTCCGATTTAGCTCGGCAAATACCTTCACGCCCACCAAATTCGCCCAGATGAGCTGTACCAATATTTAAAATGCCTGCAACATGGGGCTGAACTAATTTAGAAGTATAGTCAATTTCACCTTGATGGCTTGCACCCAACTCCATCACCGCATATTGATGTTCCTTACGAAGCTCTAGCAGCATCATGGGTACACCAAGGTCATTATTTAAATTACCACGGGTGATTAATGTCGGAGCTAAGCGCGATAATATACTTCCCAACATTTCTTTAGTGGTGGTTTTACCGCTACTGCCTGTTAAAGCAATCACTTTTAATTGGGTATTTTGCTCACGACGATAAGCGCCGAGTCGCCCCAAAGCCAAGCGAGTATCGGCAACAACTAACTGTGCAATATCTACATCTAAAGGGCGGTCAACAATGGCGATTTGACAACCATTCGCGGCAACCTGAGTTACAAAGTCGTGTGCATCAAAACGCTCACCTTTTAGTGCTAAAAAGGCATCCCCAGTTTCCGCATGACGAGAGTCAGTCAAAATACGTTTAATTTCAGTTTGAGGGATCTGGTCTTTATGCCAATAACCCTGCGTTGCCTGTTGTAATTGTTGAGCTGTCCACGGTTCCAAAGGCACGGTACTGGTGGTTGAAGTATGCATAAATAATCCTATTGTGCAGGGTAAGCAGCGTCTACAGTATGGTGTTGCGCAGCAATTGCTGATTGTACTTCGACAACATCATCAAACCAGTGGCGCACACCATTAATTTCTTGATAATTTTCATGACCTTTACCAGCAATAACCACAATATCACCAGCTTGAGCTTGCTGTGCAACAAATTTAATTGCTTCACGGCGATCATGAATTTCCTGCATGCGATGCCCAGAGAAATCAATTCCTTGCTTCATATCAGCAAAAATTTGTTCAGGGTCTTCAGTTCTTGGATTATCCGAAGTCAGAATAATCGGATTCGCCCCATCCAAAGCGGCTTGAGTCATGAGTGGACGTTTACCACGGTCACGATCCCCACCACATCCGAATACTGCCCAAAGCTGATTAGATACATGACGTTTTAAGGTTTTAAGCACCTGAATTAAAGCATCAGGTGTGTGCGCATAATCCACAACAAATAAACGTTCGCCATCACGAATGACCTGCATTCGTCCCGGCGCACCAATGAGTTTGGGAACAAAAGCGACTAAAGCGTCTAAATCAAAACCTGCTTGTTCAGCAGCAATAAGTGCTGCTATCAGGTTTTCGACATTGAAATGCCCCAATAATGGACTTTGAACAGCAAAAGAACCTTGCGAGCTAACTAAATTAAAAGTCGCCCCAGCTAAAGAGTAACTTAAGTCACTAATATAATAATCAGCCGTATTTTGGGTAAGTGAATACGTCAGAATCTTTGGCTGTGCAGGATTTTGTTTTGCCGCATTTATCATAAGAGCAGCATGTTCATCATCAAGATTAATAACAGCTACTTTTAAAGAATTAAAACGGAATAAGAGAGCCTTTGCTTCTGCATAGGCTTCTAAAGTGCCATGATAATCCAGATGATCACGACTCAAATTACTATAAACAGCAATTTCAATCGCACAACCATTTAAACGACCTTGCTCTAAACCATGTGAGCTTGCTTCCAAAGAAGCGAAAGTCGCACCTTGCTTAGCATAAGCATGTAATGCATTTTGTAGTTGTAAAGCATCGAGCGTAGTATGAGTTGATGGTGTCAGATCAGGCAAAATACCATTACCAGTTGTGCCCATCACCGCACAGCGCTGTTGTTGTGAACTAATTAATTCAGCTACTAGACGCGATATTGTGGTTTTACCATTAGTGCCTGTTACTGCAACAATACGTGCTGGTTTAACAGGATCAATATATTGCAAATAACGCTCTTGCCACTCACCCATGCGCTGACGTACATCAGGACATACCCATTCATTTGCCACACCCAGCTCAGTCTCGCTAATGATCGCCAGTGCTCCATTAGTTAAAGCGGACTCAGCAAAAGCACGCGTTTTTTCAGGTTGGCTATAACTAGTCAAAGCAATAAAAATTTGGCCTGACTCAACCTTACGGCTGTCTAGACTAAAGCCATGAAAAGGCTGCTGAGACCACTGTGCATTAATCTCGACTGGATTAATTTCTTGAAAAGAAACAGACATAGCTTACCTGCGAATAGGATTTACTGAAGTATCAAGGGGCTTATCAAGCGGCACATTCATTAAACGTAATGATTCTTGCATAATGCGTGCAAAAACAGGGGCCGCAACTAAACCACCGTAATAACGGCCTTGTGGGTTTTCAACAACGACAATAACAGCTAAACGTGGGTCACTAATTGGCGCAACACCAGCAAATAAAGCACGGTATTCATTATTTGAATAACCTTTACCGTCTGCACGAAGTTTGTGAGCTGTACCTGTTTTACCACCAACGCGATAACCAGGAATATTAGCTTGCTTTGCAGTACCACCAGGCATCGTAACTTGCTCTAGCATAAGCAAAACCTGATCAGCAATTTTTGGAGCAAGAATTTGCTCCCCTTTAGGTGCTTGATCGAGCTTATGCAAGCTTAGAGGCATTTTTACACCATGATTTGCAAGCATTGCATAGCCTTGTGCCAACTGAAGAATAGTTGCGTTTAGGCCATAACCATAAGCCATGGTACCAATTTGAGAAGAGTTCAATTTACTTACTGGAAGCACTAAACCTGAACTTTCCCCCGGAAACTTCACAGCCGAGCGTTTACCAAAACCGGCACGATTAAAGAAGCTTGGTAGTGTTTCTTTTGGAAGTGACAATGCAATTTTTGCAGAACCCACGTTTGAAGATTTGATAATGACGCCACTAACAGTTAAAGCACCATAGTTGTGGGTATCACGAATCGTATGCCAACCTAAACGCATTGAACCTGGAGAAGTATTTACAATCGTGTTAGGCGTATATTGCCCAGTTTCTAATGCAGAAGAAATTGTAAATGGCTTCATGGTTGAACCTGGTTCGAACATATCAATCGCACCGCGGTTACGCATGGCATCTTTATTAGACAAACCGTTTTTATCATTCGGGTTATATGACGGCCAACTGGTCATTGCCAGAATTTCACCAGTCTTAACATCTACAGCAATTGCCGTTGCCGAACGGGCATTATTTGCAACACCAGCTGCAGTCAACTCTCTATACATAATGTATTGCAAACGAGAGTCGATACTTAAAGTAATGTTTTCGCCCGGTTCACCCTCACGGATAACCTCTGAAACTTTTAAGCGATTTCCGCGCTTATCACGAATAATTTTTTGCTCGCCATCCACACCCGACAGCTGTTTATTGAGCTGCATTTCTAAGCCTTCAATCCCTTGGCCTTCACTGTTGGTTAAACCAATAATCTGGGCATTTGGCTGCGGTTGAGGATAATAACGCTTATACGTTTTCTCGGCATAGACGCCTTGAAAGTTACCCTTCGTAATAAGGTCTGCCTGTTGCGGTGGTATTTCTTTTTTCAGAACCAGATAACGAGAACGTGGCCGTGCATTCATCTGCTTTTTAAGATCGGCACGGTCTAAACCAACGACATCCGCCAACTCATCAAGATTTAAGTTTTTATCGGGTAATTGTCGTTTTAATTTACGATTGTTCGGATCTTTCTTTAATTCCGCTGTAATTTGGTCATATAAATGCTTTGTATCGAAATAATCACGCGGATCCATTACGATTTTCATGATCGGTGTACTAATTGCCAAAGGCACACCATGGCGGTCACTAATCACGCCACGCATAGCTTCCACACGCTCAGTACGCAAAATATTGGCATTGGCCTTGTTTTGTAAAAAATCCTTATTAATTACCTGTACATAAAATGCACGTGCAATTAAAACAACAAAACAGAGTAACACTACTGCCCAGAGCAGATAAAACCGCCACATATCAAAGGCAAGACTTGGTTTTTCCGAAATAGACTGCTGTTTTTTCCGTGTTTGTTTTGTTCGCTTATCTACCATACAGCAAGGCCTTACTTATTTTGCTCTGAGGTCATTGGTAAAGAAATTACCACCGTTTCTGCAGCCGGTGGAGAAAACATCCGTAGCTGAGTTACAGCACGTGTACCAATCTGTGCCGTTGCACCAAAGGTTTGTTGCTCAATGAGCAAACGCCCCCATTCAGCATTGAGATCATCACGTTCACGCATATAAGAGCTAAGCTCTCTATAATCATGACGATATTCAAATACTTGAAATACCACCATCATGGCACTTATAAAAACAAGTGCCACCAAGACTGTATACACCACAACTTTTTTCACCACTTTGTTTTCTGTGGTTGCGATTTCATCACTGCTTTTCATTACGCGCCTTTTTCTTCCAAGCGTTCAGCAACCCGAAGCCATGCACTACGTGACCGAGGGTTCGCTTTTACTTCTTCTTCACTCGCACGAACCCGTGAAATTTTCTTTAATCTTCTTGTATCTACCCGCTGCTCTGGCATTCCCCAACCGAAATCTTCTGCTAACGTAGATTCTTTTTGAATAAACTGCTTAATTAGTCGGTCTTCAAGAGAATGGAAACTAATAACAGACAAACGTCCTTCCGGTTTGAGTAAGTCTACAGCTTGCGGCAAAAACACTTCAATATCTTCGAGCTCTTTATTAATAGCAATACGAATAGCCTGAAATGTACGTGTCGCTGGATGTTTATGTTTTTCCCATTTTGGATGAGCTGTTTTTACAAGTTCCGCCAATTGAGCAGTTGTATCTAGTTTTCCAGCATTTTTAATGGCTTTAGCAATACGTCGACTATAACGCTCTTCACCATATTGATAAATAATATTTGCTAATTGTTCTTCTTCAATTTCAAGTAACCACTCAGCCGCAGTTAAACCCTTAGAATTATCCATTCGCATGTCCAACGGACCATCTTGCATGAAACTAAAACCACGTTCTGCCTGATCAAGTTGAGGAGATGACACTCCCAGATCAGCCATAATGCCATCAACACTCATCACGCCAATTTCCTGCATCTTCTCTTTGATATCAGCAAAACTCGCATGAATGATCGTAAATCTTGGATCTTCTTGTGCCAAAGCAGCAGCAACTTCCAGTGCTTGAGGATCTTTATCAAATGCATATACTCGTGCATTTTCATCAAGTTTAGAGAGCAATAAACGTGTATGCCCACCTCTTCCGAAGGTTGCATCGATATACACCCCTGTTGTGCGATCTGCCAATAAGCTCTCAACGGTCTCAAAAAGTAAGACAGAAATATGCGACATAGGTGTTAAATCATTGCGTAAAAATGTAACTGCACATTATCACCTTGTTTATGATCAACACCAAACGGCTTTTTGTAGGAAAATATTAATTTTTCATAGATAAAACCGTTTTGTTAGCATTTTTTAAGCAAAAACAGAAAGCAAGCTCACTTTTTTAAGTTTGCTTGCTTTCTCTATAACTATTTAGTTTTTAAGTTTTCTATTTGGTCTACTGTTTTTAAAACATTTTATTTACTGCTTCCCATCGTAAATTTGGTCGAAAACAGCCCCATTTGCAAAGTGAGTTTTTTGAGCTTTAGCCCAGCCACCAAAAACATCATTAATGGTAAATAATTTAATTTTTGGGAATTGTGCTGCATATTTAGCAGCCACTTGTGCATTGCGTGGTCGGAAATAATGTTTAGCCGCCAACTCTTGCCCCAACGGTGAATATAAGAAGTTCAAATAGCCTTTTGCTAAAGTTCGATTACCATCTTTATCTACGGTTTTATCTACAATTGCGACAGAAGGCTCTGCCAAAATTGAAATTGATGGGTAAACGATTTCATATTTATCTTTATCAGGTCCTTTTGTCGCCAATAAAGCTTCGTTTTCCCAGGACAATAAAACGTCACCAATTCCACGTTCAGCAAATGTTGTAAGTGAACCACGTGCTCCCGAATCAAGCACTTTCACATTGTGATAAAGCTTTTTAACGAGCTCACGAGCTTTAGTATCATTTCCACCCGGCTGTTTTAAAGCATACCCCCATGCCGACAAATAGATCCAACGCGGTGCGCCTCCTGTTTTAGGATTAGGGGTGATAATTTCCACACCTGGTTTTGTTAAGTCATTCCAGTCACGTATATTTTTCGGATTACCTTTTCGTACTAAGAACACAACCGTAGACGTATAAGGGGCAGAATTATTTGGAAATTCTTTTTGCCAATTTGGTTGGATAAAACCTGCTTTCACAATCTCATCAATATCATTCGCTAATGCTAACGTTACAACATCGGCTTCAAGACCCGTAGCTACTGCCCGAGCTTGTTTACCAGACCCACCATGCGACTGTTTAAACTCAACATCCTGACCTGTACGCTGTTTCCAGAACTTCCCAAAAGCCTGATTATATTCTTGATAAAATTCTCGGGTCGGATCATAAGAAACGTTTAAAAAAGAAGTAGCGGCCTGAGCTGCTGTTGCCATTCCCAAGTACACCGCGACAGCCATTATTGATATTTTTTTCATTTACAAAATCCATCATTGGTTTTAGTTTTACTATATTTTTAATTTTATAATTTACAATCAATTACTTATATTAATATATTTTTTATTAATCTCTTTAAAATATATAGATTAAGATGTTTAACTCATTTCATTTTTGAAATTTTTTGTAATTATTCTTACAACTTAATGAGGACCTTCACTTTATCTACACATTATTTTGTTAAATAATGAAGCGTAAAGGATACATACGACCTACATTTGGGTCGAGTAGATCAAAATATAGATAATTTTTGTAAAAAGTGTGACACAGTTCCACTTTTTTATTAAGATTTATGTTTAAATCGTAGCATTACCGTAATTTTACATTTCGTTAAACTCAAAAAATAGATGAAATGTAATGAACAGAGGGGATGATTAATAATGAAAATTCATTATGGAAAAGCGTTAAGCTTAAGTTTGGTGCTGGGTTTAGCATCACAGTTTTCTGCAGCAGCAGTACTTAAAGATACCCCAAATAAAACCGGGTCAGATAAGCAGACTTCGCTTATTGAAAAAGCTTTAGATCAACAGAAACGTAATCCTATTGTATTACCTTCTACAGATGATGAGCTTAAAGTACTCAACACTATTCGCGTTACACCGACTCAAAATTTTCTTGCCGCTCAGCATGAACGTTTTTCACGTTTTGTTCAGGCAATCTTTCAGCCGCATGCTTCTTAAAATCTGAAACACCCCCTCTTCGTTTCAGTTTTAGCCCAGACTGACGTTAAATAAAACGTCAGAATACTGGGCTTTTTCGTTATAATAGTTTCAATTTTTATTTTGACCCATTACCTATGAAAGTTCGTACTCGTATTGCACCTTCTCCTACCGGTTTTCCTCATGTCGGCACCGCTTACATCGCTTTATTTAACATGTGTTTTGCGAAACAACATGGCGGAGAATTCATTTTAAGAATTGAAGATACAGACCAACTTCGTTCTACACCAGAATCTGAAAAAATGATTTTAGATTCATTGCGTTGGTTAGGCCTAAATTGGTCTGAAGGTCCAGATGTAGGTGGCCCTCATGCACCATATCGCCAATCTGAACGTATGGGAATTTATAAGCAATACGCATTAGAACTTGTTGAAAAAGGTCATGCTTTTTATTGTTTCGCTACTGCTGAAGAACTAGACCAAATGCGTGCGGAACAACAAGCACGCGGTGAAACACCAAAATATGACGGTCGCGGGTTAAAACTTTCTCAAGAAGAAGTGACTCGTCGCTTAGAAGCGGGCGAACCCCACGTCATCCGTATGAAAGTACCTGAAGAAGGTATTTGTAAATTTAATGACTTATTACGCGGGGAAGTTGAAATTCCTTGGGCACAAGTCGACATGCAAGTTCTTCTTAAAAATGATGGCTTACCGACTTATCATTTAGCGAATGTTGTAGATGACCATTTAATGGAAATCACTCATGTATTACGTGGTGAAGAATGGCTTCCATCTGCACCGAAGCATCAGTTGCTTTACCAATATTTTGGTTGGGAAATGCCGACACTTTGTCACATGCCATTGCTGCGTAACCCAGATAAATCAAAATTATCTAAACGTAAGAATCCAACATCAATTAACTACTACCGCGATATCGGCGTTTTACCAGAAGCCTTATTAAACTATTTAGGCCGTATGGGCTGGTCAATGCCAGATGAGCGTGAAGTGTTTACGCTACAAGACATGATGGATAGCTTTGATATTCAACGTGTTTCACTAGGTGGGCCAATTTTTGATGTTGAAAAACTGAATTGGTTAAATGGTCAATGGATCAAAGGTTTAACACCTGGCCAATTATTAGACCGTTTATTAACATGGAAAAGTGATCGCAGCACTTTAGAAGATATTGCAGCTGCCATTCAACCACGTATTAATTTACTTTCAGAAGCTGTGAATTGGGCTGGTTTCTATTTTAACCATATGCCACAAATTACTGCTGAAATGTTTGAAAGCAAAAAATTGACTCAAGAACAGGTTCGTCAAAGTCTGCAATTTGCAATTTGGCGTCTTGAAGGCCAGTTTACTTGGAATAACGACACTGTTAGCCAGACCCTCATGGATCTTGCGAACCAGATGGAGATTAAATTACGCGATTTCATGCCAGCGTTCTTTATCGCAATTGCAGGCTCAACTAGTTCAACACCTGTAATGCAGTCGATGGTGACCCTTGGGCCTGATTTAACTTTTGCTCGTTTACGCCGTGCCTTAGAAGTTGTGGGTGGACCAAGCAAGAAAGAAGTTAAAAATTGGGAAAAACTCAATGAGAGCCTAAAATTGCCTAAAAATGAAGCAACTAGCGAAGCTTAATTCATTTTTTTGTTGACGTGTGAGCGCATCCCCCCTAATATTGCGCTCACACAAACTGGGGTCATAGCTCAGTTGGTAGAGCGCTACAATGGCATTGTAGAGGTCAGCGGTTCGATCCCGCTTGACTCCACCACGCTCCTTTGTGTTTGCCTCATCAAGTCCCTATCGTCTAGAGGCCTAGGACATCGCCCTTTCACGGCGGTAACCGGGGTTCGAATCCCCGTAGGGACGCCATATTCTGCTTTAAAAAATTATAAAAAGACTCTATCGTCACCTTACTGTTTATTCTTTATCTCTTTCTAGATTGCACATTTGTCTATTTTATCTAAAATAGCGTCTTTCTTAATTCTCTCAATGTGTAATATGCAGCCATCTGACAATCAACTAGATGCTCATCAGCATCAGAACAGTACTGCACCTTTAAAAAGAGCCATGAGTACTCGTCATCTTGTGATGTTATCACTAGGCGGAGCTATCGGAACTGGTCTCTTTTTAGGTTCAGGGGAAGTCATTTCACAAACTGGAGCTATTGGCGCAATTATTGCCTACATTCTTGGTGGCGCGATCGCTTATATGGTCATGCTTTGCCTAGGAGAGCTTGCTGTACACATGCCTGTTTCAGGCTCTTTTGGTGCTTATGCCAAAAAATATATTAGTCCTAGTACTGGCTATATGATTTCTTGGATGTACTGGCTTACCTGGACGGCAACACTTGGAACTGAGTTCACAGCTGCGGCTTTACTCATGCAGGAATGGTTCCCACATATTTCAATGTGGATCTGGACAATTGTTTTTGCAATCACTATTTTTGGCTTAAATATTAGTTCAACTCGCATTTTTGCTGAGTCTGAGTTTTGGCTCGCTCTTGTTAAAGTCATTACCGTTATTGCTTTTATTGTGCTCGGCCTGCTAGCAATTTTTGGTTTAATTCCTTTTCATGGCAGTCAAACTGCACCGCTATTTAGTAATCTTACAGCCCAAGGCTGGTTCCCACATGGTTTAATTCCTATTTTCACCACCATGCTGATTGTTAACTTTGCTTTCTCAGGCACAGAATTAATTGGCGTAGCAGCAGGTGAAACCAAAGATCCAGCTCAGAATGTACCCAAAGCAATTAATGCCGCGATTTGGCGTCTCCTTATTTTCTTTGTGGGTACCATTATTGTTATTAGCGCTTTGCTTCCCTTCCAGCTTGCAGGTTTAGGCGGTGAAAGCGTAAGTAGTAGTCCATTTGTTACTGTATTTAATTATATTGGCATTCCATATGCGGATGACATTATTCGATTTGTAATTATTACAGCTCTGCTTTCGGCAGCAAACTCAGGACTTTATGCCGCTTCACGTATGATGTGGTCACTGTCGGAACAAAAATTACTGCCTAGCGTATTTGCCACTCTATCAAAAAGTGGAACACCGATTGTAGCTCTAGTGGTAACGATGTTCGGTGCAATTCCGGGTTTATTGTCAGAGCAATTTGCACCAGAGACTATTTTTAAGAATCTACTCGGTGTAGCTGCTTTTACCATGGTTATTGTCTGGATGAGCATTTGTTTAAGTCAGTTCAATTTCCGCCGCCAATGGTACAAATCTGGTCATACTGTTAAAGACTTGCAATATGCCGCTCCATTATTTCCTATCGTTCCAATTTTAGGTTTTATTTTCTGCTTTATTACTTGCTTAAGTATGGCTGCAGACCCTGAAATGCGTGCTGGTTTTGTGGGCTGTCTGATTTTTACAGCTTTATGTTATGTCAGCTATTTTATTTTTTACCGCAATAAAGTCTAAATTGTTTTAATTGTTTTAATTGTTTTAATTGTTTTAATTGTTTTAATTGTTTTAATTGTTTTAATTGTTTTAATTGTTTTAATTGTTTTAAAGTGTAGCAAAAAGCTACACTTTTTTTTACCTAGATACTGGCTTTATAGAATCTACCGTTGTAGATTAAAATTTATATTAAAAAACAATTCTTTGCCTACAATGAAAATTATATTTATCCATGGGATGAATCAACAGAATTACACAGCACATCGTTTAAAGGAGCATTGGCTAAAAGTATTTAAACTGGGCTTAAAACAATTACATTGTAGAGTTAATTTAAGAGATCTACATATACATATGCCATTTTATGGCGATTTAATGACGAAATATCAATTATCTAATCAATTAGACCTCAACACCTTACTTCCAAAATCTTTTAACTTTCATTTACCTATCCACTTAAACCAGCAATCCCCTACACCTAAGGAACACACTCCTTTTGTACCCCATCTTCCTCTTTCTCCTGACCAACCTGCAGAAAGTTTATCAGAACGCTTATATCTGACTTCACAGTTAGTAAAAGATCGTGTTCTTAAAGAAATGGTTATGCTTTTAAATAACTTTCCCAAACTACATGAGAGCTTAATTCAACAATTCTTGATTGAAACGTACATGTACTTATCTAATCCTGATTTTATGTACGAAGTTCACCAAAGAATTTTAAAACAAATGCATGATGATGAAGACTGCATTGTAGTCGCACACTCTTTAGGTTCTGTGATCGCATTTCACTTGCTATCAGATCCCTCTTATCATTTTGCAGTACAACGCTTTGTTACCTTAGCTTCACCACTTTCTTTTCGGGTGATTCAAAGTAAACTTCCCATTCCGATTGAACGACCAAAATGCCTCAATGGTGATTGGTATAATTTCTACTCAAAAGATGATTTTTTAACTGCTTTTCCGTTAAGTGAAGCACCTTTTAATTTTACTCCGCCCATCATTAATCAAGAGATTTTTACTTTTGCTAACCAGCCGCATGAGATTTTAGGGTATCTACAACATCCGTCCGTTATAAAGGCAATTATTGAGCCTTTTCAGAAAAATGAAGGATAAATGTATATATTTTCTACAATTAGAGTTATTTTTAATCGGTTGACTCTTTTTTTTAATATTTCTTCAGAAAACTATTTGACACTTTTATTAAATCGACCTAATATACGCCCACCTCTGAAACGTCCCTATCGTCTAGAGGCCTAGGACATCGCCCTTTCACGGCGGTAACCGGGGTTCGAATCCCCGTAGGGACGCCAATAATTTTTCAGATGTATGCCTCACATATTGTCCCTATCGTCTAGAGGCCTAGGACATCGCCCTTTCACGGCGGTAACCGGGGTTCGAATCCCCGTAGGGACGCCAAATTCTAAAAAGCCACTGCAAATGTCAGTGGCTTTTTTCTTGCCTAAAAAATAAAAAGCCAATCAATGATCAGCTTTTCCTACGCTCTATGAGCTTGCAATTCCCACTTGTACTTCGAGGCGACCCGACTGTACCCGTAGTCCTCTAATTTCAAATTGATCTACCAATTGCTGGACCAACTCTCGACTTTCTCTCAAAATATTCAAACCAGGTAAAATACTAAAATCAGTCAAGCTCAAAAGCTTTTCAACCATCCAAGAGCGGTTATTAATAAAGTCAATAAATCCCGCCTGCTCTAGGTCAATAAACCACATACGGTGACCATCACGTTGGATACCCGGAATATCACCAATCAAATGATTAATAAGTGAGGGAATGGGTAACATATTTACGACTTCAAAACCAACCCGACCAATACGGCGCACAGCCCAATTTGACAGTGTTCCTCCATGACGAATCTGGACATCAAGACTTTCATCCATTTGACGTAGGCGCAAAAATTTTTCCTGCCCAATACGACATTCCAATACTTTAAAATCTAAACTTAAACGGTACATGAACCGATGATAATGCCCATCAATTTCGACTTGAAAACTATCATTCCCACACTTAATTTTAATATCATCAATTTCAGAGCGATCAATGCGCTTACGGATTTGATTATTTAATAACATTTCAGGTAAGTACAACGTTAAGGTACTCTTCCCCAAAAATGTACGCGCCATTATCAATGCGACTTGGCGTGCGGTTTCACTGGTTTCAGACACCATATCTCTTACAGTGCCGGCCGCCAGATTTGTCATTCCAACAACTCCACGTCTGGTGTGGGTAGTCACTTGATCGAGCGCGTCTAAAGCCGCGTCAGCAACCTCTGCAATATTACGTGTGGTGTCGCTAGCAAACCCGACTGCATCTTGGGCATGTTGCAATGTCTTATGCAGTAATCGACGAGATAATGACGGTTTTGCGGTATCTGGGGTAGCTAAAACCGATGCTGTCGTTGTAGGCTGCGACTTATTGTCATCTTGTTGACCCAAGTCCCTCTCTCCTTTTTATATTTATTCCACGTCCTATTTACGAGTATTTAAGCTCATTTATAGTGCTAATCACACTTCATTTTTCTGTAGATTAGCATGCTCTACAATATTATTTTAATTTTTATGTGTACGGATAAATCATCAGTTTTTTATATTTCTTTGTTTATTCATAAGTAATTTTTTGCTAACTCACAGCACTTCATCGATATCTTACAAATTTTTTTCTTTTCCGACATTTCCGTTAGAATAGATTCAAACTAAATGTGGAGTTCTCATGCAATATCGTTGCCCTCAATGTCAGAGTGTTAAAATTATGCCTGTAAGCCAAGGAATTAACAGCGTAAAACCAGCAGTTCCTAAAAGCCTTGCTATCTTAATTCCTGCACTTTTTATACTTTTGCTCTTGGTTGTGATTAGCATTTTTATGTGGATTTTTGGCAATGGTGCAGGTAGCACTCTTCAAATTGCAACAGTAGTTGTTTTTGTTGTGACTGTAGGAGCAGGTTTTATGTTTTGGCGTGATTTGCCAGACTTTAAACTGTCTATGCAAGCATTTATGCAGTCACAAAAACATTGGAAATGCCGTGACTGCAATCACGAATGGGAAATTTAAAAAAAGTGTTCACATCAGCTTAATGCTGATGTGAATGTTCTTTATCATTGTCGTCATGCTCGTGTGAAGCATGTTGAGCAATATGCTGACAATTGATCTCAGCATCGTCTTCAATTTGCAATGTCACTTCGCCAATACCATGTTCATGAGAAAGCATTTCAACAGCATCTTGATAGAGCTTGGTACGGTCCGCTTGAGGCGCAAATAAGTGCACCGTTAAATGGATATTTTTAGAAGTAATCGCCCATACTTTAAGTTGGTGAATACTCTCCACACCGTTTAAAGAAAGCAGATCTGTACGTAACTTCTCAATATCCACTTCTTCCGGCACGCCTTCGAGCAAAATATTAATACTTTGTTTAAGTAAAACCCATGTTCTTGGTAATACCCAAAAGCCAATCAGTACCGCAATAATCGTATCGACCCAGTACCAGTTGGTGAAGTAAATGATGAGTGCCCCAATAATAACGCCGACTGAGCCTAGCGCATCACTCAATACCTCTAGATAAGCACCTTTAACATTTAGGCTACTATTAGCACTCGACATGAGAATTTTCATTGAGATGAGATTAATCACCAAACCAATGGTCGCCACAATGAGCATTCCCATACTTTGAATTTCAGGTGGCTTAGAGAAGCGGATATAGGCCTCATATAAAATATAAATTGCCACCACAAAAAGCATGAGTGCATTAAATAAAGCAGCCAGAATTTCAAAGCGCTGATAACCGAAAGTGCGTTTATTATCGGCAGGACGTTTGGAAATTTGAATGGCGACCAAAGCAATTGCCAAAGCAGCTGCATCTGTAAACATATGTGCAGCGTCAGAAAGCAATGCCAAACTTTGTGTGATTAAACCTGCAATGACCTCAACAATTAAAAACGTTGTCGTAAGCGCTAAAGCAATCGTTAATTTCTTAGCATTACCTTCAGTCACTACAGCATGACTATGATCATGACCATGATGTCCACCCATTTTGCGGACTCCTTTTTATTTATCTTTATGGTGAGTTAAAAGTAACGATGAAGACACCATTACCTTTAACTCTTTCAAACACTTTTTTGAGTTGACTCTGTCATCAAAAAAGATATCTCAAATCGATGACATTATGAATGCTCAACACTTTTCGTCTTGCCTTCATTCATCCATCGATAAATGACCGGTAATAAAACCAGCGTTAATATCGTAGATGAAATAATGCCACCGATTACTACAGTTGCCAAAGGTCGCTGTACTTCCGCACCAGTTCCAGTTGCCAAAGCCATTGGAATAAAGCCAAGAGATGCGACACAAGCCGTCATGAGTACAGGTCTTAAACGTAAGATTGCTCCATTCCATGTTGCAGTTTGAATATCAAATTTTTCTCTAAGCTCTTTAATAAAGCTCAGCATCACCAGACCATTCAAAACAGCGACACCCGACAAAGCAATAAACCCGACACCAGCCGACATAGACAGCGGAATATCTCTTAGCCAAAGCGCAATAAGACCACCTGACAAAGCAAACGGCACGCCACTAAAGACCAACAGGCTTTCTTTAACATTATGAAATACAGCCATGAGTAAAATAAAAATCATAGCAAGCGCCAATGGAACAACAATTTTCATTCGGGCAGCAGCTGAGGCTAAATTTTCAAATTGACCACCGTATTCCAACCAATAACCTGCTGGCAGTTGTTCTTTTGCGAGTGTTGCTCTTAATTCTTGAACAAATGATCCTAAGTCACGGCCTTCTACATTTGCAGTAATAATGACACGGCGCTTACCATTTTCACGTCCCACCTGATTTAAACCTGAGGTACGTTCAACTTTAGCGACATCTTGAAGCTGGATCAGTCCACCATTTGGTAGCTGAATCGGAAGTTGAGCTAAGTTTTGGATGGTACGCTGCTGGTCTTCTAAGCGAATTTCAAAATCAAATCGTCTATCACCTTGTAAAATCTGCCCAACATTTTGCCCACCTACACTTGCCGCCACAATATCTTGGATAGCTTTTGCAGATAATCCGTATTGCGCAGCCAGAGGTCGGTTAATTTCAACACTCAGCACCGGTAAACCGCTCGTTTGTTCTACCTTAACCGCGGTAGCGCCTGAAATTTTTTGTACTTTCTGAGCGAATGCTTGAGCCTGCTCATTGAGTACTTGCATATCATCACCAAAAATCTTGACGCCAATATCACTCCGTATCCCTGAAATTAGCTCATTAAATCGTAATTCAATCGGTTGAGAGAACTCACTGTTATTACCGGGTAATGTCGCTAAAAAAGCTTCCATACGTGAACGCAGCTCAGTTAGCGTCTCTTTAGAGTTTGGCCATTGATCATGCGGTTTAAGTAAAATGACAGCATCAGAGATATTAGGCGGCATCACATCCGTTGCAACCTCAGCCGTGCCTGTTCGAGCAAAAACAGCTTTCACCTCTGGAAAGTTTTTCAAAATGAGCTTTTCAGTATTTTCCTGCATTCGCAGTGATTGCTCGAGCCCAGTACTCGGTGAACGCATTTGCTGCAAGGCAAAATCACCTTCGCTAAGTTGCGGTGCAAATTCACTGCCCATTTGGGTAGCTAACACGCCTGTGAGTACCAAAATACTTAATGCAAAACTAACAATCACAATCTTAAGTTGATAAGCCTGATCAAGGATATCTCGGTATTTCTGCTTTAAAAGCAACATCCAACGCGTTTCTTTTTCTTTCACTTCACCTGTTACAAAAAGAGCAACTGCCGCAGGTACAAATGTCACAGAAAGAATCATGGCACCCAATAATGCCATCACCACAGTCATCGCCATTGGATGGAACATTTTGGCTTCAACACCAGATAAAGCAAAAATAGGTAAATAGACCACCAAAATAATCATTTGCCCAAAAATCAGTGGTCGACGGGCCTGTTTTGCTGCAAGGAAAACTTCTTTAAATCGCTCAGCTCGTGTAAGAGGTCGGTGTAAAGCGTGCTGTGCTTCTGCTAGACGTCGAATACAGTTCTCTACAATAACAACTGCACCATCTACAATAATCCCGAAATCAAGCGCTCCTAAGCTCATTAGGTTGGCACTAATGTTTTGCTCAGCCATACCTGTCAGGGTAAATAACATCGAAAGTGGAATAACGCAGGCTGTGATTAAAGCAGCTCTAAAATTTCCTAAAAAAATAAATAAAATCACAATAACCAGAATTGCGCCTTCTACAAGGTTCTTCTGCACCGTTGCAATTGCTTTGTTTACTAAGCTCGTTCGGTCATAGACCGTTTCGATTTCCACACCTTTAGGTAATGTAGGCTGAATTTCCTTAATTTTGGTATCAACCGCCTGAGCAACAGTACGGCTATTTTCTCCCATCATCATCATGGCAATGCCAAGAACCGTTTCCTCACCGTTGTAAGTTGCAGCACCCGTTCTTAAATCATGTCCAATAGAGACATTTGCTACATCGGCCACGCGAATGGGTAACCCATTTTTGGTGCTCACAGTAATGTTTTGAATATCTTCAACACTACTTAGCATGCCCGGCACACGAACAGTGAGTTGCTCTCCGTTTTCTTCAATAAAACCTGCACCGCGATTTTCATTATTTTCTTGTAGAGCTGTTTGAAATTCATTGATTGAAATCTGAAGCTGCTGCAAACGTTTTAAATCAGGTGACACAAGATAGGTTTTATTGTAGCCACCAATACTGTTAATTTCGGCCACGCCTTTCACACGCTGCAACTGAGGACGCACAATCCAGTCCTGAATTTCACGTAAATCCATGGCTGTATAGGCCGTGCCGTCTGCTTTTTTAGCACCAGACTTTGCTTTCACGACCCATTGGTAGATTTCACCCAGCCCCGTTGAAACAGGAGACATGACTGGATCAACTGATTCAGGCAGTTGCCCGTCTGCCTCTTGTAAACGTTGGTTAATCAGCTGTCTTGCCCAATAAATATCTGTTCCATCTTTAAAAATAATGGTGACTTGGGAAAGCCCATAACGTGAAATTGAACGAGTCTGTTCTAGATTAGGAATACCAGCCATCGCATTTTCAATAGGATAGGTAATCCGCTGTTCAACCTCTAAAGCGGTATACCCATTGGCTTGAGTATTAATCTGAACTTGCGTATTAGTAATATCTGGAACTGCATCAATAGGAAGCTTTTGATAACTCCAGATCCCAACTCCAATCCAAGTCAGTACAAATAACATGACCCAAATAGCATTTTGAATAGCAAACTGAATAACTCTATCAAACAACCCTTCTGGTTTGGGTAGCTCTGGTTTATTAATGTCCATGCTCCGCCTCTCCTTTTTCCAGTTCGGATTTCAGCAAGAAGCTACCTTCTGCCACATAGCGCTGGCTTGGATTAATACCTTTTACAACTTCGACCCACTGACCATCTTTAGAACGTTGTCCCAACTGTACTGTGACAGGTTCAAACTCAAAGCCTGTTTTGACCATTTTTGGGGTAAAGATAACGTCTTTACCTTCGACTTGTTGAATCGCCTGAGCTTTTACACGGGTCACTTTTTGCATTGTGCCTGAAGAATTCAGCTCAACATTAACCATTAAGTTTGGACGCAATTCATTACTATTTGCCAAGACCTTGGCACGCACTTGTAAACGCCCCGTTTGAGCATCGGCTTCAGTTGTTAAACTTTGAACTTGAGCTTTAAATGCATTCCCAGTTTGTAAAGATTTAAATTCAATCTGCTGATTTGGCTGTAAATTCAGATTTGCGGTGCTTGGTAAAATAAACTCCAGCCACAATTGATCAAGCTGATTAATAATAAAAAGCTGGTCTGCTAGCTGTACGTTTTCACCTACCACAATATCTTTATTACTCACCATCCCAGCAATTGGAGCCGTTAAAGTGTAGCGCCCTCCTGAGCCGGAACCCGCCCCGAATGCACTTAGACGTGAGCGAGCTGCTTTCACTTGAATTTGGGCCTGCTGGTAAGCGTTATAAGCTCGTTGATAATCTTGTTTGGCAGAAATTCCTTGAGACCATAAGCTACGTTCGCGTTCATAGTCCTGACGCGCTAAATCAAGATTAGACTGTGCAATTTGCAAATTTGCTTGTTGATCGACCAGATCTGGAACCAATAAGCTTGCAAGAGCCTGCCCTTTTTTAACCTGTTGCCCCAATTCAACATATACCGCTTCGACACGACCACTAAAACTTGGCGAGACATGGGCTTGTCGGTCAGTATTCACAACCAGTTTTGCTGGATAAGTTTGAAGTTGAGGAACTTCACCTAGTTCAGCTTGTTCAATTTTTAAATTTTGTTCCTGCATTTGCTGAGCAGTGAGTAACAGTGGTTTTTCACCTTCTTCATGGTGTTCTTCACCCTCTTCTTCAGCATGCCCATGACCTTCCGATGCTTCAGAAGAATTAGATTTATTTTTTGAATTTAAAACCAGTAAACCAATTAATAGTGCAGTGATTGCAGCAATCACCCCTACCCAAAGCCATTGAGAATTTTTCTTTAAATTTGTCGACATTATTATTCTCCTGCCTGAGTTGGGAATGTTTGACTTTGTTGCCAAGCACGTTGATTGAGTTGCATTAAGGCATCTTTCGCCATGATTTGCTCTGGTTCTAACCCAAGACGTAAACTTTGAATTTCAATTGAATTTTGCCAAGCTTGTTTTAATAGCTCGACTTTACGTAAGCGCACGTCTTGCAATTGCATGGTGGCTTGTTGAACATCGGTAACGGCGAACTTACCCAAACGGAAACCTTGCAATGTTTTTTGCTGAACTTGAATAGCAAGAGGAACTTGCTGATCATTCAGTTGTTTAAACTGGATGCGTAAACCTTTTAACTCTGATATTAGGGTTTCAATATCAACCTGATTTTGCTGTCGATAAAAGCTTTGCTGGCGTTGAGATAACTCTTGTTTGGCCTGAGCAATCTTGATTCCGTATTGCTGGCGATTAAAAAGATTTAAAGGAATTTCCACACCTAAACGAATTTGGTTATCCGTACTCTGTTCTGGAGAACGAGTGTTATTAACACCTAAAGTTACAGTAGGCTGCGGTCTTGCTTTTGCTTTAAGCTGCTGAATATTGGCTTGCTGCGCAAGAGCATCTAACTGGAAAGAACGCTCTAATAAATTATTTTGCGCATCTTGGCTTGGTTCTACATTCGCTGCCAATGCCCATAACTGATTTGGACTTTGGAATAGCTGAAACTGACTTGAACCACCTCCCCATAAGTTCACCAATTGCTGTTTCGCAACTTGAAGTTTTAAATCAACTTGTTGGTATAAACGCTGATTTTCCAAGTGAGACATCCGCACTCGATCTACATCCACTTGCGCAATACTTCCTGCTTGATAACGCTTTTCCGATGCCAACAAATTTTCTTGGCTGACTTCTAGCTGCTCTGCAATAAGAGACTTTTCAAGCTCAAGCAAAGCCACTTGTGACCAGAAATATTTAACGATTAATCCAAGTTCAGCTTGATAACGCTGCTCGGCCAAATCAATTTTTGATATTTCCACTTTTGCCAAGTTTTGCGCAGCCTTACGCTGCCCGAAAATGTCTAAAGGCTGAGAAATGCCTATCGCAAGTTCTTTTTCTTGATCACTTTGGAAACCAGTTTGTTCAATAGAAAGACTTGGGTTAATCCATAAACGACTTTGCTTTAAATTGGCCTCAGCCATTTGCTGCTGTGCTTGCCAAACCCCTTGCTGACTTTGATATTTTTGTACCTGCTCTAAGGCTTGGTCAAAAGTAAACGCTGCTTTTTGAATATAACGTTCTTGTTGAATCTCAGACTGAGCCATCGCTACTTGTCCAGCCAATAGCATGGCAACAGATAGGCTTGAGATTGTTAAAACTTTTTTTAACGTTATCTTAACGTTATTCTCTAAGTGAGAAGTAGAACTCACTCGAGTTGAAAAAATAGAAGACATGTTTTTGCCCCGCAATAAATAAGAGATGCGGTGGGCTCGTTTTGGCTACCCCACCTATAGCGGGGATAAAACAGGAGGAGGTTTTAAAGCAGTAAGATGGGGCGACTGGTAAGAATTAGACCAGTGATAAATTTGTGAGAGTTCCTGCACATGCACTACAGGTGTTTCAGCTTGCTTTGCAACTTCAGTCATCACCACATGAAAACATGAAGGCAAATGATCATGATGATCTTGCAAATTTAAAGGCGGTTTATGAGAGGCGTTTCCGGCATCTTTCTGTTCAGTATGAGCTTGATGTGAAGGTTGATATACATCTAAAGCTGCGTGATGCCCGAAATGATGCAATGCTTTTTCCTGATTTTCATGCGCGCAAAATGCAGCTGCCACATTCCATAAACTCTGGAATATGAGCAAACTAAACAAGACGGACATAAAAATTGCGGAACGTGGCAAAAGCACACCATTGAACTAAAAAGTTGAACAAAGGCACTATAACAGGCTCTAGGCATGTAATAAAATTACAAAACCTCGATTCATAAATCTCCGTTTTTTAATTTAGAACTTATCTCACGTTATACGAGACAAAAATAATTTCTTTTGAGTAACCTTTATGTACAAGCTTTTTTCTGCATCTATATTAACCATTTGTCTAGGCTTAACGGGCTGCGCGACCAATATGTTGTCCACCGCTTTACCAAATGAAACAACTGAAATTAAAACAACCACTTTAAAAACCGATCAAATTATTGCCTTAGGTCAAGCAGTTAAAAATGATCAAGAACAAGGCTTTGTATTTATCGGTCAAGATTATAATTATTTAATGACTGACGGTAGCTCAAACCTTTTAAATATTATCAAAAGTATTCCAGCAGAGCAGAGAACAATAAAGACACCATCACCTCTTGTACTTGAGATGGATGATTCCACCCATTTCCATGGAGAAATAACGATTCGTTATAATATCCCTACGTCCAAAATGGACGAAAAGCAAAAGGAACTTTTAAAGACCTTAGGTTTTAAGAATCAATTCATGGCAATGGAAAATCAACAACAAGTTTTTTATCCTTTCACCATCATCCGCTTTAAAGGAAAGATTTACCAAAAAGCAGAGAATCAAAAAATTCAACAACGACTCTCCGTTCCCTATCCAGTCGCTTTACAGCAAAAAGATGAAATAACTAAGAAACATCCGTTTAAACGTGTAACACGCATGGCATTATATCCTTTAGCAATGACCTTTGACGTGATTACGGTAGCTCCATCATTAATATGGTCAGATTTACATGGTGACTTTAATAAATAATATCTTTCGCTCTTAAAACAAAAAACCAGCCCTTAGGCTGGTTTTTAAAATTAACTGGCAATATGTCACACAAATAGCTTGTGTACTTGAACTAGATGTTTATTGCTGTTTTTGTAAGTCAGAAGAAAAACGAATCACAACATCATCAACAACTTTATTAAATGCTTCGTTAATCGACATTGGTTGCACATTTTCAATAGGCGCTTTTTTATTTCCAACGGTTGTTAAAATCATATGCGGGTAACGCTCAGATATTTCTTTACCTTGAGCATCAACATAATTAAATTTAAACTCATATTTATCAGCAATCGCGTTACCAACAGCACCAAAAGTCAAACCTGTTAGAACCCCTTTGCCCGCAGCCTCACCTAAATCAGCCACATTATTCGCGGTTAAATGTAATTTTGCTTGCTTCTCGCCATTCGTCTGGGTTGTTGGAGAAAATACACCTGTTGCTCTTAGACTACGCTCAACTGCTGATTGCAGTTCTTTACCGGCTTTTGGAACAACTGCTCCATTTCGCTGAAATTCAGTAGTTAAAACCACTGGAATAGGTTGAGCTGGTTTTTTAATATCCGAATAGGAAAGAGACTTATACGCAGGATCAACATAAGATTTTACTGAAAGACATCCAGTAAGTTGTGTAGCAACAGCTACCCCTAAAGCAATAGTATAAAGTTTGAATTTTTTCATGATTTTCCAGAAAGGTTTATTTACCTTTTAATAAATTAAGCTGCAATATTAATCTTAATAAATCAAAAATATAAGTATAAATTCAATCACTTTATGGAATTTTAATTTTTTATTTCTTAAATTTTTTGATAAAAAACAAAAAACCAGCCCTTAGGCTGGTTTTTTCAATTAGCAGAGATTAACCGCTAATTTTTTTGTATTTCGTACGTTTTTGAACAGCGTCATCACCTAAACGTGACTGACGATATGCTTCATATTCTGCATAGTTACCTGCGTAGAATTCTGGCTGTTCATTTTCAAATGACAAGATATGTGTCGCAATACGGTCAAGGAACCAACGGTCATGCGATACCACCATTACCGTACCTGGGAATACAAGAATTGCATCCTCAAGCGCACGTAAAGTTTCAATATCCAAGTCGTTCGATGGCTCATCCAGTAAGATAACGTTTGCACCTAACTGTAAGATCTTTGCAAGTTGTAAACGGTTACGCTCACCACCAGACAATTCACCTACACGTTTTTGCTGATCTTGACCTTTAAAGTTAAAACGGCCGATATAAGCACGTGACGCGATTTCGTAATCACCGATTTTTAAAATATCTAAACCGCCAGAAACTTCTTCCCAAACAGTTTTATTATTATCCAAAGTGTCACGAATCTGACCAACATAAGCCACTTTAACTGACTCACCTAAGGTCACAGTACCTGTATCAGGTTGCTGTTCGCCAGTCATCATACGGAATAAAGTCGTTTTACCCGCACCATTTGGACCAACGATACCAACAATCGCTGTTGGAGGTACGGTAAACGTTAAGTTCTCGTACAACACGCGACCGTCAAATGATTTACTGATACCTTCCACTTCCACAACTTTGTTACCCAAACGTGGGCCAGGTGGAATATAGATTTCAGACGTTTCATTACGTTGTTGGAATTCTTTAGAGTTAAGCTCTTCAAAACGTTCCATACGCGCTTTGTTTTTCTTTTGCTGACCTTTAGCATTTGAACGAACCCATTCAAGTTCTTTTTTCAATGCTTTAGCAAAAGATTCTTCTTGTTTATTTTCCTGCTCTAAACGAGCATTCTTTTGTTCTAACCAAGAAGAATAGTTTCCTTGATAAGGAATGCCCATACCACGGTCAAGTTCAAGAATCCACTCAGCCACGTTATCCAAGAAATAACGGTCATGCGTAATCGCAACGATAGTGCCCGGGAAATCTTTCAAGAAACGTTCTAACCAAGTTACAGATTCTGCATCTAAATGGTTCGTCGGTTCGTCCAGAAGTAACATATCTGGTTTCGAAAGCAATAAACGGCACAGTGCAACACGACGACGCTCACCACCAGAAAGTAATGTTACGTCTGCATCCCAAGCTGGAAGATTCAAAGCATCCGCAGCAATTTCAAGCTGGTTGTTTAGGTTGTGTGCATCCCAAGCATGGATAATTGATTCTAATTTTTCCTGCTCTTTTGCAAGTGCATCAAAATCTGCATCAGGGTCTGCATATTCTGCAAAAACCTGATCAAGACGTTCTAACGCATCTAAAGCTTCACGCACGCCATCTTCAACGTTACCACGAACGTCTTTAGTTGGATCTAGCGGTGGTTCTTGCTCTAAATAGCCGATTTTAATTCCAGGTTGTGCACGAGCCTCACCAGAGAAATCTTTATCTACGCCAGCCATAATACGAAGCAAGGTAGATTTACCTGCACCGTTCAAACCGAGCACACCAATTTTGGCACCCGGGAAAAATGATAAAGAGATATCTTTTAAGATTTCGCGCTTTGGCGGAACCATTTTAGACACTCGGTTCATCGTATAAATATATTGGGCCACGCAGGACTCCTCAATTGAAAAACCAGTACATCGCAATAAGCGATAAATAATCGCGCGTATTATACGCTGAAAACCTCATTGACTTGAAGTTATGATTTCCATCGTACGGATTTATCAAACAATTTTCTTTTTCAATAAGTTGCAAAATGTTTATGTATAAGATTTATACAGCGTTTCAGCGTATATTTTTCTATCTTTATTCCTAAAATTAGAAAACAAACCAGAATTTCTGCAATTTTCTATATCAATTTTAGGCTAGACTCGCTCAATATTTAACTCACGAAGATGAAGTAATCATGACGTATAAAGATGAAACCTTAGCCATTCATGCAGGCTATTCACCAGAGGCAACCACAAAAGCTGTTGCAGTCCCTATTTATCAAACTACCTCTTACGCATTTGATAATACCCAGCACGGTGCCGATCTTTTTGATTTAAAAGTTCAGGGTAATATCTATACCCGTATTATGAACCCGACCACTGCTGTACTTGAGCAACGACTTGCTGCACTCGAAGGCGGGATTGGTGCTTTAGCCTTAGCTTCTGGAATGGCAGCAATTACTTATTCAATTCAAACGATTACCGAAGCTGGAGATAATATTGCTTCTGTCTCAACCTTGTATGGCGGAACGTATAATCTATTTGCCCATACCTTACCCAAACAAGGCATTGAAGTTCGCTTTTTTGATTATCAACAACCTGAAAGCTTACGTAATTTAATTGATGATAAAACTAAACTTGTTTTTGTTGAGTCGATTGGTAACCCGCTCGGAAATATCATCGATTTAGAAGAAATTTCAAAAATTGCCCATGAATATGGTGTACCTGTCATTGTCGATAATACGGTTGCCACCCCTGCTTTATTAAAACCATTTGAATATGGTGCCGATATCGTCATTCATTCACTTACTAAATATATAGGCGGTCATGGCAATAGCATTGGAGGGGCGATTGTAGATAGCGGTAAATTCCCTTGGGGTAAATATCCGGAACGTTTTAAAGTTTTGAACACGCCTGACCCAAGTTATCACGGTGTAAATTATGTCGAAGCGTTAGGTGAAGCTGCTTATATTGCACGAGCTCGTGTTGTACCACTACGTAATACAGGTGCGGCAATTAGCCCGCTTAGTGTTTTCTTGATTTTACAAGGCTTAGAGACCCTAACCCTCCGCATGGAGCGTCATACTGAAAATGCTCAAAAAATTGCGGAATATTTACAGACTCATCCAAAAGTAAAATGGGTCAACTACGCAGGTTTAAAAGATCATCCACAGCATCAACTTGCTCAAAAATATGTAAAAGGTAAACCTTCTGCAATTTTATCTTTCGGCGTACAAGATGGTCTCGAAGGGGGGACTCGCTTCATCGATGCACTTCAGTTATTTACTCGTCTCGTAAATATTGGTGATGCAAAAAGTTTGGCGTGTCATCCTGCAACGACGACTCATCGCCAGCTTAATGAACAAGAACTTAAATCTGCTGGTGTAAGCGAAGATATGGTACGCCTTTCAATTGGAATTGAGCATATTGATGACTTAATTGCCGATTTAGACCAAGCACTTTCAGCTGTATAACTTTTAAACTATTCAATAAGCCTCTAGAAGTAGAGGCTTTTTTTTATTTGTCTTTATTCAAATTCAGATTAAATCTGCACTCATCTACAATAATAATTTGATCCATTTGCACAACACAGATAATTCAAAGCAAAGAATGAGAAATAAATCTAGCCCGATAGGTGCTAGGACTAAGCCCTACACAATTTCTAAACCGAGTCCGGAAAGTGACAGGAGAATTAAAACCACAGCTTAAAGAAATGTCTTCAATGGATTGTGAAGATGTCTCCAGTAACTCTTGAGCCCGTTGTATACGCATGGTAAGTAACCATTGCAATGGTGTAGTTCCAATCTGATCGCGGAAACGTCGTGCGAATGTTCTTGGGCTCATATTTGCTTTATAAGCAAGTAATTTAATATCAATTTCTTCATTCAAATGTGCCCTCACCCATTCCAGTACCGGAGCCAAACTATCACGAGTCTCTGGTAATTCATGTTGAATAAACTGTGCTTGCCCTCCCTCACGATTTAAGGGAGCTACGGCAAGCTTTGCAGCATGAGCAGCCACAGTTTGACCATAATCCCGACGCACAAGGTGTAAACACATATCCAATCCAGATGAGGCTCCAGCTGAAGTTATAAGACGTCCTTCATCAATAAACAATACATTTGGGTCGACCTTGATCTGGGGGTATCGAAGAGCTAACTCCTCTGCAAGAACCCAATGGGTTGTAGCTCGATATCCATCAAGAAGTCCCGTTTCGGCTAGAACAAATGCCCCGGAACAAATTGAAGCAATTCTTGCCCCTTTTTTCCACGCTTTGAGAATGGCTGTCCGTACCTTGGGATTAAGAGTCTTTTTAGGATCTTTAATACCGGGAATAATAATAGTGTCTGCATCAATAAGATGATTAAGCCCAAAATGTGCTTGAAGTGTAAATGCTCCTGTATTTACATGCTCTGCTTCACCACAAACTTTTACACAGTACCCCGCCTCACCATTTAATAAACGTACGAAGCCAAAGGCCTCACATGGAATACCCAAGTCAAATGGGATGAAATCATGCAAAGCAAGAATAGCTATCGTATGCATGGATAAAGGCTCTATTAATAAACTTTTCTTATTTTGGCAGATATCAAATTGGCAGTAAATGAACGATTATTGTCATTCCTGCCACTCATAACAATAGATTAATACTGACAGAATTACCCGTAGTAATTTTTATGTCAAAACTATGAATGGAAACACTATTCTCTCAGCTCAGCTTTTCTTTTTTCAAAATATAGAATGAATAGTTATCTCCCCCATTCTTAGTATCGATAAATTAAATCTTCAAATGGGCTAAATACGGATCAATAAATATGGCTAATCCGAAAGCACACAATATTACTCAATTTCAAAAATTGAAATTTTTTTCATTATTAGAGACAGTTTCTCTACTGCTATTGGTTGTTGTTGCAGTACCTTTAAAATATTTTAATGGATGGGATACAGGTGTTCATTTTATGGGACCTATCCACGGGCTTACTTTTTTTACTTATATCTGGTTCGCAGTACAAACCATAGCTGATAGTAAATGGACACCATTAGAAATATTAGGATTAGTAGTGATTACGCTCATCCCGTTCGGTGTTTACTTTAATTTATCATTTATAAAAAATAAAATAGCTAAATTAGATGAAGCTCAATCATCATGATAGAGCTTTTTACAACCTTAAGCTCATGGCTAAAAGCTATACATATAGTCTCAATGACTATTTTTATAAGTGGCGTTCTTACTGCTTCGATATCACTTAAAATAGAGTTTGATATTAACGAGAATATACGTATTCCTATCTGGGCTGAGCGTGAGTACCGATGGGATCAAATTATGACGACCCCAGCTCTCTTCATTACTTTTGCGTCTGGTTTAATATTAGCAATTAACGGCCAATGGTTTAGCTCTAAATGGCTACCTACAAAAATTGTATTTGTACTTATTTTGGCAGCTATCCATGGCTTTCAAGCTAAACTTTTACGACAAATCGCAAATGGTATAAATGTTAGAAAAAAACAGGCAACACTGATTATCTTTATCTGTACTGTTTCAATTATCGTTCTTGCTATTATTAAGCCATAACCTTGCTGTTTATTCTTTAGTCAATAAAAATGTATTAAACAATTATCATATTATTCAGAAGATTAGGATAAAGAAGGAAATATTCCAACCTCTACTTTAGAGTTTTTACTCTAAATAAATTGTTAAATTTCATATATTTACAGACTAGACAATTTTTAAACATCTATTAAGATAATAGCCATATTTATGAGTTCATTTGGATGAACCTACGGTTGTAAAAAATAAAAATTACATACCGGAATAAATAGTCCCTGCCCCTACTTAGGTAAAATGCTGTGAATAAAAAATTAGAAGCTCTGTTCCAGGAAAAGGTACAAGATAAAGTCATTTTAGTGACAGGCGCCTCGAGTGGAATCGGATTAACGATTTCAAATAAACTTGCTGATGCTGGTGCCCATGTTTTACTGGTTGCCCGTACACAAGAAACTCTGGAAGAAGTGAAAGCAGATATTGAAAGCCGTGGCGGTAAGGCATCAATTTTCCCGTGTGATCTCAATGACATGGACATGATTGACCAAGTATCTAAAGAAATTTTAGCAACTGTTGATCACATTGATATTTTAATTAATAACGCAGGTCGCTCTATTCGCCGTGCCGTACATGAGTCTTATGATCGTTTTCATGACTTTGAACGCACGATGCAATTAAATTATTTTGGTGCAGTACGCCTAGTTCTTAATATTTTGCCACATATGATTCAGCGTAAAGATGGACAAATTATTAATATTAGCTCGATTGGTGTGTTAGCAAATGCGACTCGCTTTTCTGCTTATGTTGCCTCTAAAGCAGCGCTTGATGCATTTAGCCGCTGTCTATCGGCCGAAGTTCATGCACACAAAATTGCGATTACTTCAATTTATATGCCATTGGTTCGCACCCCAATGATTGCACCAACTAAAATTTATAAATATGTACCAACACTTTCACCTGATCAGGCTGCTGACTTAATTGCTTATGCAATTGTGAAACGCCCGAAACGTATGGCAACTAACTTAGGCCGCTTAGCTTCAATGACATATTCGGTTGCACCGGGCATCAACAATATGTTTATGTCGATTGGTTTCCGTTTGTTCCCAAGTTCAGATGCAGCAAAAGGTGAAAAAACCGAAAAATTAAACTGGGCACAAAAAGCATATGCACGAATTTTCCCAGGCGAACACTGGTAATTTTGAGTTGATGCCATAGTGAAAAAAAAGCGCCTTATAAGGCGCTTTTTTTAATTCAAGAGCTGATCAATCAAGAAATTGAACATGCCCTGTTTTTACATCGTAAATTGCACCCACAACTACAATATCACCTCGCTCAACCATATCTTTAAGCACACTACTGTTATTAATAATGTACTGGATGTTGTAGTGAACATTCATTGCGGTCACTTGGCTAATAAAAGCATTACCTAATTCGCGTGGCTGCATAATGTCATATACGCTATCAACCGAATGCATCAATGGCCCAAGCACATATTGAATGTGTGGCATTTCCTTCACATCAGACACTTGCTTTTGTTCTAGACGTAATTGGCATGCACTCGTCACAGCACCGCAATCGGTATGACCTAAAACAACAATGACTTTAGAGCCTTTAGCCTGACAAGCAAACTCAAGTGAACCCAATACTTTTTGCCCAGCAATATTACCTGCAATTCGTAAACTAAACAGATCGCCAATACCCACATCAAAAATCATCTCGGTAGGTGCACGTGAATCCATACAACCAAGCACTGCTGCAATCGGATGCTGCCCTTCATCTGCAGTAACACGAATTTGTCGATAAATATCTCGTTGTAGACGTTCATTTTTTACAAAACGTTCGTTCCCTTCTTTAAGTAAGTTGACGACCTGTTGCGGACTCAGCTTTTGTTGCAAGTCATGTGTACTAATATCAATATCAAGTACAGCATCATCAACGTCTTGATAGTGCTGTTTGAACCCGACCAGTTTAAGATTTACCTGACGTTTAATGGCCGTTTCACTTTGATAATCTTGAATAACTTGATAGATATCAGGATCGATTGAATCACATTGAGTCGCATCAATAATGAGTTGTTGGTGTTTATGCACATGTTCCAATGCTGAAATAAGCGCAGAACGATTAAGAAAGGTCACTTGTGATGGAAGTTCAATACGAGTCACTACGCCATGCAAGCGCTTCTCTCTATAAACACGTATACCTTTATTAAAATTACCATAGAGAATAAAAGCACTACTGGTGAACAGACCAATTAAAATTCCCATTAAAAGATCGGTCAGTAAAATTGCAACCAAGGTAATAATAAAAGGTAAAAACTGTTTCCAACCTTTTTGATAAAGCTGTTTAAAGAGTTTTGGGTGGGTAAGCTTAAAGCCTGTCACGATTAAGATTGCAGCCAATGCCGACAGAGGAATCATGTTCATTAATGGCACAAAAAACAAAACCGCTAGCAGCAACAATACGCCATGAATAATGGTAGAGCATTTACTACGCGCGCCTGTATTTGCATTTACCGAACTACGTACAATCACTGAGGTCACAGGCATTCCACCAATTAAGCCAGAAATGATGTTACCTGTACCTTGTGCCCAGAGTTCACGGTTAGGAGGAGAAGAGCGTTTTTGAGGATCAATTTTGTCTGCTGCTTCTAAATTCAATAATGTTTCTAAAGATGCCACGACAGCCAGAGTAATGGCCCCTGTGTAAATCATAGGCTCAGCTAGATAGCTAAAATCAGGAAAAATTAATACATCTTCAGGTGCTTGTAAGATATTCGGTAACTGAATTAGGTTATCAATTTGCACTGCCCATGCAGAGCCAATACTCACTAAAACAAAATTTAAAACTGCTGCGAGCACAACCGCAATCAATGCCGAAGGTAAAGCTAGTTTTTTGAGTGGGCTACTATCCCACGCTAAAATTAAGAATAAACTGAGCAAACCAATAAGTGCAGCTCCGCCATCAAAACGCTGTAGAAATGCATCTGGGGTTGAAGTCCAAACCTGTTTCAATGAAAAATCAGAAAGTCCAAACAGATAAGGCAATTGTGTCGCAATCAGGATGACACCAATAGCGGCCAATAATCCTAAAATGACATTATTTGGAATAAAGTTAGCAAAAAAACCTAACTTGAATAATCCAAATAGAATTTGCAGGACACCAGCAAAAATAATACATAATAAAAAGGCGGCATAATTGCCGCCTAGTTGTTCTAACTGTACAAGAATGACGGCAGTCAGCCCTGCCGCTGGGCCTGCAACGCTAATGTGGGAACCACTTAGCAAACCTACGATAATACCGCCCACAATACCTGCAATAATACCTGAGATGATGGGAGCACCTGAGGCTAAAGCGATACCCAAGCACAGCGGTAATGCCACAAGGAATACGACGACTCCAGATAAGAGGTCTTTTAAATGAAATCTATTTTTCAGGTTTAAAACCGACATAAAACAACCATTTATAATAAAAAGAAATAAGCAAAGTTGTACTATTACAGCCTGAAAGTGAGTAAATGCTTCAAGGCTGGGTTGATGATGTCGGACAACTGAATCTCATTAAAGTTTAGTTATGCTATAACGTTGTGTATTTAATTGTGTATTTAACAACGATTTGTTGATCTTAAGATTCACCTCATCTTTAGGACTGCGATTTTTTCCTTTATCGCTCTTTAATACCGATTAAAAAATAATGCTTCACCAATAAAAAAGCCCCCAAGTGGAGGCCTTTTTATTAATTAAAGACGATTATTTAGAGCCTTTAATCCCTGCTTGTAGCAACAACGCACCTAAACCACCAATTTTTTGTTCTTGAGGTTTCTCTTGCTTGGCGCGCTGAGGACGTTCAGCTTGATCTTTACGTGGTTGAGGACGTTTACCTTGCGGTTTACGTTCAAAACGTTGTTCTGTATTTTGTTCACGGCGTGGTGGACGTTGAGCTTTTACAGGTGCAGAACCTTCAGCACGCATACTTAAGTTCACGCGGTTACGTTCAACATCAACCTGCATAACACGTACTTGTACAATCTGGCCCGGTTTTACAACTTTATGTGGATCAGATACAAACTCATTTGCAAGTTCAGAAATATGAACTAAACCATCCTGATGTACACCAATATCAACAAAGGCACCAAAGTTTGTGACATTCGTAATCACACCTTCAAGTTGCATACCTTCTGTCAATTGACCAACTTCAGTAATATCTTCACGGAATTTTGCAGTACGGAACTCTGGACGTGGGTCACGACCTGGTTTTTCAAGTTCAGCTAAAACATCTTGAATTGTTGGTAAACCAAATTTGTCATCAACAAATTCATCAGCTTTTACTTGGCGAATGATTTCAGTATTACCGATGATGTCTTTAACAGTTGTTGCTTTTGCTGCAACAATTTTCTCAACAAGACCATAACTTTCAGGGTGAACTGAAGAAGCATCTAAAGGTTCAGAACCATTTTGAATACGTAAGAAACCAGCTGCCTGTTCAAAAGTACGCTCACCTAAACGTGGTACGCTTTTCAACGCTTGACGGTTGTCAAAACGGCCATGCTCTTTGCGGTATTCAACAATCTGTTGAGCAATTGCTTTGTTTAAACCGGCAATATAAGCCAAGATTGCTGGTGAAGCGGTATTTACATCAACGCCTACAGCATTCACACAGTCTTCTACCACTGCATCAAGGGTTTTTGCCAAACCAGTCTGGTTCACATCGTGTTGATATTGACCCACACCAATTGACTTCGGATCAATCTTAACAAGTTCAGCAAGTGGATCTTGTAAACGGCGAGCAATAGAAACTGCACCACGAATTGAAACGTCAAGCTCTGGAAGTTCTGCCGACGCAAGTTCACTTGCAGAGTAAACAGATGCACCTGCTTCGCTTACAGTGATTCGTGTTAAATTCAGATCAGTATTCGCAGCCATCATTTCAGCAACAACAGCTTCTGTTTCACGGCTAGCTGTACCATTACCAATTGCAATCAGCTCTACGTTATATTCACGGCATAGTCGTGCAAGTTCAGCAATTGAGCCTTCTTTATCTTCTTTAGGTGCAAATGGATAAATCGTGCTGTGAGCAAGTACATCACCTGCATCGCTGATCACTGCCAGTTTAACGCCAGTACGAATACCAGGGTCAACACCCAAAGTCGTACGGCTGCCTGCTGGCGCTGACAATAATAAATGACGAAGATTTTCAGCAAATACCTGC
Source organism: Acinetobacter sp. Li1LvA2 (assembly GCF_056156705.1). Lineage (NCBI taxonomy): Bacteria > Pseudomonadati > Pseudomonadota > Gammaproteobacteria > Moraxellales > Moraxellaceae > Acinetobacter > Acinetobacter sp. Li1LvA2. Next base: position 214,751 of record NZ_JBSICF010000003.1, read on the forward strand.
ATTGCTTCTGCTTCAGCAGTAAGACGTTTTTCAGTTAGCAATGAATGCTCGATTTGAGGACGAATCTTGCCTAACCAGAATAATTTTGCAGTTTGCTTTAAGAAATCCTGACGTGCTTGAGGTTGAATTTGCTCAAGGTTGTATTCAGTTTCAATACGTGCCAATGGCGCATCATCTTCACCATCTACTTTCAAACCCAATACGTTTTCTTGACGACCACGTAACATCGCTAATAAACGATGTGAAGGTAATTTGTTTAAACCTTCAGAGAATTCAAAGTAATCACGGAATTTTTTACCAACTTCTTTCTTTTCTTCAGATGCAACTGCACTTTTTAAAACCGCAGTTTTTGCAAAAGTTGTTTTTAATTCTGTAGTAAGTGAAATATTTTGTGCCCAGTCATCAATCAGAATATGCTGAATCGCATCTAACTGACTCTCAACATCTGGGTAGTCTTCATGACTAAAACCAGCCAATGCTTCTGTCGGGTCAACTTGTTCTGCAATAATTTTTTCAGCAATTGGTCCTAAACCTGCTTCTTTTGCTTTAAAAGATTTACTTGTACGCTTAGGGCGATACGGTGCATAAATTTCTTCTAAAGCATTTTTTGTTTCGGCTGCATTCACCCGCGCCAACAAGTCATCACTCAATTTATTCTGTTCTTGCAATGACTGAATAACCTTTTCACGGCGCTCATATAAATCACGTAAATACGCTAAACGAGTATCTAATTGGCGTAACTGCGTATCATCTAAACCTTGTGTTACTTCTTTACGGTAACGGGCAATAAATGGAACACTGGCACCTTCATCAATTAAGCGGATGGCAGCTTCTACTTGGTTTGGACGTACGGCAAGCTCACTTGCCAACTGCTGAACTAAGTCAGTCATCGTGTTTGATCCCACAAGGATAAAGTTTAAAAGCACTGATTATAAAGACCAAGCCCATAAAATCCACACTTGTTTGCGTATTCAAAACGTTTTTTTGTATTGACTCTGAATATTTATCCTTTTTACGACTACTAGAGCACATAAAAACAGGAGTTCAACTATGAAAAAGTTGAGCCTGAGCTCTGTCTTTTAATCTTTATAAAATATAAACGTAGGACTTATGTCATGAATCTGACAAAATTTTATCATAATTTATGAGAAAATGAACATATTGGTACACTCTTCAAAAGATAAAAATATAGAGATTCAACAAGGTTTTATTCGTCTAACTTTTTATAGAACCCAGCTATTTGCTTATTTCAATAATTAAAAAATCAAAAGAAACAAGTCAGCTCATCTAAAATAACTTATTTGAAACAATTAGTTATTAATATTTAATTATTAAAAAATTATCAAAGATTTAAGTATTTGTTTTTTTAGATCAGTCTTTGCTAAATTATGAGCTTAAGATGTTGTTTTTTGGTTTCAAACTACCTTGAAAATTGTAATTTTGAGCAAATTGATACATAGTCTTAACAAGAACATCAGCATTATACTGAGGGCTTGTTGGCAATAAGCCTCACCGACCCAATAATATATAAATTATGACTTTAAAGGGAGTACATCATGAGTTTAGTTGTACCTGCTGAACATCCTGAAACCGTACACAACGAAACGGATCGTGTCGAACGTATTTTAGTGGTCGATGACGATGTGCGTTTACGTACCCTCTTGCAACGTTTTTTGGAAGATAAAGGCTTTGTTGTAAAAACTGCCCACGATGCTTCGCAAATGGACCGTCTATTACAACGTGAGTTATTTTCACTTATCGTACTCGACTTTATGTTGCCAGTTGAAGATGGTTTGAGTATTTGCCGTCGTTTACGCCAATCAAATATTGATACACCAATCATCATGCTCACAGCGCGCGGTAGCGATTCAGACCGTATTGCAGGTCTTGAAGCTGGGGCAGACGATTACTTGCCAAAGCCATTTAATCCAAATGAACTTTTAGCCCGTATCCGTGCTGTATTGCGCCGCCAAGTTCGTGAAGTTCCTGGTGCTCCAAGCCAACAGGTTGAAGTTGTGAGCTTTGGTCCATGGTCTCTAGACTTGTCTACCCGCACACTAACACGCGAAGGACAAATCGTTACCTTAACGACTGGTGAATTTGCAGTATTAAAAGCATTGGTACAACACCCACGTGAACCATTAACGCGCGACAAACTCATGAATTTAGCTCGTGGTCGTGAATGGGGTGCAATGGAACGTTCAATTGACGTTCAAGTCTCTCGCCTACGTCGTTTAATTGAAGATAATCCTGCACGTGCACGTTATATCCAAACGGTATGGGGCGTGGGTTATGTATTTGTTCCAGATGGTGCGGAATAAGTTTGAGATAAGATAGAGTGAGTTTAGATCCAATCGCGCCACAAAACTTTACTGATTACGCTACCTACTCAGAACGGAAACGAACTCGGTGGGAACGTTTTCTCGACAAAATTAAGCCACGCTCTGCTGCCATGCGTACCACTATTCTGGTACTGCTGGTGGTATTTTTTAGCTTATTTATGTCGTTATGGTTCTTTTGGCGCACTCTTTACTTACCTGAAATTCAACAACACGCGCGTTATCTTGCAGTTGAACTCGAGCTCGTCAACAATCCAGATATACGAATTTTTCATCGCGAAAATGAAGTCGATGTTGATGAGTGGTTACGTAATCGCGTTGGAATTGAATACATTACCAATCCCAAAGAATATCCAAGTGTCCGCGATAAAGTAATTGCTGAGTTTTTTACTAATCAAATCGAACAAAAACTGGCAAATGAGATTGGGGCTAAGGATGTTACGGTTTACTTCCAGTTTAAACCTAGCCCACGTATTTGGATTCAAACACCTGAAATGCATGGAAACTGGGTTCGTGAACCTTTAAAAACCTATGCAAACTACAGTCCTGAGCTATTAATTGGTTGGGTCGTTGGTGTTCCTCTACTATCAGCTATCATTATTTTGATTCTAGTAAGACAAATGAACCGCCCTTTGCGTCGTTTGCAAAATGCTGCCAATGAATATAGTAAATCAGGAACAGCACCTTACCTAGATACCAATCATGGTCCATTAGAAATTCGACAGGTGAACCAAGCCTTTAACCGCATGGTCTATACGCTTGATCAAACCGAGCGCGAACGACGTATTATGTTGGCTGGTATCTCACATGATTTGCGAACTCCTTTGACGCGCATTCGTTTAACAGCAGAAATGCTACCTGACGAGTTCTTACGCGAAGGTCTGGTCTATGACGTAGATGATATGGATGCGATTCTTAATCAGTTCATTTCGTATATGCGTGATGGTTCAGATGAAGAGTTGAAAGACACCAATATCAATATGCTTTTGCAAGAACTTGTTGTGCAATTTAAGCCACTTGATATTCAATTCGAAATGCAGGATGTGCCCATTATTCCGGCACGTAGCCTTTCTTTAAAACGACTTATTGCAAACCTGATTAATAATGCAAAGCGCTATGGTGCTGAACCTATAGATCTAAGTGCAAAAGTTGAAAATGAAAATATTTTAATTACTGTTGCCGATCATGGTGAAGGTATTCCACCAGATCAAATTGAAGAATTAATGCAGCCCTTTGTCCGCGGAGACGCCGCAAGAACGATCCAAGGGAGTGGACTTGGATTGGCTATTGTCAAACGTATTGTCGATATTCATCATGGTGAAATTCAAATTCACAACCGTGAACAAGGCGGTTTAGAAGTTATTATTTCTTTACCGATCCCAAAATCAGTCCCTGAAGAAAATAGCTCTATCAATCCACTAGAAAAAATAAAACAAACTTTGAGTGAGCGCTTTTAATTTAACCAGTTGGTTATTAAAAGCCTCATTTTAAAGATAAATAAAAGCGATAAAAATCAATTAAATAAAAACCATAAATATAATTTATACCACCATTTATTTACAAAATTAGACCTTAGCCTAACACCTATGCACTTTTCAATTTTTCATAGCTAAAATCCCGTATGTTTTGACAATTCTGAGGATGTCCAATGTCTTTAAGTCGTATTCGCCTAGCTTCTCTTCATGACAAGGTCATCAGTGCTGAACAAGCTGCGCAATTCATCGAAGATGGAATGACTGTAGGTATGAGTGGTTTTACTCGTGCTGGTGAAGCTAAAGCTGTTCCACAAGCACTTGTAGAACTTGCAAAGAAAAATCCGTTAAAAATCACGTTAATTACGGGTGCCAGCTTAGGTAATGACTTAGACAAACAACTCACGGAAGCAGGTGTTTTATCTCGTCGTATGCCATTCCAAGTGGACAACACTTTACGTCGTGCCATTAACAATGGCGAAGTTATGTTTATTGATCAACATTTGTCTGAAACTGTTGAACAAATGCGTAACCAACAGCTTAAACGTCCTGATGTTGCGGTAATTGAAGCAATTGCAATTACTGAAGATGGCGGCATTATTCCAACAACTTCTGTAGGTAACTCTGCAAGTTTTGCTATTTTTGCCGAGAAAGTTATTGTTGAAATCAACACATCTTTAAGCGAAAGCTTTGAAGGTTTGCACGATATCTATATCCCAACTTATCGTCCAACACGTACTCCAATTCCATTAACAAAAGTGGATGAGCGTATTGGTACATCAGCAATCCAAATCGATCCTGCAAAAATTGTAGGTATTGTATTTAACGATACACATGACTCACCATCAACAGTAACTCCTCCAGATGATGAAACTCAAGGCATTGCAAACCACCTTATTGCTTTCTTTAATAAAGAAGTTGCTGCAGGTCGCTTACCAAAGAGCCTTGGCCCATTACAAGCGGGTATCGGTTCCATTGCGAATGCTGTATTAACAGGTTTAAAAGATTCTGACTTTGAAGACCTCATCATGTACTCAGAAGTATTACAAGACTGTACTTTTGAACTCATTGATGCAGGCAAAATGAAATTTGCTTCTGGTAGCTCAATTACGCTTTCTGCAAAATGTGGTGAGAAAGTTTTTGGCAATATCGAAGCTTACAAAGACAAATTAGTACTTCGCCCACAAGAAATTTCTAACCACCCTGAACTGGTTCGCCGTTTAGGTATTATCGGCATTAACACTGCGCTTGAGTTTGATATTTACGGTAACGTGAACTCGACTCACGTATGTGGTACTAAAATGATGAACGGTATTGGCGGTTCTGGTGACTTCGCTCGTAATGCTCACTTGGCAATCTTTGTGACCAAATCAATTGCTAAAGGTGGCGATATCTCTTCTATCGTGCCAATGGTGAGCCATGTTGACCACAGTGAACATGATGTTGATATTTTAGTGACAGAACAAGGTTTAGCAGACTTACGCGGTTTGGCGCCTCGTGAACGCGCTCGCGCTGTTATCGATAATTGTGTACACCCACTTTATCGTGATGCATTAAATGATTACTTTGATCGTGCATGTGCTAAAGGCGGACACACTCCTCATTTACTTCGTGAGGCGTTGTCTTGGCATGCAAACTTCGAAGAAACAGGTCAAATGCTTCAAGCAGCACCAGTTGCGAAATCAGCTTAAATCACTGGTTGAATTAAAGCACTCCTAAGGGGGTGCTTTTTTATTTGTGTAAATTATTAATAAACTCTGCTCAAGCCTGAATTTTTATTTTATCTTTTGAGCACATCAAAACAAAAAGTAGAAATCCATATGTTTATTATTCGTCAATTTACAAATGCGGATCTGGATGATGTCGTTATTTTATGGGAAAGCTGCGGTCTGACTCGACCTTGGAATAATCCTGAAACCGATATTTTTAGAAAAGTCTCACAACAAGATGATTTATTTCTAGTTGCGATTAAAGATGAGCAACTGATTGGCACGCTTATGGGCGGCTATGACGGTCATAGAGGCTGGATTAACTATTTAGCTGTTCATCCCCACCAACAACGCTTAGGAATCGCTACAGCGCTCGTTCAGCAGCTTGAAAAGCGCTTAATTGCCCGCGGCTGTCCAAAACTACAATTACTCGTCCGCAAAGATAATTTAAATGTACTAAATTTTTATGAACAACTCGGCTATGACGAAGTAGAAGCAGTGTGTTTAGGAAAACGTCTAATTAATGATAGTTCACATGATTAGAGCCTTATTTATTATTATTTTGGCATAACACAGAAAGTAAACTGAGTTTGGGGATAAGTGAGTGTGCTTGTGGATAAATCTCATTTTACCCACAAGCAAACAAATAATGAGTCAGATAAAATCACAAGCATGAAAAAAGCCTCATACATTATGTATGAGGCTTTTTCGAATATGGTGGCGAGACCCAGGATCGAACTGGGGACACACGGATTTTCAATCCGTTGCTCTACCTACTGAGCTATCACGCCGTTGGCCTGTATTAAGCCGTATCTCAGAACAATAGTCAACAATTATCCTGAGTTTTTGATTTAACTGAGTATTTTTTATACTTAAAAAAAATCCCTGATGGGATCAGGGATTGAAAACACAAATAATGGTGGCGAGACCCAGGATCGAACTGGGGACACACGGATTTTCAATCCGTTGCTCTACCTACTGAGCTATCACGCCGAAGTGGGCGTATTAAACAATGTTTATATGACCACGTCAAGCAACTTCAGTATTTTTTGTAACAAGTGATTATTTTTAAATCACCACTACATACGGACTAGGCTATTAATGATGTAATTTACCAATATGAGCCAAACAACGATGAATTGCGCCGCAGCCCGGCTCAAAAATTTTAACGCCTTTTGACTCTTCTATACGACAAGCTTCTTCAACCAAGCGCTCAGCTACTCCACGACCACGGTTAGCAGGGTGAACAACAATATATTCAAGAACCTTGCTTTCGCCTTGTCCTGAAGACCAGATTGCACCTATAATTTTGGTGTTAAATTCAGCAGTGTATAGCGTGGTATACTGTTGTAAATCTTGTTCAAGTTGTTCAATCGCATCGTGCCCGTCACCAAACTCCGGACTTGTATCATACAAACGCTCAAGCTGATCGCGGATCTCTGAATTATCTAGAGAACTATAAGCATGTACGGTAATAGGCATTGATTAACCCTCCTGAGCAAACTATGATGCTGTCACGAATTCGTCACAGCGAAATTGTCGTTAACATCCAATCATTTTTGACGTTTTTTGAGGAACGTGTCCATGACGCAACGTATCAGTGAAGTGGTTAGAAATACCAATGAAACCAAAATTCGAGTTCGATTAAATCTCGACGGTACTGGTCAAGGCACACTAAACACTGGAGTTCCATTTTTAGACCATATGATTGATCAAATCAAGCGACATGGCTTATTTGATATCGATATTCATTGTGACGGAGACCTCGAGATTGATGATCACCACACTGTAGAAGACTGTGGAATCACGCTTGGACAAGCTTTTGCACAAGCTTTAGGCGATAAAAAAGGTTTAAAACGCTACGGTCATTTTTATGCACCACTAGACGAAGCTTTATCTCGCGTTGTTGTAGATTTATCTGGTCGTCCGGGTTTATTTATGGATATTCCTTTTACTCGTGCACGCATCGGTACCTTTGATGTCGATTTATTTTCTGAGTTTTTCCAAGGTTTCGTAAACCATGCGCTTATGACCTTACACATCGATAATTTGAAAGGTAAAAATAGCCACCATCAAATTGAAAGTGTATTCAAAGCGCTAGCTCGTGCTTTACGTATGGCATGTGAAGTTGATCCACGTGCAGAAAACACGATTGCATCGACAAAAGGTAGCCTCTAATGACACGTATCGCGTTACTTGATTATGGCATGGGCAATCTACACTCAGCAGCTAAAGCACTTGAGCATGTAGGCGCTACAGTCGATGTGACCAATGATCCAAAATTAATTGCACAAGCTGACAAAATTGTTTTTCCGGGCGTTGGTGCAATGCGTGACTGTATGCAAGGCATGCGTGAAGCAGGTATTGATGAAGTCGTATGTAAAGCTGCTTTTAATAAGCCAGTTCTTGCGATTTGTGTAGGCATGCAGGCATTACTACAAAGTTCTGAAGAAAATGGCGGTGTAGACGCACTCGGTATTTTTGACGGCGTAGTAAAACACTTCCCTAAAATGGATGGTTTAAAAGTACCACACATGGGCTGGAACCAAGTTCATCAAATGGACCCAAGCCATCCAATGTGGAACAACATCGAACAAGATGCTCGCTTCTACTTTGTACATAGTTACTATGTCGAACCAAAAGATGAAAGCTTAGTTGCTGCAACATGTGAGTATGGTGTGAACTTCTGCACAGCGATTCACAAAGATAATTTATTCGCGACTCAATTCCACCCAGAGAAAAGTCATACTGCTGGTTTGCAGTTACTTAAAAACTTTGTGGAATGGAATATTTAATCTGATTTAAAACTAAAAAAGATCAGGTCTAGATGGCCTGATCTTTTTTTTATTTACAATAATAACTAATCATTTATAGAATGATGTTTTATTCAACAAAATATTGAATATTTATACTATTAAATAAAACCAAATGATCAGGAAAACAAAATGAATTCACCTTTCGAAAATCAGCCACTTCAACAAGATTCCCCCTTTAAAGCTAATGGTCGTTTTGGTCGACTCTCTTATGCTGCTTGGACATTCTTATTTTCACTCGTCATCGGCATCGTTGTTGTTGCCATCGCATTCACTTTTGGATTTACATCTAGTCAGGATCTAACTGGCCTTTCTACAGCAGGCATGATTGTCATCGCCATTCTTTATATTGTTTGCCTCTATGTAAGCTTTGTATTTACAATTCGTCGCTTACATGACCGCAATAATACAGGATGGCTTTCATTGCTAATGCTCATCCCTGTCGTAAACCTCATTTTCATGATTTATCTCTTTGCGGCAAAAGGTACAGAAGGCAATAATGATTACGGCCCACAACGCCCTACCCCTGGTTGGGAACGCGTTTTAGGCTGGATTTATATTATCCTGATTCCGCTTGCTTTTGTTTTTGCTATTGTTGCCACAATCATGGCTCCGACCTATGAAGGTTATGTTGAAAAAAGTGAAAGTGTGGTCATTGGTACCCCTTCTCAGTCTCAATAATTTTTAAAGACAGTCATAAAGCCTAGTTCTCTAGGCTTTATTCATATATAAAGCTAATAGCTCAATTCTTTTGTACGCTGTTAAATATGTCCGAAGCCTCTCCCCTCCTTGATAAAGCCTCTATTCAGCAGCTCCCTCCTTTTGAAAATCTTAACTATCAAAATATTGTCGTGATTGAGAATATTGAGCAATGCAAAACTATTGAAGAAGAATTAAAAAACGCTGTAGTTTTGGGATTTGATTCTGAATCTAAACCGACTTTTCGAGTGGGTGAAATCTCAACTGGACCACATTTGATTCAGCTTGCCACAGCAAAAAAAGCCTATTTATTTCATGTAAATTCATCGACTTTAAAATTTTTGCAACCCATTTTGTCTAACCCCCAGCAAATTAAAGTCGGCTTTGGCCTTAAAAATGATAAGCACATTTTTCATAAAAAAGGCATTGAGCTGGAAAGTTGTGTCGACCTAGCCAAAGCCTTTAGTCACTTTGGTTTTACACAGCAAATGGGAGTTCAAAAAGCGATTGCTCTGCTATTTGGGCAATATCTTGCAAAGTCGAAAAAAGTTGGAACTTCAAATTGGGCACGAAAGCCACTTACATCACAACAAATAAGCTACGCTGCCGCTGATGCGTATGCTGCATTATTGGTATTTGAAGAGCTCAGAAAGCAAGAACTATTACCAGCTCACATTTCACAGACGATTCAAACCGCACTTCAAGCGTAAAGTTATAAAAGTCTTTTCTAAGGCTTAGCGATTGATCAATACTTTGCTAAGATGTGCACAATTTCATAATCATGATGAAGCAAGGAGCGGAAGCATGCTAATCATTCCAGCAATTGACCTGAAAGATGGTAAATGTGTGCGTTTAAAACAAGGGCGTATGGAAGACGATACCGTTTTCTCTGACGATCCAGTTGCAACTGCCCAGCATTGGGTAAATGAAGGCGCACGTCGTTTGCATTTGGTTGATTTGAATGGCGCTTTCGCGGGTACTCCAATTCATAAGCCTGTTGTTGAAGCAATTGCTAAAGCTCAGCCAGAATTACCAATTCAAATTGGTGGTGGTATTCGCTCACTAGAGACTATCGAACACTACTTAGAAGCTGGCGTGACTTTTGTCATTATTGGTACTAAAGCAGTTCAAGAGCCTGAATTTGTAGAAGAAGCTTGTAAACGTTTTGCAGGTCACATCATTGTTGGTATTGATGCCATAAATGGCATGGTTGCAACTGACGGCTGGGCAAACGTTACTGACGTTAAAGCAACTGATTTAGCAAAACGTTTTGCAGATGCAGGCGTGTCTAGCATTGTTTATACAGACATTGCGCGTGACGGTATGATGCAAGGGGTAAACGTTGAGCAAACTGTAAACTTAGCTCAATACTCAGGCTTACCAGTGATTGCTTCAGGTGGTGTAACTAACCTTGATGACGTTCGCAACTTAAAAGGCCAACCGGGCATTTTAGGTGCAATCACAGGTCGTGCAATTTATGAAGGTACTTTAAACCTTCGTGAAGCTCAGCTGTTGTTAGATGAAAACCGTCTTTAATTTTTAAGATGTAAAAAAAGAGCCGGTTTAGGCTCTTTTTTATTATTAGTATAAAAATATTTCTAATCAATACACCACATTACGAATAAACTTAAGGACTTGGTTACCACTATTAATATAAGTATAAGTTACTGAACTAGCATATATAAATGAAGAACCAGCAACGATAGTTTTTGAACGATCTGCAAATTGTATGGTCAACTCACCTTCTAATACATAAATAAGCTCTTGCCATCCTTCTGGGTCTGCTTCAGCAACATACGACTCCCCCACTGCTAACGACCATGTCCAAAGCTCAACCTGGGAACGAGACGGAACTGAAGCCAAAAAAGTCGCTCTGCTTTCTTCTTTTTCACCTTGCCAAGCCAGTGCATTAACCAAAGCTTGTTCTTTATGCTCAGGTGCACTCACAATCGTTCTAAAGTCTACACCTAACACAGCCGCAATCGCATCGAGTTTGGCCAAGCTTATATTGACCTGTCCTGTTTCCAATGCAGCAATCGTTCGTCTACTTACACCTGCCTGATCTGCCAAGTCCTGTTGGCTTAAATCTCGCTCATCTCTTAAGGAACGGATATTTGTGCCGACATGCTGTAAAACGGTACTGGACTGGCTCATAAAATAACGCAGCAAATAAAATATGAGCAATATATTGCACAAAATAGAAGAATAGCGCAATATGTGCAATATATTGCACAATTCTTTCTATTTTGAATATGTCACCAATTTCTTTGAGTTCAACCAAAGCCCCACAGTTAGCACTCGTTTTGATTACGATCATTTGGGGTGGAACATTCCTTACTGTGCAATATGCACTGAATTTTTCATCGCCTATGTTTTTTGTGGGTTGCCGCTTTGCTGTCGCGGCGCTTACCTTGCTGCTTATTTCTTTCAAGAGTATGAAAGGCGTTACTTTAAAAGATTTAGGTGCTGGCAGCACGATTGGTCTTGTAATTGCAGCAGGTTATGGCACACAAACGATTGGACTTCAAACCATTCCAAGTAGTGAGTCGGCTTTTTTAACAGCGCTCTATGTTCCACTTGTACCTATTCTAATGTGGCTCATCTTTAGAAAAGTTCCACACATCATGACTTGGGTAGGAGCAGTTCTTGCTTTTGCTGGCCTTATTTTATTGACAGGTAATGGTTTTGAACAAATCTCTTTAAATTTTGGACAGCTTGTCACAGTACTCGGATCACTTGCGATTGCTTTAGAAATTATTTTTATTAGTTACTTTGCTGGAAAAGTAAATTTACGTCGCGTCACCGTTATTCAACTCGGCATAGCTTCTCTGGTTTCTTTTGCCATTATGCCTGCGGTGGGTGAACATGCTATTCCTGCATTTTCATGGCCACTTATACTCCTTGCTGTTGCATTAGGTTTAGCCAGTGCGCTTATTCAATTTGTGATGAACTGGGCTCAACGTATGGTTGATCCTTCCCGTGCTGCAATTATCTATGCAGGAGAACCTGTTTGGGCAGGGATTATTGGTCGAATTGCAGGTGAGCGTTTACCAGTTATTGCTCTTTTGGGTGGTGCGTTAGTGGTATTAGGTGTTTTAGTGAGTGAGTTAAAACTTAAGTTGCCAATTAAAAAAACTAAAAGAATTCGAGAATAAAAAAGAGAGTTTAATGCTCTCCTTTTTTATTCTATTATTTTTTCTTCAATGAAATACAAGGCTGGTAGTACTCAACCGTTGGCATTAGATCATAAAAGGGATGAAGCAATGCCTTCCATTCCTGATAAGCATCAGACTTTCTAAACCCTTTTGTATGATTTTCAATCTCATCCCAAGAGATCATTAAAATATAATGATGTGGGTCTGTTGCATGTCTAATGAGTTGGACAGCATTGAAGCCCTCCATTGGATAAACAATATGTTTCGCCTGCTCAAAAGCCTCAAGAAATGCTTCACTTTGCCCAGACTTTATACTCAAATGCACATGTTCAATAATCATGATTTATTGATACATCGGACGGTTATCATTTAAAGCAATCAATCCACGAATTGCACGATATACAATCCAGATCCATGCAGCACCAATTACACCCACACAAAATACGGTCGATGAGATTGCAACACCTGCAAATAGGTCAGTATTTTCACCTGTAAAGAACAGGAAAATAAACGGCAGAAAAGCAATAATATTCCAAGCCAGATACCACCAGAATGTTCGGATTTGCCATGTAAAGTGGCTCGCAAAAATTGAACCTTGCACATCGGAACGTTTTACATAGTTAATAATTAAAGCAATAACCGCAAGTAAGCCGCCTGTAAAAATAGCGACAATATAAAGTACATATAAAATAAGCGTTAAAGTACGATTTGGATCTTGGTCGATAGAACTATTCATTTTTATACCTCTCAAGTTTAATAAAACGATTTACTTTTATGAGCCCCGCAACACATTTAAGGGAGAAATTAGCCACAAAATCAAAAGTAAATGAAGGAATATGGTACAAAAATAAATCTTACGAAAGGGTTGTTTTTGTGTTTTATGTCTCAGTTTTTGTTGTGCCCACCATGCAGCAGGCCAACCTCCTAAAAAGCTAACGATGTGTAATGTTTGCTCAGGCACACGGCGATTACCCAATTGTGCAGCTTCTTTGTCTTGTGAATAAAGCCAATAGCTCAGTACATTCATCATTAAAACAAACAATAAGGTATAGGCGGGTAAAATATGGATAAAGCTCATAATGCCCATTAAAACGAAATAAAACACGATCCCCATTTGCATTGCAGACCATGGACTGGCTTGAAAAGAAGATTGTGTTTTTACAGGCTTTGATGCTTTACGAGTTTGAGATGCTTTTAAATAAGTGACCTGCTGAGCACGAAAGCGACCTTGCTCATCGAGAATAATCAGATATTCTAGTGCACAGCCAATAATTGGCCGAGGACCGGGGCGTGCAAAATCTTTAATATGCAAAAAGACTCGCTCTTTTTCAGCATCATCCGGCTGAATAAAGCCGTAACCTTTTTCGTCGAACCATTCGACTAATCGCCCCTGATCTCGCATCTTTATTCCCTTTTATGCTTTTACATGACTTAAACGGTCTTGCATCATTGCTCGCATTTCCTGCGGGTCTTTTTGCAAAATGTCATCGCCGGTACGTCCTTCTTCTTTATTTTTTTGAGCAACTTGCAAACGCATTGACCAAAAACGGCATGCTGCCATTGCTAAGAATACATCTAAACATTCAAGTTCATCTGAAGTAAGTACACGAACTTTTTGGTATGCCGCTAAGTAAGCCGCCACTTTGTCTGAGTTTAAATGTGCTGCTGGATATTCAGTACAAAAATCATTGATGGTAATTGCAATATCAAACAGTAATTCATCTTGATTTAATTCGTAAAAATCTAAAATACCTTGTAATTGCTCACCTTCAAACAAAGTATTGTCACGGAACAAATCTGAGTGAATAAAACCTGTTGGTCGGTTTGAATACTGCGCTGTTTTAGCATTAAAAGCTTGATAGACCTGCTCAAGTAACGTTTGGTCTTCTTGAGTCATGCTTGGTTTAAGCTGTTCTGCAACACCTGTCCAGTACTGATGATCACGTCGATATTCACGCTCAAGCGGAAAATCTTGTAAAGCCACATGTAGCTTCGCCTGTGCGTCTGCAATTGCGGCAACTTGCGCTACTGTGGTTTGCATGGGATGGTGGCCCATGAGACGCGGTGCAATCTGTGCAGGCTTTTCTGCAATCACATGAACTGCTTGTCCGCTATGTTTTAACGGCACAGCAACAGGGACATCATGAGTTCCCAATTGTTCAAGAACAGGAATGAGTTCGCCTGCTCCTTGTGCATCTAATTCTTCAAACACGGTGAGTACATATTGTTTACGGTTTACATCAACCAAAAAATAATTGGTGTTTTGAATACCTCCCTGAATTGGGTTCAGCTCCAACACCTCTAATCCATAAGGTGCAGCAAAGGTGCGAACTTCATCTAAACTCAACGGGGTATAAACCGACATGGAAAACCTGCAAAAAACATCTGTGAAGTTTGATAGAATACCTCTTCCCTCCATGAAGGTGTAGCGCCTGTGTAGGAACTTTCACCAACGGCGATTATTTTTGGAAAAAGCTATGCTTGCTAAACGTATTATTCCTTGCCTAGACGTTGATAACGGACGCGTAGTTAAAGGCGTTCAATTCCTCGATATTCGTGATGCGGGCGACCCAGTTGAAGTGGCACGTCGCTATAACGAACAAGGTGCAGACGAAATTACCTTCTTAGACATTACCGCTACACATCATGGACGCGATACCACTTACCGTACTGTTGAACGTATGGCCGAGACTGTATTTGTGCCATTAACTGTGGGTGGTGGCGTACGTAAGGTTGAAGATATTCGTGCGTTATTAAATGCAGGCGCAGATAAAGTCAGTATTAACTCAGCTGCCGTATTTAACCCTGAATTTGTTCAAGAAGCTTCTCAGCACTTTGGCGCACAATGTATTGTGGTTGCGATTGATGCCAAAAAAACTGGCGATAACAAATGGGAAATCTTTACTCACGGTGGCCGTAAGCCAACGGGTATTGATGCGATTGAGTGGGCTGTACAAATGGCTGACTACGGTGCGGGCGAGTTACTCATTACCAGTATGGACGCCGACGGTACTAAAGCGGGTTATGACATTGCTTTAATGCGTGCCATTAATGATCGCGTAACCATTCCAACGATTGCTTCAGGCGGTGTAGGTAACTTACAACACCTTGCAGACGGTATTTTACAAGGTGGTGCCGATGCAGTGTTGGCAGCAAGTATTTTCCACTTTGGTCAATATACCATTCCAGAAGCTAAGCAATATTTGGCTGAACAAGGCATCGAAATGCGCTTGTAAGCTTATTTATATTTAAAGGGGCAATATGCCCCTTTATTTTTTTATGCAGCACCATCTACTGCATTCACCTCAGTAGTAAGTTCAGGCTTTTCTTTTTTCTCGACCCATTTTGCAGGGAAGATTTTCTCTACTGCTTGAGAAAGTGGTCTAGCAAACGCAGCAGGTAAACGCACACCCAAAGGATTTTGTTCTTTTAAATCTGCCGAAGACACCACACGTGTTCCCATTACATAATCAAACCAAGGTTTGGTTACACACCAATTGGCGTCTTGGTTAGAGTTCATGTGATGGTCGTAATGCCACGGAATTTTGCGCTTTGCCCATTCAGGCTCTAAATGTGCACGGCGATGAATATAATAATAATTACCAGCACTGTACCAAGCTGCAAGTGCCATACCTTTTGAAAATGGATAGAAAATAGCACTTGAAACGGTTGCTACGACTGCCAGTGAAATTAACTCATTTTTAGTTCGCCAGTTTCCAACGCCCTCAACATAACAATCATCATGAAATTGTTGTTTACGGACTTCACGATGGTGTGCCCAATGGGATTCCATGCTTTTTGGCACGGGGCTATAGCGCGGTTTTCCAGCACGGTGTACACCATGCAAAATATATTTATGCGCCACCCATTCAAATGCATTCGCAACCGCAATTCCTGCAATGAACCCTTTTAACATCGCCTAACTCCTTTTTCTTTTATTCAGAATATAAAATTCGCTATGCTAGGTATTGACCAGAATTTATGGTTTCATTGACAAATCACGACAAGAAAGAGGTGGTTAGGGATGCCACAACTAAAAAACTATACAGGTTCGGTCTATGGGGGACTCGGACATCTATTAAAAGCTTATTGTGAAGCCAATCAGTTAGCTATTCCTGAACAATTAGAACAAATTCAAAATCTGGAACGCTTTGACTATGTGGTGTGGCGCGATCTATTAGAAGTCATTTATAAACTAGACCCGAAGCCAGGATTAGGCCTAGAAATTGCCAAATATGTACAACCCAAACACTTAGGGATTATTGCCTACCTTGCTCTCTCTTGCGATAACTTAGGTGAAGCTTTAATTCGCTATCATGATTTTCATCGTCTGATTTATGACGGCAGCCCTTTAGTCGTCGAGCTACAAGGAAGATATGGTTCTATTCGCTGGGAAGCGACTGAGTTACACCCTACTCAGCTTACTGATGAAATCGCGATTGCACTGGTCATTCAGTTCTTACGTCTTTTTATGTCTCATGAAGATGTGCATTTACATGAAGTACATTTTTTAAATGCTGCCCCTAAAAATATCAGGGTTTATGAACAATACTTCCAATGTCCCGTTCGTTTTAGCCAGCCGCGTACAGAGTTACTCATTCCCATTACTGAAATTCATAAGCCGCTTAGCAGCGCCGACCACACCCTACAGCAGTTATTGGTTCAGCAAGCACAAGCACTTTTAGAACAATTACCAAATTCGACCCAACTTGATCAGCGTTTACAGCATTCAATTTTGACTGGACTGCAAAAAAATCAATATCAAATTGAATATATTGCTGCTCAATTAGGCCTGTCAGTTCGACAGCTCCAACGGCATTTACAACAACAAAACACCACCTTTCAGGAGCGCGTTCAGCAAGTGCGCTTTATGCTTGCAACCGAGTATTTAAAAGACCCACATTTGAGCCTACAAGAGATTGCCCTTTTGCTTTGTTACTCCGAACAAAGTGCTTTTCAAAGAGCATTTAAACATTGGACTAATCAAACACCACAGCAATGGAGAGATCATTTTTTAGACAAAAAATAACCAACCAAAACTTACAAATCTTTTCTTGATTAAAACAACACTGAAAACAAAAATTTCATATAGTCACATGCTTCAAATTTATGTGACGTAATTCACATTAATTAAAATAGATTAAATAAATGAGTAATCAGAATGAATAAATATTTTGCTGAATTTCTAGGTACGTTTTGGCTAGTCTTCGGTGGTTGTGGTAGCGCAGTTTTAGCCGCAGCTTTCCCTGAACTTGGTATTGGCTTTGCAGGTGTAGCTCTTGCCTTTGGTTTAACCGTACTGACAGGCGCCTATGCTCTAGGGCATATCTCAGGTGGACATTTTAATCCCGCGGTAAGTGTTGGCCTTTGGGTCGGCGGCCGCTTCGATGTTAAAGATTTAATTCCCTATATTGTTGCTCAAGTGGTCGGTGCGACTGCTGCTGCATTTGTTCTCTACATTATTGCTCAAGGCCAAGCGGGCTTTAACGGTGTTGGTGGTTTTGCTTCAAATGGTTTTGGTGATTTATCACCAAATAAATTTGGTTTAGGTTCTGCGTTTATTATTGAAGTGGTACTTACAGCGTTCTTCTTAATCATTATTTTAGGATCAACACATGGTCGTGCGCCTGCTGGCTTCGCTCCTATTGCGATTGGTTTGGGCTTAACACTCATTCACTTAATCAGTATTCCGGTGACGAACACTTCGGTGAACCCTGCACGTAGTACAGGCGTTGCGTTCTTTGCTGAAACTGCTGCTTTAAGTCAGTTGTGGTTGTTCTGGGTAGCACCGATTTTAGGGGCTGTGATTGGTGCAATTATTTATAAGGTAGTTGCTGGGGAGAAGGATTAATTCTTTATATATAGCCTTAATCTACTATCGCGGTGGGTGACATGGATGTCACCTGTTGAGCAGGGGTACACGGAAGTACCCTCTGTTCAACAAAAGACTTTTGCTTACTTTTGGTCTTTCAAAAGTAAGAAATGTCTATACAAACTCAATAAGACCTAACGTGGTATTAAAGACTGTATGGCAGAATGACTATGCTAAACATCACACATAGAATGCATAAATTATAAAAACGGATTATTAATTTCTTGCTCAGCTGGACGTTCAATTTTCTCAGGCAATTCTTCTTTTTCCAAAGCCACAACCACTTCATTTAAAAAGTTCTGTAAAGCCTTCGCTTGTTCTAACCCGACTTTGTCTTTGGTGATTTGCAAGTTGCCATAAATGCTAACGCAATCGACATCATTTTCTAATGTTAAATCTTCAATTGAAGAAGACTCTGTACCCTTTTCAAATGGTTTAAACATAGGTCTTGTCTCGTTGTTATATCTTCACAGTGTAATACGACCAATTTAAAAAAAATCAATCAAAATTAAAAGAGCCGATAAAATTAAGAATGCTCCCATCAATATATTAAAATATTTCAAACGGTTGCCCTGATTGAGCACCACTGAAAATTTATCACCACAGAACCCCCAAAAGAATAAGCACGCATAACAAGTGAAGAAATAAATAATAATAAAGATCGGCAAAGACTGCGGGTTCTCAATGCTTGTAAACATGGTAATGCCCGACACACAAGCTAACCATGCTTTGGGGTTGAGCCACTGTAGCAAAAAACCATCTTTAAAATTGGGAATAATAATATGCTCTACGGGAGCAGTTGAAATAGAAATATTGGCCGCAGAAAGAATAATTTTTATGCCGATGTAACAAACAAATAGTGTTCCACAAACTGCAAGGATTTTTAAAACAATAGGAAACTGAGTTAATAAACTCTGAAGACCAAATGCCATAAAAATTAAAAGCAAGGTAAAACCAATCGTGGCACCTGAAATATAGGGAAGCGATCTTTTTAAACCATGATTTAAACTGGTCGATAAAATGACAGTATTTACTGGGCCTGGGGTAATAGACATTGCAAATGAAAAAAGAAACATCGAAGCAAACATTGTTATTGTCCTTATTAAAATAGAATCCATAGACAGATCTGTCTATGGATTCTATTTTAAACATTTACGCTTTTGCAATAACAATCAAAAAAGCTACTTATTTCATTATTTGCAAGAAATAGTTCACCAATGCTTCAACCAGTTGCTTCACAATCGCTTGGCGTGTTTCTTCGTCAATCGTTGGAACTTTTGCTTCCATTGCTTCTGATGAACCACTTTTTTGTTTTTTAAACTGGTCTTGTAACGCTTTAATTTGATCAGCGTTTAAGTCCTGCTCACATTGACTCTCGCCATCCCAATGTAAATAGTCCAACTTCTGATTTAGCTTAACCGAGGCTGCCGTTAAAGGTAGACGATAGACATTACGCTTTTGTTGCTCAGTTAACTGCGGGAACAGGTTAACGCCTAAGCGTTCTTCAAGGTAACAAACACTCACCACTTTCACTTGTAGAGAGTTATTGTTTGGTGCGTAGTAAGCCCCAATAGCGCCAGTTTTTGGCATATAAACCGCTTTATAAACGGCGGTTGGAACAATTACACCCTTTCCAATCGTTTTAAGGCGTTTACCCTCAAAAACAGGGCCAGTAACCACATAAACATCTTGTTTTTGCTTAGTGGCAAGGGCGCGTGTGGCTTCTTCAAGTTTACGCCAAACTTCCTGATTATTTTTAGGGGCTTGCGGCACCATATTACTTAACGAGAAGCTATCAGATTGTGAGCTCTTATTTGGCATATCACCATTCGGTGCCATATGACCACGGTCATAGCCTGAACCACGATAATCACTTAATAATGCTCGATGCTTTTGATCAATACGGGTTTCTTCATGGAAGTTGTCTTCACGCTTAATTTTGACACTCAAACGTTCTGCATTTAAATGCTCAGCCGACCATAACGGCGTTTTAGAAATGCCTGAATACAAGACATTAAAGCCATTAAAACACAGCGGATAACTGTCTTTTTTTAAGCTATCTTTATTTAAAGCAGGGGGAACTTCTCGATAGAACTGATTAAGGCAAGTCGAGTTAGTACTTAAAGGTGAAAACCACTGCGAAATCTTTTCACTACCAAATGCAATCGCAAAACTTCCCGCAGCAATACAAGCAAGAATAATCTTGCCAAAATGCTCACTTAGAGAGAATGAGTTTGTACCTTTACTGCGTTTTTTACTTGCCATGTTTTTATCAATACCACTGTCCATACGCAGCTTAACAATCCTGCTTTTTTAAGTATATCTCTTATCTTTCAAATGGTTAAAACATGGTCATCTTTTTTGTAACTCAATTTCCCATTACGTAACAATCTGTTGGAATTATGAGATGCTTTGGCTATTGAATTACGCCAATTGCGTATCTTTCGTTGAAAAACACTGATTGCTTATGACATGGTTAGCTCCACAAATTTGGATAAAAATATAATCGGAGTCCACTTAATGATCCATTCAAAGATTATTGGTATTGGCGTAATCACGGGATTATGTAGTATGGCCGCTTTGGCTGAACCAGCAGTCCAGCCAGGAGATACTTTAGAAAGTTTGTCTAAAGTGAAAGTTACGACAACGGTAAATGGCCAACCTGGTTCTATTAGCGATTTAGTCAATAGCGGACAAGTACAACAAGTTTCTGCTGCACCGACAAATGCGGCGCCTACTGGTGCTCCTATTCCGGCAGATGTTCCACCTGCTCCTCCAGCAGGCGGTGAAATGGCTCCTCCGGCTGCACCAATGGATGCAGTACCACCTGCACCGAACCAAGCTCCTCCAGCGCAACAAGATCCGAACACTCCACCGCCTCCAGCAGATCCAACTCAGTCGGCAGACCCGATGGCAAAAGATGGTGGTTTGCCAGCAGATGCACCTATGCAAGCTCAGTAATCAGAGCCATAAAAAAACCAAGACAGATGTCTTGGTTTTTTTATTACATCAAATTTTTAGATTTCGATTTGACTACCTAACTCAACTACACGGTTGGTTGGAATCTGATAGAAATCACTCACCGGACTAGTGTTACGCTGCATAGAGATAAATAATTTTTCTCTCCATGGAGACATGCCATCACCCACCGAATGAACAATACGATCGCGCGAAATAAAGAAGCTGATGTGCATTAAGTCATATTCAAGACCGAGTTGTTCATAAGCTTGCATAAGTGCTTTTGGTACATTCATTTCATCTTTAAAACCGTAGAAAATTTTAATACGGAAGAAATGCTCAGCTAGGGTTTCTGTTGAAATACGTTCTTCTGGTGCAACAAATGGTACATCTTCAATAATGACTGTTACCAAGATATTGCGCTGATGCAGCACTTTATTATGCTTGATATTATGTAGCATGGCATGCGGCACAACGTTTGGCGTACCCGTCATAAAGACAGCATCACCTGGTACCCAGTGCACACTATTACCAATACTTTTCACAAACAAATCTAGCGATAACGTATCGTGTTCGAGCTTAGCAAAAGTAAGTTCACGACCACGTTTCCATGTCATTAAGATGGTCACTGCAATCGCACCAATTAATAATGGCACCCAACCGCCCGACAAGATTTTAAGTGAAGTTGCTGCGACTAAAACCGACTCTAAAATAAAGAATGGAATAATCAGGAGTAGCACTTTTGGCATGCTCCACTTCCAAGCCGAATAGATGAACACAGCAACCAAAATCGTGTCACACAGCATGGTTAAAGTTACAGCCAGACCGTACGCACTTGCCAAGTTTGAGCTGGTTTTGAAAATCAAAATTAAGATAATAATTGCGATTAAAAGCAACCAGTTTAAGAAAGGAACATAGATCTGACCTTCTTCAGACTCAGAGGTATGTTTAATACTTAAACGTGGTAAATAACCCAATTGGATCGCTTGGCGAGCAAGTGAAAACACCCCAGAAATTACGGCTTGAGAAGCAATCACGGTTGCCATGGTCGCCATAATAATCATTGGGTAAAGTGCCCACTGCGGAACCAATAAATAGAACGGGTTTTGAATCGCCGCTGGATCTCTTAATAGTAATGCACCCTGTCCTGCGTAGTTTAAAACCAAACACGGCAACACCACAAAGAACCATGCTAGACGAATTGGAACTGGTCCAAAATGTCCCATATCTGCATATAGTGCTTCACCACCAGTGACTGTTAAAACAACAGCACCCATAACAAAGAAGGTCATTACGGGATGGTGATAGATAAACTGAATTGCCCAATGTGGACTAAACATGCCCAACACCACAGGAGTCTGAATGACGCTGTGAAGACCTAATAATCCTAACGATAAGAACCACACCATCGTGATCGGGCCAAAAAACTTACCGACAAAGGCCGTACCATGTTTTTGTACCAAAAATAACGCGATGATAATGGTAATCGCAATTGGCATGATAAACGGGTCAAATACATTGGTTGCAATAGACAAACCTTCGACTGCCGACAGTACCGAAATCGCTGGGGTAATAATGCCGTCACCAAAAAATAGTGATGCACCAATAAAGCCAATCGCAATCATGTAGATTTTTTTGTTGTCGGCAATTTTGGCTTTACGCAAGTTCAATGCGAGTAAGGCCATGATTCC
Source organism: Acinetobacter sp. Li1LvA2 (assembly GCF_056156705.1). Taxonomy (NCBI): domain Bacteria; kingdom Pseudomonadati; phylum Pseudomonadota; class Gammaproteobacteria; order Moraxellales; family Moraxellaceae; genus Acinetobacter; species Acinetobacter sp. Li1LvA2. Next base: position 237,459 of record NZ_JBSICF010000003.1, read on the forward strand.
GCCTTCGCCATTGTTGTCTGCACGCATGACAATAGCGACATACTTGATGCTGATGATCAGCATTAAGCACCAAAAAATAATGGATAAAATTCCTAATACGTTTTCAGGCTGAATTCCCAACCCATGCGCTGCATGGAAGGACTCTTTTAAGGCGTAGAGTGGACTTGTTCCAATATCTCCAAAGACCACCCCAAGAGCTGCCAAAGCCGTGGCAGGCAAGGTTGCTTTTTTGGCCGTATTTTGCATTGTGTAATTAAACCAATATGATTTTTATCGCAATCTTATCACCTCTATTATTTTTTTTCTGTAATGCTCATCTTAAATCTTGGCAGAACTGGTTTTTTTAGTTACTATCGCACGCCTTGGTGAGGTGTCCGAGTGGCTTAAGGAGCACGCCTGGAAAGTGTGTATACGTTTGCGCGTATCGAGGGTTCGAATCCCTCTCTCACCGCCAGAATTCAAATTTAAAGAGGCTTAAACCTAATGGGTTTAGGCTTTTTTATTAGCCAAATATTAAAAAACCGCCTCGAAAAGACCGATAATTTTCTGATCTTATTTAAGCCATAGATTAAATCAAATATTTTAACTTAATGAAAAATCTCACTTCTTTATCAAAAAAAGCAATTAACTTAGATAACAATTTAACCTTACCTTTTTCAATTTATTCAGCCTATAAAGAACAAAAAATTAGAAATGTTCCGATTACGAAACCGTTACTCATCGCTATCTTAAGTGGCGTTAAAGAGTTAGGAAGAACTGAAAACATTGTATGTGAAGCAGGTTCTTTTATATTTTTATCAAATAGCGCCAGCATTGATATGCGCAACATTCCAAATCAAGAAGAATATTTTGCGCTCCTCATCGAATTCGATTTTGATGACTTTAAAGACCTCCTAAATCCGTCAGGAACTTCTAAAAAATTTGTACAAGGCCAACTCAACACCTTACTAGAAAATGCACTTTCTCAATTTATAGATTTTTCTCTCGTTGCCCCCTCTTCTGTTTTTAAATTTAGAAGAAGAGAACTTTTAGAACTTATTTATCATTCTGGTTATACAGACATCTCTAGTTTGAATATGACCACAAGTTTGAGTGAAAAAGTTCAGGCATTAATTTCTGATCATTTAGCTACAGAACTCACAGCTGAATTTATCGCATCCCAACTTTTTATGAGTTCATCGACTTTAAGAAGAAAGCTAAAAAGTGAGGGAAATGGTATACAAGATATTCGTAATAGAGTAAGGCTGGGGCAGGGATTACACTTAATTCAAACCACCAACACTAGTATTGGCAATATTGCATTTGAATGTGGCTATCAATCTCAATCAAGATTTACAGAACAGTTTAAAAATTTATTTGGTATTACTCCACGCGAGCTACGCAAAACCAAAATGCTTACTTAAGGCGAAATTATGGCAAATCTGCGTATAAAGAATTTTCACAATAAAACTTAATATCTTTTGCACATCAAAAAGGTACTTAAGAAAGCAGATGAAAAAAGTAGCAGTCATTTTATCGGGTTGTGGTTATTTGGATGGTTCTGAAATTAGAGAATCAGTTTTAACACTATTAGCTTTAGATACAGCCAATATTGAATATCAAATTTTTGCACCTGATGAGCCTTTGTTTCATGTCATCGACCATGTGAGTGGCGAAATAAACCTGACTGAGCGGAGAAATATTTTACAAGAAGCAGGACGAATTGCCCGAGGTGAAATTTCCTCACTCGATCAACTTAATGAAAATGAATTTGATGGCCTTCTTCTTCCGGGTGGATTCGGAGTCGCAAAAAATTTATCAACTTTTGCCTTTAAAGGAGCAGAAGCAAGAGTACATTCTACAGTTGCCTCAATTCTAAAAGCGTTTCATCAAAGTAAAAAACCAATCGGGGCAATATGCATCTCCCCTGCTCTATTGGTGCTTACATTTGGAGATTTACATCCAAATATCACTTTGGGCTCTGACGTTAACACTGCTAAAGAAATTGAAAAAACTGGTTCAATTCACCATATTTGTCAGACCTCAAGCTGCGTAGTCGATAAACAAAACTTATTTGTTACTACGCCTGCCTATATGGATGATCAAGCTAACTTAAAAGATGTCTTTTTAGGAATTACAAGTTTAGTTACTGCCATGGCAATTTTGGCAAATTAAATTTTTTTATGAGGGATAGAGATTTCTATCCCTCTATTTTATTGAATCTAATCAACGATAAGTAACTTCGCACCATTTAAGCTAAAAGACTGATGTGGCTCAGAGTTATCTCCCACTTGATAACTCATTCCCGAAGTTAAAGTAAATGTTCGGCCATCCTTCAATCTACTTTCTAGCTCGCCTTCTAGGCAAAATAATATGTGCCCTTTTTCACACCAATGGTCAGCCAAATAGTTTGCTGAGTACTCGACAAGTCTTACTCTAATTTTATTTGTTTCTTCACCAAAAAATTGAGTTTTCCAATAAGCTTTTCCTGTTTCACCACTATATTCAGTGACTTCAATTTCTTCCCAGTTTGTAATTTGAAATGGAAAAGGCGCGATATTCATAATTTTTCCAAAGACGTATTATTGTATTTTTCAACTTATAGACAAATTAATTTTTTGTAAACTGTTTATTCATAAATCATAAAGATACCTCAAGCTAAAACTATCTACTTATAAAAAAAGACCCAAACTCACTCGCTTAAGCCTTTCCTACCTTAAAACCTACTCAGACAACGCTAATAACTTCTGAACATACTGAACCGCATTATTTTCGATGTCTTGCTGAGTCGGAATAACGTCGTCTTCTGAAGGGTTGGTGTCTAAACCATAAAATGCATGGAGTGGTTGATAAACTGCTCCAACATAGAGAGCTGTTAGCTCAAATGGAACAAAAATCTTGTCTAAAGAAATTTGATATTCGCCACTTTCGGAATAAATTTTTTCTTCACCACCCGCAGACACAGCCAGCATAAACTTTTTATTTTTTAGCTTGTCACCTGTCGAACCATATGCCCAACCATACGTCAAAACCTCATCTAACCATTGTTTCAAAAGTGGCGGGCAGTTAAACCAATACACAGGGAATTGGAATACTAAATTTTCATGTTCTTCTACAAGCGCTTGTTCTTTAGCAACATCAATTACACCGTCTGGGTAGGCCTGATAAATTTGATGAACCGTAAATTGGTCTGGGTGTTTTTCTAGTTCCTCAATCCATCTTTTATTTACAACAGACTGGTCTATGTGAGGGTGTGTAACGATGACTAATGTCTTTTTCATTATGAAAACACTCTATCGAAAAGTAGATAAATCGATTATAGAAGTGTGCTTTCCTAAATATAAGTACGGTAATTTATGTTATATACTATACTAAAAGATAGTATGGATTTTAAAAATGGACGACTGCCTTCCGTCATATACTCCATTAGAAGATACGGGCTTTGGGTACACCCTTTCTTTGATTAATGGCAAATATAAAATGATTATTATGTATTGGCTGTATGGAAAAACCGTCATGCGTTTTAACGAGATGCAACGCTGCATTGGCAATATTTCGTTTAGAACGCTTAGCAATACGCTTAAAGAATTGGAAAAAGACGGACTGATTATTCGTAAGGAATATCCTCAAATTCCACCAAAGGTTGAGTATCGCCTTTCTGAAAGAGGACAGTCTTTAATTCCTTTGTTAGATATGATGTGTGATTGGGGCGAGCGTAATAAGTCGTCTTAGTTTTATAGACTTGAAGTGATAGTAAATATGAGAAATGAATTAAGAGAAATTTTTATTAAGGGATGCGATGAAAAAATTGAAAAGAAGGGAGACAATGTCGGTCTGTCTTTTTACGCTTTTTTTAAAAATAAGAACGATAACCCTGAGTTACTGATGGAAGCAGCGCATTGGTGGATTATGGAGCATAAGCTAGATCACTTTGAGAAGGCAATTAAGATTAAACAATTAGTTTTGGGTGAACAATAAAAGTTAGAGCTAGTTGAAAAAAGGCTTAAATTTAAGCTTTTTTATTATTTCAACCTTAGCTTTTCTTTCTTCCTAATCCCACTCTATTATTCAAAAGCTTTTGAATAATAAAGATAATATTTCAAAATAGAGATACAGAAATAGCTTTTAAAATATAAATAAATGTATTATTTTGTATTGAAATTAAGATTTCTTACCTTTGTGATAGCTTTAAAGATTGCTTTTTACTAATAAAGAACATATTAATAGTCATTGAACTAATTAATAAATTAATTACAATATCTGTCAATTTTATAGACAGCTTACTGATTGGAGTAAAACGCTATGTCTTACGCTGATACAGTCTTAAAAAACTTCTGGGATGGGTTCTTGCCTGTTGATGTTAATTCTATTGCAACAAAACTTGGTATTGAAGTCCGTTTCCTGAGCTGGGATGAATTAAGCTTGAGTGGGAAAGCATCGTTAGAGGAAGGCAAACGGATAATCTATGTCAATCCTTCTGACAGCCTAGTACGCCAACGTTTTACTTTATCTCACGAAATGGCACATCACATTCTTAACCATGTAACACCAGAGAACCCTTGTTTTCGCGATGAAAAACATACGTTTAATGGAGATTATGTTTCAATTCAAGAGCGCGACGCCAATAGATTAGGTGCAGAAATTTTGATGCCTGAATACGCGATTCAACATTCAATTGATAAAGAAAATATTCGTACAGTTGAAGGCCTTGCATCAAAATTTAATGTTTCTGAAAGAGCTATGTATTATCGTCTAAAAGGTTTAAATTTAGTTCGTTAATCTTTTTGATACTTTTTTAATCCCTTTTTTTAAGGGATTTTTTATGTTGGGATAAAAATGAATATACAAAATACTACACCCCCGAATTCTGATGCAGAAGATCAATTACCAAATATGGTAGCTACGGATGCTAATAATTATCTACAAAGCAAAGCTAAAGATGAAGAACTTTTACGAGGCTTTAAAAATAAATTATTTTGGGTAGGATTAGTAATAAGCTGTTGCTTTTTATCAATAGGTTTATGTAAATCATACAGTTTTATAAATACACAGCTAGAGTTAGCTAAATCTACTATAGAGATCCAACAAAAACAGTTAATAATAGATGAAAAAAAGATAGAGCTTTTAAAAGATAAAAATATTAAGCCAGAACAAATCAAAGATTTAAATCTTATACAGGATAGAGAAGAAAAGGCTTTAAATAGCAAGCTTCTATCTACTGGTGTTATTCTTACTTTAATTACTGTTATATTTGCAGTTGCGCTAACAATACTTTTAAATTTGATAAAACACGCTTTTAAATCTGAGGATGAAAGAGCCGATGATAAAACTGAATTGGCCACACCTTTAGGCAACTTAATTTTAGATTTTATTTCGGTTGTTAAAGACAGAATATCTAAAAATTAAAACATATTATCAAGACGAGCGTTATCCACACGCTATGGTCAATCGCATGTTATAATTCGCTAAGCGAATTATAACATGCGATTGACCATATTAAAAACTACATTAAAATCAATAACTTAAATAAAAAATTTATTGATTTACCATTCCTAAAATAAAAAGCCCAACTCCCGTCGGGCCTCTCCCCATCAAACCCGACTTAAAAAGTATTCAAGTAATGCATCCCTTTCATCAATGTTATTGGTCCCTAAAAGCTGAACCATCCCGCCATCAATCACAAATAAAAACATATGAGCATCTTCAACTGTAGCGGCAGGTTTTACAGTTAAAAGGAGTTTATGAATTTCTTTAATGAACCAGTTTCGATAGTCAATAACGAGTTTATATGCTGCTGGATAGATCTTTTCAATTTCAAAAATGGCTTTAAATGGCAACCGATAAAAGCCCTCTAAGTTTGCATGTAAAAGGTAAATTTTCTTGAGCTTATCGAATGCCATGAGTTCGCGGTACGAATGAATAATTGAAAATACCTCATGTTTTAAAGCATCTATTTGAAAAGTTAAGCTCATCTGAATGAGCCTTTCTTTGGAGTGAAAATAGTTATAAAAAGTAGCTTTGGGGATTTTGGCTTCCTCAATAATTCGATCTATCCCGATGTAAAACCCATTTTGATTAAATAAATCTTTTGCTGCGTGGAGCACGCGTAATGCTCTAAATGAAGCTTCTAAATTTGGCATTTTTATACCGTTTAAAATAATTTTTTGTTGTATATAAAAGAGATAGAAATGCCGTCACTCTTAAAATGAGCGCTAAAAACAGGCATGCAAAAGCCGCACAAAAATGGTGTGCTCGCCTATCTCGGGTTTTATTGTTGCTATGATTTTTTAGTCGTAATGACCTATGGTTTAAAACCTAGAGTCGGTTAAACCGTTTTAAAGACCAGTGCGATATAGACGTAAAGACTTTGGCGAAGGTTGCCAATGAGAGAGATGAAATAGTACGCATATGCGGACTCCTTGTGTGTAAAGGAGTTCTACCCAATCACTGTCAAATGATGGTGGTAGAACGAGAGAAGGTTGACAGACTGACACACAAGAATCAGCACGCACAAGGCGTCCCTCCCTCGCCCTACCGCTACGAAGGGGGACGAACGAGTTCGCCACCAAAAAGAGAACTTTTTGATGTCTTGTGTGTTATATCGATCTGTCAAAATCGACTGGCAATGTAGGCCAGCAGGCAAAGGATAATCCGCGCGTTTTTGAGTGTCAATGTGATATTGGCTATTCATTTATAAAGATTATTTTTATTTTTCATTGGTATAGTGATTTAACAATATATTTTCTTAAAGTTTAATTTGTCTGGTCATTTCATTGTTAATTTATCATTCATTTTCAAACCGCTTAAATGCACCGATTGATCGCGCTACAAATAAAAGCTACAGTAAATAAAGTTTGAATTTTATAACTTTAAATAAATTGATAATGTACGCAGGCAAAGACATGGAAACCATACATGATTTTTATCGCCGCTTTTCTTTAACAAGAGATAGCGATTACACGGTTCCGTCGACTTCGTTTGGACATTTTAACGTGTTCCAACGCGATGCCTGCTCGTTTCTCACGCCTTATAGCCGCCGCGATTATTATAAAATTTCACTGGTTTTAGGCACAGGTGAACTTCACTATGCCAACCGCTGGATACGAGTCGACCGCCCTGCTTTACTGTTTTCAAACCCAATGGTTCCCTATGCATGGGAAATTAATTCGCCTGAACAAGCAGGCTGGTTTTGCCTATTTACCGAAGAGTTTGTAAACCAAGAATCAAGACAAAGCTTTTTAAAAGACTCGCCGCTGTTTAAAGTCGACGGCGACCCGTTGTATTTTTTAAATGATCAACAAGTTGAAGAAATTTCATTTATTTTCAAAAAGATGATGAGTGAAATAAATTCAGACTACATTCATAAATACAACGTTTTAAGAAACTATTTGCACCTGATTGTGCATGAAGCCATGAAAATGCAACCGACCCAACAGTTTGAAAAACATAGCAATGCTGCGGTTCGGATTTGCCATTTATTCTTTGAGTTGTTAGAGCGTCAGTTCCCGATCGACTCGCCACATTTCCAGCTTAAACTCAAAACTGCGAATGACTATGCCTATGGTCTGTCGGTGCATGTGAACCATTTAAACCGAGCTGTAAAAGAAGCCACTGGTAAAACGACTTCTGAGCATATTAGCTCGCGCATTACGCAAGAAGCCAAAGCGCTACTACAACACACCAGTTGGAATATTTCGGAAATTGCCTATAGCTTAGGCTTTGAATATTCAGCGTATTTCACCAACTTCTTTAAGAAAAATACTGGCTTTTCGCCTAAAAAATTCCGCGAAGACTGTGTGGCCTAAAAACAGATTGTTTGAATTTTATAATTATTGGTTTGAATGTTATACGTCAGTTTGAGCCAAAGCATTTTATAGTTTTTCTACTCAAGTGATTTTGCAAAAAAGAGTGTGAAAAATGAAATATAGAACTTTAGGACAAACAGGCGAAAAAGTATCAGCACTTGGTTTAGGTTGTATGGGAATGAGCTTTGCCTATGGTGCCTCAGACGACACACAAAGCATTGCCACTCTAGAAAAGGCATTAGACCTCGGCATTAACTTTTGGGACACCGCCGACATGTACGGCAATGGCGCAAACGAAGTTTTGCTCTCAAAAGTTTTAGAAAAACACCGCGACAAAGTGTTCTTGGCGACCAAATTTGGCTTTCGTTATAAAGAAGACAACCTTAATCCACAAAACTCTTTAGAGTCTTATATCGACGGTTCTCCAGAGTGGATTAAAATTGCGGTCGAAAACAGTTTAAAACGCTTAAATACAGACGTGATTGATTTGTATTATGCACACCGGATTGACCCAAACATTCCAGTTGAAGACACCATTGGCGCAATGGCTGACTTGGTGCAACAAGGTAAAGTTCGTTATTTAGGACTCAGTGAAGCGTCAGCTGAAACTATTCGTAAAGCGCATGCGATTCACCCGATTGCAGCGGTTCAACATGAATATTCATTGCTTACTCGTGAACTGGAAGATACTCACTTTCAAACCATTCGCGAGTTAGGCATTAGCCTTGTGCCGTATTCACCGCTATCGCGTGGTTTAATCACCAATACGCTTGATGTGAGCAGCCTAGACGAAAGTGATTTCCGTCGCCAGTTACCGCGTTATCAAGGTGATAACTGGAAAAATAACCAAAGCTTGGCGCAAGCATTTAGCGACTTTGCTCAAAGCAAAAATGCGACAGCAGCTCAACTCGCGTTGGCTTGGATTTTGGCGCAAGGTGACGACATTATGCCAATTCCGGGTACGCGTAAAATCGAACGACTTGTTGAAAATGCAGGTGCTGTAGACCTTCATTTAACAGCAGCAGATTTGGCAGAAATTGAAGCGATTATTGCGAGATACCCAAACATGGGCGCACGCTATAACGCTCAGCAACTTGCTGCGGTGAATCACTAAAATATAAGCCATAAAAAAGTCCGACTCAGTGTCGGACTTTTTTAATTTAGTCTTTGCTATATGTGCCTTGCTGGCGCCCACCTTCCCAAATCGCATCTAAAGATTTGTCAGAAATCGTTAGGCTTTCAGGAAAAATACTTAAATCCTTTTTAAATTTAGCCTCTGGTTTTAAGCCAATACAGTCACCATTTTTCCACCATGTACCTTCGGCATATTGGTCTAAAGCACCCACAGCAAGCATCCATTTAAACTTGCCATCTGACTGAAGTAAAAGCTCTGAACCGACTTCCATCACGCCATTTAAATAATAGTGCCCACTCCACGCCTCATCGGCTTTTTGGAATTTCACTTCTTTGCATGTACTGGTTGGCTCGGCGTAAATTTGAGATGAAATGGCAATCGTAGAAACGAGTAGCAATCGTGCAAATTTATTCATCATTCAATTCCCTATTTTTAGGTTTATTTCCCAGACTCAACTTTTAAATATGTACCATCTGCATAAACATTATGTCCAAAGCCACAGCCCGAGTTACCCTCGTTTTGTTTGGCTTGAATATAATTTCCTAATTTCGCGTTGGTTTTAAAGTCGAGTTTAATGCGACAGTCTTGATCTTTATAGACAATTTGCTTTTTACCACTCGGCATTTTGGTGTCAAATTCACCCATGTTTGGGCCGTAAATTAAGCTTCTAAGTCCCATATATAAACCAGCATAGCTGATTGCGTATTGGCCCTTCTCACGACTTACCGTGATGTGATCCCACTCACCAAAACCTGAGTAACGCACATACTCACCTGACAAATCATTTGAGGCTTTAGGTGCAGGTAACTGCTGAAGGTTAAACTGGCTCGATTTTGATTTTTCATCGAGCATAAACCATGCTCTCGCCCAAAGTGGCTGGCCCAATTTTGCGTAGGCTAAGCCCACATTATTGTTGGCAACTTCAATATCTCGGTCGGTAAATTTAACTGTGGTTTCATCTGCATTGGCTTTACAAAAAGCAGTCCAAGAGGCTTGGTTCTGAAAGTTTTCGAGCGCTTTTTTATATTGTTTTTGGTCGTAGTTTTTCTTACCTAAGCTCGCGTATTGCTTCACTTTATTACAGCCTTGTTGTAATTCTTGTTCAAAAGAAAATTCTGCATGCGTGACCGACAAAGCTGAAAGTGTGAGAACTGCGCAACCTGAAATAATAGATTTAATCATTTTTAAAATTCTTTAATAATTAACTAATTATATAATATGAGTAAGTTTTATAAATCACAATTCTCAGAAACAAAAGTCTATTAGAATGGTGGTTATGTAGGTACGTTCATTACACCATTTAAAAAGGCCTGAACATTTTAAGTCCAAGCCTTTTGATTTTTAGAATTTAGCCAAATCTCAACTAAGAAGATTCACTCAGACTCAAATTAGAATGATGATTTTGAGAAATTGCGCTTTGTAAAATTTTCATACTATTTTTAATCGCATTTTCGACCTGTATTTGGCTATCTCCCATAAAGTGAATTTTTGCAGGGATATTTTCATAACTAAAATTGTTATGGTCACCACTTTCCTGAATCAATTGATAGGTAATGGTTTCATTTTCTAACTCTTTAATCCCATTAAATAAAAAACCGGAACTATAAGGATTAGGCATCATCAGAAAACCTGTTATTTTCGTGTTCACTGGCTCTTGTGGAATTTTCATGGCTGCCTTAATCCACATTTCATATAAGTCGACTGACTCATTGCGTAATGTGATGAATGGAATTTCTCCACCGCCTACTCGTCCACCAACTTCTAAAAAGACCAACTCGCCCTTAGATTCAATAAATTCAAGATGAATCGCCTGATCTTTTAATTTTAAGAATTTACATACGTCTAAAGTAAATTTTTCTACTTTATTAATAAATTCAAAATTATCAATCGTTACAGAGCCTAATGGCGCACCATTTCTGAAGTCCAAACAGGTATTAATATATTTTGAGACTTTAAAGTAAGGCATTTTATTGTCTGAAATAATCGCATCGACATGATAGATATCCCCTTCAACAAATTCTTCTACTTCATAGCCCGAATATGAAGATAAACGAGGAATATCAGCCAACTCACTAATTTTAATTACCCCTTCAGAAGCCGCGCCTACCTGAGGTTTTAAAATAATCGCTGAGCCAATTTCCAGCAAAAACTTTTCAATATCTTGGTATGAAGACACTTCCGAATATTTTGGATAACGCACAGTTGAGTGAGCTAAAGCATCTTTCATTTTCTTCTTGTTACGGCACAACAAATTGTCTTCGACAGTTGCACCCACAATATTCAATTCAGTTCGAATGCGAGCAGCAGCGTCGAGGTCATATTCTGAGATGGCAATAACGTAATCTATAGGTTTTTTCTTATAGATTTTTTTAGCCTGATCGAGAACCTCTTCTTCATTTAACTGCTCTAACCCAGCTATGCAGTAACAATTTGAAGAAGTGATATAACGCATCGTTTCTGTTAAGGAAATATAAGACACATACACGGCATCGTGATCTATATATTTATTATAATCAGACAATTCATCGTCATATCTATTGATGATTAATACATGTTTCATATGACTTTCACCTGCTCATGTATATGTTTGACTAAACTACGAATCTTATCTTCGCTTTCGGAACGGAAAATGAAGTAGCCTAATCGTGAGGTCCAATCATGGTTGCACTCCAGTTCATCGTTTGTTTCATAGTAGAAGTGATGATGTACACATTCAGGTGCTTCTAACAGTTGATCTAAACCCCTAAAACCTTTGAACAGACGGTGATTACCTTGGGGAATAAAGGCAATTGCAGAAACCAGATTTTTTTCTATTGAAGGTGAATATGGTAGGTCTAAGTATTCGCTCAGTACCGCTTGAGCAAGGTCAAAATTAGTTGCCAGTTTAATTAACTCGACAATATTGTCGCCCGGTAAACGTGCCGCTAACTCAATTGCGACTGCTTTTCCTTGAGGTGTAACTCGCAGTTCTAAGTGAAAAGGCCCTATATTTAACGCTAAGGTTCTAATGACTTTTTCGGCATAGTCAAAAACATGTGCAGAAAATTGGCTATTATATTGATTACCCACAATATGACCAATTTCGACAAAGTAAGGTTCTGGCCCTAATAGTTTTTCTGTTAGCGAAGCAAAGGTTATTTTTCCATCTGTATGGATAATTCCTTCAACACTGTATTCTTTACCTACGATGTATTCTTCAACAATTAAATCACCACTGGCATAGAAACCAATATCGTTGGGCTTAGCTTTCCAGATCGCTTCAACTGTTGTTAAAAGTTCCTCAAAATCTGCAACTTTTTTAACAGACATACTGCCCGCCATATCAACTGGCTTTACTACAGCAGGAAACTTAAAACCTAGAGGTAAGTCAATTTCTTTCCCCTGTGAAATCAAGGCATATTTAATATCGCTTAAACCCGACTTGGTTAGCTTGTCACGAAATTTAAATTTATTTCGAACTGTTTGAGCTGCCATATATTCAAGAGAGTTTTTGGCAAATGAGTTACCGAGTTGGGCAGCCATAGGTACTGCATATTCAACACCGGGTAATATGGCTTTTATGGTCTTTAACTCAACAATTTTAGAGAGTTGACTATGAAAATCACTGGTATCTATTTTTATTATTTCTTTTGCTTTTTGGCGCATTGATCCATCAATGCTGCACTCTCCTTCATCAGTAGAAAAAACATATAAATCTATCCCTAATTCTTGAGCGGCATTTAAATAAGTGACGCCTGAAGAAATAGGTTCTATAACTACTACTGTCATTGTTACAGTCTCCGTTAGGGACCAAAACTTTCTAACTCACACAGAGGCTGATTTAAAATTTTATTAATTATTGGGGTAGAACCAACACCCACTGTTAACTCGTGAGAGTCCAAATAATTTGAAAAATCAAATCCATTATTTGTCCACGTACAAAACGGGATATTTATAATATTGACCTCAGCGTCAACTTGTTCTCGAAAAACATTGAAGCAATGTTGATGATAATCACTTAAAACTGACCGATTAATCGCATAGATATTTACTTTAGAAATAGGATTTTTTCGGATGAGATCTAATCCACGAGTAAGTGCAGCTCCCATGCCGCTTCCACCGCTTACAATATTGAGCGTAGAAATATCTTTCTCGTATTCAGGTTCTATATGATTATTTAGGTTGTATTCTAATTGATCACCAATCGCTAGCTTTTCAAATAAGTTAGAAAATATTCCATTTGGTCTTAATTTTATGTGCAAAACAAAAAAATCATAATTTTTTACACCCAGTGAAACTACAGAGTAACTTCGAATTAAAGGCTCTGATGGGTGTTTGATATTCACAATTGCTTTAGAGCTAAAGAACGTCCTTTTAATTTTAAATGTGAGCTCAACAATATTTTCAGCAAGAAAACTTCTACCAACAAGTTGAGCCACACTCAAATTATTAACCAATGGTGCGATTTCGACATCGCTATGAGCATAGCTAATACAAGGTAAGAACTCTTGTCCTACGGCAACCTGATTTCCTGATTCATATACGACTCCACCTTTTAGCTTACATCGACAAACTCGGCACACACCTTTTAAACAGCCTTTCATCACGGCGCTATCAGGTACCGCATCGATGAGAGGCTGTCCAGAATCAGCAATGTAAATATGCTCTTGAGTGCGGATATTTACCATTGGCATATTCTAATTCCATTGCTATGAAAGCGTTTCAGCACGTACAGCCTGAAAATACTCACCCACCATTGGAACAAAGCTATTGATATGCTTGATTGCTAGATCAAAGTCTTCTTGTGTCTTAATTACAGAAGAAAGCATCTCTGTCATCATGCCGCTATGATCTTCAGCTTCATCAAATGCAACATGTGAAGCTGCACCCGATACAGCCTGATTCCCCATATGAACACCCGCTTTTTGGGTAATAAAATTATTAAATTTATCGCCATAATATTCGAGGAACCAGTCCCAAACGACTGCTGGTAATGCCCCAAATTTCTCTACACAAAAGTTTAAATACCCCATCAGTTTCCATGTTTCAGGAAATGCATTTTTTGAAACGATCTGATCTGAAGAATAGCCATATTTAGACAAATCCTGACCGAACATTTCATCGTGACCAAATTCATCATATAAATAATATGAAAGCTGTTTTGCGGCAGAGATATTATTGATGGCTGCAACTCGCACTGCATTTGCATCTAATTCATTATTCATATGAATGCGAATAACACACTCTAAAATATGACGTTTATAATAATTTTCATCGAACCAGTCTTCATTATGAAATTTATGCATAATCTCATCTTTTTTAAACTCGCTATGCATAGCATGATCAACCGCACTTTCTAATTTTTTCAAACTTTCCTGTGAAAAAAACACGAATTATCTCCATTATATTTAAATTATTATCTAAGCATTAAATACTTATTTAGCTAGAATTAAGACTGTTATTAATTAAACTTAAAACAATCAAATATTATGTTTAAATATATTTTTAAAAATGTCAACAAAATATTATTTTTAAGAATTTCTAATTAAAATTAAATAAAATAATTTAATTAACAATCAAACAACAAATAATTTTTAATAAATGGATTAATTCAAATTAATATCCATCACCAACAAAATTTAAATAATTTATACTTCATGGAAAAGAAGGAAATTGACAGGGCTATATTGCGAAAAATAATGTAGACTCCTTATGGCTAAATATATGGAAGTATTAGAAAAGTGAATAATCTGATTATTGGGACTCTATTTGCGCTCTGTGCTGCTGCACTCAATGCCTCTATTGGGGTGATTAGTAAACTGCTTATGCACAGTGGCTTAAGCCCACAAGACATTGCTTTTTTAAAAACAGTCATCGCGTTCTTCTTTTTAAGTGTGTTTTTATTTAAAGTTCCTGTTAGCCAAAAAATTGCTTTTATTAGCAATACTCCAAGCAAACTGAGTGTCTTTGTCCAAATTGCGATATGTGCTTTTTTAGGGATTTTTTCACTATTCTTTTTCGAAACCATTGCCTACAACCATGGTGCTGCGGCCAATGTAGTTGTGGTACTCATGGCTTCAGCCGCTATTTCAGCTTTATTTTTTGGTAGATTAGTTTTAAAAGAAAGTATTTATATTCATTCTATTGCGGGAACATTATTAGCTGTAGCGGGTATTAGTTTAATTTCATGGAAAGGTGAAAATAGTTTATTAATGCTGATCAATGCCTCTATTGCAGGCACTGGCTATGGGCTATTTTCAGTATTAATTAAAAAATTCAGATTAAATGGTGGTTTATTCCTAACGAAGTATTTATTACTTTTTGGTAGTGTTTATCTTGCTGTTCCCTTTTTAATTAATTTTCATAGCATTAGTTTTAATACCAATATTATTTTAGGCTTAATAGGCTTGGCAGTTCTGCCAACCATTCTTGGATTTTATTGCACAACCAAAGCGTTAACATATTTACCCGCAGCAAAAGTACAAGTGACCGAACTTTCCGAACCTATTTTTGCAGCACTGATGGCTTGGGTTTTCATTCATGAACAGCCGACCTTATCGTTTTTATATGGTGCAATTTTCATTATTTCAGGTATCTTTTTAATGAATAAAGCGCCTAAAGCCTAATACAAATTTAATTTTGATAATGGAACAAAATCCAAGCTCTCTTTAAAACTCAATTTATCTAATTTTAAAAATATTATTGATAAACCTTAGAGAGCTTTATTTAATTTAGACACATTTCTACTTTAAGTTGGGCAAAGAATTTTAGACACAGAAAGTAGTAATATTTCGATTTGCTGTAAGTCTAAACCTGCCCTAGCACGAATTCCAATACTATGCGCGGCAGAAGTCATTAAGAAAGCTAATGCATCAATATCCGTATCATGAGGCAATTCTAGATTTTGTTTAGCTAGACTCAATCGTTGATAAAGCTGTTCATTCATTTCTGTTAAAACTTCTTTTAATACAGCTTGGATTTCATTATCAGCCAACGCATCAGCCATGGCTGTTGATATAACTGCACATCCACTCAAATCAATATCTTCATGATATCCATCTACTTCGAGAGCTGTTCGCAAATATCTCAAAATAACATCGGCAAACGACCTATCCGTATCTTTATGTTCCAATGCTTTGCCAAATTCTGTCTGGGCATATTTTTGGAAATAATGCATCGCTTTAATATAGATTGTGCGTTTATCTCCTAAGCCAGCATAAAGACTTGGTCGGTTTAAACCTGTGGCCAAAGCCAAAGTATCAAGAGAAGTTCCTGAAAATCCACCTTTCCAAAATGCATGTAATGCACGCTCTAATACTTGCTCAGGGTCATAAGAGCGCGGTCTGCCTCGAGATTTAATTTCCATTTGCGATCTCCATAAAAAATTTATTGACTATTTTATACAAAACAGTACAAAATTCAAATATTTTGCGAACCAGTACAAAAATATTCCTCTGAAAACTTTAGTTGTTTAAAAATCCCTTTAAGGATCTACGAAATGCCTCCGATTGAGTTTAAAAATCAATTAAAATCATTAGAAACAAACATCTACATGATTTTTATAATTTTATTTCTTGTAAGTATTCTCCCCCTAGTTGGTTGTAGTAATAAAACCGAAGAGCCAGAAAAGGTTATTGCTGTTCAACTCACCACAGCTCATCCTGCCAGTGAGCTCTCTAATTTATCTTTTTCAGGAAATATTGTACCTAGAGTTGAAAGCCAACTTTCTTTTCGGGTAGCAGGTCGTATCATTAAACGTCTAGTAGATACAGGAGCTTCTATTACAAAAAATCAAGCCTTGGCCCAGTTAGACGATACTCCGTTTAGACTTAGTATTCAGGAAGCAACTGCTGAATTGCATCAAGCACAAAGCACTCTCACAAGACTACAAAGAGATCTTCAACGTAATCGTAGTCTGGTTAACATAGGCGCTATTTCACGATCCGATCTCGATAGTCTCGAAAACTTATATCAAAACACTCAAGCACAAGTAAATGCAGCACAAAGTCGCCTTGATCGGGCACAAAACGATTTAAGTTATACAACTTTACGTTCACCAGCAGTAGGAACAATTGCAGAAGTTCAAGCAGAAAGTGGACAGGTTGTTTCAGCTGGCACGCCTATATTTAAATTAGCTCAAAATGGTGAAAATGAAGTACAGATAGATGTTCCTGAAAGTCAGGTTAATGAAATCAAAATAGACCAACCGGTCAGCATCAAATTACTTAGCTTATCTGACCATACTTTTACGGGTCATGTGCGTGAAATAGCGACTGTTGCAGATCCAAATAGTCGTACTTATCGTGTTCGAATCTCTATATCAAATTTACCAGCTGCAGCTAAATTAGGTATGACAGCAACAGTCCATTTTTTAAATAAGAATGTAGATCAACAGATTATTTTACCTATTGGTGCCCTCTTCCAAAAAGGACAACAAACAGCCGTTTGGATATTACCCCATGGTGCAAAAAATCTTCAGCTTCGTCCAGTTAAACTTAGCAAAATCAATACTGAAACTATTACGGTTGCCAATGGTATTCAGGTGGGTGAACAAATTGTTACGGCTGGCGTACATCGTCTCGATAGCAAGATGGCTGTAAAAGCATGGGATGGGAGGTTACCGTGAAAGGATTTAACTTATCCAGTTGGGGACTCCAGCATCGAACATTAATTATTTTCGCGATGCTACTTTCTCTTCTTTTAGGTACTGTAGCTTATTTTAAATTAGGGCGCGCTGAAGATCCAAATTTAACGATAAAGGTCATGACAATAGATGTAAATTGGCCAGGCGCTACTACACGAGATTTAGAACAACAGGTTGTTGAAAAAATTCAGCGTACACTTCAAGAAGTACCGAATTATGATTATGTACAAAGTTATGTACGCCCAGGACAAGCAACCATCTTTTTAGTTCTGAAAGACTGGACACGTAAAAGTCAAATTGAAGAAAGTTGGTATCAAGCACGTAAACGAGTAAACGACATACGGCAAAATTTGCCTCAAGATATCCAAGGACCATTTTTTAATGATGACTTTGGAGATACCTTTGGGTCTATTTACGCATTTCATGCTGATGGATTTGATGATGTCCAAATGAAACAGGTTCTTCTTTCTACAAGAGACCATTTACTTCAGGTTCCCGATGTTTCCAAAGTCATTCTATTAGGCGTTCAAGAACCTCGCTTTTATATTGAGTTCAATTATGCCAAGTTAGCTCAATTGGGTATTTCTCCCTTAGACTTAGTTAATGAATTACAAAAACAAAATGCAGTCGAACCAGCAGGAACTTTTGAAGGTCCTCATGCCCGTATATATGCTCGTGTTGATGGAGATGTAAAAACCGTACAAGACTTAAAAAATATCGTAGTTCAAGTCGGAACACACAATATTCATTTAGGGGATGTTGCTCATATTGATAAAGGGTTTATCGATCCCCCACAAATGTCTATGAGACGAAATGGTGAACGTGTCACTGGTCTTGCTGTTTCAATGACAGAAAAAGGCGATATTCTTTCTTTGGGCAAACATCTCGATCAACGTATTAAAGAGGTACAAGAAAACTTACCTGCGGGTATTTTTATTGAAAAAGTAGTAGATCAACCTAGTCTCGTTGAGCATTCAGTTAACGAATTTCTCGGACACTTTATTCTAGCTTTAGGCATTGTTCTTGCCGTCAGTTTATTTGCTTTAGGCGTGCGGACAGGGATTGTGGTTGCTTTATCTGTTCCTCTAGTTTTGGGTATTACCTTTTTCTTTATGTGGCGCCTAGATATAAATTTACAAAGAATCTCCTTAGGTGCACTTATTATTGCCTTAGGCTTGTTAGTCGATGACGCGATTATTGCTGTTGAAATGATGCAAGTCAAAATGGAAGAAGGTCTAGACCGTTTTAAAGCTGCGAGTTTTGCATGGAGTAATACAGCTTTTCCCATGCTAACAGGTACTTTAATTACAGCGGCGGGCTTTGTTCCAGTTGGCTTTGCCTTATCTTCAACAAGTGAGTTTACCGGATCAATTTTTTGGGTGGTTGGAATTTCTTTAATTGTATCTTGGTTTGTAGCAGTACTGTTTACTCCTTTTTTAGGCACAATTTTACTTCCCAAAGTACAGCCACATCATTCTCATTCCTCGAAAAATTCATACAGAGATAAACTTTCTCAATGGTTTAGTCGTAAAATTGCATGGTGCGTCAAAAAAAGGAAATGGGTTTTACTGACCACTGTTCTCAGCTTTGTTCTCGCTTTAGTTGCATTTCAATTCGTTCCTAAACAATTCTTTCCAGATTCACCGCGTGCAGAAATTCTAATTGATGTACAGCTCGAAGAAGGTGCTAGTTACACGGCAACCTTAAACGCAACGAAACAGGTTGAAAAATTACTTTCCAGTGATCAACGGGTCCGAGATTACACAGCTTATGTAGGAAGTGGTTCTCCTCGTTTTTATCTATCTCTTGATCCAGAAACACCTAAAAATAATTATACACAGTTAATTGTTTATCCAAAAGATATTGAACAAGCGAGCCAATTAACTTCTGATCTACATAATCGTCTCATTCAGCAATTCCCTCATATTCGAACACGGGTTTATCGTTTAGAGCTAGGTCCCACTGTTGGTTACCCTGTACAGTTTAGGGTCCGTGGTAAAGATCCTGAAAAAGTTCGTGAAATTGCTGCTGAAGTTCGCGACATTATGCGTCAGCATCCAAATGTACGTGATGTCAATTTTCAATGGAACGAACGTAGTAAAGCCATCAGATTTATTATTAATCAGGAACGTGCCCGTAGTTTAGGAGTAAGCTCGCAAGATATTTCACGTACCTTACAAATGTTATTAAGTGGTTATACAGTTACTCAGATACGAGAAGGCACAGAGTTAATTGATGTCGTAGCAAGAGCGAAAGCAGATAATCGGCTTGATACAGCTCAAATGGGCCAAATTACGATTCGTGCATCAAATGGAAAAAATATTCCTCTAGATCAAGTCGCTGAACTCAGACCTGTATTAGAAGAAGGAGGAATCTGGATACGTAACCGTTTACCAACTCTCAGCGTCCGTGCTGACGTGTCTGGTGCTCAAGCACCAGATGTCTCAAAGCAAATAGAACCGATGCTAAATGATCTTCGTAAAATGTTACCCATTGGTTACAGTATTGAAACTGGAGGAACTATTGAAGAAAGTGCTAAAGCAGATGCAGCTATTCAATCTGTTATGCCGGTGATGTTACTACTTTGGGCAATATTCTTGATGCTACAACTGCAAAGCTTCAGTCGCATGTTTATGGTGGTATTAACAGCTCCACTTGGCATGATCGGAGTAAGCCTAGCCTTATTGATTACTCGTGCACCATTCGGTTTTGTGGCCACATTAGGAGTAATTGCTCTAGCTGGTATGATTATGCGTAATTCGGTTATTTTAGTTGATCAGATAGATAGAAATATTTCTACCGGTCAAACACCAGAACAAGCGATTATTCAAGCCACTGTAGGTCGTACTCGTCCTGTTCTATTGACAGCTTTAGCAGCAATTTTAGCAATGATTCCTCTTACACTTTCCACATTATGGGGCCCAATGGCAATTGCGATTATGGGTGGTTTAGCAGTAGCAACGATACTTACTTTATTCTTTGTCCCAGCACTCTATGCTGCTTGGTTTAGAGTGAAAAGCTAAATTTATTTAGCTCGATAGAACTAAAAATTTATAGCTTAAAAGCACAAATAGATTTTTCTATTTGTGCTTTTTTTAATGGTTTATAAACTTCTAAAGTGAGGAAAATGATGATGAGTCACTTGTAAATTTGAAGTAGCTCATTATTCAAATTTTATAAGAAGAAAAGATAGTGTTAGACAAGATAAGCCGCTAAGAAAATTTCTACACCTGATTGTACAGAGTTTTCAATTTCTGCAACTCCCATACGGAAATTTTTAATTTTTTTACTACACATCACTTCAGAAATGAGACAAATACATTTGGTAAAAGAGTCCCTATATACTAGGTCCTATTATAATTCCGGCTAGAATTTCACCTAGTGATTCCATTTGAGCTAAAAACCTTTGAGCAATCTAGGCAATGATTCTGCTGATAAGCAGAATCACCACCTACTCAATGGAAAATCTGTCCTAATAACTTCAGCTGAAGCACTTGATCCATTAACATTTTCCATCGATTTGTTTTCTATCAATTAGTTACAAGATATGGACACGTTTTAAATGTCGATTCACATTACCCTCAACTTTTGCACGGCCATGTAATACTGAATTATTATCAATCAACATGTAATCACCACTAACCCACTGATGTTGGTACATGTATTTAGGGTCATATAAAATCTCTGTAATTGACTGAACAATTTCTTGTGATTCTACGGGTTGATGATTTGTATTTTTAATGGAGAGCTGTACAGGATTCACTTCCTGATTATCTTCATTTTCGATTTCAATAAACCGGATAACTGAATGGCCTTTATGAGGATGGTTTTCAATGAGGTTTACATCAATTGAGCCGCCATAATGTGCTTTTTTTTCAGTCGAATAAGATAGCTTAATTTTCTTCCAGTCTTCTAATTGACTAGAAGGTATATCTTTCAAAATACGTGTGGTATCAACAAAAAGTGTTTCCCCACCTCGCCCATCTTCTGAGGATACGGTACACTGAAAAGCATTAATTCTTGGAGTTTGTTTCGCAAAAGCTCCATCCCAATGCAATTCAACCCTGCCTTTTGAGAAAATATGGTTTTTAGGATCTTGTTCCATTTTTACATTGAGTAAAGCACCAAACTCCCAATACATCAGATTGCCCAATGACTCACAAAAGTTAATATATTGTGGATCTGGTAACGCTTTAAATCCACGAAATACTAAAACTTTATATTGAGACAACAAGTTATTTAAAACCTCGGTACCGATCTCATTAATATTGTCATGAACATCCGATGCCGTTATTAATGCTCCAAATGGAGACAAATCTTTTACACTAAACATTATTCAAATCTCTAAATATAAAACCATATGTACTTACATTTCTTGTTGGTTATTACGCAAATAATGGCTAGCTTTTCCGTTTTTAAAGATTAATAAAGCATTTTCTTCTTCGGCTTTATGTCGTGGAACTAAAGTAAATCCATCATCATCTTGTATAACGACCGAATGCCAAGGAGTACGCCAATTGTCATCCGAGTCCATCAAAAATATTCCAATTTTTTCTGAAACTCGAGGTTGTGGATGAATACTAAGACGAACCGAATTTGGGAATTGCTCTTTCAATAAATTAGTCCATGCATTACTTCTTTGAATTACTCGGTAAGCATTCATACGAGCTACATTCAATATCTGGTTTTTTGACCAACCTTTGAATTCAGTAAGACCTGAAAAATCCTCAGTCAAAAAGCGACAAATCCCGCGATACATTTCAGCTGCTGGTTTTTCTTGCTTACATCGGTGTTTTAAGCTTAGTAATGACTCTCCATATTGAACCATCAACTCTTCACGTAGTGTGCTATATTCTGGTATATCTTGAAAAACATCATCTAAATCAAAGTAATCAATATTATCTGCATAAGGTTTTCCCACTCTCTCTATAAGATCATATTTATAAGAAGATATGGCCTCATCTGGGATTCGTACTAGTTCAGCAAAAACCCTCCCATCAGAACAAATAGTTAACTTTGCTCCAGGTGAATAAATATTTTTTATTTTTTCACATAATTTATTCAATGTTGCTAAAGCTAATTCCTCACCTTTATCAGGGAAAATATCTAAAGTTTTTTTCCTATTTGGTGATTTAGCTGGAAAAGCAGGTAAAATCATATGAATAGGTTGTTTATTTTTGACAAAATTCAATACTTTTTGAATATGTAAAAAAGCTTCTTCTTGAAAGTTCTCTTGCTCTGAGTCATTTGCTAATAAACGTCGCTTATGAAAAATTAATTTTACGATCTGCTCAGCTAACATTAAATCATTATTTAAAATTTGTACCACAACAAAAACCCTTATTTCCTTTATACATTCACAAACTTTTAAATTAGACTTATTTTTAAGTCTTTATTTAAATTTTCAATATTACTTTATAAATAAATTTCACTTATTTCATTCAGCTTTCTCTCCAATAATAATTTCTATAGTAGTTAATCCTATTTTTGATGATATTAACCTTTTATTTAACACAAAAAAATTTTCATAAAATTTAAATTAGTCAATCATTTTATATAAACCATTAATAAAAAATAAGATCAAAATTTCAACTCATATATTTCTAATTTTAACTATCAAAACAAATAACTATCGAACATTTAACCACCAATAAAATATATCTATTAGTTAAAATCTGATTATTTTCCTTGAGTATAAAATTTTATTTATATTAAGCTTTCTAAATCAATCACAATTTTAGCATTTGCTTTAACGTAAATCCATGTCCTAAAAATTGATTAAAACACTCAAAAAAAACATAATTATTCAGTTTAATTTAATATTAATTTTTTAATACAGGATGAAAAATAAATAGACATAAAAATAAAATTTTATTTTCATTAAATTAATTAAAATTATAAAAATTCATAGTAAACCTTTGCTTAAATTTAAATTACAAAAAACCCCTAACAATTGATTGACTACTTACAATTAAGAATAAATATAAATTACCAATTAATTTATTAATAAAACTAATATAAAAATTTTACAATTTTACCGAATATTTAATATTATTAAGTTTTTATAAATTTTGTTAAAAACAATAGAATAATAATTTTTATGGTTTATAGATAAAAACTTCGTTCACAAGCCTGTTTTTCAACCAAAATTAAATATTTTTTGTATAAATTTAGACCTATAAATAATTATATAGTGAATAAAATTTAACTTCCTTTTCATAATATTTAATTGAAATGGAGAACATCTTGCACCACACTGGCAAAATTAATTGCCATTTGTGAAGGGGCATGTTTTTTATAAGCAAGCCCTAAACCCACCGTAGGTACTGGCGCCTTCAAAGAGCGATAAGCCACGCCTTGTATTTGCAATTGTTTAGTCGACTCGGGAACCAAAGATACCCCTAAGTTTGCAGAGACTAACGATAAAATTGACACAATTTGCGGAGCATTTTGTCCAATTTTTGGTTCAAAGCCGCGCTCATGACAGGCTTGTTTAATCGCATCGAAAAGCCCTGCGCTAATTGAAGGTGGCGAGACAATAAAATCAAGTTCTCGGAGTGCCGTTAAATCAATTTCTGGTGATGAATCGTCTAGATTAAAAGACTCCGAAGGCAAAGCAGCAATGAGGGGTTCAGCCAATAACTCTTGAATAATTAAACTATCTGGAATATTGCGAGGCGAACGAATAATCGCGACATCTAAGCGGTCTTCGAGTAATAAATCGATAAGCAGCAAGGTGTTCGCTTCTTCAAGTTTTAAATTCACTTTCGGATATTGCTGCTGGAAATAACGAACGCATTTAGGAATGAGAGGGTTCAACATTGAAGTACCTGTAAAACCCAATCGTAATTGGCCTACTTCTCCATTTGCTACCTGCTTAACCAAGTTCGCTGCATCTTCTACACGTTGTTGTACAGGCTGAATCGCATTTAAAAAGGCAAGCCCAGCTTCGGTCAACTCAACTCCATGCGGAGAACGGATAAATAAATCTGCACCTAGCTCTTCCTCTAAGTCCCGTATTTGCATGCTTAAAGGCGGCTGACTCATGTTTAAACGATGCGCAGCTCTGGTAAAGTTTTTTTCTTCTGCTACTGCTAAAAAGTAGCGTATATGTCTGAGTTCCATCGCTATATATAAAACATATCATGATCTATTGTTAAATATATTAGAAAAATACCACCTAAATTGCTAATTTTAATTTATCGAATTCTCTCGATACAGCATGCCCCTCGAAGCACTGCTATTTCTTTCTGTCATGGTCATGATATGAGCTCTTCATCTACACCCAGTACCTTAAGCACTGAGGCAACTTCTCTTCTTTCCCGCGAATGGATTCACAAAGGGACTAAAGCCTACAAACATGCAGGATTTGCTTTATTCCTCGTAGGTTTTGCCAGTTTCTCTCTGATTTATTGTGTACAGCCACTTCTGCCAGCATTTAGCCAAAGCTTCCAAATTAGCCCTGCGAGCAGCTCTTTAGCTTTGTCATTAACGACTGCTTTTTTAGCCATTTCGATTGTGCTATCGAGCGCTTTTTCTCAGGCAATTGGTCGTCGTGGTGTCATCTTCAGCTCAATGCTGTGTGCAGCTATTCTTAATATTGTGGCTATGTTTACACCTAACTGGCACAGTTTGCTCATAGCACGAGCACTAGAAGGTCTATTACTTGGCGGTGTACCAGCCGTAACGATGGCTTGGATTGCCGAAGAAATCGCGCCTGAACACTTGGGTAAAACCATGGGTTTGTATATTGCAGGTACGGCTTTTGGTGGAATGATGGGCCGTGTCGGCATGGGGATTTTGATTGAATATTTTTCTTGGCGCACTGCTTTAGGCTTACTTGGTGCAATCTGTTTTATTTGCTCAATTGCTTTTTTGAATTTACTTCCTGCTTCGCGTAATTTCGTACAGAAAAAAGGTTTGAATTTAAATTTTCACATGCAAATGTGGCGTACTCACTTAAGTAATTTAAAGTTACTTCGCCTATTTGCCATTGGTTTCTTACTTACGAGTGTCTTTGTCACTCTATTTAACTACGCCACTTTCCGTTTAAGCGGAGCGCCCTATTCACTAAGTCAAACTCAAATTAGCCTTATTTTCTTGTCGTATAGCTTTGGCATGGTGTCTTCATCGTTGGCAGGAACGCTAGCCGATCGCTTCGGTAAAAAAACCATGATGATGAGCGGCTTTGCCTTAATGATTGTGGGTAGCCTCATGACATTACTCAGCTCTCTTTTCGGCATTATTATTGGTATCGCCTTTATTACCACAGGTTTCTTTATTACCCACTCACTCACCAGTAGTTCCGTTGGTGCCGAAAGTAAACAAGCCAAAGCCCACGCAAGTTCCCTGTACTTGCTGTTTTACTACATGGGTTCGAGTATTGTCGGGTCAGCAGGTGGCTGGTTCTGGTTACACGGTGGATGGAGTGCGATTGTAGGCTTAACCGTTGTACTGTCGTTAATTGGAATATTTTTAGTCGTTTATACATCACACGCGAAAGCGCATTAATTTTTAAGTTAAAGGAAAATCACATGTCGAGTTTATTTGTTTATGGCACTTTAGGCCCAGGCCGTCCTAATGCACATATACTTGAAAATATTGGCGGACAATGGGCAGAAGGTTGGGTAACCGGAACCCTGCATAATGAAGGTTGGGGAGCAGATTTAGGCTATCCGGGAATTGTACTTGGTGAAACTACCAATCAAGTTCAAGGTTTTGTTTTTAGCTCAGAACATTTAGATGCAAACTGGAAATTACTGGATGACTTTGAAGGCGAAGAATACGAAAGAGTAACTGTTCAAGTCACTTTAAATAGGGGCGAACGTGTTGATTCTTTTATTTATGTGTTGAAGTCTTAAGCTATTTCTAAAGTCCAAGCACATAAAGATTTAAAAATTGATAGAAAAAATTTAAGTGGTCATTTTTTGGCTTGTATTTTTTTTAAGAAACTGTAGAATTCATTCCACGTCGCCGACATAGCTCAGTTGGTAGAGCAACTGACTTGTAATCAGTAGGTCCACAGTTCGAATCCGTGTGTCGGCACCATCATTAAACCTCATGAATATTTGATTTATGGGGTTTTTTGTTGCCTGTAGGTTTTGAAATACTTACAGATTTATAATTATTATCAAAAAATTGAGTGCAGACCTATTGATCCACACCCCTCAAATTATTTTTCATATTTCTCTAATTCAATAACTATTTCTTTTGCTGCGGGTATAGTTTTATAGCAAAACATATTAAGAATATTTTTTCGATAAAAAGCTCTTGTCTAAAACTATGTTTTTTTAATTTGATAAATACTTATTATAAATCTAAGCTTAAAAATAATTTTCTAAAACGAATTTATTCTTTTAACAAGTGAAATAGAATGCTGCTAATTTATTAAAAAATATATAATTAAAATAAGAAATATTAAAAAGATACGATTATAATTCGCCACCAAATAAGGTCATATGAATAAGACCTATTTTATAAACTTTAATTCATTAAGATACCAATACGGAAAAATATGAAACTTCGTTTTATTTTACCTGCTTTATTTCTAACTGTGCCTTTAACAACATATGCTCAAGACACCACGTCTCAAGCTCAAATGCAAACCACTGCAAACCCACCCATTTGCTTAATTGAGGGTACTCCTTCAGCAGAGCACTATAAATCTATTAAACGTATTAAAGCCGCGAAAGGAACCTATGGTGGTTTTGAAGAAGTAAAACCTAAATTAGCGATCATTGCCCGTAAATACGGTGCAGATGTAGTAATTAATTATCATCAAAGCCAAAGATTTGGTTTCTGGCCGTGGCGTATTGTACGTCCAGTACTTACAGGAACTGCCGTGAAATGGAATACGCCAGTTGATTGCACAGCATTAGGTGGCAAACAAATTTATTAATACAAAATGAAAAAAGCCCAACATCCTGTTGGGCTTTTTTCGTATTTCGTTACTAGGTACACTTCCTGTAATACCTCACGTCCTGATGCTTAAACTTATTATTGTTGTTTTACGTTTCGGAACTTCCTGTTCCTGATGATTTCATCATAGGTAATTTATAGAGTTCTAAAAAGACGCCAATTTCCCGAATGTATGTAAGAAAAAGCGTACATAGTGCTTTTAAATTCAAAATTGATTTGCCTATATCTGAAAATAAAAAACGAAAATATGAATTTATGAAGAAGTTCAGTTCATCAATTAAATGAGAAAACGCTATAATGAACCTATTACTTTATTTCTAAAATATATTTAAAAATAACAAGGAACGAGATGTTTACTTTGCCATCAAATATTTTTCAGCCCTTAGTGATCATACTGGCATGCCTTATTTTCATTGTAAGTAAAATGCCGCAGCTAAAATATAGAAAAACTATATTATTTCTCGCTATTGGTAGCCTTACTTTAATGATTGTTTTAGGAATATTTGGCTTCTTTAATTAAGCCTTATTTCTTGCTCTTCTCTATCATTTTTTCAAAGTGTTTAAGGTTTGGGTTCAACGTATCCCAAGCGTAGGCTTGGCTCACAAACACCTCTGCTCTAGGCTGATAAAGGCTTGGGTCATCAAGCGTACCTGCACGTATTGAAATCATTTCAGGGGCAATTTCAGGTAAGCCAAAAAGCTGAGAACCACAAGTCGGGCAAAATGCTCTTTTAATAGGTCGGCCAGAAGATCCTAAAGTCTCAAAATATTTAAGTTCACCATTCACTTTCAATTCAGATTGGTGAAAAAAAGCGATGGGTGCATATGCTGAACCTGTTGCTTTCTGGCAATCTCGACAATGGCAATTAAAGCTATAACGTGGTTCTGCTTCGCTTTGATAGCTCACAGCTCCACATAAACACGATCCTTGATATTTGGCTGACATGGCTCATCCTATTTTTTTATTGCTGTGATTTGAATATAACGTACATATCCATTTTGGTAGAGTTGTTGGCATAACTTTGCAGTCATTTGAATTTTAAAATTTGCCAATCCTCGGCTTTGATTTTGTCCTTGCTGATTTTGAATATACCGCGAAAAACCGAGTAATACAGGCGCGGATAAATCTTCAATTTGAATATCGGCAAAACCTTGTTCTTCCAAGGTAGTCCTTAGTTTTTTTTCAGTCGGTACAGCATCCCAAGCGACATTTGCTGCTTTGAGTAAATAACAATGCTTTTGTTCTTGTAACACGGTCATGTTTTGACATGAATCGGCACGCATTAGGTAGTGAAAACCTAATCGTCCTTTTGAATTTAAAACTGGAGCGATGGAATCTAGGAATGAATTTAAATTGCTGTGATAAGCGGCATCGATACACAACACAGCATCAAAGTGTTGTTTAAATTCAAATTGTTTTAAATTTAAAAATGAACCGCAGAAAATCTGACTTATTTCAGGAATAAGCCTTTGAATTTTATGAACGCATTGGGCTTGTAAGTCGACTGCGCTGAGGCTTTTGGGTTGATAGCGCTGTAGCCAGTGCAACAAACTTGCACCCTGTCCGCAGCCTAAATCTAAGAGATGATCTTTTGAATTTAAATTGATAGCTTGTGCCAAATGATCTGCCAATTGGCAACAAGCTTCACGGTAGTTTTGGGTATTTTTCCAAAAACCCAAATTTGTCCAAGCAAGCTCTTCGTTATCTCCCAAACTTGATGCATCAATTGCATATTTATGAGGGATAAGCCTAGAAAGAGCTGCTCGGACTTTTATTTTCACAATTTCAGTAACCGAGCTCAGGAGCAACTTCGACCTGAGGTTTTAAACCTACAAATGGTAAAGGTGCACCTAAAATTTCAGCAATATGCATTGCAGAAGTAACTGCTGACTCTAAAATTGGCAAGCCATCACATGACCATGAACCGCAGTAAAATACTTTACGGTTTAAGTCTAAATGGCGTTGTTGCAACTCTTTATTTAGGGCAACTGTTTGTGAGTCAACGACTGCACGCGTTAAAGTCACTTTTGAAATGATTTTTTTAGGATCAATATCAGTCACTGGGCGCCAAGTCTGGAACACTGGATTTTTACCCACAAGTGATGGTTCAACCGCATTCATCCAAACTGTGAATTGCTGACGCGTAAACTTACGATCCATCATATAGCTCAGCACTGACCAGTCTTTACGACGTGGTGGCATTACTGTTGCATCTGTATGAATAACAAGATCACCTTGCTCAAAACGGAATTGCTTAAGTAAATTCATATCTTCAGCAAATTGTTCAGGGTTCAAAAACTCATCAATTTTAGACGTTGGCGTTGCCACAATCACTCGATCAAATAAGTTCTTTTCACCTTGGCTGTTTTCAACCAGTACTTTCTCACCTTGTAATTCAACGTTCTTAATCGCTGATCCGCTATGAATGTCGATACCTTTAATCAAGCTATCTACAAATGCAGGTGTACCGCCTTTCATACGCAAAAGCATGTCGCCATCGGTCAAATGACGTAAAAACTCAAGTAGGTTTTTTGCTGGCCAATCGCCAATTGTTTTTGGATTACACGTACAAATTGTATAGAGCACCGGCATAACAACGCCATGCCAGAATACTTCTTCTATATCGTTCTGATTAATAAATTCAGCGAGAGTAATATCTTGATTTTTAGATTTGAAAAACTGATGAATTGCAGTTTTTAATTGCAACATCCCTTTTACAAGACGCCAGCCATATTGCTGAATGCCTTTACGATTATTGATAATCGGGAAATTACCAATACGGCTACGAGATGTGGTTAACCATGTTTCAGTACGATCTTCAAATAACCAGCTACATGACATATAAGTACGTACTGGAAACGTTTTAATACCTAAATGAGCAGCGAGGCTGAGTGTGTTTTTCCATAAATGAGGATTCATCACACGTAGCGGTGCATCAATAATTCCACCATCGAACTCAATGCTATGGCTATCCATTCCCCGGCCAGGAAGTGCTTCAAATATCGTGATCGTATGCCCTGCATCTTTCAGAATTCTTGCTGCCGCAAGACCTGCCATTCCACTGCCAATAATTGCGATATTCAAAATGATGTCCCATTCTTTGAGAATTTTTTTGATTATCACTCATACCCCAAAAAAACACCGTATTAAAAACTACCAGATTTTTATTTTTTGCATCAATTTATATAGAAAATATTTAGCTTTTTGGCAAAGTCATTTTTTATATTTCCTTACAATCACATGGAAGCTCATAAAACCTTAAATTTTTTGAAAATTTAAAAAAAATCTTTTAAATAAAATAAGATAATTTAACTATATTTATATCATTCGTTTTACAACTATTATTTTTTGCGATATCATGACATCACAATAATGAGAAGCAAATCACATAAAACAATGCCGCAACAACAATGCCAACCATCATAAAAACAGAATCTTTACAGCGAAAAAGCCCGCTATTCACATTTGATAGCGGGCTTTTTATTACTTTAAATGACGAAAAATAAGACTTAAAAGATCTAACCTTCTTGCATGATTGAACCGAATTTTCCACGATTAAAATCATCAATCGCTTCCATAATCTCGGCTTTGCTATTCATAACGAATGGACCATAACCTTCGATTGGTTCATTGAGTGGTTGGCCAGTCAAGACTAGGAATTTAGTGTCTTCTTCAGCATTTAAACTAAACTCAACGCCTTCGCGAGATAAAATCGCAACGGTTTTACCTTCAAGACGGTTGGTATCATTAATGACCACTGCACCATCTAACACAACAACAAGCGTAGTATGTCCTTCAGGCACATAAAGGGTGTGTTTTTGACCTTTGACCAATTTACCATCCCATACGTTTAATGGGCTAAATGTCGTTGCTGCACCTTTTGAATCTGCATATTCACCCGCAATCACACGCAAATGACTACCATGCTCGTCTAACGCAATGTCTGGAATATCTTTGGCTTCAATTGCTTGGTATTTTCCAGGCGTCATTTTTGAATGAGCAGGTAAATTTACCCATAATTGTACCATCTCAAAAAGACCACCATGCTCTGCAAACTCAGGAGAATGGAACTCTTCATGCAAAACGCCTGCACCCGCAGTCATCCATTGTACGTCACCTGTTTTAATGGTTCCGCCGCCGCCGCTTGAGTCTTTATGAGTCACTTCACCTTGATAAGCGATTGTCACTGTTTCAAAGCCACGGTGTGGATGCGAGCCTACACCTTGCTGTTCGGTCGTTGGTGAGAAGGTATAAGGCGCTGCATAATCGAGTAGCAAAAATGGGCTTAGGGTTTGGCCTAAACGGTCATAAGAGAATAGGTTATATACAGGGAAACCATCACCCACCCAATGCATGTGGTTATTTTGATATGCACCAAGAAATTTCTTCATCTGATCTCTCCTATATATGTAGGATTTTCTTGAACTGAGATTGATTTTACGCCTCAATAATTGCAGTTTATAGATCAGGATTAGCAACACATTATTTCATCTATGAGACAATCATAAAGTTTGAGGTACTCTTTTTAAGATCGTCCTATTTTTAAAATTCTTAATCCTATTTTTTAGACTTAATCACGACAACAAACTCAACTAGCATAATTTTAGGCACTGATGACCTACTTAATAATTTTTGATTATTTATTTTGATAACACGAGGACATAAAAAATGGCTCAAGATTACGTACGTTTAGACAAGGATAATGCTGCGGTTCTTTTAGTTGACCACCAAGCAGGTTTACTTTCTTTAGTTCGAGATATCGATCCAGACAAATTTAAAAATAATGTATTAGCACTTGCAGATGCTGCGAAATATTTCAATTTACCGACTATTCTTACCACGAGTTTTGAAAACGGTCCAAATGGCCCTTTAGTACCAGAATTAAAAGAGCTTTTTCCAGATGCGCCATTTATTCCACGTCCTGGTCAAATCAATGCATGGGATAATGAAGACTTTGTAAAAGCGGTCAAAGCGACAGGTAAAAAACAACTGATTATTGCGGGTGTGGTAACTGAAGTTTGTGTGGCATTCCCTGCTTTATCTGCATTAGCAGAA
Source organism: Acinetobacter sp. Li1LvA2 (assembly GCF_056156705.1). Classification (NCBI taxonomy): domain Bacteria; kingdom Pseudomonadati; phylum Pseudomonadota; class Gammaproteobacteria; order Moraxellales; family Moraxellaceae; genus Acinetobacter; species Acinetobacter sp. Li1LvA2. The sequence goes on from NZ_JBSICF010000003.1 coordinate 269,975, forward strand.
GGCTTTGAAGTGTTTGTGATTACTGATGCTTCTGGTACTTTCAATGAATTAACCCGTGATGCTGCTTGGGACCGTATGTCAAAAGCAGGTGCTCAGCTGATGACTTGGTTCGGCATGGCATGTGAGTTACACCGTGACTGGCGTAATGACGTAGAAGGCTTAGGTGCTCTCTTCTCAAATCATATTCCTGATTACCGCAACCTGATGACCAGCTATAGCTTTAATACATCGCAAAAATAAGCTGAATTGCCAAGATTAGAGTGCTTAAGCGCTCTAATCTTAAATTTAAATGGATTGATCTGACATTGATAAGCTCTTTTGATGATTTTTATTATTTCTATTTAGTCGTAAAACACGGCGGCTTTAGTGCGGCCAGTGAAGCCGAAAATATTAGTAAGTCCAAGCTCAGCCGACGCATTATTGACCTTGAAAATAAATTTAATGTTAGCCTCATTCAAAGAACAACCCGCCATTTTAAAGTGACCGATTTAGGCCAAGAGTTCTACGAAGAATGCTGCAAAGTTATTGCCCAAGTTGAATGTGCAGAAAACGTTTTGTTAAAGCAAAAAAGTGAGCCTCAAGGAGTAGTAAAAGTCAGCTGCCCACCTTTAATGATGCATTTTCAAATTAGAAAAATTTTAAATCAGTTTTTAAAAACTTATCCTAAAGTTGAGATTGCTCTTGAGCTGACCAGCCGTCGAGTAGATATTTTGCATGATGACATCGACCTCGCGATTCGGACTAATTTCGAACCGAATGAAGATTCAAATTTAATTGTTCGGGATGTAATTAAAACCGATCACTGTCTAGTAGCTTCACCTGAATTACTACAAGGCCGAACCATTGAGCATTATTCTGAATTACAAGACTTTCCAAGTATTAGCTTAGGCACTCAAAAGCAAAATTATATTTGGCATTTATGCAATATTCGAAATGGTGAATCAGTTGATGTGCCTTACCAACCACGAATCAAAAGTAACGACTTGGCAGGTGTTTACTATGCCGTGATGGATGGTTTAGGCATTGCCGACCTTCCCTTTTTAACAGTTGAATCTGAAATTCGTAAAGGCACACTTGTGCATATTCTTCCTGACTGGAAGTCGAATATTGGCATGCTACAACTGGTTTATGTGTCTAGAAAAGGCCAACGTCTGGTGGTCGAAAAACTCATTGAAACCCTGATTGAAGAACTCAGACGTTTACCCGAAAGCCATGAAGGATATCTACCGACTTAAATAAAAAAACCGGTCATGAATGGGCATGACCGGTTTTTGTGAAACATCACATACAGCATAACTGCATGTTTTCGTTCAGAACAAAACGAACTCGCTTTGTTCCTTACTCAGATAAGTCTACGCAGAGGTATTTCATTTCGACATATTCTTCGATGCCGAATTTTGAACCTTCACGGCCTAGACCTGATTGTTTTACGCCACCAAACGGAGCAACTTCATTTGAAATTGCGCCTGTGTTAATGCCGACCATTCCATACTCAAGTGCTTCACCCACTCGCCATTGACGAGCTGTGCTTTGAGTAAATAAATAAGCAGCTAAACCAAACTCGGTATCGTTCGCCATTGCCACTGCTTCATCTTCAGTTTTAAAGCGGAATAGCGGTGCAAGCGGACCAAAGGTTTCTTCTTTAGACACTTTCATATCTTGAGTTACACCAGTTAAAACTGTTGGTTCAAAGAATGTGCCACCAAGTGCCGAACGCTGACCACCAATACGAACGGTTGCACCTTTCTCAGTTGCATCTGCAATATGAGACTGAACTTTTGCAATCGCATCTTCATCAATTAAAGGCCCTTGAGTTGAACCTTCTTGACGGCCATCGCCAACTTTCAGCTTAGACACAGCTTCAACCAAACGGTCTGCCAGCGCATCGTAAATACCATCTTGAACATAAATACGGTTCGCACAAACACAAGTCTGACCGCTGTTACGATATTTACTTGCCATAATGCCCTGAACTGCTTGTTCAAGATTGGCATCGTCAAATACCACAACTGGTGCATTACCACCGAGTTCAAGCGAAAGCTTTTTAATAGTTGGCGCACATTGTTGCATCAAGATACGACCCACTTGGGTTGAACCTGTAAAGCTTAACTTACGAACAATATCGCTTTCGCATAGTGTTTTACCGACTTCAACCGCATCACCACTAATGTTAATTAAAACATCGGCTGGTAAGTCTGCCTGTAAAGCCAATACTTCAAGTGCATAGGCGGTTAACGGCGTTTGTTCTGCTGGTTTAACCAACATTGAACAACCCGCAGCAATCGCTGGACCGGCTTTACGCGTAATCATGGCAGCTGGGAAGTTCCACGGCGTAATTGCAGCAGTAACACCAATTGCTTGTTTAATCACGAGCAGACGTTGATTTGGCAACGTAGGTGTCAATACTTCACCATCAATACGGCGAGCTTGCTCGGCAAACCAGCGTATGAACGATGCTGCATAACCAATTTCACCACGTGCTTCTGCCAATGGTTTACCTTGCTCAGCTGTTAAAATTTGAGCTAAATTTTCTTTGTGCTCAAGCATGAGGTTGTACCATGCCAATAGCACATCAGCACGCGCCAAGGCAGTTTGCTTTTTCCAAGCGGCCTGCGCTTTTGCCGAACGGTTAATTGCGGCTTCAACTCCTGCACGGTCATAGGTTTTTACCCATGCCAAAGTTTCACCTGTAGCAGCATCATTCACCTCGATATAGTCATTTGATGCAGGTGCTTCTAACGCAATATCAGGATGTTTTAATAAATACTGCAAAGTATTTTGAATCATGCAGATTGCTCCATTGCTTTTGCACTACCTGCTTTGAGTGTCGCAAAACCTTGTTTCAAAATATCAAGACCTTGACGGAATTGCTCAGCAGGAATGGTTAATGGATATAAGAAACGAATTACATTACCGTATTTACCACAAGTAAGAAGTAACAACCCGTTTTCCATTGCATAGTTTTGTACAACTTTTGCTTGTTCAGCAGTCTCAAGCTCTACTGCAACCATTGAACCTAAAGCACGAATATCAGTTACGACGTCGCCTGTTGCTTGCTGAATATCTTTAAGTGCAACAACCAACTCTGCACCTAATTCATTTGCGCGGTCGCATAGGTTTTCTTCTTCAATCGCATCAATCACTGCATGCGCAGCAGCAACCGCAATCGGGCTACCTGCGTAAGTACCACCTAGTCCACCTGGGTTTGGTGCATCCATCACTTCTGCACGGCCAACAACACCCGAAATTGGGAAGCCACCACCCAAGCTTTTCGCCATGGTGATCAGGTCTGCTTTAGTCTCGTAATAGTTCATTGCGAACAATTTACCAGTACGGGCAAAACCTGATTGCACTTCGTCAGCAACTAATAAAATGCCGTGCTTATCGCAAATTGAACGTAAACGTTTTAAGAACTCAGCTGGCACAACATTGAAACCGCCCTCACCTTGTACTGGCTCAAGCACAATTGCTGCAACATCATGTGGTGCAATATCTTCACTGAAAATATCTTCAACGCTTTCAATTGCCGCGTCTACAGAAATACCTTTAGCAGGCACAGGGTAACGTGCGTGGAACACACCCGCTGGCATCACACCGAAATCACGTTTGTAAGGTGCAGTTTTACCTGTCATTGCCATGGTCATAAATGAACGACCGTGGAAACCGTTACCAAAAGTGATAATGCCGTGACGACCTGTGTAACAACGAGCAATCTTCACAGCATTTTCAACTGCTTCTGCACCTGTTGTGAAAAAAGCTGACTTAGCAGGACCAGCAATTGGTGCACGCTCATTAATACGCTCAGCTAAAGCCACATAGCTTTCATAAGGTGTTACTTGATAGGCAGTGTGAGTAAATTTAGTGAGTTGTTCTGTCACCGCTGCAATAACTTTAGGGTGGCGATGGCCTGTATTTAAAACCGCGATACCACCAGCAAAGTCGATAAATTGGTTGCCTTCCTTGTCCCAAAGCGTCGCGTTTTCAGCTTTTTCCGCATACCACTGGCACATCACGCCTACACCACGTGGAGTTGCTTGCTGTTTACGTGCGTTAAGTGCAGAATGTTGATTATCCATTTGATTCCCTCATATTTTCATCATCAGTTGCAGCTTTGGTTTTTTGCATCCTGTGCTTAATTTTCAGGGTGCTTTACAACGACTGCCTATGCATGTAATTTCGCTCGTCTGGCGGCAACTGACGAGAGCCATTTTTTAACTGTAGGAGAGAGCCAATTGCGTAGTTTACTTGGAGATCATTTATTACAACGGCTCCAACAGGACACCGAAGGTAAACTACATCAGCGCCTTTTCCGTTGTCTGCGTGGTGCCATTATTGATGGTGTCATTCAGCCTAAAACTCGCTTGCCCGCTTCACGTGACTTAGCCAGTGAAATTCATGTTTCGAGAAATACTGTTCTTACCGCCTATGAACAGCTACAAGCTGAAGGCTATTTAGAGGCTCGTACGGGACACGGCACATGGGTTGCCGAGAAACTACCAGAGAGTTTTTTAAATACACAAAATAAGAAAAAAGTAGTTTCAAGTCCGAAAGTTCAAAACTCTTATGCGCTCTCAAATCGTGGCTCAAACTTATTAGGCTATGCCGCAGCCTCGCCACATCAATGGGGGGCTTTTGTGCCAGGAGCACCCGATGTTACCGAGTTTCCACATCATATTTTTAGTCGCATTCAGGCTCGCCTGAGCCGAGAGCCTGACATTAACCGTTTAATTTACAGCAATGCTGGTGGCTGTATTGAGCTTCGGAGTGCGTTGGCAGATTACTTGCGTGTTGCGCGCTCAGTTCAGTGTGATGCAGATCAAATTATTATTACCGAAGGTATTCACCAAGCGATTGACTTAGTTTCGCGTGCGCTTAGTGATATTGGTGATCGCGTCTGGATTGAAGATCCAGGTTATTGGGGAATGCGTAACACTTTACGTATTAATGGCGTAGATATTCAACCCATGCCAGTCGATGCCGAAGGCATTATTCCCGAAGAAAATCCGGTTAAACCACCTAAACTCATTTTTGTCACGCCATCACACCAATATCCACTGGGTTCACATTTAAGCCTAGATCGCCGACGCAAATTGATTGAGATTGCCCGTCAGCACAATAGCTGGATTGTAGAAGATGATTATGACAGTGAGTTCCGTTTCTCAGGCCAACCGTATCCGTCATTACAAGGCTTAGAAAATGATGCACCTGTACTGTACATGGGCACGTTTAGTAAAACCATTTATCCATCTTTAAGAATTGGCTATTTGGTGGTACCAAAACCACTCTTTTCACCCCTACGTATTGTGGCAGCTGAACTGTATCGTGGTGGGCATTTGCTTGAGCAAAAGGCCCTAGCAGAATTTATTCGTGAAGGTCATTACGAAGCGCATATTCGTCGTATGCGTTTACTTTATGGAAAGAGACGCGATTATTTAGTCAGTCTGATTAAACGCTATCTTGGCCCCGAATTTATTCATGAATATGACGAAGCAGCAGGATTACACTTAGTTTTAAAACTACCAAACTCTTGCGATGATGTCGCGATTGCAGCCATGGCACTTGAACGTGGTGTCAAAGTTCGCCCCCTTTCACAGTACTACATGCAATCACACGCACACGCTGAGCGCGGACTACTGATGGGATTTGCCTGTGTAAATGAAAAAGACATGGTGATGGCTTTCGGTGTGTTGCTCCAGTGCTTACGTGAAGCAGGTGTACCTACGCTGAATTAACTATTCTCTCGTACTAAGCCAAACAAAAAGAGCCTCATTGTGAGGCTCTTTTTTATTTAAAAATGACTAAACTAATTTCTCTTCTTGAGTATGAGTGAGATGGTTTGTTCTACGCTCTTTACCCCACCCCAGTTTTTCCGACAATATTCCAAAAAACACAATAATGCCGAACAATGCTGTGGTGTAAATCACTTCTTTAAAATAGGTACCTTCAATCAACATGGTAAGAATTGCACCAATAATTGCAAAGATCACCACATAAGTTAAGTAAGGGAACATCCACATTTTAAAGTCAATTTTCACGCCTTCAGCTTCTAATTTTTTACGCATACGAAGCTGAGAATAAGCAATGGTCAGGTACACATAGAGTGTTGCTGCACCCGTCGTTAGCATGAAAAAGTCGTAAACATCCATACTCTTAGTTGCAGTTAAAATCACGGCAATCACAGAGAAAAAGCATGACACAATCACACCTACCCACGGACTGCTTTTACTGTTCACAGAGCCAAAACTTTTCGGTGCGTCACCACGCTTAGCTAAAGAGAACAGCATACGTGAACACGTATAAAGTGCTGAGTTAAAGCAACTACATACCGACGTGAGAACCACAAAATTTACGATATGACGTGCCCCCGGAATACCAAGAGCAGACAAAGTCACACTATAGGTTCCCCAAGTTGAATCTTTCAAAAGTTCATTGTTATGAGGAATGAGACATACCGCCACAAACATTGAACCCACATAGAATAAAATAATTCTCCAAACCACTGAGTTCGATGCTTTACGAATTTCTTTAGATGGATTTGCCGATTCTGCTGCCGCTACAGTGACAATTTCAGCGCCAATATAAGCAAACATGACCCCAAGCAAGGCGGTAATAACGGATGAACCACCATTTGGCATAAAGCCTTGAGAGGTTAGATTACTAATACCAGAAGCAGCCGGATTGCCCCAAGGCCACAAATGCATGATGGCTAAACTACCAATCACCAAGAAGATAACAATCGCGATGACTTTGATGAGCGCAAACCAGAACTCAAATTCGCCATAGTTTTTCACGTTTTGTAAATTGACTGCGACTAATGCACCAATCACGACAACCATATAGGCCCAGATCGGTATAAATGGGAACCAATTATTTAAAATTTTACCTGCCACATAGGCTTCCCAGCCCATGAGCATTGCGAGCGTACACCAATACAACCAGCCAATTGAGAAACCTGCCCAACGACCAATCGCACGGTCAGCATATGTTGAAAAAGAGCCACTATCAGGGTTTAAAACGGCCATCTCGCCTAACATACGCATGATGAACCAAACGAGTAAACCACCTAACGCGTAAGTTAGAAAAACTACAGGTCCCGTATTGTAAATAATACTGCCCGAGCCTACAAATAAAGAGCCACCAATTACCCCTGCAATCGAGATCATGGTTAAGTGGCGTGATTTGAGTCCATGTTTTAAACTTTGGGAGTGATTGGCTTCAGAACCATTTTGATGAGCTGCCATATCATTTTCCTTAATATATGGAGGATATCGGCTAGTCTCGGAAAACATCCGAAGCCAAAAAATATCCCCTAAAAATTTAGCCGTTCTGCCCAATTCCTAAAACAGAAAAATCACTGAGCTTATCCGGCGCTTCCGTATGCATACTTCCAATGGCTTTAATTTGTCGTTTCGGCAGTCAAGAAACGAGAGCCATTTTTCGAATAAAAGAGAGAGCCAATTGCAAAATTTATACGCAAAATTGGCTCTTTTTGTCTGAAATGCTGGTAAATGGTTTTAAGTTTTTATTTTGAAAATAATTAAGTTTTACTTTAATAAGCTTGGAATTCTTTAGTTTTGTTCAGAGATTAATAACGCTTTTGTACCTGTTTCCAAGGCTCTAAAGATATGTTTCTGGTCGGCAGGATAACAAATATAGTCTCCGACACCGAGCTCAACAGCTTCATCAATTAAACCCACTAAAGCTTTACCTTCGACCACAATAATGTGCTCCACAGAACCAACAGGATGAGGTTCAGAAAGACGGTCTTCGCCCGGTTCAACAATCAATAAATACACATCGCGGCGCGCATGCGGTGGACAAGTCGCGAGCAAAATTGCCTTGTAATTAGCAATCTCTGAACTCACCGTTGGCCCATCGCCACAGCGAATGACTTGTACCTGATTGCTCGGTTCTTCCATCAAACGTGCAAATGGAATATTCAGTGCCACACAAAGTGCCCATAGCGTTTCAATGCTCGGGTTACCTTGGCCAGCTTCTAGTTGAGAAAGTGTAGACTTTGCAACGCCTGCACGACGGGCAACCTCTGCCAAAGAAAGCCCTGCTCTTTGACGTTCACGATTTAAACCTTTGGCAATAATTTCAATTGGCTGAGACATTCACCACATCCGTTCTATAAAAAAAACGATCGTTCGTTTTGACAAAACAATCAGACTTATTCATTATAATGGAAAATCGTTCGTTATATCATACTATGTCCACATACGCTCTCATTAAGAAACTTAGTAAAGACACCACCCGCTCGATTTTCTTTGTCTGTCTAGCAACCAGTGTTGTTGGTATGTCTTTAGGTTCACTCGCCGCAAGTTATGGCTTAGCGCTCTGGATCCCGCTTTGCCTATCTGTATTTGTGCTCGCAGGAACTGCCGAATTTATTTTTATTGGATTCTTGGCTGTAAGTGGTAGCCCAATTGCTGCTGCGGTTGCAGGACTACTCGTCAATTTAAGACATTTGCCTTTTGGGATTGCGGTCAATGAATTAATCAGAGGTAAATTCTCTCGATATTTCGGTGCTCATATCATGAACGATGAAAGCGTTTTGTTTGGCATGGCACAGCCTGATTTCGAGACAAAAAAAGCCGCTTACTGGCTATGTGGTATAGGCATCATGTTCAGTTGGCCGCTCGGTGTAACAGCAGGTTATTTTATTGGAAGCGCTATTCCAGACCCGAAAACTTTCGGTTTGGATGCCATTTTCCCAGCGATTTTAATTGCACTTACTTTTTCTGCTTTAAAGAACAAATCTACTCGAAAAGCTGCATTTGCTGGATCAACTTTGGCACTGATGACTACACCTTTTTTAGCCTCAGGACTTCCAATTCTGATTTCACTTTTTGGCTTAATATTTGGTAGAAAAAAATGAATCAACAATTACTCATTATTTTGGGCATAGGTTTGCTAGCACTTGGAACATATGGGATTCGTTTTGCTGGTTTTCACTTAGGCGCCAAGTTTACTTTTTCTGAAAAATATCAAGTTTTACTTTCAAACGGCGCAACTGTTTTGCTCTGTGCCATTGCGGTCACGACGACATTTTTTGAAGGCCAAGATTTTGCAGGTTTCGCGCGTATATTCGGCGTTGGGCTAGCACTTCTCTTGGTTTGGAGAAAAGTACCTCTTTTATTGGTGATTTGCTTAGCAGCGGCTGGCACGGCTCTGATACGTTTGCTCGGAATTGAGTAATAAAAAAGGCGAGATAAACTCGCCTTTTTTTAAACTTTGATTAGAACGGTAAATCGTCGTCTAAATCAGCTGGTGCAGACGCTGGTTGTTGTGGCGCTTTAGGAGCGAAACCACCACCTTGTGGGCTGTTGCCGCCATTACCGAAACCACCTTGGCCACCATAACCACCGCCATTGTTTTGGCCATAGCCGCCACCTTGGTTGTTATTATTTTGATAACCATTACCACCTTGTTGAGGTGCGTTAAAACGTGGTTGGTTAAAATCATTACCGCCAGCGAAACCTTGTTCACCTTGTTGACGACCATCTAACATTTGCATCTGTTCGCCACGAATTTCTGTTGTATAGCGCTCTTGGCCATTTTGATCAGTCCACTGACGCGTGCGTAATGAACCTTCAATATATACCTTAGAACCTTTACGTAGGAACTGCTGAGCAATTTCACCTAAACGGTTATGCAAAACAATACGGTGCCATTCAGTTTGTTCTTTACGCTCACCTGAAGTTTTATCGGTCCAAGCTTCACTTGTCGCGATTGAAAATTGAGTCAGCGAGCCCCCATTTGGAAAAGTTTTTGTTTCAGGATCACGACCCAAAGTACCAACCAAAATAACCTTATTTACACCACGCATTAGCTATCTTCATCCTATTCATTTCTATGTTTTACTTTATAAGAGTTATGCTTAAATGGCTACCTCTTTACCGAACAACTGCGTTAAATCACGTCGCGCAGCCTCATCAAGAGTCTGTTTATCGACTTTAATATAAGCAACTTGCTGGTCAGGCATCACCACAACTTCTTCTATACCACGAATTGCCAATAGCTGTGTGGTCCACTCATTCACCTGTTGCACTTGCGGTAATGGCAATACAATCGATGACAAATACCGCGGCTGAGCTAAACCAAAACTAATTAGCAACCATATTATAGCAATCCCTGTTAAGACACTCCATCCAATCGCAGTATTATGTAACATCAATAATTGACCACCTAGTGTGCCGCCGAAAAAAGCACCTAAAAACTGACTACTGGCATTTACACCCATAGCAGTTGCTTTTGATTGAATTGGCGCACATTTTGATAACCACGATGGCAATAAAGCTTCCATCACATTAAAGGCAATGAAGAAAATACCTAGGCCTGCGAGTAATACATATTTTGATTGATAACCAAATATGAGCAGCAGCAAACCTGCAATAATGCCTGTAATTGCCGTTAAGAAAATGCCTCGCATTTTGCGATATTTTTCAGCCACGATAATGCTTGGAAATGCAAAAAACAGACTAATAACTAATAACGGTAGATACACCAAACCATGACTGGCTAAAGGAATATGGGCAAACTCGATAAGCTGTGAAGGCACATAAATAAACATGGCAGTCAGCAATAAATGCAATGCAAAAACCGAAACGTGTAAACGGTTTAAATCACCCATTTGAATGACTTGCTTAAGCTGCGCTAAGTAGCCTTGCTGATAATTACGATGATGACGAGTTACTTTAGGTACAAGCAATAACATCAAAATCGCGATTAAACCCATTATGGTCGTGACAAAGAACAAACCAGAAATGCCGACAAGACTTGTGAGCCAAGGCCCCAGACTAAACGCCACCACAAAAGAAAGACCAATACTCATGCCCATCGCGGCCATGGCTTTAGTACGCTGCTCTTCGCGCGTCACATCTGCTAAAAGCGCCATCACGACTGCTGAAACTGCACCCGCACCTGCGATGGCACGGCCAATAATCACGCCATAAATCGTGTCAGATAAACCCGCAATTGCACCGCCAATTGCAAACAGCAATAAGCCAAGTACCACGAGAGGTTTACGACTAAAACGGTCAGCTAGTAAGCTAAAAGGAATTTGCAAAATAGCCTGACTTAAACCATAGACACCCACAGCCAAACCAATCAGTGCTGGAGTTGCATATTGATATGACTGCCCGACTACAGAAAAGACAGGAATAATCATGAACAAACCCAACATACGTAGCGCAAAAATACTACTTAAGGCAAAAGTTGAGCGACGTTCCAAAGCATTCATCATATCAATACACGTTTATCAAACTAGGCAAATTATAAGCCGATTCGTTTCTAAAAATACGGTACACCTTATTTAAATTAACGATTTCAGCTTAAAAAAATAAAGAGGCATTCAGCCTCTTTATTCTATCGAACTTTACTGAAAATTAGCTTAAGGCGACTGTTGCTCGCGCTTCGAATATTGAATTGAAGCAATAACAGCCCACACAATAAACGCTACACCAATTAAACCTGTGACAACTTCAGGTACATGTACGCCCGTACCACTTGCAATCATAATGAATGCTAAAGCACCAATTGCGTAATGCGCACCATGTTCCAAGAACACGTAAGCATCTAGCGTACCTTTTTCAACAAGATAAACAGTCATTGAACGGACAAAAATAGCACCGATTGCAAGACCGAGCATAATCACAACAACGTCGCTGGTAATTGCAAAAGCACCAATTACACCGTCAAAACTGAATGATGCATCTAATACTTCAAGATACAAGAAACCACCGATACCCGCTTTCACCACACCAGACGCAGCACCTGAGCCATCTTGTAATACAGCATTACCATTTTCATCAATTTCAGGCTCACCACCTAACAAATGACTTAATACTTCAACGCCAATGTAAACCACAATGCCCCAAATACCAGCCATGGTCACTGCTAAACGTTGGTGGTCATCTACATAACCTGCCATCACAATTAAAGCGATCAAAGCAATAAAAACAGACATTGCAGGTACGCTAGCTAAACTTGAAAGTTTAGTTTCGAGCCATCTAAACCAATGCGTTTCTTTCTCATCATCAAAGAAGAAGTTTAAGAAAACCAATAATAAGAATGTTCCACCAAACGCTGAAATTTCAGCGTGATGTGCCATTAAGCGTTCAGAATAAGTTTTCGGATCATTGAGTGCCAATTTTGCCACTTCAATAACACCCATATCAGCAGTTACAGCAACAATCACGACAGGGAAAATCAGACGCATACCAAAAACGGCGATTAAAATACCGACCGTTAAAAAGATCATTTTCCAGAACGGATCCCAATTACGTAGAACCGATGCATTTACGACAGCATTGTCAAAAGATAAAGAGACCTCCATTACCGCTAAAATCGCTGTAATTGTTAAAGCTTTAAGCATGGTAGACACGCCAGCTTCAGGTCCATGGGTAAAACCCCAATACGCGGATAGTGCTAAACACACCACCGTAAAAAATATCGAAAATCGGAAATGCTTCATGGATCAGACCTATACCAAGAACTAAATTTAATCTTTCTTAAAACCGCGGCTATTATATCGATAATTAACCACAAAACGATGTTGTTTTGTGCCGTTATTCCAGTTACTTTATCTCTCTGTTTAATAAAGAAATTTATAATTTTTAATTAACTTATTAATCGTATTAAATATTTTCTTGCGATATATCTATCATTATTATTTTTGTATTTTAAAATTGATTTAAAATCCGGTTCAGCTGTCTTATTTTAAATGGAATGATTTTATGCTTTTTTCTCAAGAACTCTGGCAACGTAATTTAAATTTATATCAAAAAATTCTCGACCTGCCTTTTAATCAGGAACTTGCTAACGGTACTTTAGATAAAGAAGCTTTTTGTCATTATGTGATTCAAGATGCTCAATATTTAGTGGCCTATGGTCGCGTACTTGCGGTGGCGGCAGCAAAAGCGTTCGAGGCTGACGATATTATGCAATTTTCAGATGCAGCTAAAATTGCGATTGTGGTGGAGCGTAGTTTGCATGATGACTTCATGAAAAACTTTGGCGTGACCAAAGAAGAATTTAAAAATACGCCTTTGACCTTAGCAGGCCATCATTACACGTCATTTTTAACAGCAACTGCTTGGTCTGAAAGCTACCCTGTTGTACTCGCTGCACTGTTACCTTGCTTCTGGATTTATGCCGAAGTCGGTAAAGATATTGTAGATAAATCAATTCCTAATAACCCTTATCAGGCATGGATTGATACCTATGCAGGCGAAGAGTTTCATATAGCCGTTCGTAATGTGATTGCGACGGTAGACAAGGTTGCCGCACGTTGTGATGCAGACACTTTAGAAAAAATGCATGCCGCGTACACCATGGGTGCAAAACTTGAATGGTTATTTTGGGATAGCGCCTACCACCAAAGACAATGGTTAGGTTTAGACCATATTTAAAACTTCAAAAGAACCGGTCAGATTGTTCAATACGCTGACCGTTTTTAATAAAATGCGAGATAAATATGTATATCGGCGAATTAGCATCTTTAACTGGAGCCACTCCCAAAGCCATTCGGCATTATGAGAAATTAGGCTTGCTACCAGTCGCAAAAAGAAAAGGCAATTATCGTATTTATGAAGAGATCGATGTTAAATCAGTTAAGATGATCCGCCTTGCACAAGCTGTTGGATTTAGCCTTTCTGAGCTTTATGACCTGTCAGCTTTAAAATATAAAAATAATCGCTTTCCTGTAGAAATTGCACAGCAGCTTATTCAAAAAAAGAAACAACAAATTATTGAGCAAAAAAAAGCGTTAAACCGTTTACAAGAAGATTTAAAAGAACTGGAAGATGAGATTATTCAGACTTATATTACCAATAAGATTTCTGCCTAAAACAGCTGATTAAAATCTGCAAATAGCTTTCAAAATGAGTGCTTGACTCTGCCCTTAGGGACAAGGTTTATCGTAATGACTTCTTTTATTACGGACCAATAAAATGAGTGCGCATCTTTCTTTATTTAAAAACTCAACAGCATTAATTACAGGCGCATCTTCAGGAATAGGCAAAGCCTATGCTCAAGAACTTGCATCTTTAGGAATCCATTTAATTTTAACGGCACGATCTGAGCAGAAACTGCATGATTTAGCCGCTGAACTTGGAAACAAATATAACGTGAATGTTGAGGTGATCGTTTTAGATTTAGCTCAACCCAATTCAGCTCAAACCTTATTTGATGAAGTACAAGCTAGAAAATTATCGGTAGAGATTTTAATTAACAACGCAGGATTTGGAAAATGGACTAAATTTTTAGATCAATCTGTATCGATCTATCAAGAAATGATTACGCTTAATATCAGCAGCGTAACGTCTTTATGTTATCTATTTTTGCCCCACATGCTTGCCAACAAAAAAGGCATCATGATTAATATTTCATCGACAGGTGCGTTCCAGCCGTTACCTTATATTGCCGTCTATGGTGCAACTAAATCGTACGTATTGCAGTTTACTGAAGCGCTTGCAGGGGAATATGCATCTTCGGGTGTTAAATTTCTGGCAGTTTGTCCAGGCAATACCGAAACCAATTTTACTCAGGTGGCAAATGCAGATACGAGTGGCATGAAAAGCTCTACGGTAGATGATGTTGTCTCTGCTACAGTTCGAGCATTAGATAAGAATAAAGCAACGGTTGTGGTGGGATGTAGCAACTATTTGACGTCTCAATTACCTCGAATTCTTTCTCGCCAAAAGATGATTCATTTAGTTGAAGGCATGCTCAAAACCCGTGTTATTGAAACATTATAAAAAATGCTTCAATTTAAAAGATTAAGGGATTTCTCTTAATCTTTTAATGCTGAAATAGCTGCCAGCCATAAATTAAACCTGCCGCAGCGACCACCCAACAAAGGGTTGCCAATCCTAGACAAGACCACATCGACATCCGTGTTGCCAGCACATAAACAGCGACTAAATAAATGGCATAGGGAATAAGTGACCATAGACCAAATAGAGCCGTCTTTTGTAAAGCCTCAGCCCCTTTTTGTTGATAGACAATCACGTGAGCAATCAAGGCAAATGTAGGAAAAAGTGGAACTAAACCCGCAATATAAAATGCCTTACTTTTCGATAAAATCGAAATGATGAGGACAACCCCAGCCCCCAACATACACTTTAAAAATAGAGCCCACATGCGCTGATCCTATCTGGCCATTTCCATAGCAAAACGCAGTATTGTGCGCTTTTCAGAGAAAATTAACAGCGACTAAAGCAATTAATGCTGGAACTGCCTGAATATAAATAATCTTTTTACTCGCAGTCAGACCACCATAGATACCTGCAATGAGTACACAGCCTAAAAAGAAGTTGGCAATTGATGTCGCAAACGGTGCATCAGCCAATAAAGACCAAAACAAACCCGCTGCTAAAAAACCATTATAAAGGCCTTGGTTTTGTGCCATCACTTTGGTGAGTTTTGCTTTCTCTGCATTATTTCCGAATGCTTTCATGCCATAAGGTTTGTCCCACAAAAACATCTCTAACACTAAAATATAGACATGTAATATGGCAATAAGCGCAATGAATATTTGTCCGATCATATAATTTTCCTTTTTATTTTAAAGATATGAAAAAAAGATCAGTCTCTCGACTGATCTTTTAGTGTTTTATGGCTTTAACAATACTTTGCCTTGGCGAGCACCTTGCGTTGCTCTTTGAGCAGCTGTTTTGATCTCATCAAAACTAAATACGCCTTCTACAGGTAAGATTAATTTTTTCTGAGTTGCTAATGTTAATAGCTCAAAAATCAGTTCCTTTTTACGAGCGGCTGGCATTTCTTTGTTGACCACACTTGCCCAGAAACCTTTTACCGTCGCTTGTTTGAAAATTAAATCACCCGATGAAATCTGCATGGTTTCACCAGTCATACTACCAAACGAAACGAGCAGGCTATTTTCACTGAGTAGATTTAGCATTTCACCACTGGCGCTGCCACCAATCGAGTCCACACCCGCAATAAGAGGTTGTTCACCGTGAATCTGTTTAACCTGCTCTTTCCAATTAAGCTGATCGGTTGCAACAACATGTTGAATGCCTAATGCATGCATCTCGGCAATCGCATCAGTACGACGAACCAAATTAATCACAGGTAAGCCACGTGCCTGCGCAATCATCGCAACTGTTTTACCTACTGCACCATTCGCCGTGTTTTGAATGAGCCATTGACCCGGTTGAACATTTACAAAGTCCAATAGCATGAGGGCACTAATTGGCATACCGATCAGCTGTGCTGCTGTTTCATCATCAATTTCATTATTGAGCGGAATAAGTCCTTGCGCTGGTGCAATAAAATATTCAGCCCAGCTACCATGCACAGATGCCACTGCAATACGTTGACCTACTTGTACATGAGTAACACCTTCGCCTAATGCATCAACAATACCAACGGCTTCACTACCACCAATCGCAGGTAAAGTTGGCTTGTAGCCATAGCTTCCTCGTACTGTCCATACATCATGATTATGCATTGGAGACATAATCGTTTTAATACGAACTTCGCCTGCTTTTGGTTCGGGCTTTGGCATATCCGCCTGCTCTAAAACGTCTACAGGTTCGCCAAAATTACCATGGATAATACTTCGCATTCTTTATTCCTCTATCGGTTTTAAGAGTTTTTGGGTTGTTTCTAAAGCTAGATGTAGATGTGCTTTGTCTTGCGACAATTTTGTGAGTAAAGCTGCACCTAACCATAACTGATACATGACTTGCGCAATTTTTAAAGGCTCAATATGTTTTGGAATTGATCCTTCTTGTTGGCCTTCCTTAAGCAACAAAGCCAAACGCTGCGTTAATTTGTACACACCGTCATTGAGAATTTGACGCATATCTTCCGACAAGTCAGAAACCTCTGCCGCCAACTTCACAATCAAGCAGTTTTCAGCCCAGCTGCCATATACCGGATCATCAATCCACGCCTGCCACAATGCCATTAAACGGGCATGGGCACTTTGTTCACTGTGCTGCCAAAGTTGTTCCATACGAACTTTATAATTAGCCATGTACTGCTCTAGCAAGGCACAGCCAAACGCCTCTTTCGAAGCAAAGTAGTGGTAGAACGAACCTTTGGGTACGTCACACGTCTTTAAAATTTCTTGCAAACCAACACCGACAAATCCTTTGTGTAATACCAGTTCAAAGCTGGTATCCAAAATATGTTGTCGCGTAGTTTCACTTTTATTTAATCGTTTCATGCAGACACCATACCCCACTATTAGACCAGTCGTCTAGTAAAATTATGTTGCTCATTAAAATTTGCTAAGAGTAGAAATCAAAAGAGAGGAATGTTAAAAATACAACCTGCTTATTTAAACAAATTTTGTCGATTGTCGTTTAACCGTCACAATTTGTCGCTTTAAATCATTTTGTACCACTTGAACAATTTTAAATCGTTATCATATATAGGGTCTGTTGTTTATAACCAGTCAAACTGTACACGGCTGATGAATCAACACCTAAATTTTCATTAATACATAATTGAGATGTTTTATGAGCCAAAGTCATATCCGTATTCGAGGCGCACGTACCCATAATTTAAAAAATGTGTCTCTCGATATTCCACGCGATAAGTTTGTGGTAATTACGGGGTTATCAGGTTCAGGAAAATCTTCTCTTGCCTTCGATACCCTGTACGCCGAAGGACAACGCCGTTACGTCGAATCGCTTTCGGCCTATGCTCGTCAGTTTTTATCGCAAATGGAAAAGCCAGAAGTCGACTCGATTGAAGGTCTGTCTCCAGCAATTGCCATTGAGCAAAAATCTACGAGTCATAACCCACGTTCAACGGTTGGTACGATTACCGAAATTTATGACTATTTGCGTTTGCTTTATGCACGTGTCGGTACACCTTACTGCCCTGAACACGACTTGCCGATGGTTGCGCAAACTATTTCTGAAATGGTCGATGCGGTAAAAACACTTGAGGAAGGCACGGCACTCATGTTGCTTGCCCCAGTCGTTCGTGAACGTAAAGGTGAATACAGTAACCTGTTCGAACAACTACAAGGCCAAGGTTTTGTTCGTGCCCGTGTTGATGGTGAAATCATTGATATTGATACGCCACCTGAACTCGACAAAAAGAAAAAGCACACCATCGAAGTTGTCGTTGACCGCTTTAAAGTGCGTGAAGACTTAGGTAACCGTATTGCCGAATCATTTGAAACTGCACTGCGTTTAGGTGGCGATATTGCCGTTTTGTCATGGATGAATGGCGAACATCCTGATCGCGTTTTTTCTGCCAAACACTCATGCCCTGAATGTGATCGTGCAGTTGCAGAGCTTGAACCACGTTTGTTTTCATTTAACAACCCGTTTGGTGCCTGCCCTGTTTGTGATGGCTTAGGTACACGCAGTCATTTTAGTTCTGAAAAGCTCATTCCAAATCCTGATCTTGCGATTAGTGAAGGGGCTATTCGTGGCTGGGATCGTCAACGTCCATATTATTATTCAATGCTGCAAAAAGTTGCCGATCATTTTGGTTTTCAACTCGATACGCCTTGGAACCAGCTCGATAAAGATACTCAAAAGAAATTCTTACAAGGTACAGGTAAAGAAAAAGTCGATTTAAGCTATATCGACGAGCGTGGCCGTAAACACACTCGTGTACAACCATTTGAAGGAATTTTGCCTCACCTTGAACGTCGTTATCGTGAGACTGAAAGTAACTATGTACGTGATGATTTAGCGCAATATCTCTCTAATGCAGCGTGTGATGCGTGTGATGGTTCACGTCTAAATGAAATTTCACGCCATGTTCGCGTTAAAGATAAAACGATTGCCGACATTACCCGCATGTCGATTGGTGATGCCGAAAGTTATTATCAAGATTTAAATCTTGAAGGTGCTAAAGGTGAAATCGCCGATAAAATCTTTAAAGAGATTCGAGAGCGTTTACATTTCTTGGTGAGTGTTGGACTTAACTATTTAAGTTTAGCTCGTTCTGCCGAAACGTTATCGGGTGGTGAAGCACAGCGTATCCGTTTAGCCTCACAAATTGGTGCAGGCTTGATGGGCGTCATGTATGTCCTTGATGAACCATCTATTGGCTTGCATCAACGCGATAATGATCGTTTATTACAAACGCTGATTCGCTTACGTGATTTAGGTAATACGGTATTAGTCGTTGAACACGATGAAGATGCTATTCGTGCAGCCGACCATATTATCGATATCGGTCCGGGAGCTGGGATACATGGTGGCGTGATTATTGCCGAAGGAACTTATGATGAATTGGCTAACCATGCTGACTCACTCACAGGTCAATATCTTTCAGGCAAGCTCAAAATTGAAATACCAAAACAACGGACTCAATCACCACGCCCAGATGAATTCATTAAACTTTCTGGTGCAAGTGGTCATAACCTTAAAAATGTCGATTTAAAAATTCCACTCGGCATTATGACTTGTGTGACTGGCGTTTCAGGTTCGGGTAAATCGACACTGATTAACCGTACTTTGCTTCCATTAGCTGCAACACAGCTCAATGGTGCAACTACATTAACAGCCGAGAAGTTTGACTCAATTGATGGTCTACAACACCTTGATAAAGTCGTTGATATTGACCAAAGCCCAATTGGACGCACGCCACGTTCTAACCCTGCAACGTACACAGGACTATTTACGCCAATCCGTGAGTTGTTTGCTCAAACGCCAGAGGCAAAAGCACGTGGTTATAGTGCAGGCCGTTTCTCATTTAACGTGAAAGGCGGACGCTGTGAAGCCTGTGAAGGCGACGGCATGATTAAGGTCGCGATGCACTTCTTACCAGATATGTATGTGCCTTGCGATGCATGTCATGGCAAACGTTATAACCGTGAAACGCTTGAAGTGGGCTATAAAGGCAAAAACATTTCTGATGTTTTAGAAATGACGGTTGAAGATGCTGCTGAGTTCTTTAGTGCAATTCCAGTCATCCACCGCCGCTTAGAAACTTTAACTCAGGTGGGCTTAGGTTATATTCGTTTAGGTCAAGCTGCTACGACCTTATCTGGTGGTGAAGCGCAACGTGTAAAACTAGCGCGTGAGTTAGCAAAACGAGATACGGGTAAAACTTTATATATCTTGGATGAACCGACAACAGGTCTACATTTCCACGATATTGCCAAGTTGCTCGACATTTTGCATGAACTACGCAACAAGGGTAATACCATTGTGGTGATTGAACATAACCTTGATGTGATTAAAACAGCGGACTGGGTTGTGGACTTAGGTCCTGAAGGTGGTTCAGGCGGTGGTATGATCATTGCCGAAGGCACACCTGAACAAGTGGCTGAGGTTGAGATTTCCCATACAGGTCGTTTCTTGAAACCGATGTTGAAGTAATTTATTGAATAAAAAGCCGGAACTCATTTCCGGCTTTTTTACCCCTCAACTGCATTCCGACCTCGGGCCTTAGCTCTTAATAAAGAACGGTCAGCTTGCTCTAAAAGCTCTATCCAACTCGCCGCGCCTATGGCAAAGCCAATACTCACAGACACATGCAATTTTTCATCTGAACCAGATAAACCAATCTCTTCTAAAGAAATCGCAATCCGAATTTTCTCTGCTAAAAGACGGGCATCTACAAATTGCACCTGTTCTAATAATATTAAAAACTCATCTCCGCCATAACGAACAATTAAATCTGAACTTCGAATATTTTGCTTTAATTGCTCGGCAATACTGACAATGACATGGTCACCCACAATATGCCCATATTGATCATTCACCTGTTTAAAACGATCAATATCTATAATCATTAAACAGGTTTGCGTAAATTTTTGAGGGTAACTTTCAACAATTTTTAAATATTCAGATAAAGCTAGACGATTAGACACACCAGTTAATGGATCTGTATTGGCAATATTCTTTAATTGAAACTCAAAAGCATCGCGCTGTTGCAACATACGCTGTAATCGATCAATCGCTTCAAACAGGGAAAGAAATTCACCTTTTGTTGTCATATTCATCTCATCTGTCCAATGATTAGAACTACGCGATAAATCTAAAATTAAAGTCCTTGCTTTTATTAAAGGAGAAAATACCCTTCTTTGTGCATAATTAAGCGTAAGTAACGCTGTAGCTAAAGAAATTAAAGATATTAATAAAGTTAAAAGAAAACCATTTCGAGCAATTACATTTTCTTGAGTTGCAATCACGACACTTTCATCAAGAATATAACTTTGTAAATCAACCACAGTGGTAAATTTACCTACGATTGCCTCTGTCAATTGAGTACCATTTAAATCATATGGCTCCCCTTTTTGGCTTTCATCTAATAGGTTTTGTACAATCGGAATACCCTTATCTATAAATTCTGATTTCACTCGGGCATATAACCGACGGTATTCAGAGGTCTTTGCCTGTTCAGGCTGCAAGGTATCGACCAAAATCCATAAATATCTAGATTGATGTTGAGTTTGCAGAGAATGTGCGCGATTATTACTTGGAATTTCTTCATTAAAGCTCACAGGAGCAATAATATTAGATGCCATCCGTCCCGCCTGATCGCGCATATCGGTTAGAACTATAATGAGCGTAAAGTAATTAGAAATACGACTATCTTTACTTTTTAGCTGTAACATCAGTTTTTGCAGTATTTCCCTGCAATGATCCCAGACTCCAAACATTCCTAAAATAGCATTATCCATTTGAACTGAAGTTCTGGCTCCATAGGGAGTTTCACCGTAATAATCAACGATACGTCGGGCTTGTCTAAGATTTTCTTTGAAATTGGTTTGCAGCTCATTTGCTAATGAAACATAGCCTGCTTGTTTTAAGATAAGAATGCTTGTATCAATTTGCGCATCAACAATTAAACGAAATTTTTTTAATTCTTGCTGATTCTTTAATAAATCACTAGGACTGCTCGACATCATCTTATTAGCAGGAGCACGCTCCTTAGAAATTTTATAGGCAATATCAGCTACTGCTCTTAAACTTTTTATTTCAGCTAAGGCTTGTCTAGTTTTTATATAATCCTGATAGCTTCCCACAATAAGTGGTACAGCCATGAATAATAAGGACAAAATAATAACCAGCATAAAAAAGAACAGTCGATTACTAATATGCTCTGAACGTAATCCTGACATTTCTAGCTGGTACTCCGTAAATGTCCTGCCATTTTTAATACGATATAAATTAGGCTTAAATCCATCCTAGCATTTTAATAACTAGAATTTCATCAATAAAACCTTCATTTCTCTTTTAATAATTATAGGGCTTCTAGATTTTAGTAAGCTTAAATAAATAGTATCGAAAAATTAAATGATTTTTATAAAAAAACTCTATTTTACAGATTAAAAATTTTTAGCAATGATAATAAACATATCTAGTTATCCTCTTGGATGCGCTTCTCCCAGCATCCACTACCCAGCTTTAAGCTGGGTTCTTTTTGATCTATTATTTTTCCAATAAAGTTCATATAAATTTTCTTATAATTTTAAGATTTTCTTATAGATAAAAAAAAGCTCAACCTTGGGGAAAGCTGAGCTCGTAAAATCTGATGTGATACACACATCGTATCTGGGAAAGCACTTTAAATCCTAAAAACGTTAGGTAGTGAACTTTGCAATTGAATTATGTGACTTATCTCTACTTTTGTAAAGTCGATTAAATTAATCAGAATTAAAAATTTAATCGATTTTTTAACTTAAAATAGAGATTTCTTTTATTTTATTCACTTATATAATAATTAAAAATAGTTAAATTTTTTAGTTAAACTAATCTAAATATTGTTAACTATTCCTCAAAATAGTATGAATACGATAATAAATTGGTGATTTTTTACTCTACATGTAAGCAACTTTACATTTTACTTAATGTTAAAACCGATTGTATTAATCAGTTTTTCCAATCATATTTGTAATAACTTTTAAACATTTATTTCTAAATTCATTATGAAATATAATTATTAGTCTCTTGTAAATGTTCATTTTTTTATCAGGTTGACAATTTACTTTTCATTTGATTAGTTTTTCACCAATTTTAACATAAGTGTCAAATATCTTTAACATTCCTTTTTTTCATTATTGACTTCATAAATTGTTACAATACAATGACCCCAGCTTTATCTCTTGTTATTGCTGGAAATGATTATGAAAAAACTTGGTTTAGCCACTGCTGTACTATTAGCCATGACCGGTGCTCATGCTTATCAATTTGAAGTTCAAGGTCAATCTGAATATGTTGACACAACTGCAAACGATAAGAACTTCACTGGTGACGTTGCTGGTACATATTATTTAAAAAATGTTGATACCACTAAAGGTCCTTTAGCTGAAGCAGCTTTCTTGAACCAAGCTTCTAACGTATCTGTAGGTTACAGCTACCAACAGTATGACCAAGGCAACGTAAACTACCACGTTGGTACTTACGGCGTTAAAGGTGAGGCATACGTTCCTACTCCTTACCTTCCTGTATATGCTAGCGCAACTTACAACCACACTGATGTTGATGGTAAAAACAACTTCTCTAAAGATGACAACGGTGACCGTTATGCATTAGAAGTTGGTGCTATGTTGTTACCTAACTTCTTGATGACTGTTGGTTATACAAGTGTTGCTAACCAATTCGCTTTAGACAACTTTGGCATCATCAGCAACGGTATCTACTCTGCTGTAAACCAAACTGCTGCGATTCAAGACGACCAAGATGCTGTTACAGCACGTGCTAAATATGTAGGTCCAATCGATGGAACTAACATGGCAATTGGTTTTGAAGCTGCTGGTGCTTTCGGTCAAGAAAACCAATATGGTTTAAAAACTGACCTTTACTTAACTCCTAAGTTAAGCGTTGGCGCATCTTTCGTTGGTAACGATGGTTCAGCTGACATCAAAGGTAATGACCTTGGTGAATTCCGTCAAGCTTGGGGTGGTAACGTAAACTACTTCATTACTCCAGCTGTAGCAGTTGGTGCATCGTACATGAAAGCTGACGTTAAAAAGTCTAGCTACGATACACAAACTATCGGCTTAAATGCTAAATTCCGTTTCTAATTTAATTTAGAAATCGAATTAAAAAAAGGACTCAATTGAGTCCTTTTTTTATACCTAAATATTAGCTTCGCACAATATTTAAGAAATACAGATGACGTTCATATTGATCAATAATGTCTTGAATTAAATCTTCTTGCGTCCAATCCATCACATCATAATTTTGCCCACCCTCTCTTAAAAAGACCTCAGCTTGGAAATATTGCCCCTCTTCAGCTTCAGTACGCCCAATTAAAAAACTTGGCGGTACTGTTTCACGTGAAACAACTTTATAAATAAAATTAATTTCATTGTGATGGTCCACACGAAGTTGCATTCCATCTTCAAGTTGAGTAATTGAAACTTCTAAGTGACGGCGTCTAAATTCATGTTTGATATTTTCAAATGCACGACTTACTTGCTTTTCTATATATTCTCTTACTTCTTCTTCATTATGAGGATAGTGCATGATTAACCCTAGACGCTGTTGCCAGCTTCGAGGATTATGAATCGCACGTGGTGTAATGCGCGCTTCTTGAATAGCTGTCATTTTGGTGACATCAAGATGCAAGGCCTTTATTAATCCCCAACTCATTAAAAGCATGACCACAGTAAATGGCAATGCACTCATAATGATGGAAGCCTGAAGTGCAGCCAAGCCACCGACTAGCAATAAAATAATTGCGAGCACAGCCATCAGCACCGTCCAGAACAAACGTTGCCAAGTAGGTGAATTGTCTGTTTTTGACGTTAAATAATCCGTTACCAAGGCGCCAGAGTCGGCAGACGTCACAAAGAAAAGAATAACCAAAAGGGTGGCTAAAACATTCATAACACCTGACAACGGCAAGTGGCCTAAAAACTCAAAGAGTGCAACTGAAGAATCTTGCTGAACAGCCTGAATTAATGTTGATTGGTGTTCATGGATAATGCTAAATAAGGCGGCATTTCCTAAGAAACCCATCCAAATAATGGTAAAGCCTGTTGGAATGAGTAAAACCCCAACAATAAATTCTCGAATGGTGCGACCACGTGAAACACGTGCGATAAACATACCCACAAATGGTGACCATGAAATCCACCAAGCCCAATACAAAATTGTCCAACCACCTATCCAGCCATTCGGTTGGTAAGCATAAAGGTTGAAGGTCATTGTAAATAAATTAGCAAAATACTGACCTGTGTTTTGAATTGTCGTTTGAAGCAAATAAATGCTTGGCCCACAAATGAAAACAAACGTTAGCAAAATAACAGCTAAAATCAGATTTAATTCTGATAGGCGTTTTACCCCTTTATCTAGACCTAAAAAGACCGATAAAGAAGCCAAAATACTCACCACGACAATTAAAATAATCTGTATATGAGTGCTTTGTTCTATACCTAAAAGATAATGTAAACCAGAGTTAATCTGAGTGACACCAAACCCGAGAGAAGTCGCTACACCAAATACCGTACCAATGGTCGCGAAAATATCGATGCTATCTCCCAATGGCCCATAAATCTTTTTACCAATGAGCGGATATAGGGCTGAACGGGTCTTTAAAGGTAAATTATGTCGATATGCAAAATAGGCTAGAGATAATCCGACTACGGCATAAATTGCCCAAGCATGTAAGCCCCAATGGAAAAAAGTAACTCTTAATGCTTGCTGTGCAGCATCAATAGTCTGAGCATCCCCACTTGGTGGATTAACATAGTGCATGACAGGTTCGGCAACGCCGAAGAACATCAACCCAATCCCCATCCCTGCTGTAAACAACATGGCGAACCAAGATCCATTATTATATTCAGGCTGACTATGATCTGGTCCTAATTTAATTCGACCTATTGATGAACAGGCGATATAAATCAATAAAATGAGAAAGAAGGCAACAGATAAAACATAGAACCAGCTAAATGAATCAGTAATCCACTGTTTTAATTGCTGTGTTAAAAGTTCAAAAGAACTCGGAGCAATCACAACCACTGCTAAAAATAAAGCAATAATGATGACCGTACCAAAAAATACGTTAGGATTAACGTTTGCAAACCAACCTGGTTGTTTGGAAGGCATAACTCCTCCATGTTATTTTAATGAAAAATGACAGGCATTAAGCCCCTAGAGATATTCACGGAATGAACAAAGTTAAATCTTTCAATAGAGAAAGCCGATAACACTCTAAATAAACTTAAAGAATATTGCAGTTACAAAGGTGTAAATAAATTAAAACACCTCCTCCATTATTTATCTGAATTTTTTTTAGGGAGGTGGGTAATATATTGTAAAGCGATTAGGCGAGTTACGATTAAAGCTAAATACATGACTCCACAGAACATTTGCAGCATGGCTAAAACACGCGCTGGTGGAGTGATTGGCATGAGGTCGGATAAGCCTGTAGCAGACTGCAAGCTAAAGCTGAGAAAGAGTAAATCTAGCCAAGTCTGGAAGGCATGGGGATTATTTGGATTTTGAAAGCTATAAGGAAAAACGAGCTGGCAAATGTTGTATAAAAATGCAAAACCCCATGCAATCAGTGTAAAGACTGCTGCTGCCGCAAATAGTTCATCTCTTGTTAAATATCGGTCAGCGAACATATAACGAAATAAACCATAAGCTGCCGAAAAATAGGCCAGAGCTTCACAGCTATGGGCAAATAACTGAATATATAAATTGCTATATCCCAACACAATCAGTACTGATGACAGAATTGCACCACTCACAAATGTTAAGCCTAAAAAAGTAAACATCGGGGTCTGGCGAATAACTTTGGCAATCAACAATAAAGCAAGAACACCTAATGACCACGTTAAAGTCCGGTAAGGCAAACTATCAAATGTCAGCATGGCTAAAATCAATAAAATAAACTGAACCAGTAACAGCCATGCGGAAGGCAGTAAGCGAAAACTTGCCCAAAACTCAATAATAGATCGCATTATTATTTTCCTTGTTTCATTATGCTTTTTTGAGAGTTAACAAATAATACTGTACACAAAATCAGGCAAACAAGTTGTTCTTTATTAATATCTAAATTCCAGATTGGAAATAAAATAAGTATAAAAAAAGCCCCATAGGGCTTTTTAATGAATGAGCTAACAATATTAATCTTAGTGATCCGATGCACCAGATGCACCAATACCTGTCATTGAACGAACATATTGAGCATCGAAAGCAGCACGCTCTTTTTTAGCACGCGCAGAGTTGTCAGTCACCGAGAACAACCAACAGCAAAGGAATGACAATGGCATAGCAAATAATGCAGGACCATTGAACGGATTGATTGGTGTATCAGAGATTTTTAAAGTATCTACCCAAACTGCTTTAGAAAGAACAATGAGTACTACTGCTGTTACAAGACCAACAACACCACCAATAACCGCTCCACGAGTCGTTAGGCCTTTCCAGAACATTGAAAGAACAAGAATCGGGAAGTTTGCACAACAAGCTACAGAGAACGCTAAACCAACCATGAATGCTACGTTTTGCTTCTCAAACAAGATACCCAAAACCATAGCGAAGATTGCTAAGCCCAATGTCGCAATTTTTGACATACGAAGTTCAGAAGCAGGCGTCGTTTGGCCTTTCTTGAATACGTTAGCGTATAAGTCATGAGAGATTGCCGATGCACCTGAAAGTGTTAAACCAGCAACAACAGCAAGAATCGTTGCGAACGCTACTGCTGAAATGAAGCCCATGAATAAGTCACCGCCTAAAGCGTCACTTAAATGCACGGCTGCCATATTGTTACCACCAACGAGCTCAAGTTTGCCTGTTACTGCCATTTTCGCAACATCAAGGAATTGCGGGTTGTTTGATACAAAAAGGATCGCACCGAAACCAATGATGAAAGTTAAAAGGTAGAAGTAACCAATAAAACCTGTTGCAACTACAACCGATTTACGTGCTTCTTTTGCATCTTTTACAGTGAAGAAACGCATAAGAATATGTGGAAGACCGGCTGTACCAAACATCAACGCCAAACCAAGAGACAAGGCATCAATTGGATTTGCCGCAAGTTTACCCGGCCCCATAATTTTTGAAGCATCGGCCAAACTGATGTCGTGTACTTTACTGAAAACTTCAATTGATTGGCTGAACATGTTGCTGAAGCTGAAACCAACTGCTTTCATCACCATGAATGCCATGAAGGTTGCACCACTGAGTAACATAACCGCTTTGATAATTTGTACCCATGTTGTTGCCAACATGCCACCAAAAATTACGTATGCCATCATTAATAGACCAACGATGACTACAGCAATGTTGTAGTTCAAACCAAATAGTAATTTAATGAGCTGACCCGCACCTACCATTTGGGCAATCAGATAGAATGCCACTACAACAAGTGAACTGACTGCAGCTAAAGTACGTACTGGTTTCTCTTCAAGACGAAATGAAACCACATCTGAAAGGTTATATTTACCTAGGTTACGTAAACGTTCTGCAACCAAGAATAAAACGATTGGCCAACCTACCATGAAACCAAGCGAGTAAAGCAAGCCATCAAAGCCTGAACTAAACACTAATGCGGAAATACCAAGGAAAGATGCAGCAGACATATAGTCACCCGCAATTGCCAGACCATTCTGGAAACCACTGATGCCACCCCCTGCTGTATAGAAATCTTGTGTTGATTGGGTTTGCTTCGCAGCCCACTTAGTAATGAACAAAGTGAAACCAACAAAAATGACAAACATGATAATGGCATGCCAGTTGGTGGCTTGCTGTTCAGCTTCACCTAAGTCCGGACTTGCCATAGCCATTGTTGAATATAGCGATGCTGCTGCCAATAAAGCTTTCGCTTTTAATGAATTCCATTTCATATTAGTGTAGTCCTTTCTCATGCGTGATGGCTTCAACTTCCTTCAACGCTTCTTCACTCAACTGGTCAAGGGTACTATTCGCGATAAAGGAATACACACCACACAATAGGAAAGATAAAACGATAATTCCTAAACCTAGTGGGATTCCCCATGTCGTTACACCACCACTAAATGAACTCATCAAAAATTCTTTGTTGTAGCCAACAAGCAGCATAAAACCCACATAAAGAACTAACATGATGATTGTAAGCGTCCAACTTAATGTACTTTTTTTCTTGACCATCTTTTGAAACTTTGGATTGCGTAGAATCTGTTCTACTTGGTTCTGATCCATAACCAAACTCCTTGCCCTGTGCCCAGCCTTGGCCACTTTTTAATAATAGTTTCTCAGGATTAAAGTTAGCAAAATTACGTGTAATTCGTAACTTAGACTTTGGTCGTTAAAATTTAATCAATTTATAGCTTTGTTTCTGCTTGGGGTATGATAGGCACAAGGTTTTAATCATGTGAGTCATATGAACAGCTGGCTGATTATTGGGGTACTCACCCTTTATATAGCACTCTTATTTATTTGTGCTTTTTTTGGTGAAAAGCATGCCAGCCGTCTGAGTACACGTGGCCGCATGTTCTTGTTTAGCTTAACGCTAGGCGTTTACTGTTCATCATGGACATTTTACGGCGCGACTGGGGCAGCTGTTCGAGAAGGCGTCATTTTCTTGCCTATTTACTTAGGTCCTCTCTTATTTGTCTGGTTTGGTTATGACATTTGGCGACGCTTAGGCCGAGTACGTCAGCATCACGCAATTTCATCGATTGCCGACTTTGTTGCTGCACGTTATGGCAAAAGTGGCGTCTTGGCTTCGCTAGTTACGATCTTGGCAGTAATCGCCATTATTCCCTATCTGGCCTTACAGTTACGTGCGATTGCTTTAAGTACTTCTGTCATTATGGAACAGAATGCTCATATCCATACAACGACCAATAGTGTTTTGCTTTTAACCAGTGTACTGGCTATTTTGGCCATGATTTTTGGTACAAGGCAAATTGCCAATACCGAGCAACATGGCGGCCTAATGTTAGCTGTGGCATTTGAATCTTTTGTAAAATTATTCGCGCTGATTTGCGTTGCTTTATTTTTTATTTTTGAAACACCAGCGAACCTTGCACAAGTCACATCAGATGTGAACCAAACCTTTCAAGAAGTTCAGTTGTTTGGAGTGCCTGAAACTTTCTGGATTCAGACGTTATTGGCAGGTCTAGCAATTATCTGTTTACCCCGCCAGTTCCACGTGGCAGTAGTTGAACTACGCGATGAAAAGCATATTCGCGGTGCGCGTAAATGGTTCGCGGTTTATCTGATTTTAACAATTTTAGCTATTATTCCGATCGCAAGCTGGGCATTACATGCAGCACCGAAGTTCTTAACTGTGCCTGATGTTGCAGTACTCTCATTACCCCTGAGTTATAACCAAGAATGGTTAGCTTTACTGGCCTTTTTAGGTGGGTTCTCTGCATCAACAGGCATGTTACTGGTTTCATCTGTTGCCTTGTCTATTATGCTCAGTAATGACTTGATTATGCCTGCACTCTGGCGTTTTAAGTTGCTATCACGTCACGATAAACATTTACCTAAAGTTCTTAAATTCAGCCGTCGTATTAGTATTGTCGCGGTGATGCTACTTGGTTTTTTATTCTTTCATTTCTTTAATGATATTAACCAGCTTTCAGTATTTGGTTTATTGGCGTTTAGTGCCGTTGCCCAGTTTGCTCCTGCGCTTATTGGAGGCTTGTATTGGCGAGGCGGAAGCCGCCAAGGTGTCTATGCTGGCCTCATCGTTGGATTTTTAATGTGGAGTTACACCTTACTATTTCCAACAATCTTACGTAGTTTGCCAGAAGCCTATCAGGAAACAGCCCAAAGTATTTTGCTTTTTGGCCCTTTTGGAATTAACGCCTTACGACCAGAGTCACTTTTTGGTTTTGAATCATTTGCGCCACTTACACACGGTGTTATTTGGTCACTCGGTTTAAATATTGTTTTATATATTTGGATTTCTAAACTTTACCGCCCAAGTGTGGCAGAACAAATTCAGGCAGAAAGCTTTTTCTATTATGAAACTAAGCCATTGCCATCACCGCATACATCTACTGATTTAACCTATTTACCGCACGATGCTGCACGTTTAAAAGTAGGTGACCTGTTCGCTCTTGCTAAAAGAATTACAGGTGAACAGCCAACAACACAAGCATTCGAGAACTTTTGCGAGCAAAATCATCTAACGCTTAACCCGAATAGCATCGCCAATGGCATGTGGTGGCGGTTCACCGAACAATATCTAGCTGGCATTATCGGAGCTGCTTCTGCCCGTACTTTGCTGACTACAGCAATGATCAATAATGGCCTCGCATTAGGACAAGTCGCTAATATTTTAGACCAAGCTTCACAATGGCAACGGTTTAATCAAAACTTGCTGATGACCATGATTGACCACATGACCCAAGGGGTAAGTGTGGTTGATAAAAATATGTGTCTGGTGGCTTGGAACAACCAATATTTAAAACTATTTGGCTACCCGAAAGACTTAGTTTATGTAGGTTGTCCAATTGCCGACCTGATTCGTTATAACGCTGAACGCGGCGAATGCGGTCCCGGTTCAGTCGAAGAACATGTTCGTAAACGATTACACTGGATGAAAGTCGGAAGTGCGCATGAATTTGAACGAATCCGTAAAGATGGACGCGTTATTCAAATGCGCGGTAATCCTATTTCAGGTGGAGGCTTTGTTACAACATTCGCCGACATTACTGCTTTCCGTGCGAATGAGGCAATACTCGAAGCGCGAGTAAAAGACCGAACCCAACAACTTGCAGATGCTTTAACAGAACAACAGCTTGCGCGTGAACAAGCCGATATGGCGAATATGTCAAAAAGCCGATTTATTGCAGCGGCAAGTCATGACTTGTTACAACCCATGCATGCGGCTCGTCTCTTTAGTACTGTTCTTGAACAAAGCATTGCGACCGAAGAAGACCGTCAAACTTTGCAACAACTTGACCGTGCTCTATATGGTGCGGAAAGCATGCTCTCTGCCCTACTCGATATTGCCCGCTTAGAAGGTGGGAGCATACAGCCAAAAAGACAACCTTATCCGTTGCATGACTTACTCAGTGATCTTGAACTACAGTTTAAATCGATTGCTGCTCAGCGAAATATTTCACTCAAAGTTCACGATGTATCGTTCTGGATTGACACAGATCCACAGTGGATACGACGTATTATTCAAAACTTTGTGAGTAATGCATTACGTTATACCGCCAAAGGCCGAGTGATTGTCGGTGTATTACGTTCGGCGCAAAAACCTGACCATATTCGAATTGGAGTATGGGATACAGGCCCCGGAATTGCCGAAGAACAACGTATTAAACTGTTTCAAGAGTTCGAACGCTGTGGGCATTTATCACCGTGGGGTGAGCAAGGCCTAGGCTTAGGTCTTGCAATTGTGCAGCGTATGACAGGTTTGTTGAATTATCCTGTTCATGTCTACTCTCAACTCAATAAAGGCTCCTGCTTTATGATTGAGGTTCCAGTCGTAGAAGCGCCAAAAGTGATAACCCCAACCGTACAGGCAGTGCCTTTAAAAACTAAAGCCTACCGGATTTTATGTTTAGACAATGATGAAACTATTTTAGAAGGAATGAGTAGCTTATTAGGTCGATGGGGTTATGAGGTTTTTAAAGCCACTGAACCAGAACAAGCACTTCAAATTATTCAAAAAGAAAATATTCAGGTCTGGCTTATCGATCAGCATTTAAATAACAACCAACTTGGTGTCGATTTTATTTTGCAAAACCGACAGCATGACGTTCCGGTTGCTTTAATTACAGCAGACTCTCATCCAGAGTTACCTCAACAATTGAAAGAACTGAATATTGTTTTACTCAAAAAACCGCTTAAACCAGCCTCTCTAAGAGCATGGCTATCGGGACTTAAAATTGCCAGCGCGGCAGATTAAACATTTTCCTCTCCCAAGCTTTTTATAAGTTTGGGAGAGATTTTTTGGCAAAAGTTATAGGTTTAATTTAAGCCAATAGGCAGAACTGCTCAAAAAGTCTACTTTTGTTGATTAAATAATTGGCTAAACTTTCCAACAGCCCTTTTTCTATGGCAAAGCCCATCTTTTTTGTAAGTGAACACTTGTATACTTAGTTACAATTTAATAAATATTTGTTTTTTAATAATATTGTCTAGCTAAAACTACCATATACGACTTTAGTCGTATTCTACTTGCATTCTTGATGACACATAACTACTCCAAACGCATTTGATAAATGTATAACCATTTTTTAACCGATTTCTATATTAAGCACCCCTGCTCACGAATTAATGCAAAGGACAATTGCCATGAATATTTCTGATAACAGCCCACAAAACCAACTATCATCTCAACAGTTTTATCGTCAATACAGTGCCAATGCTTTACTTCCTGAACTAGATTGGCAAAGTATTTTTCCCAACAGCAAACTGAATGAAGCCCATATCAAAGCGTTAAATACCATTTATCAAAGTGCAGTCCCACTCGCACTTAATGTATTTCATGATCTAAATTTTGATGTATTTGCACCTGCGGCTTATCATCCTCAAGGATTAGGCTTATTTGATAAATTGGCACAACAAGAAGAAAACTTCTTAAAGGTTCTTAGCTCTGAAAGTGAAAATCTTGACCATGACACACGTCATCAAATTTGGAGCATGTTACTTCGCGGTGGAGCTGTACTTGTTTTCAAAGCTTGGCTTGGCCATGTCAAACTTGGCGAAAATCAGTTAGATATGACTCAATTTGATGAGCTCTCTGACTTACTCTTTATTAAAACTCATCCAGATCAACTTGCTGAACGACTACATGTCGATGAAAAAGCAAAACTCGACCATATCTTCTTAATGTATGGCAATGATATTTTCCTTGATCGCTTCAATAGCCTAGAAACAGCTGCACTTTTTGTAGATTTAGGCGTTTATGATGCAGCGTTTTTAAGCTTACGTGATGACCGTGTAGCTGAATATTTAAAAAGTAAAGGCTATGTGACCCAAGAACAGATCGATGATTTGCAATGTGCACTCAATCCTTTGTAC
This sequence comes from Acinetobacter sp. Li1LvA2, assembly GCF_056156705.1. NCBI lineage: Bacteria > Pseudomonadati > Pseudomonadota > Gammaproteobacteria > Moraxellales > Moraxellaceae > Acinetobacter > Acinetobacter sp. Li1LvA2. The sequence goes on from NZ_JBSICF010000003.1 coordinate 303,865, forward strand.
TGCGACAGCCTAACACCAAAGCAAGATTGCCTTGCTTAAGTGGCACACATAAAAAAGACCTCAACTGAGGTCTTTTTTATTTTTAGATTTTCTTATCTTCAATATTTAATGCACTAATTGCCAATACGGCTTGTGTACGGTTTTGCACACCTAATTTTCTAAAAATAGCGGTTACATGGGCTTTAATTGTTGCTTCCGAAACATCGAGTTCATAGGCAATCTGTTTATTTAGCAAACCTTCCGCAACCATCATCAAAACACGGAATTGCTGTGGTGTTAAAGATTGGATACGTTCAGCTAAAGCAGTTTCATCTGCCGCTCTCGGATCAAGATTAAGGTTAGGTGGCAAATTAGGTGGTAACCAGATTTCACCTTCTAAGACGTGGCGAATCGCTTCACCAATATGACTTGGATGAGCAGATTTAGGAATATAACCCATCGCGCCATGTGCAATCGCACGCTGAATAATTGAAGTTTCTTCATGTGCAGAAACCACAATAATTGGAATAGCTGGATACTGTGCTCGTACATAGACTAGAGCAGAAAAGCCTGAGGCACCCGGTAAATTTAAATCGAGTAAGACTAGATCAGGTTCTGCCCCATTTTCCAAACGCTCATAAAACTCATCAACCGAAGCTGTTTCATGAATTTGTGCCTGTGGCAGGCTATAACGTACTGCTTGAATTAAAGCATGACGAAACAAAGGATGATCATCAACGATTAAAATATTCATAAGCGATTAAAGTAATCTTGAGCATAAGTATGGCCTATTGTAACCCTACTATTTAGATGAAAGATACGTTCATCTTATCCATTTTTATGCAAAATGTTGATAAATGCAGAACTTAGCTAAAATATTCAGATGTTTTTTAACATTTAATCAAAATTAATCTGTTTTTTATATAAGCTTACTTTTTATTATAAAAAATATATCACCTATAATTATATAAAATAAAATCAATAAGTTAATATAAAAACAAAGTATAAAAATACTCTATTTATCTTTTATATTTAAAACTGATAAGGTTGACCAATTTCGTTATTTTACAGTTTACCGTCGTTATTGATTAATAAGTCTAATCTCTTGTTTTAGACTTAGGAACCAAATTATGACTGGTATCACATCACCAAAACCTTTAAATATTGTTGCTGTTTCTGGTGGCTTAAATACCCCCTCTAAAACGGAAAGTTTGGTTCAAGCCATTCTTGATGAGTTATCCGAAGCAACCGACATTAAAGTTCACTTTATTAAATTAAGCGAAATTGGGCCCTTATTAGGCGGTGCATTTTATCGCAACCAACTTCCACAGCGCGTACAAGATGATCTTGCAGCGGTTGAAGCAGCTGATGCTTTAATTGTCGGTACACCAGTTTACCGCGCATCTTTTACGGGTCTTTTCAAACATTTCTTCGATTTTGTTGAACAAACTGCATTGGTCGATGTGCCTGTTCTTTTAGCAGCATCGGGCGGTAGTGATCGTCATGCACTGGTACTTGAACATCAACTTCGTCCATTGTTCAGTTTCTTCCAAGCACAAACTTTACCGATTGGTGTATATGCGACCGATCGTGACTTTACCCCTGAATACACGGTGAAAAGCGAGCAATTATCAGATCGTATTACGTTAGCTGTAGCGCGTGCATTGCCAATTTTAGAATGGGCACCAGCGAAAGGTAAACGTGCTGAAGTAGTGAAATCTAAGACTCAGCAAGCAAATCAAGAGCTTGGTATTAACAAGCAAATTGAGCAAGAAGAAGTATTACCTTCAGCGGCTGTGCCTGATCTTAATGCAGCAGAGTCTCGCTTGCATCACAAATCTGGTAAATCATTAACGCATGTTGCCTAAGTGCAACAGAGCTAAATAAAAAGAACGACTGGGGAGAGCGAACCATGACGCAATTACAACAACCAATTAAATTTGCTTATTGGGTACCAAACGTAAGCGGTGGCCTTGTAGTAAGTAACATCGAACAGCGTACAGACTGGAGTTATGACTACAATGTTCGACTTGCACAGGCTGCCGAAAAAAATGGTTTTGAATATGCGCTCACCCAAATTCGTTTTACGGCGGGCTATGGGGCAGAAAACCAGCATGAATCAGTAAGTTTCAGTCATGCATTATTGGCAAAAACTGAAAAACTTAAAGTCATTGCAGCTATTCTGCCCGGCCCCTGGAAACCGGCACTCGCAGCTAAGCAACTTGCAACAATCGATTATCTAACCGAAGGCCGTATTGCCATTAATGTGGTGAGTGGTTGGTTTAGAGGAGAGTTTGATGCGATTGGTGAAGAGTGGCCAGAACATGATCAGCGCTATGTCCGCTCTGAAGAATTTATTCGTACGTTAAAAGGAATCTGGACCACCGATAACTATAGTTTCGATGGTAAATACTATCAATTCCAAAACTACACACTTAAACCGAAACCTCTGCAAAAGCCTCATATTGAAGTGTTTCAAGGCGGCAGCTCACGGGCTGCACGTGACATGGCTTCACGCGTATCTGACTGGTATTTCACCAACGGTAATACCGTAGAAGAAATTCAAAAACAAGTCGAAGACATTCGCACTAAAGCTAAAGCCAATAACCATCAGGTTAAAATTGGTGTAAATGCGTTCATTATTGCTAGAGATACCGAAGAAGAAGCAAAAGCGGTACTTCAAGAAATTATTGATAAAGCCAACACTGAAGCGGTAAATGCGTTTGGCGATGCAACACGTGAAGCAGGTGCAGCTTCTCCAGAGCAACAAGGTAACTGGGCAAAATCAAGTTTTGAAGATTTAGTGCAGTATAACGATGGCTTTAAAACCAATTTAATTGGTACACCTCAACAAATTGCAGAGCGTATTGTAGCGCTTAAAAATGTAGGTGTTGATTTGATTCTTTCTGGATTCTTACATTTCATTGAAGAAGTAGAATATTTTGGGGAAAAAGTTCTACCACTCGTTCGCCAATTAGAACTTCAACAAGAAAAGGAGATAGAAATTCAAGCAAAATCAGCCTAAAAAACTTCATTTAAAGCAGCGCAAGACAATAAAAACAATAAATTAAAAATAAAGAATTTATTGGCTCCAAGACTCGGCTTGGAGCCTTTATTTTTAAGTTTTCTCGACTTCTCGAATCACTGTTTCAACCGAATAACGGCACCATTTTGAAAGTTTCTCAATAAATTCATTTAATGCTGCGGGTTCAAAATGGCTGACGATCATATAGCAAGCATTGCCCATCACTTTAAAGCATTCATCGATTTGTTCATATTGCTTGACCAGATTTTCAATTTCCTCAAAAGCGCGTTGTTCATTTAAATGCAAATGAATAAATTGTTTATGCGAATATTGCACAGCAATCGTGTAATTTTTGATGACACCAGCATCCATTAACTGTGCAATTCGAGTGCCCACCGCCTGCCCTGTCCGGTGAACTCGCTGCCCAATTTCTTTATTGGTTAGTCGAGAATCGTGTTTAAGCAATGCAATAATTTTTAGATCAATCGGGTCTAATTCAATATTCATTTTTCATGGTGAAAGAAAACTGGCGGTAATGCTTTCATCTGACTATAGCCGATTTTACTGGCAGAGAATAATCTTGTTTTATCTCATATCAACAAGAGTGATCTCATGAAACAAGCACTATTAATTATCGATGTACAAAATGATTATTTTAAAAATGGCAAAATGGAATTGGTTGGACCAGAGCAAGCACTAGAAAAAATAAAACAACTCGAACAATATTTTAGCGAGAAAAACTTGCCAATCATTTATGTGCAACATATTAACCCGCCACAAGCGAGTTTCTTCCAAGAAAATACAGATGGAGTTTTACTTCACCCTGAACTCAGTACTGGAAGTGATTCATTAATCGTAACAAAGCACTATCCAAATAGTTTTTTAGAAACCGATTTAGATGAACTTTTAAAAACACATCAAATTGAGCAACTCGTGATTACAGGCATGATGACACACATGTGTATTGATTCAGGTACACGCGCAGCCAAAGAACTGGGCTATCAACCGATCTTAATTGCAGATGCAACCGCAACTCGTAATTTAAGCTATGACGGAAAAATTGTAAAAGCTGAAGACGTACAAACCGCTTTTTTAACTGCGCTTAGTACATTTGCAAATGTACAAAATACTGCTGACTTTTTAGGAAATTCTTAAATAAAGCCCAATAAAAAAGCCCCAGATGGGGCTTTTTTAAAATTAGTTTTGTTTATCAGGATAAACAGTTTCAATTAACTGATCTACCACGGCAGGCTCAGCCAAAGTTGAAGTATCACCCAAACTATCAAGCTCATTTGCTGCAATTTTTCTTAAAATACGGCGCATGATTTTACCAGATCGGGTTTTAGGTAATGCTGGTGCCCAATGTAGTGCATCAGGTGAAGCCACAGGTCCAAGTACTTTACGCACCCAATTAATTAACTCTTTACGCAGTTCTTCCGACTCTTGAACACCCGCTTGTAGAGTCACAAAAGTACAAATACCTTGTCCTTTAATATCATGTGGCATACCTACCACGGCTGCTTCTGCTACTGACTCATGCGAAACAAGAGCACTTTCAATTTCAGCAGTACCCAGACGGTGGCCTGAAACGTTCAAGACATCATCAACTCGACCTGTGATCCAGTAATAACCATGTTCATCACGGCGAGCACCATCACCCGTAAAGTAGGTATTTTTAAAGGTCGAGAAATACGCTTCAATAAAGCGATCAGGATCGCCCCAAATGGTACGCATCTGGCCCGGCCATGAATCTTTAATCACAAGATTACCTTCAGCCGCACCTTCTAGCTCATTGCCTTCACCATCTACAATCGCAGGTTGAATACCAAATAACGGACGTGTTGCCGAACCTGGTTTTAAAGCTGTTGCACCCGGCAATGGAGCAATCAAAATACCGCCTGTTTCGGTTTGCCACCATGTATCAACAATCGGACAGCGGCCTTCACCAACAACGTTGTAGTACCAATTCCAAGCTTCGGGGTTAATAGGCTCACCGACCGAACCAAGTAAACGCAGGCTGCTACGGTTACTTTCACGTACAAATGAATCCCCTTCTCGCATCATCGCGCGAATTGCGGTTGGGGCCGTATATAAAATAGAGACTTTGTGCTTATCGACCACATGACCAAGACGTGCCCATGTTGGATATTGAGGGACACCCTCAAACATTAAAGTCGTAGTTCCATTTGCAAGTGGGCCATAGATCAAATAACTATGTCCTGTAATCCAGCCTACATCGGCCGTACACCAGTACACATCATCTTGTTTTAGATCAAAGACCTCTTTAAAGGTACTTGTTACATAGACTAAATAACCACCTGTGGTATGCAAAACACCTTTAGGTTTACCTGTCGAGCCCGAGGTATAGAGAATAAATAATGGGTCTTCAGCCTTCATCGGTTCTGGAGGACAGTTGGCATCCACTTCCATAATAATGAGGTGATACCACAAATCACGTCCCGGCTTCATTTCAATCGGGTTCGCATTACGGTAAACCACAACTACATTTTCAACGCACTCTGTACCCGGCAATTCTAGAGCCAAATCGACATTTTCTTTGAGTGGTAATAGTTTTCCGGCACGTAGGCTTGAGTCCGCGGTAATCACCAGTTTAGCTTGGCTATCTTCAATACGGCTTGCTAAAGAGTCTGGTGAGAACCCACCAAACACCACGCAGTGAACAGCACCAATACGGGCACAGGCCAACATCGCAATTGCAGCCTCAGTGACCATCGGCATATACAACACAACACGGTCGCCTTTACCAATACCATATTTCTTTAAAACGTTGGCAAAGCGGCAGACTTCGTCGTGTAATTCTTTATAAGAAACGATTTTATGACGAGAAGGATGGTCACCTTCCCAAATAATTGCTGGTTTATGAGGATGTTCTTTAAGATGCCTGTCTAGGCAGTTTGCTGATACGTTCAACTCACCATCAGCAAACCATTCAATTTTGAAATTGTCTTTGTCAAAACTCGTATTTTTAACTTGGGTAAATGGCTTTATCCAATCGACAATTTTAGCTTGCTCTGCCCAGAATTCATCTGGGTTCTCGATAGAGTGTTGATAACGTTTAAAGTAGTCTGCTTCAACAGTACGAGCTGTCTTTTTAAATTCCTCTGGTACTGGATAGATCTCATTCATACGCAACTTCCTTGATCTTGTGCATCCCATCTCGAGACTGTGGCTATTATTTTACTGGATCTTATTTGTATGCCTTTTCAGTATGATGACTGTTTCAAAGCCTAGACAATGCGACTTTGGTCATATATTAACCACTTACTCAAGCACACGAAATTATGAACATTTTTATAAAATTAAGTTGATTTAAAACATTTGTCTATAGCTTTTACTTTTATAATTTTTTCAAGATTTGATGGTTTTGATCATCAACAAAGATTATTTTGTCTCTCATACGCAACACAGGAATAAAATAATATGTTTGCCCAAACAAGCTCCTCACGCCCACCTCAGCTCCCTTTTAAAGATAGTCCGTTTTCAATTCATGGGCGCTTTAATCGCATGAGCTATTTAGGTGGTTATGGACTGATTTATTTAGTCACCCTCTTGGGCTATTTCATTTTGGCTTCATTTCTTGGAAGTTTTCAGCTTTCAAGCAATTTATTTAATTTTGAATTTTATAGCTCTCTTTCTGGAGCCAGTGCTTTAGTAGTCTGGGCTTTTTCGCTGTTTCTGATTTATTTAAATATTGTACTCGTTGTTCGACGCTTGCACGATCTAAATAAGAGTGGCTGGATGGGACTGCTATTGTTCATTCCAGTTGTTCAGTTCTTTTTTATGATTTATTTACTGCTTGCCTCAGGTACAGCAGGTCCCAACGAATATGGTCCTGTTCGACCAGCAACGTTTATAGAAAAACTGATGGCTTGGCTTATTTTAGTCGCTATTTTAATTAGCCTTATTTCAACAGCAGGAATTTTTTATTATTTCTCAGGGACTGATACCTTAGAAACACCGACACAAATCTTACAAAAAGGAACGGAATACTTTTAATTAAAAAACACTTTATTATTTGGATGAACTCATTATAGTAGGCGCACATTTTATCTCCTACTATGATGAAAGCCGAAAATCGCTTTCATAAATTTTTTTTAATTGAGACTTGCCGTGGCTGATGAACAAAAATCCTTAACGGATGTCGCAAAAAATACAGGCGAACTTTTGCAAGAAGCGGGCACTAAAACCACTCAAACGGTTTTAGCCCATACTGAAAAGTATCATGATGCCTATACCACTATCGACAAAATCGTGGATAGCTTTTGGGAACGTGTGCCTTATATATGTATTGCGATTATCGTTTTTATTATTTTTTGGCTACTGACCAAATTATTTAAGTTCTTTGTTCGTAAAACCTTAGAAAACCGCTCTTACACACGCCAAAACCTAGTTTTGGTCTTAAACCGTGTAGGCAGCACGACAATTCTATTTTTTGGTTTCTTAATTGCACTCGTCATCATGATTCCAGGGTTTACACCAGGGCAACTCATGAGTGCTCTTGGAATTGGTTCTGTCGCTATTGGTTTTGCATTTAAAGATATCTTTCAAAATTTACTGTCAGGCATCTTAATCTTATTAAGCGAACCATTCCGCATTGGCGATTCCATTGTTGTAAATTCGCTTGAAGGAACTGTTGAAGATATTCAAATTCGTGCAACATTCTTACGCTCGCCAGATGGCCGTCGCATTGTTATTCCAAACGCAACTGTTTATACGAGTGCTTTAACTGTAAATACAGCTTATCAACAACGACGCTGTGAGTTTGTAGTCGGTATTGGATATGACGACGATGAACAAAAAGCCAAGCAGATTATTTTAGATATTCTTAACAATGATCGAAATGTACTTAGTCAGCCAGCCTTCTCGGTTAACGTTACAGCGTTAGCAGATTTCTCGGTTAACCTAACTGTACGCTGGTGGGTTGATACGACTGAAACTGATATTTCGTCATCTACGAGCACCATTCAAGCTCAGGTCAAACAAGCTTTTAATGCGAACGGAATTAATATTCCTTACCCAATTCAGGAATTAAAAATGGCCGCAAATCAGCCACTTTTAAACCCTGAAGCATCAACTAAAGAGCCGACCTAAAATATAAGAAATAGACGTTTCAGTTCTTAAAATACGGTTGCCTAAGCTCACAGCTTGGCAGCCGTTTTTTGTGAGCAAATCAATTTCATAGGGAATAAAGCCACCTTCAGGCCCAACGACTACACTACAAGCATGTGGAATATTCACTGGCATGCTCTGCTCGGCATAAGGGTGAGCCACATAGGCTGGTTTTTCTTTCGAGATCAAGCTTGGCAAAACGTCTTCAACAAAAGGTTTAAAGCGTTTGTACATGTGAATTTCAGGAACAATCGTGTCACCTGCTTGCTCAAGTCCTAAAGTCACATAGTTATCGAGTTGTTGAAAAAATGGAGTTTGCCAATAGCTTTTATCTACCCGATAACTATGAATCAAACTAATTCTTTCAACCCCTAAAGTCACACTGTCCATGATTAAACGGCGTAAAACTTTGGGTCTTGGTAAAGCCACAATTAAATGAACCGGAATTTTTGCAGGGACAGCTTCTTCACTAATAGGTCGTATACAAACTTCTTGCTCGTTAATCGAAATAATTTCAGTGGTATAACGTGCGCCATTACGAACACCAACTTTTAGATTCTGGCCAACCGTAATATCAAGATGTTCACGTAAATGTTGTAATTGGCGCTTTGAGTGAATTAACCACGTGTCTGACTGAATATCTTCAGGCTCTAGTAAAACGATATTCATGGTTTGTCGGCCAAATACCGATTAATTACGCCAATATGTTTTTGCAATGAACCTTGGTTACGTTGTAAGACTTTATGCGCTTGTTCCACCACTTGTTGAGCCTGATCAGGTTCAGCTAAACATGCCATCCAGATTGCCACAACTTGCTCAGCGTCTTGAGCAATGAGCACACCATTTTCGTCAATGAATTCATCGACAATGGTTTGGAAATTAAAGTAACGAGGTCCAATGACAGTCGGTACATTCAAAACCATAGGCTCTAAAATATTATGTCCACCACCCGGCTCATTTAAAGAACCACCTACAAAACACACCTGACTTAAGGCGTACCATAACCAAAGCTCTCCCATACTATCAGCCAGATAAACCTGTGTACTCGTATGAATACTTTGGTTCAAGCTTCTACGGTGAGTAATTAAATCTAGGTTTTGGCAAATTTCAAATACTTCATCGAAACGTTCAGGATGTCGAGGTACGACAATACAAACTAACTCTGGATCTGACTTTAAATAAGGCTGAAGTGCTTGCAAAATTTGTTGTTCTTCGGGTGCATGTGTACTGGCAATTGTCAGTACTTTACGTTGTCCCAAATACCATAGCTGGTGTAACTTTGCTGCCTGATTTATAAATGCTTCTGGTGCGTGAATATCAAATTTAATATTCCCAACTACCTGACTTTTTTGTTGATCTAAACCAAGCTCGACATAGCGTTGGCGAGTAGCATTATCTTGTGCTAATACCCAGTCAATTTGATTGAGCATTCCTGCTGTTAAACCTGAGACTCGACTATAACCTTTAGCTGATTTTTCTGATAACCGCGCATTTAACAATAAACAAGGAACCTGTTGTAGCTTGGCTTGATCAATTAAATTTGGCCAAAGTTCAGTTTCTACTAATGCTAAAAGTTTCGGCTGATACAACTCAAAAAATTGTTTTAAAAGGTGCTTTTGATCAACAGGCAAATAAACTGCTTGAAATAAATCTAAATACGGCGCTTTTAAAAATAATGATTTGGCACGCGCCTGCCCAGTTTTAGTCGTATTAGTAACTAACACAGGTTGACCGAGTTTAAGATAATGCTCGATTAAAGGCTGCGCAGCATTGGTTTCTCCAACCGAAACAGCATGGAACCAAATTGCTCTCACATTTTTCGGAGATTCAAACGGCCCAAATCTTTCAAGACATTCCTGATTATATAATTCCTGGCTTTCTGCACGTTTTTTTATCCGCCAGTGGTAAAAAGGTTTTAATAAATGGAGTGCGGTGTTGTACCAAAATGGGGTCGCCAAGCGGTTTGCCTCAAATAGTCAAAGTTTAAAACTGGGGAAAATATAACATAGATAGAAAAAATGGCAGAGTTTCGATACCTAAACTCTACCATTACAAGAAAAGCGATTTACTGAGCCCATAAATGAACGAGGTCAGTAAATCATCAGTTCAAAAAGTTTACGAAGCTTCTAGCGTTGGATAGTCTGTATAACCTTCAGCACCTTTCGCATATAAAGTTGTTGGTTGAAGTTCATTTAAAGGTAAGTCTTGCTCTAAACGCTGTAAAAGATCTGGGTTGGCAATATATGCTTTACCAAAAGATACTGCGTCAGCTTCACCATCACGCAAAATACGTTTTGCTGACTCTGGTGTTAAGTTCTCATTCGCAATCCATACACCATTAAATTTTTCGCGAAGTTTAGGGCTAATACTATCAGCAGCTTCATATTCACGAGAGAAAATGAAAGCAACATTACGTTGGCTTAGTTGTTCAACTACATAACCAAACGTTGCTAACGGGTTTTCATCACCCATATCGTGTGAATCGCCACGTGGTGCAATATGTACCCCTACTCGGCCAGCGCCCCACACTTCAATAAATGCATCAACGACTTCTAATAATAAACGTGCACGGTTTTCAACAGGACCACCGTATTCGTCATCACGTTGATTCGTATTACTTTGAAGGAACTGGTCAATTAAGTAACCATTCGCTGCGTGTAATTCAACACCATCAAAACCAGCGGCTTTAGCTAATTCTGCTGAATGTTTATATTGAGCAACAACCTCTTTCACTTCTTCTAATGAAAGTGCACGCGGTTTTACATACGGACGTTTAGGACGTAACAAGCTCACTTCACCCGCAGGTTGAATTGCACTTGGTGCAACAGGAATATCACCATCTAAAAGTTCAGGATGCGAAATACGGCCAACATGCCAAAGTTGAGCTACAATTTTTGAACCTTGAGCATGAACTGCCTCAATAATTTTATTCCAAGCCTGTGCCTGCTCTTGTGACCATAATCCTGGAGTTTCTGCATAACCCACAGTTTTTGAACCAATCACTGTTGCTTCAGTCAAAATTAGACCAGCATTTGCACGCTGTTGATAATATTCAACCATTAAATCATTCGGTACTCGACTTTCACCACTACGCGCACGCGTTAATGGAGCCATTACCAATCGATTTTTGATTTCAAAATCACCAACCGTTAAAGGAGTATTGAGTTCAGCCATAGTCGCCTCGACTTACACTTTAATATTGTTAAAGTGTTTGTTTTAAATGTTCGATATATTGCTGAATCAAAGCTTCGTTACGTGAAAAATAAGACCATTGACCATATTTTTGGACCTGAATCAGACCCGCCTGTTGTAAAACAGACAAATGATTCGACATTGTAGACTGTGCTACTTTGCCCAATCGTTCAATATGACCTGCACAAACACCCTTCTCAAAACTACCACCACACTCTTCCACTGGTAAATAATGCGCAGGTTCTTTCAACCATTGCAAAATCTGCCGACGTAGCGGATTGGAAAGGGCTTTGCTAATTGCATCAATATCCATAGGCTCAACACGTCTTTTAAACGAACAAAGCTTTATTCAGCATTTCAAAAACATCATATCGCACTTTTTCGATATTCATATCTGTTTTTTTCGATATTCATATCGCATTTTTTCGATTAAGATTCGAAGGCTGAATTGCTTTGCCGTTTTAATCGCTAAAAATCCAAGAGTTCTACATATTCATAGATGAACTGTATTTAAACTAAAAGTTCAGCAGACTCTTATAAACCTTGTTTTAAGCTCGCCTCAATAAAGCGATCAAGGTCACCATCAAGAACAGCACCTGTATTAGAATTTTCAACGCCCGTACGTAAATCTTTAATACGTGAATCATCTAATACATATGAACGAATTTGGCTTCCCCAACCAATATCAGACTTCGAGTCTTCTAGAGCTTGAGCCGCTTCATTACGTTTTTGCATTTCCAATTCATACAAACGTGCACGTAACTGTTTCCATGCATGGTCACGGTTAGCATGTTGCGAACGCTGGTTCTGACACGCCACCACAATACCTGTTGGAGTGTGGGTCAAACGTACTGCCGAATCGGTTTTGTTAATATGCTGACCACCTGCCCCAGATGCACGGTAAGTATCGGTACGAACATCAGAAGGATTAATATCAATTTCAATATTGTCATCAACTTCTGGTGAAATAAATACCGCAGAGAATGAAGTATGACGGCGGTTACCACTGTCAAATGGTGATTTACGAACTAAACGGTGGACACCTGATTCTGTGCGTAACCAACCGTAGGCATATTCACCTTCAACACGAATTGTTGCAGATTTAATACCAGCGACATCGCCATCAGATACTTCCATAAGCTCTGCTTTGAAGCCATGACGTTCAATCCAGCGCATATACATACGTAAAAGCATAGATGCCCAGTCTTGTGCTTCGGTACCGCCTGAACCTGATTGAATCTCGACATAGCAAGGATTCGGGTCCATTGGATTACTAAACATACGACGGAATTCAAGTTTAGCCAGTTCATCTTCAGCAGCACTAAGCTCCGACTGAACATCTTCAAGCAAGCTTTCATCATCAGCTTCTACAGCTAAATCTAACATCGCTTTTGCATCTTCAAGTTGTGTTGACAACCCATCCAATACATTAATAACGTTTTCTAGTTCGCCCTTTTCTTTCGCCATGGCCTGAGCACGGCTTTGATCATTCCAAATCGCAGGGTCTTCTAACTCACGTAAAACTTCTTCTAAACGCTCTTTTTTCAGATCGTAGTCAAAGATACCCCCGTAGTGTTTGGCTACGATCAGTTAAGTCTTTCAATTGGTTTAGATAAGGATTAATTTCCACGCGAGTGTTCCCATAAGAGCAGATAAACAGTCAATTATTTTAGCATAGCTGCGGTTATCTTCGAACCTGCTTTGTATTTCTCATTATATTTCGCTCATCTAATTTCTAAATTTTCTTCAGTTCATTTTAAGCTTAACCGGTAACATCCTCATACAAAATTGGGTACTTTTACAGCATTTTTTATGATCTACACAAAATCTCCTCAATTTTAATAAAATTAAACATTCTATCTTTATATTTTAAAATCAAATATTTAAGTTAAATATATTTACAAAAAAAGCACATAGTTACAGTGCGGTTACTTGTGCAAGATTGACGCTACCCGATTTTCCTCTAGACTAAAAGTTGTAACAAAACATTTATAAAATCGCTTTTTAGAGGGGAGAGATTCCATGAAAAAACTAGCAATTGCATCAGCTCTTTTATCTGCACTCGCAGTAAGTGGCGCAGCAAACGCTTACCAAGCTGAAGTTGGTGGTTCTTACAATTATCTTGATCCAGACAACGGTAGCAGCGTAAGTAAATTCGGTGTTGACGGGACTTATTACTTTAATCCTGTTCAAACTCGTAACGCTCCACTTGCAGAAGCAGCATTTTTAAGCCGTGCAAGTAATGTTAACGCACTTATCAACTATGGCGATAACAGCGGTACTAAAGATACTCAGTATGGCGTAGGTGTTGAATACTATGTTCCTAACTCAGATTTCTACCTTAGCGGTGATGTAGGCCGTAATGAGCGTGAAATTGATAACACCAATATTGATAGCAAAGTAACTACTTATGCAGCTGAAGTAGGTTATTTACCAGCTCCAGGTTTATTACTTGCACTAGGTGTTAAAGGTTACGACGAGAAAGACGGTAAAGACGGCGCTGATCCAACAGTTCGTGCTAAATACGTAACTCAAGTAGGTCAACATGACGTAAACCTTGAAGCGTTCGGTGCGTTTGGTGACCTAGACGAATATAAAGTTCGTGGTGACTACTACATCGATAAAACTTTAAGTCTTGGTGTGGATTACTACAATAACGACTTAACTGATAAAGATGAATTTGGTATTAATGCTAAAAAATTCTTGAATCAACAAGTAAGTCTTGAAGGTCGTATTGGTTTCGGTGACAACGATAACACTTATGGTGTTCGTGCAGGCTACCGCTTCTAATCTTACCTAGAAGTTTATAAAAAAATCCGCTCAAATGAGCGGATTTTTTTTATTGGTTTAAATGCACAATACGCAATTGTAAATTTACATTACCCTTAAATACATTACGGTCAATCTCATAGACCAAATGAACTTCATCTTGCATAGGATTAAATTCAAATCGTCCAGCGGCATTAAAAGCAATCGCATCAAAAGTATATTGATCAAGAGCCAATCTAAGTTTTAGATGTGTTTCTTTAAGCCAACGATAATCAACAACTTTAAAATGTCCTTCAAACTGAGGAAATGGGAATTTTTGCCCCCATGGTCCAAGTTGCTCAATCCAATCCAATGTGTCTAGTTGCAAAGCCGAAGCTGGTAATTCCCCATCTGTCCATAAAGTAGCTTGAAACAAAGATTCTTCCATAGCTGCAACACAGGTAGTAAACACTGTTTTAAAAGCATCAAAATTTTCTTTACGTATCGTTAAACCTGCCGCTGCTGCATGTCCACCAAAATGGCTCACCAATTCGGGATGTTGTTCAGCAACCTGTTCAATCGTATCTCGAATATGCACCCCATCAATTGAACGCGCAGATCCTTTAATATGGACACCATCTTCATCTGGTGCAAAGACAATAGCTGGTCGATGAAACTGTTCTTTTAAACGCCCTGCGACAATCCCAATCACGCCTTGATGCCAGTTTTCTTCGAAGAGCACCAGAGCTGGGGGAATATCTTCTTTTGAGAGCTGCAAACTATCTAAAGCAGATAAAGCTTGTTGCTTCATCTCTCCTTCAATTTGTCGCCGCTCTATATTCAACTGATTTAATTGTTGAGCAATCGGGTAAGCTGTTTCAATAGAGTCTGCTAATAAACACTCTATACCGATGCGCATGCTCTCCATACGCCCAGCAGCATTAATACGCGGACCTAAAACAAAACCTAGATCTTGTGCACGCAAAGACGACGCCTCTCGGCCAGCAATATCCAACAGTGCCAATATCCCAACTCGACATTGATGTTGCTGAATCCGCTTCACACCTGCATCCACTAAAATGCGGTTGTTATAATCTAATACAGCAACATCCGCATAAGTTCCCAAAGCAACCAAATCTAGATATTGAGTGACTTTGCTTGTGCTTTTACCTTGTCTAGTACGTAAACTTGCCAAATTGGCCAACACATAAAATGCAACACCAACACCAGCAAGCGCCTTACTCGGAAAATCACAGCCTAATTGATTTGGATTCACCACCGCCTCTGCTAGAGGCGTTTCTTTTGTTGTTAAGTGATGATCGGTAATAATAACTTGCATGCCCAGAGCATGGGCTGTATCAACTCCAGCATGGCTGGAAATTCCATTATCAACTGTAATTAATAAATCAGGTTGATAAGTTTGATGTGCAAGCTCTGCAATTGCGGGGGTAAGCCCATAACCGTATTTAAATCGGTCTGGAACTAAATAGTCGACTTGTGCTCCTATATCACGAAGCACCAATACCATTAACGCTGTGCTGGTTGCACCGTCAGCATCATAGTCACCGACAATAACAATCTTTTTCTGTGCATCAATAGCTTGATCTATTAATGTCACAGCTGTCTCTAGTCCCTTGAGCTGCGGGGCTAATAAATTCTTAAGCTTTAGCTCTAATTCCTGTTCAGATTCTACTCCACGCCTTGCCAAAATTTCGGCAATAAACGGCGGCACGCCCTGAAATTGTTCAGGGCGTGTCAATAAAGGTCTTTGTTTGATTTGTATTTTTGTCATTTAAGGCATCAGTCGGTGCAGCGTCCATTGACCGTCGATTTTTTCATAACTCAAGCGGTCATGTAAACGATTTGGTCGTCCTTGCCAGAATTCATAATAATCTGGTTGCAGACGATAACCGCCCCAGAACTCCGGCTTGTCAAGTACTTCACGGCTTTCAACTTGCTGTTGTAAGTCTTGAAAACGTTGCTGTAACAGCGCTCGGCTTTCAATTTTACCGCTTTGGGGAGTACTGATATGCGCTGCAATCTGGCTATCACGTGGTCGTTTAAGATAGTAATCTGTAGATTCTTGCTCAGCAATTTTAACTACGCGACCACCCACTCGAACCTGACGCTCTAGACTTGGCCAGTAAAATAATAATTCGGCATATGGATTTTCTGCCAAATCAATACCTTTTTGACTGTCATAATTCGTATAAAAATCATAACCAGCTTCTGTAGCCCCACGTAACAAAACTGTTCTAACATGAGGTCTGCCCTTTGCACTTGCAGTTGCTAATGACATTGCATAGGGTTCATGCAAATTGGCTGCTAGAGCATGGTTAAACCAACCAAGAAACTGCTGATGAGGGTTAGATTCAACCTGCCCCTCATGCAACTCACCTTGCTCATAACTTAAGCGTAATTCACTTAAATCTTTGATGACATCACTCATGTCGGGCACCTTATGCGACTTGTGCTTGTGAACGAACTGAATCAGCTAAATGCTGAGCTAAAGCTTTCACCTCTTGCTCATCATCACCTTCAACCATGACACGAATCACAGGCTCTGTTCCAGACTTACGAATCAAAATACGACCACGGCCTTTGAGCTGTGCTTCTGCTTTATCAAATTCAGTAACCAATGCCGGAATAGAATACGGATCAAGCATTTGTTCTAAACGTACGTTCAAAAGTACTTGTGGGAATAATTTAAAGTCTTGAACCAATTCATGAAGAGCCTTATTTTGCTCGACCATTACTGTTAATACTTGAAGTGCGGCGATAATGGCATCACCAGTCGTACTCTTGTCTAAAGTTAGAATATGACCAGAAGGTTCACCACCTATCACCCAAGCATTTTCTTCTAAAGCCTGTAATACATAGCGGTCACCGACTTTTGCACGAACAAAGTTAACGTTTGCTTTTTCAAGTGCAACTTCAAGTGCCATATTACTCATGACAGTACCAACAATACCCGCTGGCTTATTTTGAGCTTGAGTCGCCAAAATATATAAAATATGGTCGCCATCAATTAAGTTACCAAACTTATCCACCATCACAACGCGGTCAGCATCACCATCAAAAGCAATACCTAAATCTGCTTCCTGCTCAACTACTGCTTTTTGTAAGTGTTCAGGATGTGTTGAACCACAGCTCTCATTAATATTTAAGCCATCTGGTTCATTATATAAAGCAACAACTTTTGCCCCTAACTCACGGAAAACTGAAGGCCCGACGCTATATGCAGCGCCATGAGCACAGTCCAACACAATCTTTAAATTATTTAAATCAAAGTGGTAAGGGAAAGTAGATTTACAGAATTCAATATAGCGACCATTTGCATCATTTACACGAACACTTTTACCTAAGTTTGCAGTGTCCTCAATGAATAAATCTTTTTCTAATTCGTGGTTAATTTCTTCTTGTAATGAATCCGGTAATTTTTTACCTTCGCTTGAAAAGAATTTAATCCCATTATCATAATATGGATTATGCGATGCAGAAATAACAATACCTGCATGTGCATGTAAAGCGCGAGTAAGGTGTGCAATTGCTGGTGTTGGTAATGGGCCAAGTAGATGAACATATACGCCAGCAGCGTTTAAGCCTGCCTGCAAAGCAGATTCTAAAATGTAACCAGATAAACGAGTGTCTTTTCCTAATACAACGAGCGGTTTATTTTTTGGACTCGTTCGTTTTAATACCTTCCCTGCAGCAAATCCGAGTTTTAAAGCAAACTCTGGAGTAATAGGCATTTGCCCAAATTTTCCACGAATACCATCCGTTCCAAAATAACTCATAGCTTATCTCATTCTTACGCCACTTCAGGGTGGCTCACTTCATATATGGCAATTCCGCCATATTTCTTTTCGTTAGATTTACTTTACACCAAAAACAAAAAGCCGTCAGTGTAATGACGGCTTTCTTCATTGTTTTGGTTACCAAAATCTAACCAACACGATAGTTTGGAGCTTCTTTAGTAATCGTTACATCATGAACATGTGACTCAGACATACCAGCTGAAGTAATTTTCACAAATTTCGCATTTTGGCGAAGATCTTCAATCACAGCAGAACCGGTATAACCCATCGATGAACGTAAACCACCCATCATTTGATGAACGATGTTACCCATTGGGCCTTTATATGGAACACGGCCTTCGATTCCTTCTGGTACTAACTTCTCAGCACCCGCTTTTGAATCTTGGAAATAACGGTCAGCAGAACCAGTTGCTCCCGCCATTGCACCTAATGAGCCCATACCACGATATGCTTTGTAGTAACGACCTTGGAAAAACTCAACTTCGCCAGGCGCTTCTTCAGTACCTGCAAGTAATGAACCAACCATGATTGTGCTTGCACCCGCACCGATCGCTTTTGCCATATCGCCAGAAAAGCGGATACCGCCATCTGCAATTAAAGGAATTTGATCTTTTAGTGCGCTAGCAACGCTGTCAATCGCAGAAATTTGTGGCATACCAATACCTGCCACAATACGTGTTGTACAGATAGAACCAGGACCAATACCTACTTTTACAGCATCTGCACCTGCATCTAATAATGCTAATGCAGCATCACCAGTTGCAATGTTTCCACCAATCACTTGTACTTGAGGGAAGTTTTGTTTCACCCAACGTACACGTTCAATTACACCAGCTGAGTGACCATGTGCTGTATCAACAACAATTACGTCAACACCAGCTTCAACCAATGCTTCCACACGACTTGGTGTATCAGCACCAGTACCTACCGCAGCACCAACACGTAAACGACCAAGATCATCTTTACAACTGTTTGGATAGCTTTCAGCTTTGCGGAAGTCAGTTACTGTAATTAAGCCTTTAAGTTCGTTGCTCTCACCAACGACTAAGACTTTTTCAATACGGTGTTTTTGCAATAATGCTTGAATATTTTCTTTAGACTCGCCTTCACGTACAGTTACTAAACGATCTTGACCTGTCATGATGTTGCTAACAGGTTGTTCTAAATTAGTTTCAAAACGCGTATCACGGCCTGTCACAATACCAACAACCTTGCCGTCTTTAACAACAGGTACACCGCTAATGTTATTAGCAGTGGTAATTGCAATCAGTTCACGTACTGTAGTTTCAGGCGTTACAGTGATAGGGTCTTTCACCATACCCGCTTCGAATTTCTTTACACGGCGTACTTCTGCAGCTTGAGCAGCAATATCCATGTTTTTGTGCAAAATCCCGATACCACCATTTTGTGACATCGCAATCGCCATACGTGACTCAGTCACTGTATCCATTGCAGCTGAAACTAATGGGATATTTAAATGAATGCCGCGAGTTAATCGTGTCTTTAAAGAGACATCTTTTGGGAGAACAGTAGAGTAGGCAGGAAGTAATAAGACATCATCGAAGGTTAGCGCTTCTTGAACGATGGTCAGCATAACAATCTCACTGGTAAATTCCGTGAGCTATTATAAACAAATTTCAATGCAATTTTCATATTATCTTTGCCTTTTTCAGCAATAGATGTAGAGCTGCTCTAAATAATTCCCACTTATTATAGTTTTAACGTTATTTTTTAACCCATGTTTTTGCAACCCAGAATTTTATCTGGGTTGATCATTAGACATCATATTTAGGCAGGACAACTAAAAACTTGTTCTGTCATCAAGTCAACACCACAAGGTAAAACCTCAATCCAGTCCAAAAACTGATTAATCATTTCTTTGCCAATAAATGGACTGCCATGCTGTGGAACAATCATTTCAATGTCCATCTGGCGGACCATGTTTACCCATAAACGGATAACCTTATTTGAACACATATAGCGTTGGTGAAAAGCTTTCATTTTCAGAACATGCGTATCGAAATCTGTTAAAGGTTGATTAGCATCCTCAACAATCGAAGCGCCCATATCACCAGAAAATAGAATTTTGGCGACTGGATCATAAAACTGAAAATTACCAACCGAATGTAGAAAATGTGCAGGAACCACCACAAGCTTTGACTCCCCCAATTGAATCACTTGACCCTGATCAGGTAGCTCAATTAAGCGATCTTCCCAATTCCCTTTCATACGTTCACTCATAAATGAGGAATTTAGGTGCGGTAGAAAACGTGCCCATAATTTTGACGCCACAACTTTAGCATCGGTATAGACCAACCAGCGTGGCATTGAGGTAATAATGTCCGGATCCTGATGCGAAGCCATCACATAGTCCAGATTTTTCAAACGCGTATATTTATTTAATTCCATCGTTAATGGAACATAGGTTAAATCGCCACCCGGATCGATTACAGCAGCACGCTCATGATCAATAATTAAAAATTGATTGGCTTGGATACCTTCCCCTTTGACCAAACTGGTAAAACTAATACATTTATGTACGCCATTATCAAATAATATCTGCGATGTTGTTTTTTCAAACCCCATACAATTCCCCAAAAAAACTTTAAATATTAGATATTTTTATATCCATACTAAAATAAAGGGATTCAATGACTCTTGCAATGAATTGCTTTATTTTTCTCATAATATTTTAAAATAGCTTTTGCTTTTCTTATTTTATAAATGAATCATAATGTTATTTAAAATTAACCCACAATAAATTAAAATAATTCTCATTATCAGTTTTATCTTTTGCGCTGTCTAGGCCTCCCATGAACCAAGCACCTTATTTTTCAAGCTCCAAAACATTGTTAGCAGTTGCTATTTTTAGTTCGATGACAACAAGTCATGCTGATGAAACAGCAGAACAACAGAATTCGACCAGTGTGCTACCCACAATTTCTATTCAGGCACAAAAAGAACCCAGCTCTCCCTATGTCGCAACAAAAGCAACCTCTGCCTTAAAATCGGATGCAACCTTATTTAAGACTGCTCAATCAGTTTCGGTAGTAACCCGCGAACAGCTCGACCAAAAACAAGCTAAAACTCTAGCAGATGCACTTGAAGGTGTTGCAGGTGTGGAAGCTGGAAAACTTGGTCGTCGTGGTTGGGATGATTTTGTTATTCGAGGCCAGACCTCTTCCGATTCGGTTTACGTAGATGGTTTAAGAGTTGGACAAAATACTTATGTTGCCACTGAACTATCAGGCATGGATCAGGTCCAAGTCTTAAAAGGCCCTGCCTCTATTAATTTCGGTTTGGTTGCACCAGGTGGCATGGTCAATTTAGTCACTAAACGACCTGAAGCAGAAAACTTTGCGCGTGCTAGCATGACTTATGGCAGCTATAACTTAAAAGAAGGTACATTCGACTTAAACTATAGCCCTAATAATAGTGAGAAAGGTGCTTTTCGTTTAAATGGTCGTATCTCTGACCAAGATGATCCGACAGATTATGTGTATTTTAAAAATTACTATATTTCACCTTCTTACAATTTTGACTTAGGTGATAACACTGACCTCTCTGTCATCGCAAGTTATCAGCACCGCGAATATATTCGTCAGCAAGGCTTGCCTGTAATTGGCACATTAAAAGACAATCCTAACGGCGCTATAGACCGAAGTTTATATATTGGCGACCCTAACTTCGGTAAATATGAAGCAGATGTTTACCGCACTGGTTATACGTTTAAACATGCCTTTGATAATGGCTGGAACTTTAACCAGAATTTTGCAGTTCAAAAAACTGAAATGGATGGTACTGCGGTTTTTGCTCAAACTAAAAAGTTTTGGGCAGATTCATCTTACACAACCATTAACCGAGCTAATAATAGTCGGCATCAAGTGATTGATAACTTAAGTTTCGCCATCGATAACCGTTTAAACAAACAGTTTGATTTATATGGTATGCAACACGACCTTAATATCGGAGTAGATGCTTTTCAGGAAAAAAGTGACTACACCAATGATAAATACGATATTGGTAATTTAAATATCTATGACCCCGTTTATGGTCAAAACGTGACATTGAAGCAAAATGTTCGGGATATTAATCGTCTCAAATATTTGGGACTCTATTTACGTGATCGCATTCAACTCAATGATCAATGGCTTTTAAGCTTATCTGGACGCCAAGACTGGGCACAAACTCAAAGCACAAGCTTAGTTACAAGTAGTGCAAGTAAACAATCAGACAATGCTTTTACGGGTAGCGCCTCTGTCATGTATACCCTTAATGACATTGTTGCCCCTTATGTCAGCTATGCCACTTCATTTACACCTAACAGTGGTACTGATGTAAATAATAATCCGTTCAAACCTGAAGAAGGAAAACAGGTTGAAGTCGGAATGAAATTACAAAGTCCTGATCAACGAATTCAAGGCGCTATCGCTTGGTATGATTTAAAACGTCAAAATGTTTTAGTCACTGATACTGCGAATAGTGGCTATAAAATACAACGTGGCGAACAGTTAACTCGCGGTATTGAGACTGAGCTCAGCGCAGAAATTTTAGAAGGCTTAAAATTAACAGCTGCATATACTTACACCATTGATGCTGAAATTAGTAAAGATGCAAACTCAAGCAATGTAGGAAAAGCACTCGATAATATTCCTGAGCATGCTTATAGCTTGTCAGCACGTTATAAATTTGACCCAGAATCAAAACTTGGTTGGTATGTTGGCGGTGGATTCCGTGGCGAAACATATAAAACTGTCGATGGCTTAGATATCCACATTCCGGGCTATACAGTCTTTGACACTGAAGCTGGCTATGACGCTGGACATTGGGGTGCTCAACTTGCGATTCGTAATTTATTTGATAAAGATTATTATGCAGGTGCCCTGAATGAGAATTTGGTGACGCTCGGTAACCCACGCCAAATTAACTTCACAGTGAAATTTAACTATTAAAATAATCCACAAAAAAACGCACTCAATTCGAGTGCGTTTTTTATGGTAGCTTTAAATGCTTTAGAAGAAATAATGCTGCACTAAAGTAGAGACACCTACAATTAAGAAAATAGCAGCACCAATTTTATGAATGAGCGAGATAGATAAACGTTCAGCTAATTTATTACCAATAAATACAGCTGGTGCATTGGCAATCATCATACCTAAGGTTGTACCTAGCATAACCCAGAAAATACTGTCATAACGTGCAGCTAAAGCAACTGTCGCAATCTGGGTTTTATCACCAATTTCTGCTAAGAAAAACAGGATAAAGGTTGCACCAAAAACACCAAATTTTTGCCATCTATTAATGCTATCTGTTTCATCATCTAGCTTATCTGGAATAAGCATCCAGAACGCCATACCAATGAAACCACCCGCAAGTACCCAAACTAAAATTTCGGGACTCAACACGGTTGTAATCCACTGCCCAAGCACAGCAGAGATACCATGGTTAATTAAAGTGGCTAAAAGAATCGCAATGAGAATAGGGACTGGCTTACGGAAACGTGCAGACAGTAAAAGGGCCAACAATTGAGTTTTATCACCCATTTCAGCTAGGGCAACAATCGAGGTAGAAATCAGAAATTCTTGCATGTCGTTTCTCTGGCTAGCATAAATGCCCATGACCTACCGCTCCTGCTAGCCAAATATCTGCAGAGTGGTAAATCAAAGGTCTTGCCAACTCGGAAACGATGAGACGTTTAAGCTATGATGACCATGTTCTGTTGAACAATTATGTTGATCATCACCTATTCATTCAGAAATGAATAGCGGCTACTCCCCAATGAAGTATGTGCTCATTATATTCGAGCAGTGCTATTTTTCAAACAAAAAATTTTATCCATGCCCATACTAATAGCCTCCCCAAGCCTAATAGTAAAGCTAAACAGATACTTAAGTTAATAAAACCAAAATTGTTAATGCCAGCTATATGTTGTGATTGAAATTCAAATGGCAAAATAAGCGTTGCCACAAATACTTCCAAACCGATTGCAACGTAGGTCATCCACTCCCAAGGAAAGTGCAAAAAACTGACCCATAATCCCATCAATAAAAATACAACTAACAGAATCGGCAACATAATTTTTAAAAAATTCACCATTTATTATTTCTCCTTTACCTAAAACGAGAAACTTTTCCTCTCTCGAGCACTCCCTCTTAATCTTTAGATTAACCTAAAATCAATTAAATTAAATACCAAAATAAAACCCCGCCGAAGCGAGGTTTTAATGATTCATTTCAAAATATTAGATTAATAAAGTACGAATATCTTTAAGAAGTTTCGTAAGTTTATTAGTAAATCGAGCGGCATCTGCACCATTAATTACACGGTGGTCATAAGACAACGACAACGGCAACATTAAGCGTGGATCAAAGTCTTTACCATTCCAAACCGGTTGCATCGTTGCAGGTGAAATACCCAAAATCGCAACTTGTGGCCAGTTTACAAGTGGTGTAAACGCTGTACCACCAATTGCGCCTAAGCTTGAAATGGTGAAATTCGCACCTTGTAAGTCTTTCGGTGTTAATTTCTTATCACGTGCTTTTTGACCTAACACACCCAATTCAACTGCAATTTGCTTAATTGATTTTTGGTCTGGGTTACGAAGTACTGGCACAGTTAAACCATCAGGTGTTGCTACCGCAATTCCCATATGAATTTCATTGCGCAAGAGCACTGATTTACCATCATCAGATAGATGACCTGCGAACTCACGCTCTTCTTTCAACAAATACGCAACTGCTTTGATTATGAATGCCATAATCGTCAGGCTGATACCTTCTTTTTTGAAGTTGCCTTTCAGCTCATTACGCCAATCTTCTAACTCAGTAATGTCAGCCAAATCAAACTGGGTGACTTGCGGAATAAAGTTGTTCAACGACAATTGCGGAATTGATACTTGCTGCAAACGCGTCAGCACTTTTTCTTCCACGCCACCAAATGCAGTGAAGTCAGGAAGCTTTGGCAAACCCGAAACCGCTGGTGCAGCCGCAGCAACTGGTGCAGCTTGTGGCGTAGTTAAACGAGTCTTCACATAAGCAAAGATATCTTCTTTAACAACACGGCCATGCTCACCAGAAGTTTTAACTTGTGACAAAATCACACCAAGTTCACGAGCAAGCTTACGTACAGCAGGACCTGCATATACTTTAGCGTTTTCGGCTTCTTGCTCTTTAGTTAACTTGTCACTGCCAGACACTGGAGCAGATGCAGCCTGAGTCGGAGCAGGAGCTGCCGCTTTAGGTGCTGCTGCCTGTGGAGCTGGAGCTACTTCTGCTTTTGCCGCTGGTGCCGCAGCAGGTGCTTGGCCTTCAGCTTCAATTGTTGCAAGCAATATACCTTGTGAAACCTGTTGGCCTGCTTGCAAGTGAATCGCTTTCACAACGCCAGCAACAGTACTTGGAACTTCAACAGTCGCTTTATCTGACTCAACCACAACAAGGCTTTGGTCTACATCAACTTTATCGCCAACTTGTACCAAAATTTCAGCAACAACTGCTTTGTCTACACCCAAATCAGGAACGTTAATATCAACTGGTCCAGATTGAGTAGCAGCCGCAGCTACAGTTTCTTGTTGAACTGGTGCAGGCGCTGCCGCTGGAGCTGCTGTAGAAGCAGGAGCTTCAACTGGCGCACTTGATGCAGACGTTGTTTTCACTTTAATGAGCACAACACCTTCTTTAACTGTATCGCCTTCCTTAACTTGAATGCTTTCTACAGTACCAGCAACACTGCTTGGCACTTCTACAGTTGCTTTGTCAGATTCAACAACAACGATGCTTTGCTCAACATCGATTTGCTCACCAACTTTTACTAAGATTTCACCAACGAGTGCTTTTTCAACACCAATATCAGGAACTTGGACTTCAACCACTTGGCTAGTGGTTGCCGCTGCTGGTTGTGCAGCAGTTGAAGTCTGTTGTACCGCTGCCGGCGCTGCTGTTTGTTCAGCTGCTGGAGCAGGTTTTGCAACTTCTTCTGTTTGAGCTACAGGTGCAGCACCTTTAGCTTCAAGTTCAAACAATACCGTACCTTCAGTTACGCTATCGCCTTCTTTGATTAAGATACTTTTTACCACACCTGCTGAAGTGCTAGGCACTTCAACAGACGCTTTATCTGACTCAAGCAAAACAAGGCTGTCATTTTCAGCAATGCTGTCACCAACTTTTACCAAAATTTCAGCAACAACTGCTTTATCTACACCAATATCAGGGGTCTTAATTTGCATGCTTAGTTCCCCTCACCTGTTTGCGCTTCATTGTATTCAGCAACTGCCTGAACTTCTGGATGTGCTTGTGGAGCCCATGCCACTGGACGATCAGTGTCTAATTCAAAGTTAGAAATTGCATCTTTAACTAAACGTGCATCGACTTCACCTTCGTCAGCTAATTTTTTCAAAGTAGCAACAACGATATGTGCAGCGTCAACACCAAAGAAACTACGTAAGTTAGCACGTGTATCTGAGCGACCATAGCCATCTGTACCCAACGCAACAAATGGGCGACCATCTGGAAGATAAGCACGGATTTGTTCGCTATACGCACGCATATGGTCTGTTGCTGAAACAACAATACCTTCTGTACCACGTAACTGTTTAGATACCCAAGACTCTTTTACTTCTTCAGTAAGTGGGTGTAAGCGGTTGTATTCTTCACATGCCATACCATCACGCGACAATTCATTGAAGCTTGTTACACTCCAAACGTTTGAATGGATTTGATATTCATCACGTAAGATTTTCGCAGCTTTGATCACTTCACGAAGAATTACACCTGAACCAAGTAATTGAACAGTTGCTTTTTCATCTTTTTCGAACAAGTACATACCACGTTTAATGCCTTCCTCAGCGCCTTCAGGCATTGCAGGATGCTCGTAGTTTTCATTCATTACAGTTAGGTAATAGAACACACGCTCTTGGTTCACATACATACGTTGTAAACCGTCATGTACGATTACAGCTAATTCGTAACCGAAACATGGATCATAAGATACGCAGTTTGGAATCGTGTTCGCCAAGATATGTGAATGACCATCTTGGTGCTGTAAACCTTCACCGTTCAATGTGGTACGACCAGCAGTTGCACCTAACAAGAAACCTTGAGCTTGTGCATCGCCCGCAGCCCATGCAATGTCACCAATACGTTGGAAACCAAACATTGAGTAATACATGTACATTGGAATCATTGGCAAGTTATTCGTTGAATAACTTGTTGCCAACGCAGCCCATGCGCTCATGGCACCAGCTTCGTTAATCCCTTCTTGAAGCATGTGACCGTCACTTGCTTCACGGTAATGCATTAACTGTTCTTGGTCTTCTGGGGTATATTTTTGACCGTGAGCAGCATAAATACCAAGCTGACGAAACATACCTTCTAAACCAAATGTACGTGCTTCATCTGGAACGATTGGCACTACGCGGTCTTTAATTGCTTTTTCTTTAAGTAAAGCAGCAATTAAACGAACCATCACCATAGTGGTAGATTGCTCTTTACCACCTGAACCGTTTAATACTGCATCAAATACAGATAATTCAGGAATCGCTAAAATTTCACTCTCTTTACGACGTGCAGGTAGGTAACCACCTAATGCTTCACGACGCGCCTTCATGTACTTCATTTCTGGAGAGTTTTCACTTGGGCGATAGAATGGAAGCTCTTCTAATTTATCATCTGTAAATGGCAGGTTAAAACGGTCACGTACATATTTTAGAGAGTCGATCTGCATTTTTTTGATTTGGTGAGTTTTATTCACCGCTTCAATTTCTTCAGACAAACCATAACCTTTAACAGTTTTCGCAAGAATAACTGTTGGTTGACCTTTGGCTTTCATTGCTTCTGCGTAAGCAGCAAAAACTTTATAAGGGTCATGACCACCACGGTTAAGATTATCGATGTCTTCATCGCTTAAATCTTTTACAAGTTCCGCAGCTTCTGGATACTTGCCAAAGAATTTTTCACGTGTATATGCACCACCTTTCACTTGATAGCGTTGGTATTCACCATCAACAGTTTCTTCCATTACCGCTTTTAAAGCGCCTGTGTTGTCTTTTGCAAGTAGCGGATCCCAATGACGGCCCCATACCACTTTAATGACACGCCAGCCCGCACCACGGAATAAAGATTCCAATTCTTGAATGATTTTACCGTTACCACGTACAGGACCATCTAGACGCTGTAAGTTACAGTTAACAACCCAGATCAAGTTATCAAGTTTTTCACGACCAGCAAGTGAAATTGCACCAGTACTTTCTGGCTCATCCATCTCACCATCGCCAAGATAAGCCCAGACTTTACGATTTTCTTCTTTGATCAAGCCACGGTTCATCAAATACTTTTGAATGTGTGCTTGATAAATTGACATGATTGGACCAAGACCCATTGATACAGTTGGGAATTGCCAATAGTCCGGCATTAAATATGGATGTGGATAGCTTGGTAAACCGTTACCGCCAACTTCACGGCGGAAATTACTTAACTGTTCTTCAGTTAAACGCCCTTCAAGGAATGAACGTGCATAAATACCAGGAGCACAGTGTCCTTGGTAATAAATCATATCTCCGCCAAAGTTATCGCTGTTTGCACGGAAGAAATGGTTAAAACCTACGTCATATAATGTTGCACTTGATGCGAAGCTCGCCAAGTGTCCACCTAAATCATCACCTGTTTTATTCGCACGAAGTACCATTGCTAAGGCATTCCAACGAATCAATGCACGAATACGGCGTTCCATATCTTGGTCGCCTGGCATTGCAGGTTGTTCTTCAACAGAAATTGTATTTAAGTAAGGTGTATTGAGACGTTGAATTGGAACATGCTTAGCAATTGCTTGTTGGTACAGTTTTTCCAATAAGAATGCCGCGCGCTCAGTTCCCATATGTTGTAAAACTGAATCGAATGCATCTTGCCACTCTTGGGTTTCTTGTGCATCGGAGTCACCGTAAAACGCCATAATTCACCTGTTCCTTGTTCTTTAATCTACTATGTATTTTTACCACGTTTTACCCCTCTCTAGTTATTGCCACGGGTGAATGTGAGGGGGGCCTATTATTTTCTGAATGAATAGTCATTGACCGAGCATTAAACAAAATAACAAAAAAACGCCAATAATGGCGTTTTTTTATACAATCTTTACGTTAAAAAAGGTTTAGGCTATTTTCAGATTCATAAATTTAATAACCTTAACTTTTTAACTATGCTTTTAAGGAAGCATCGCCAAGTAAGTAGTTGGATTCTTACGTTGACCATCTTTTACTACTTCGTAGTGCAAATGTGGGCCAGTACAGCGACCAGTACAGCCTACATTGGCAATATGTTCACCAGCAGATACTTGGTCGCCTACACGTACCATTAAACGCGAAGCATGAGCATAACGTGTTAAGTAACCATTACCATGGTTAATTTCAACATATTGACCATAGCCAGTACCCCAGCCAGATTTCGTTACAATACCTGGGCCTGTTGCATAAATTGGCGTGCCACTCGGAGCAGCCATATCTAAACCACCATGATGTTCTGCACGACCACCCATGGTGCGACCACCGAAGTTTGAAGAAACTCGTACAGTATCAGGAAGAGGATGAGAAACTAACCAAGAGTAAGCATTTGAAGAAGAGGTATTAAAAGAATTCTTTGCGCTCGCATTGCCATATTTTTTTGCGAGCGATTCATTGTTGAGCTCAACCGTTTTTTGGCGTAAGGTCACTGAAACTTTCGCACTTGCCGGAAGATCTAAATCATCAGGATGGGTATATGAACCTTGAGATAATGTTTTTGATAGTTGTTCCAATCGATCTGAATCAGTAGATTGGTTAATTGTTTGATAATCTGCAAAAGCAACTGATGCTGCCGAAGCGGCAAGTGAAAACGCTAATAAAATACGACGCGTGTGCATAAAAACCTCTTGAAACTGTTCTTACTCAAGTTCCTTATGATCTCTTCCTTGATATCAATCGAAATGAACGCTTAAGATGAAGACAAGAATCTATCCGAGAATGATCCATGTCTAAACCCGATAACGTTTTTCAACAAACCGGAAAACACATAAAAACAGGAAACCTTACGTTTCTAACAACGCAAGTCGCGCAATGGCAAAGACTTACGAAAATAATCCAACCCTTATTGCCCCAACCGGAACAATGGCAGGTCGTGTGTTATCAAAATGGTTCTTTAATCATTACTGGTGAAAATCAGGCGATGATTAGTCAACTCAGTTATTTACAGAACCAATATGTATCTAAATTATCTCAACTTGAAGGGTTAAAAGACTTACAAAGAATTCAGGTTCGCTTGAGAAATAAAAATACTCCAAATCCACCCTCATCTGAGCCCTCTAAACCCATCCCCCCGGAAACACAAGAAATGTTACGTAGTGCAGCCGACTTTGTGAGCGACCCTAAGCTTAGCCAAGCTTTACTACGTTTGGCAAGCAATAAAAAATAATGAGCTTTCTATTTCTTAATTAGAATCGTTCTTGTTATGTGATAATAATCACACTTTGCAATGTTACAATATAACGTAGCCAAGTAAAGACAATGACTTATGTCACACTGACATATGGAATTGGACATTCATTCTCGTCATTAAATGTTACAATTTCATAATTACTCGGATCACTTTGAACATTGCGTAACAACTGATTATTTAAAGCATGTCCCGATTTATAGCCATCAAACTTGGCAATAATTTGATGACCAAGTAAATACAAATCACCTACTGCATCCAAAATCTTATGTCTCACAAATTCGTCAGCGAAACGTAAGCCTTCTTCGTTCACAACACCTGTGTCATCTACACCAATGGCATTATCTAAACTTGCACCCAAGGCTAAGTTATTTGCTTTGAGGTAATCGAGATCTTTCATAAAACCAAAAGTACGAGCTTCACTGACTTCATATACAAAAGTTTCAGTAGAAAAGTCGATAGTGGCAGATTGATATTCTTTAGCAAATGCCGGATGGTCAAAATCAATTGTAAAATTTAACTGGAAACCATTATGTGGGCTAAAAATCGCTTTTTTATCATCTATTAGTGCTTCAACTGGTTTTAATATTCTTATAAATTTTTTCGGCGCATCCAGCTCACGCAATCCACCCTGCATTAACAGGTAAATAAATGGACCGGCGCTTCCATCCATAATCGGAACTTCGGACGCAGATACCTCAACAATAAGGTTATCAATTCCTAAACCTGCAATTGCGCTCATTACATGCTCAATCGTTCCAACTTTTATATCTCCAATCACTAAATTGGAGCACATAAAAGCTTCTTGAATGAGCAATGCATTTGCATGGATTTCAACGGGTGGGTCTAAATCGATACGACGAAATACAATACCTCCATCCGCGGTATGTGGAATGAAATTGATCATCACTTTTTGACCGCTATGAAGACCTATTCCACTCGCTTTTACCACACGATTGAGAGTACGTTGTTTCACCATGCTTTGTAACTTCTTTTTTAAAACCGCTATACGTTAGCATATTTAGTCATTGATCAAAAACAAAAAAAGGCAGTGTTTAAACACTGCCTTTTTTAAAATTTAATAATTTTTTACTTACGTTGCTGATTTTTCAAGTAATCTTGAATACTCATCGGAGAAGAACGCGGAGAAGAACTTGCGTTGCTGCTCACTTCATTGTCTGCATTTTGACGCTTATTAATAGCAGGAACGTCATCTTCATCAACAGATTGAGCTGCTTGAGACGTTGCATGACTTACTGTATTACGTTTTCTCGGTTCTGCATCTGCTGCATTACGAGTTAAACCAGTTGCAATTACTGTTACACGTAATTCATCACGCGCATCCGGATCAAATACTGTACCGTAGAAAATTTCACCTTCATCAAGGTCAACAATCTGGTTCACAACATCAGTAATGATTTCAGTTTCGCGTAGAGTAATATCATCACCGCCAGTAATGTTAATCAACACACCTTTAGCATTAATAATATTTACGTTATCAAGCAATGGGCTACGAATAGCCTGTTCAGCTGCTTGACGTGCACGATCTTCACCACGACCTAAACCAGCACCCATCATTGCGTAACCACGAGTACTCATTGCAGTTTTCAAATCGGCGAAGTCAAGGTTAATGTGACCACGGTTTACAACAAGGTCAAAGATACTACGTACAGCGTTTAACAATACATCATCAGCTTTTTTATAAGCATCTTTCATTGAAATATCGCCATATACGCTAAGTAAGCGTTGGTTCGGGATAATAATCAATGAATCAACATGTGCTTCAAGCGCTTCAATACCGCGTTCAGCAGATTTTAAACGGCGACGGCCTTCAAAGTTAAATGGAGTTGTTACAACACCAACAGTCAAAATACCCATTTCTTTGGCAACTTCAGCCACGACAGGAGCCGCGCCCGTACCCGTACCACCACCCATACCAGCGGTAACGAACACCATATCCGTACCTTCAAGATGGTGACGAATAATTTCACGGCTTTCTTCTGCTGCAACTTGCCCAACTTCAGGGTTAGCACCAGCACCTAAACCACGCGTACTTTGCTCGCCTAACTGAATTTTGAAAGGTGCATTCATACAGTCTAGTGCTTGTTTGTCTGTATTGGCACAAACGAATTTAACACCTTGAATATCAGACTGCACCATATGTTGAACGGCATTACCGCCACCACCACCTACACCAAATACAGTGAAACGGGCTTGACCGTTGCCATCGTTTAGTTCATCTTCTATAAATTCAAATGAGGCCATGACCTTTAGGGTTCCTAATACATTATGGCAGTCACTTCAGCCCGTATACTGCCTTGATTTTCAAAAATAACTAATTTTAAGAATGCTGTGCAATACAAACCTTGTCAAGTACAGTGGTTTTCTCTTACAACTTCCTAACAATTCTACCAATAAATCCATACATCCTAAAAAATGGCTTTTAGCTTGCTATTAAATGCATTCCAGCCATTTACCATTCGCTCCCATACCGAACGGTCATTTGCCTCTTCAGGCTCTTCAACAGCTTCTTGCAACTCACTT
This sequence comes from Acinetobacter sp. Li1LvA2, assembly GCF_056156705.1. Taxonomy (NCBI): domain Bacteria; kingdom Pseudomonadati; phylum Pseudomonadota; class Gammaproteobacteria; order Moraxellales; family Moraxellaceae; genus Acinetobacter; species Acinetobacter sp. Li1LvA2. The sequence continues at coordinate 336,756 of NZ_JBSICF010000003.1, forward strand.
TGGCTAAACATGAGCAAACCAGCTGCTGTTGCATACATCGAACGACGTAATGCTGCCTGATGTTGATCATCAGCATAAACCTGTAACGGCGGATTACCCAAATGGGCAGATACCCCCAACATACGGCGAGCCAAACTCACCATACCTTCGATTTGACAAGCATCCCCTGTCAACACTACACCATGGTATAAACCATGAATTGCACCGCTGTTTTCGAGTTCATCGCGAATCTGGCTAAAGATCTCTTCATAGCGGGCAATAATAATTTCTGACAACTCAATTCGACTAATAGTTTGAGGGCCATCAATTCCTTCTACCTGAATCATGTGATCTGGCTTAACAGCACTTAAATCGACACAACCATATAGAATTTTAATACGCTCAGCTTCTTCTGTTGTAGTTTGCAATACAGCAGCAATATCACGCGTAACGTGCTCACCACCGCGTTGCAATGTACGTGCCAGAGCCAAACGTCCATCTAAATAAACTGCAAGATTGGTAATGCCTGCGCCAATATCGACTAGACAAACACCATACTCTTTTTCATCTTTAAGCAAGCTTGCCTCAGCGGTTGCCAGACAAGATACCACCATTTTTTCAACCCCGATATTTGCACCTTTCATAGCGCGATCAAGGTTTTGCATAGTCGCAATCGGCATCATCATTAACTGATAATGTCCGGTCATACTATGGGCAGTCATGTTAATTGGATTCTGCACCCATTCAGCAGAATCACCTAATTCAAAGCCTAATGGCACTGCACTTGCTAAATAGTAATCAGAAGTCACATGACTTGCTTTTGCCAATTCTAACGCGCGCACGACTTCATTTGTTGTAATAACATGTGCTGGATTAGCAACTGGTGTGCGGCCAGAGGCATAAAAACTTTGCAACTCGGTACTCGGAATCGATACCCATGCGCTATGAATGCGACATTCGGCCATATTTTCCGCTTCAGCGACAGCATTTTTAATCGCAGCGATAACTTTATCGAGGCTTACGATTTTTCCTTTATTCATGCCACGATTGCGAGCAGTTGCCATACCGATAACTTGAATGTTATCCGGCGCATGAATTTTTCCAATCAAAACTGAAACTTTATGCGTCCCAATGTCAATCGCAACAACTGAGGGAACAGCTTCATTCATCACTCATACCATTTCTTTGTTGTTTAATACCAGGCAAATTGCCTATTTTAAAGCCACGTATTATGGCTTTGCTTTTGTTCCACCTGCAATGCTTGTGTCATCAATCGTTACAACAAACTGACCATTCACAATTTTAGGTGGTGTTGCGTTCTTCCATTGAATAGATAATCCATTACGATATCGCAAATCAATGGCTGAGATTTTCGGCCACACTTGTTTTAAGTCAGATTGTGCCAGATGGCTTAAACGTTGCAACTTATTCATTGTTTGATCTTGGTCAACAATAATTCGTAAACCTGAGTCAAACTGCATAAACCAAGTCATTCGCTCCGTCAGATATAACTCTTTTAGACGCAAATTGGCAGGATGGAATAATTGATTGATTTCATTATAGCGTCGCATCATCATTTTCGACTGGCTTACCGGACCATGGAGTAACGGAAGCTCAGGATGAATAGTCGGCTCTGCCTCACTGAATACATCGCCTCCATCGCTTAACAAGCGACCTGTTCCCCAACGGGCGATGGCATGTCGAGGCATGACACGAACACGAATACCATTGGGCCAAGCACGAGAAACGACAACTCGGTCTACCCACGAAATTTCTAATGTTTTATCTCGAATCTGTTCTAAATCAGATGTGAAATAATTCGCTTTTATAATTGGAGCAACATGCTGCATCACTTGTTGGGTTTCAACTGAAGACGTCGATCCCACAACCTCTAGCTTTGCAACTGTTGCATCTGTAATAACTTTATATAGCCCATAAATTCCGACTGCCAGCACTACAAAAGCAATAACCAACAGCACCCATCCACCAGCATTTGCAAGCTTCTGCTTACGTGTAGGTGGTTTATCATGAATAGAGGTGATGGCCGCACGTTTACGGCGCATGGAAGCCGGAAGTTGTGCCATATTTAAGCCGTACCTTCCAATGTTTGCTCAAGAATGGCAACACACAATTCATCAAAACTATAGCCAACAGCTTTCGCAGCTTTTGGAACTAAAGAATGGCTGGTCATACCTGGCACTGTGTTTACTTCTAAAAGCCAGAAATTACCCTGTTCATCCTGCATCGCATCAATACGGCCCCAGCTTTCTGCACCAACTGCCTGAAAAGCACGTAAGCACAATGCTTGAAGATTCTTCTCTTCTGTTTCACTTAGACCGCAAGGAATACCATACTCTACATCATTACGTTGATATTTCGCTTCGTAGTCGTAGAAAGCAACATCTGCTGGTGGTTGTAAACGAATAACCGGTAAAGGCTGACCATTTAGGAATGAGATTGTAAATTCACGACCTGTGATCCACTTTTCTGCCATCACAACAGCATCGTGCTGAGTCGCCTTCTCAATTGCAGCTGCAAAATCTTCTGCTTTCTCAACCTTACTCATGCCCACACTTGAGCCTTCATGTACAGGTTTGATAATGACAGGTAAGCCTAACTCAGCAATCACCGCATCTAAATCTGTTTCTTTAGTAATAATGCGATATGGTGCTGTAGGTAAATCGCTACCTTGCCAGATTTGCTTGGTTTTGACTTTATCCATGCCAATTGCAGAACCTTGCACACCAGTTCCTGTATAAGGCAGATTTAACCATTCAAGCACGCCTTGAATCTGGCCATCTTCACCACCACGACCATGCAATACAATAAATGCACGATCATAATTTACAAGTTCAGTCACACTGCGGTCTTGCGGATCAAATGCTTCAGCCTGAACACCTGAACGCAATAAAGCATCCAGAACTGCCTGACCACTATCTAAAGACACAGCACGCTCAGCCGATTTCCCACCAAATAGCACGGCAACTTTGCCGAATTTTGTAGCATTTGACACGTTTAAATCCTTAACCCGATAATTCAATATTTTTGTTTATTTCACATACAAATGGTGTTGTGCAAGTTCTACTGAAATTGCTCCCACGTTACCCGCACCTTGCGTTAATAACAAGTCATTTGGTTGTAACACATTTTGCATGATGTTTTGTAAATTACCTTCAACCGGATCAACCAAAATCGGTTCCACCTGTCCACGTAAACGAATACTACGCGCTAGAGTACGGCTGTCTGCACCTACAATAGGCTTTTCACCGGCAGGATAAACTTCCAATAATAATAATTGATCGACCTGAGAAAGCACTTCAATAAAGTCATCAAAACAATCGCGGGTACGAGAGTAACGGTGTGGCTGGAATAACATCACCAAACGACGATCTGGATGGCTCTGACGAGCAGCTTTAATAGTTGCTTCTACTTCTTTCGGATGGTGTCCATAGTCATCAACTAACTTAACGCTACCATCGGCAAGCTCAAATTCACCTTGTACTTGGAAGCGACGGCCAACACCACTAAATCCTGCTAAAGCACGACTAATTGCGTCATCAGAAACACCTTCATCAGTCGCAACACCAATCGCAGCCAAAGCATTCAAAATATTATGCATGCCCGGTTGATTAATCGTTAAACGTAGCGGCTCACGACCTTTACGTAACACGGTGAAGTGTGAACGCATACCATCTTGTTCAACGTCAATTGCGCGAATGTCGTTGTCTTCATTAAAACCATAGGTAATTACTGGACGACCTACACGCGGCATAATTTCACGAATGTTGGCGTCATCACCACAAACGACAGCCAAACCATAAAATGGTAAGTTATGAAGGAATTGTACGAACGTATCTTTTAATTTATCAAAGCTACCTTCATAGGTATCCATATGGTCAGCATCAATATTCGTTACAATCGCTGCCATTGGTTGCAAATAAAGGAAAGATGCATCTGATTCATCAGCTTCAGCTACGATGAAACGGCTTTCACCTAATGCAGCATTTACGCCTGTACTGTTAAGTAAACCACCAATCACATAAGTTGGATCAAGGTTTTCTTCAGCCAACATGGTCGTTAAAAGACTTGTGGTTGTCGTTTTACCATGTGTACCCGCTACAGCAATACCATGACGGTAACGCATAAGCTCACCTAGCATCTCTGCGCGGCGTACGATTGGAGTACGTTGCTCAATCGCTGCTTTAATTTCCGGATTTTCTGGATCAATCGCTGTAGAAACTACAAGCACATTGGCATTTTTAATATTTTCCGCTTGATGGCCGATATAAACCTTGATGCCATTTTGCTCTAATTGTTCTGTAGTTTTAGATGCTTTAATGTCTGAACCGGAAATTTTATAACCTTGGTTACCCAATACCTCTGCAATGCCACACATCCCAGCACCGCCGATCCCCACAAAATGAATGTGTTTGATACGGCGCATTTCAGGCACTTTAATCAGTTTTTTTGCTTGGTTCGCAGCTGTTGATGGAGACATAGTAAATCCGATTACATTTTTTGGATAAGATCAACCACATGCTGAGTCGCATTTGGTTGGGCATGTTGACGCGCTTTCACTGCCATTTCTGTAAGTAACTGGCGGTTCATCAGCGAAGTGAACAATTCATTTAGAACATCTGGTGTCATAGTCGATTGCTGACAAATTTTTGCAGCACCGAAATCCGCCAGAAATTTGGCATTTGCAGTTTGATGGTCATCAACTGCTATAGGAAGTGGTACAAAAACTGCGGCCACACCTGCTGTTGCAACTTCTGTTACCGTGAGTGCTCCAGCTCGGCAAATAATTAAATCTGCCTCACTATAAGCCTTTGCCATATCTTCAATAAACGGCAAAACGTGTACAGTTAAATTAGCTGGTGCATCTGCATAGAGTGCTTGAGTTGCCTCAACTTGTTGCTGACCGCACTGGTGAAAAATATTAAGTGGAACTTGTAATTGTTTTAATGCTGGAGGTAAGCGTTCATTGAGTGCTTTGGCACCTAAAGAACCACCAACAATGAGAATATTTAGAGGTTGCCCTGCTTGCGCACGCTCATCATAACGCCACTTTGGGCTTAAAATATCTGTGATTTCATGACGAACAGGATTTCCTGTTGTAACGACTTTTCCACCAGCAGGAAATGTATTTGGAAATGCTTCACACACGACTTTAGCAACACGAGACAACTGCGCATTGGTAAAACCAGCAACCGCATTTTGCTCATGAATAAGTACAGGAATACCAAACAAACGCGCTGCCAAACCACCTGGGCCTGCAACATAACCGCCAAAGCCTGCAACTGCATCAACTTTAAGCTGTTTCATATAACGCATTGCGCTTAAAGTAGCTTTTAAAATTTTAAAAGGTGCGGCAATTTTACGGACTAATCCATTGCCACGAACACCTTGAATATCAATTTGATATATTGGAATATTTTGATCTTTTAATAATCGGTTTTCCATACCTGTTGGCGTGGCTAACCATGAAACCTGACAACCTTGTTGTTGAAGTTTTTTGGCTACGGCGAGGGCTGGAAAAACATGTCCACCTGTACCGGCAGCCATCATCATGACATGTTTAGGTTTGCTTTGCTGTGAATCGGTCACGGTCTAATTCTTCAACTCAAAAAACAATGGAAATTGTCATCTATTTTTGTAGCCGTTTATTTTAATCCTAAAGCTTCATTAACGAAAAGCTAATTTCACTCGTTTATAACAGAAAGATGTGCTTTTTTGAAAATATGCCTACAAAGCTGTGGTGTATTTAGTATTGTTATTTTATTAATTCATATATTTTCAGGTGATTTCCCATAAATACCGCGGAAAACCACCTGAAATAACTAATTAAGCTGAACGACCAGCTTCTAATACATCAAATAGATCATCTGCAATTGATGTACCAAATTGAGCATCAATTTCACGAATACAGGTTGGGCTAGTGACATTAATTTCAGTAACATAATTACCAATTACATCTAAGCCTACAAAAATCAAACCTTTTTCGCGTAAGAAAGGGCCAATTTTAGCTGCAATCAGCTTATCGTTTTCAGTAAGCGGACGCGCTTGGCCTAAACCACCTGCCGCCAAGTTACCGCGCACTTCACCATTTTGTGGAATACGGGCTAGACAGTAAGGAATAGGTTCGCCATTCACCATTAAAATACGCTTATCCCCTTCTACAATTTCAGGAATATAGCGCTGAGCCATAATTGGACGGTTACCTAGCTCTGTCAGCATTTCTAAGGTAGAACCAATGTTTACACCATCTTGGTATAAACGGAAAATCCCCATACCGCCCATACCATCAAGCGGCTTAACAATCACATCACCATGTTCTTTAATAAATTCACGAATTAAACTTTGCTGTGATGTCACAAGTGTAGGTACTTGTAGCTCTGGAAATTGCGTTGCAAAAAGTTTTTCGTTGCAATCACGCAATGATTGAGGCTTATTAATAATCCATGAACCTTCACGCTCAGCTTGCTCAAGCACGTAAGTCGTGTAGACAAAATTCATGTCAAATGGCGGATCTTTACGCATGAGTACTACATCATAAGCTGCGATAGATTCTTTTTTCTTTTCGCCAAGCTCATAGTAATGATTGTAATCTTCAAAGACTTTTAACGGTGAAATTAGACCGTAAGCCTTACCTTGATCGATATATAAATCTTGCTGTAATGCATAACCTAATTCATGTCCACGACGGCTCGCCGCCCACAACATTGCCATGGTTGAATCCTTTTTAAGGTTTACGGTTTCAATCGGATCCATGACGACAAGTACACGCATGCTCAAGCTCTTCTTAAAATTTAAATTAACATGAGTATAGCTGAGATTTTTCACTGGTTTTTCTTAATTTCAGTAAAACCTTATCTGTTATTTCTTGATCTGGAATTTAAGTAAATTCAGTTAAACTATGAGCATAAAATATTATTTTTAAAGGCTAAACATGAAACTTTATCGCTATTTAACTGGTCCTGATGACTCTGCTTTTTGTGCAAGAGTGACTAAAGCACTGAATCATGGTTGGGAATTATATGAAGCGCCAACCATGACCTTTAATGGCACGCATGTCATTGTTGGACAAGCAATTTGCAAAACAATTGACGAGAATTATGATCCAGAAATGGATATTTTAGATGTTCTGAAAAATAACGCTTAAACCCAAGGAGGAGTTTTTACTGGTAAAAGCCCCTCTACAAGACTCAATTAACAAGAAAAACTAATGAGTTAATTCACATAGTTTGCTTAATTTACTCATTACATTCCTAAAAAATAGTTATTAAAAAATAAATATGTCATTTTTTAAGGTAATAGTTCTTTTATTCTAAACAATTAAATGATTATAATTATCATTTATACTTTTATTTTTGTTAATTGATTTTATTTTTATGTTAAGAATTTCTATATCATCTCCCCAAATTAAGCGTCTTTTCCCGCTGAGCTTACTCAGTTTAACGATCCTGAATATTCAAGGTGCTTACGCAGAGGAAGCGACTGATTCAGCCGCAAAAGTTGCAGCGACCATGCCCACCATAAAAATTGAGGCCATGAGTGAACTAGATCCAATTAAAAGTTATATCGACTATGACAAGGCCAATGTCACACGCAATGGTTTAGACAAAAAAGATATTCCTCAAACCGTCGATACGATTGATGTTCAGAAATATAAAATTTATGGATCAAATGATTTAAGCGTTATGCTACAAGGCACCCCAGGCGTATCAACCAGTTATGATATGCGCGGTGATGGGATCACGATTCGTGGTTTTGGTGCCGATACAGGTGATATTTACCGCGATGGCATACGTGAAAGTGGACAAGTACGTCGTAGTACAGCCAATATTGAACGTATTGAAATTTTAAAAGGCCCCGCTTCTGTTTTATATGGTCGTAGTGCTGGTGGCGGGGTTGTGAATATGGTGAGTAAGTTCGCCAATTTTGACTCTAAAAGTTCAGTTGGTGCGTACGCAGGTTCTTACGACAACTACGGAACAACCGCTGACATCAACCAAGTTATTAATGACAATTTAGCAATACGTTTAACGGGAGAATATGGCGAGACAGGCAGCTTCCGCTCTGGTATTGAAAATAAGATTGAAATGTTTTCACCAAGTTTCACTTATAAAAATGACGATGGAACACTCACTTGGACCACGCAATATACTTATGACAAATTAGGTCGTATACCTGATCGCGGACCATCACATGACATTCTGCCTGCGGGAACTTCAATTAAAATGGGATTTGCCCAAGACGGCGATTATGTTGATGATATTTTGCAAGTGGTCCGTACCGATATGAATTATCAATATGCGCCTGATTGGAACTTTCACTGGGCGGCAAGTTACCGACAAGCAGAACAGAACTTTGACCACTTTTATTTTGGAACTTATTGTGGGTTAGATGGAAACGACCTAAAAGGTAAAGAATGCAACACTAAAAAAGGCTACATCAATCAAATTTACTACTGGCAACAAACCAGCAATAAAACCACCACCAATACATTTGATATTAAGGGCAAGTTCAAAACAGGTTCGCTTGAACATCAAATCATGATGGGTACAGACTGGACTTATGAACAACGAGAACCACGCTTAGCAAATGAAGCTCAGAATGGTTCTATTTACGGCTACGTTAATCCATTCACAGGCGAACGTGAATATAGCCGTGGCAATGGCCCATTAAAGATGAGACAGCATAACTATAATGAAGGCACAACTTACGGCGTATTTATTCAAGATTTAATTGGTCTAAATGACCAACTTAAACTCATGATGGGTGTGCGCTACGATTACTTTGACTTTTCAACCACCAACAAGCTGACTAAAGAACACCGTAATGTAAAAGATGGCAGCTTTAGCCCAAATGTTGGTTTGGTATGGCAACCACTTCCTGAACATAGCTTTTATACGTCTTACTCTAAGAGCTTTGCACCGTTTGGTGGACAAATGGGTGTTAACCAAGTTACTGGAAGCACCGATGTCACAAAAATGGATAAAGAACCTCAATATAACGAGCAATACGAAGTTGGGGTAAAAAGTGAATGGTTAGATAATCGTTTAAATACTCAATTTTCTGTCTTTGATATTCGTAAGAATAATATCCGCTATAAACCAAATCCTAATGAGCAACCAGAAGTATGGGCAACTGCGGGTCAGCATCAATCTCGTGGTCTTGAATTTAGCTTTATTGGCCGCGTACTTGATAATGTCTTTGTTCGAGGTGGTTATGGCTACACAGATGCAAAAGTAAAAGAAGATAAACAGAAGCCTGAACAAGAAGGTAACTATTTAGCAAATACATCTAAAAACACGGGTAATTTATTTGTTCGTTATTTACCAACTGAACAGTGGTATACCGAAGTGGGCGTAACCTATGTAGGTTCGTATTATCCAAATATTAATAATCAAGTCAAAATGGAAGACTTCAACCGTATTGATGCAGCGATTGGCTATAGTGCAGACCCATGGAATGTCACACTTGCAGTGAATAACTTAACCAATAAAGAATATTGGCGCTCAGACAGCATGCCAGGCACACCACGTAATGTGTTATTGCGTTTGAATTATCAGTTCTAAGTAAATATTAAAAAGGCATACCCCTATTTGGAGGTATGCCTTTTTATTTTTAAATAGTAAAAAAGACAAAATTTTTATCTTCAATAAATAAAATATTTAATTTTTAGATTATACTCTTCTCACTAAACATACCAATTAAATCAACAATATGAATAAACAGTTTATTTTAACTTTTTTATTATTTTTTTTATCGCTATCAACAGAAGCAAAAATCATTACTCTTTCAATTGATACATATCAAGACTTATCAAAACAACAGCAAAATAGTATTAAAGACAACCTCAATAAAGGATGGATCAGTTATGCTAGAGATGATACAAGAATTCATTATTTGAGTTATCAACTAATTAAATCTATTTCAGATTCCGTCGTAATAGCTCCAGTTAAAACTGCACCAGTCAATCTAGGAAATTTAAATTCTTTAGAGTTATGGCAATTTGACTGCAAAAATAAAAAAATGATGTTGTTGTCAGAAGCGACTTATTCAATTACGAATTCTGAAATATTTTCAATACAAGAAGTAGAATTTCCAAAAGAAGTGCCCGCTATTCCGAACTCTATTGCAAATAGAATTCTAGAAATGGCATGTGTTCTGAACTACATAAAAAATCATTAGCCATAAAAGGAAGGAGAGTTCAAGTACTCCTTCCTTTTATATTATGGAAATTAAATACCGTATTTCTCACGATACGCTTGCATATTTGCTAGTGCTTCTTTTTCGCCTTTGGCTTCCAAATAATCCATCAAATCTTTCATGGTAATTAGGGCGTGCACAGGAATTTCTAATTCTTTTTGAACTTCTTGAATTGCTGAAAGCTCACCTTGACCACGTTCTTGACGATCTAATGCCACCAAAACACCCGCAATAGTTGCACCAGCGTTTTTCAAGATCGTTACAACTTCACGAATCGCTGTACCTGCAGTAATCACGTCATCAATAATCCAGACTTTTTTACCTTCAACCGCAGCACCAACTAATACGCCGCCTTCACCATGATCTTTCGCTTCTTTACGGTTAAAGCCCCATGGCACACTTTTGTTATGTACTTGCGACAAAGCAACAGCAGTCGCCGCTACAAAAGGAATACCTTTGTAAGCTGGGCCAAAAATCACATCAACATTTTGGCATTGTGTTAATTTATCAGCATAGCCTTGCGCTAAAAGAGATAAAGCTTCACCATCATTGAGTAGGCCCGCATTAAAAAAATAAGGACTCACGCGTCCAGATTTTAAAGTAAACTCACCAAATTTAAGCACACCGCGTGATAATGCGAGTTCGATAAATGCTTGCGGGTGAAATGACACAGGCGTTGTCATGAGGTGCTCCAAATTCACAATTGAGGTTAAATTTTCGCATGATACCAAAGGATCAGTATCCAAGTGATGTAAAAATTCTTCGAGTCGTTTCTATTAACGTAAATGGCTTACGTTCTTCAGTAACGAAAGGCTTACTTGAATGGTTAGAACAATCAGATGCCGATGTCGTATGCATGCAGGAAAGCCGCATTACCCATGAACAATGGACTGAAAAATTTAGACCCGAAGGATGGCATACCCATCTCTTTCCAGCAGAGCGTGCAGGTTATGCGGGGACTGCAATATATAGCCGCCTACCCTTCGTCTCTGTTAAAGATGGTTTAGGGTTTGAACTAGCTGACAGTCAAGGCCGCTTTATTTCTGCGGAATTCGATTTAGGTTTGTCACATCCGGTACATATTGCCTCATTATACTTACCTTCAGGCTCAAGTGGTGAAGAAGCGCAAGCACGTAAAGATTTATTTTTAGGTGAATACGCAAAAATCTTGAAACAATGGCGTGATGAAAATAAGTCAGTCATCATTTGTGGTGACTACAACATTGTTCATAAACGTATTGATATTAAAAACTGGTCGGGTAACCAAAAATCATCTGGTTGTTTACCCCATGAGCGTGCATGGCTTGACCATATTTACGATGAACTTGGCTATGTTGATACATTCCGTATCGTTCGCCCAGAAGCAGAACTTTATTCATGGTGGTCAAATCGCGGCCAAGCTCGTGCAAAAAATGTAGGGTGGCGTATTGACTATCATGCATGCTCACCAGACTGGAAAGCACGCACAACCAACGCTTGGGTCTTTAAAGATCAATGGTTTAGCGATCATGCACCAGTAATTATCGACTATAAAATTCAAGAGTAAGTGAACGAGTGTTCACTTGCATTGTCGTTTTCGCTTACAGCATATGTCGTTTTTGAGTATTTTTCTTACACAGCTTTAACGGCATTATAGCCCCACGGCACAAGGACGCAGTCAGGATGACGCAAAAGGATAGGACGCCGTAGGAAGATAAAATAAACTTATGATAAGTTTATTTGCAAGGATGTGACATTGGACGTTGAAATGAGACCCGCATGATCAGGATGATTAAATGCGGGTTTTCTCTTTTTTAGTCTCTTATTTTTTGCGCTAAGTTCTTTTAGTTTTAACTTCTTCTTATTAAGCTCATTATTACCTTGTCTTATGACAATAACATGACATTTCTTTTTCGATTAATCATTAATTTTCATTTGTTTTAAAAGTATGGGTATAAAGTAGTGCTTAAAAGCTTTTTGGGTTAGGCTGTGTGCTCTCTCTTTTTGACATGGTCCGATAAAATGTTAAAAATTTATGGAATTAAAAACTGTAATTCAATGAAAAAAGCATTTGATGCTTTGCAAGCCAAAGGGCTGAGCTACGATTTTCATGATTATAAAAAACAAGGCATTGACGCAGATACTCTAAAGATCTGGTTAAAAGAAATTGGCCAAGATACAGTTCTCAATAAAAAAGGCACGACTTGGCGTAAGCTTTCAGAAGAAGAACAAAATCGTGCTTTAAGCAGTGAAAATCACCTTATTGAGGCACTTATTGCTCAACCTAGTTTAATTAAAAGACCTGTTTTACAAACCTCACAAGGTTTCATTGTAGGTTTTGATGAATCTACCTATCAAAACATCCAAGCATAAAAAAACGAGCCATACGGCTCGTTTTTTTATTAAAACTTTTAGTTAGCGCGAATCCATGTTTGGTTACGACCAAGTGCAGAAACGCCAATATAACCACGTAGTTTAAGCTTTTTACCGCCATCGGTTAACTCACCTTTCAGTTTGTAAGTTTTACCAGATTTTGGGTCTAAAATCGTACCGTTTTCATAACTGTTACCACCTACATTTTTTAAATTATGTACAATGGTGACACCTTTAAGTGGTTTGTTTTTATACGGACCTTCACATTTTGTACAAGCGTTTTCTTCGCCCGGTGTCAAAATGTTTTGAATGGTTGCAGTTAAGGTTCCGTCCTTCTGTTCCGTAAATTTCACTACGGCTTTTGGCTTGTTGGTCTGATCATCAATCGTTTTCCATACCGTTCCATTGAGTGAATCAGCCGCATTGGCAAATGCAGCCATACCAATGAGTCCTAAAGCTAAAGCAATCTTTTTCATTTTTGTAATATCCTTGGGTCTTTCAAGATTTTTAGTATTCAGAAGTCGCAAAGATATTGCAATTTTTGAATGTGACTGTTTCGTGTAACCTTGTAATCTTGCAAAATAAAATTTACAAGAAAACAAGAAACTAGCATAAAAATGGATGCTCTATGAATATATCAAATGTTTGGAAATATTATTTTACAGAAACTTTTCTTAAAACAACAATTCGCAAGCCAAGTCAGCTAAATTTGCCGGCTACCGCCTTACGTCCCGTTCTAGATCAGATGTGTCGTGCTTTCCCACGACAAAAAAATGTTTCTGTACGCCCAATTCGGTTAGCAGGCATTAAAGGTGAAGAAATCAAACCACAAGATTCTGCCACTCAACTGATTTTTCACATTCACGGCGGCGCTTTTTTTCTTGGCAGTGTCAAAACACACCATGCTTTCATGACGGATTTAGCTGCCCGTACTCAAATGCAGATTATTCATGTGGACTATCCACTTGCACCAGAGCATCCTTATCCTGAGGCAACTGAAGCTTTATATGACATCTATCAATCTTTAGTGGTACAAGGTGTTCAGCCTAAAGATATTATTTTGTCAGGTGATTCATGCGGAGCAAATTTAGCGCTAGCACTTTGCTTACGTTTAAAAGAACAACCTGAGCTCATGCCAAGTGGCCTGATTTTGCTATCTCCATTTTTGGATTTAACACTCACGAGTGAATCTCTCAGATTTAATAAGAAACATGATGCCTTACTATCTATTGAAGCGCTGCAAACAGGAACTCAGTACTATATAGGCAATCATATTGCAGCTGATGATCCACGTGTTTCGCCTATTTTCGATGACTTGCATGGTCTACCGCCTACTTTGGTTCAAGTAGGTTCTAAAGAAATATTATTAGACGATGCCAAGCGTTTTAGAGAAAAAGCTGAAGATGCTGGCGTTAAAGTTCAATTCAAACTTTATACAGGCATGTGGCATAACTTCCAGATGTTTAATGCATGGTTTGATGAGGCAAAACAAGCATTGGCAGATATTGCTGAATTTGCTCACGAACTTGATAAAACTTAATTTATCTATAAATGATGTGGAGAGTGAACAAAACTTTTCGCATCATCTTCTTTATAAAAAGTCATCATCTATAAAATGAAAATCATGGTATGTTTAAAATATAAATTATTTAAACAATCCAATTTTAGGATGGTCTAACAAAGAGGCATCTATATTTAGGAGCCCTTACATATTATGAAAAGTCGTTTAATCACTCATCCCATACATAGAATAAAACAGGTGATAATCGATTTCATTCACCATAATCACATCATTAACTGGACGCCCCTACAAAAAAGCGCACTGATGCTGACACTTGCCGGTGCAATGAATTTCAGTTGGATTTTATGGAAAGGCTATATTTTAATTACACCAAGTGTCTGGCAATGGACTCATTTACCTTTGGTTGAATCACAGATTTGGCTTAATTTATTTACCTTATTTTTATTAATTATTTTAATTATTCCCTGTTATCGCTACAAAAATGATGAATGGGCTCAAAGAATTATTCCTTTCATTAGCGTTCAGTTCTTTGCACTCATGCTATGTCACGATGGATATTTAATTGGCAGTATTAGCCCGGCCACTATGGTCGGTTATGTCGGCACTATTGGTGTCGGTCTGGTGTTATTCGACCGAAAAATCGTTTATAGCGCCCTTGTACCTGCAACAATTATTTTAACGGTATGTACATATTTAGGCATGATAGGTACTTTGCCTTATGCCCCTCTATTTAATTTTGATGCCATGGACCATGCCCAAACCAATTCATTTTGGTTGGGAAGTATGGCTTTTTTTATTATGCCGATCTTATTGGCTTGTTTTATTTTATTTGAAATATTACTTACACAATGGCGTCAGCGGGAAACCTACATTCAACGTTTAAGTCAAATTGATCCATTAACTAATGTATTAAATAGGCGTAGTTTAAATACGTATTTAGAGTCCTTACATCAACAGCAATTTGATTATGCAGTGGTACTTCTTGATATCGACCATTTTAAAAAAATTAATGATATATATGGGCATCACCAGGGTGATCAAGTCTTAATTGAAATTGCTCAATGTCTTTCTGAGAACTTGCGCAACGAGGATATTATTGGACGTTTTGGTGGAGAGGAATTTATTTTATTACTCCCCCACACCGATATTATTCAAGCAGAGAAAATTGCTGAGCGTTGTCGTCTTGCTCTGCAAGAACTACCCGTTTGTAGCGCTCAAAACAATCCTATTCATATTAGTGCAAGTTTTGGAATCAGCAGTTCAGCTTTTGCAGAAGATCCTTATCTTGTTATTCGACAGGCTGACCAAGCACTTTACGCTGTAAAAGCTTCAGGACGTAATCAGGTACGTACATTTCATCAGAATGAAGCTGCTAATACACTATGATTCTTTTAGTTTTGCCAAACTCGCAAGTTGCTGCAAAAGCTCTTGCTGACTAAAAGCACCAGTTAAACGTAAAGCACGAATCTCTTTTTGCTCTGGGCTTAAAAATAAATAGGTTGGTGGTCCTAAAATATTCCATTGTTTGAGTAACGCTTCATGCGACTGATCATAGTGACTCAAATCAAGCTTAATTAAATAATAAGGTGCGAGAGCAGACTGAACCTCAGGTGCTTTTAAAATACGGTGCTCAATCGGTTGGCAAGCAACACACCAATCTGCATATACATCAACCACAATAGCCCGATCAGTAGGCGCTGCTGCTAAAATCTTTTGGAAGTCTGCCGCGCTAGTCGCAACATGCCACTCGGCCATATGGTCAGAACTTTGCAAAGTTCGATTTTGAATATGTTGATATTGGTTATAGGCTACAAAAGGGGTAACGATTAATAATAAGATCGCATAGAGCCACTGTAGCTGCCCTTTTTTCCAGAAAAACTGATAAACCGCATAGGCTATAAAAGCGAGGCCTAGTACTAAACTAAGTACTTGCATACCCCAATCTGGCAATAAAGGACGAATAAAGTAGAGGCTTAAACCCAACATCAGAAAAGCAAAAATCACTTTAATCTGATGCATCCAGTCGCCCGCTTTAGGCAAAAATTTTGCCCCTAAAATACTTGCCAACAGTAGCGGAATTCCCATTCCAAAACCTAGGCAAAATAAAAGCAAGGCACCTTGCCATTGGTTTTGTGTTTGAGAAATAAATAATAAAGTTCCAGCGAGAGGTGCAGTCATACAAGGGCCGACCAAGAGTGCAGAAACCACACCCATGACTCCAGCACCGACTAAAGTGCCGCCTTGTTGCATTGACTGAATACGGTCAAGTCGGTTTAACCATGTTTGCGGTAAACGAATTTCAAACAAGCCAAATAGGTTCAGAGCAAATACGATAAACAACAAACTAAAAGCAATTAAAGTCGCAGGCTGTTGTAACCAGCGCTGGAAATTTAAGCCTGCTGAAGAAGCAATTAAACCCAAGCCTGCATAGACCAATGCCATGCTACACACAAAAGTAAGTGCAATGGTCCAAGCCTTTAAACCTTTATGTTCTCGAATAATCAGCGAAGTTAAAATAGGCAACATCGGTAAAGAACATGGTGTAAATGCGAGCAACATACCTAAACCGAGAAATAATAAAATCCCATACCAAAGTGAGTGCTCAATTAACTTAGCTGACCAGATCTGATCTTGCGCAATTTGTGGCGTGGCTGGATCAATTACTGCCCCTGTGCCCTGCTCTTTTTCTAAAAGTTTTGAATCTGAGGAAGTGTCGGATTGAGTATTTGCCAAATCGAGCAATCGTTTTGGTGCTGTTCCTGCTTGGTTTTGTACACCGACCAAGCCATCTGCATCAGTTTGAAATTCAATAGTTTGTGGCGGATAACAAATACGATCTTTGGCACAGCCCTGCCAAGTCACACTATAGTGCTCTGAAGTTTTTGTTTTAATTTTGAAATTAACTTGATGGTAGTAAACCTGACTTTGCCCATAATTTTCATCATATTGGGCAATTGCTTTAGGTAACTTTAAAGCTAAAGGTTGAGTACCTTGTTGTACGGTAAATTTGTGCTGATAAAGATAATAATTGGGCTGAATCTGCCAAGATAAACTCGCAGTATGCGGCTCAGAAGATTCAACCGAAAATGTAAAAGCTTGTTCGGGCGAGAGCAGCTTATCTTGTGCGGAAACCAACTGGCTAAACACACAAACAGCAACGGTTAGAAAATAAAGAATTCCCTGATGAATAAGCTTTTTCATTAACATAAATTTAAATTGCTTCGATTAGAACAAGAACGCCACGCCTAAGCCACCATTATAGCTCTTGTCTTGACCCTCTAAATCAACCCCGATACTTGCGTCAAGCTGAGTACGATTATTTACAGCGTAGACTAAGCCTGTACCTAAACCGTATTCATAGTCTTGGCTTTCAGCTTTACGGTAAATGAATTCAGAATATCCAGAAAGTTTACCGGCAATCTTATAATTGATTGCTGGAATTGCAGTCACAGCCCAGTCACTATTTTGCACTTCGTAACGCATAGTAATTGAGGTATCAATCAAGTCATTATATTTATAAGCCACTGCTGAGCTTAGGCTATAAATATCATCATGCGCAGTAAATTCATCATTACCCGTTGCAATGAGAGCTTGAGCTAACACAGCCATTGATAAGTTTTCATCATCTAGATCAATTGCTTTTTTCAAACCGATGCTTACATCACCAAAGCCTGAATTGTCAGTTTTTTTACCAGCACGTTTGGTTTGAGTCCATGCTGGACCTTGCCAACCTAATTGTAATTCTAAGCCATCAGCTAAACCTGTACGGAATAGCATATCTTCATTTACAGTTACGGTCTTTTCTTTAACACCATCGACAGTCGACTCTGTATAAGTCGCGCTAGGTAAACCTTGTTCCCAAGCTAACTTACCCACTGGTGTAATACCTGTTCCGAAGCCTGCTCCAGGACGGTCAAAGGAAAATTCTGCTGCGAAAGTACTTCCAGCAGCAACAGTTGTAAGGGCAAAAGTTAAAATTTGTACTATTTTCATTTTAATGTCCAATCAAGTAGTTAATTCTTTTGTCATTTTAGCCCCATGACGGCGCAATAATTCTAATGTTTCACGCTCTTCTTCAAGTGATTCTGACCAATCTATTTCATCAAAATCACAATCAAAGAACAACTGACTGATTGAAGATAAAACGGTGAGTCCTTCTTCATCACGTGAGTTTGGATCAACTTTTTCATCGAGTAAACGTTGAACAGCTGGAGCGCATGCCGAGCTTGCTGCATCCCATAATGGACCATAAAACTCTTCTGCATCCCAAAGGTGTACATTGGCTTTGGCTTGAATTAGGGCTTCAAGAATATCGAGATAAACTTGTAACGCTTGTTGCTTCTCTTCTTTTGATAATGGTGTACCTGCTTCATAAGCTTCCGATACATTTTCCCACCATTTAAAAATTCCGTCACAGATAATTGATACAGGTGGCCCTTGCTCTGGATCAATAAAGTTCGGATCAAGTCCGTCAGCAAGTAATTTCTGCACTTGCGCGAGTTCTAATTCTTCTATGGCTTTAATTAAAGCTTGCTGCTGGGTGGTTAACATGACCATCTCTCAAAAATATATTAGGGCTATTATGCCTAATCTCTTCTCCAGATTTTAGAGGTTGATTGCATCGCATTGCAAACCTAATGTTGTGAATAGTTTTATTTTCATCAAATATAAAAAAAAGCCCCGAAGGGCTTTTTAGTATTTTCAATTAAACTTCATCATCAATGAATTCTGGTTGCCCACCTCTCGGGTGTTCTTTTTTCTCAAAGGTATGTTCGAGGCTACGTTTTAATTTTTCAATCGCGCCATGAATTGAAGCGTCAATATTTCCTGCTTTATGGTGCACTGCAACTGGTTTCAAACCTGAAGGACGTGCTTCAATCATACAGTGGATATCTTTGTCACCACTTTTGTCCCCATTTTCATCACTAAAATGAACCGAGAAATGTGTAATACGTTCGCTATGACGTTGGAATTCTTGAGTAAGTTCTGCACGTACATAAGTAATTAAACGTTCACTATTATGGATGTTTTTATCTGTGCGGATTTCAATATTCATAAATACCATCCTCTCTTTCTTACTGTGGATCTTTTCTATGCAAAACTTTTTTATGTTGGCATGTTTTAAGCATGCATGAACTGACTTCAATTGTACATTTTGATGGTGTAATGGTTTGTTATCTCCTGTCTTAAACGTACTGCTTTTAATTAATTTTGAAGATCTCCATATCTTCAATATCAGTCCATCTATAAAAATATGCAAGCTGATTTTTTAAATTTTTATGAAAAATTGAACAAAAGGAGAGCAATCGTGTCCAAATCTTATCTATCTGGAGCAGAGCTTATTGAGCAAATCCAGAAGTCTCCTTATTCACGTGATTTAATCGGATATCACGGGCAACCGCCACAAGTTAAATGGCCTAATAATGCCAAGATTGCTGTGCAATTTGTTCTTAATTATGAAGAAGGTGGCGAAAAACATATTGAGCACGGCGATGAAGGCTCAGAACAGTTTTTATCGGAGATTATTGGCGCTGCAAGTTACCCAGCGAAACATATGTCGATGGACTCGATGTACGAATATGGTTCACGTGCTGGTTTTTGGCGCATTCATAATGAATTCCAAAAGCGCAAACTTCCAATGACTATTTTTGGAGTTGCCATGGCACTTGTCCGCAATCCTTATATTGTGGAGGCGATTAAGCAAGCTAATTATGATGTGGTTTCTCATGGTTACCGTTGGCTTCACTATCAAGATACTGATATTGAGTTAGAAAAACAGCATATAGAACAAGCTTTATCTGTTTTAGAAAACTTGTTTGGAAATAAAGTGATCGGTTGGTACACCGGACGTGATAGCCCTAATACACGTCAATTACTTGCAGAATTCCCACAAATTCAATACGACTCTGATTATTATGGCGATGATCTGCCTTTTTGGACGACGCTCACCAATGCTGCGGGTGCGGCACGCCCTCATCTGATTATTCCGTATACTTTGGAATGTAACGATATGAAATTCTGCTCACCGGGTGGATTTAATAGTTCAGAACAATTTTTTCAATATTTAAAAGATAGTTTTGATGTGCTGTATGCAGAGGGAGAAAATGCACCAAAAATGATGTCGGTTGGAATGCATTGCCGTATTTTAGGGCGCCCAGGTCGTTTTAAAGCACTACAAAAGTTTCTCGACTATATTCAAATGCACGATCGAGTCTGGATATGTAGTCGTCAAGACATTGCTGAACATTGGTATAAAAATCACATAACTAAATAATTGATTTTTTAATTTTCCAAATTCATAAGCCAATCATGAACGCCTCTTGGCACTGTTATTGCTAAAACTCTATATCACGACAACGAGTTTAGGAATAACAGTGTTTTTAGCCGAGTTTAATCAAGCCCCACCCGAACAACTTAAAACTTTGTTAAAAAACTGTGTCCACATTCCAGCATGGGCCGAGAAAATCACTTCAAGACGTCCCTATTCATCAAAAGCATCTCTTTTAGAGCATGCAGAAAATTTAAGTCAAATGTGGTCATGGCAAGACATTGAAACTGCTTTAGCAACCCACCCAAAAATTGGTGAACGACAAGCAAAAAAACAACTCAATGCAAAAGAGCAACATTTTTCAAATCAGGAACAAGCTGGCATTTCTTTAGATGAACAAACGCAACAAGCGCTGATACAAGGCAACCTTGATTATGAACAAAAGTTTGGCTTTATTTTTCTAATTAAAGCAGCGGGCCTCAGTAGCGATGAGATTTTAAAAAAGCTACGCGAACGTTTACAACATGACTTAGCTATCGAAAAAGTAATTGTACATGAGCAACTCTCAGCGATTGCTCTATTACGTCTATCTCAGGAAATACAAGCATGATCAGCACTCA
The DNA here is from genome assembly GCF_056156705.1 of Acinetobacter sp. Li1LvA2. NCBI lineage: Bacteria > Pseudomonadati > Pseudomonadota > Gammaproteobacteria > Moraxellales > Moraxellaceae > Acinetobacter > Acinetobacter sp. Li1LvA2. The sequence goes on from NZ_JBSICF010000003.1 coordinate 357,712, forward strand.
TATTTTAGATACGAATTTAGGCAAACCAGCTGCACACGTAGAAGTGAAGTTGTTTCATGCAGAAACCCACGAGCTGATTGCAACCGCAACCACTAATTCAGACGGTCGAGTGGCTGATTTTGGAATAACAGACTTTGCAAAAGGTGCTTATCAACTTGAATTTGAAATTGCACCTTATTTTTCATCTCAGCAAATTAAAACTTTTTTCCCACGTGTTTGTATTCAGTTTTTTGTAGAAGACGTCAATCAGCATTATCACATTCCATTACTGATCAGCCCGTTTGCTTACTCCACTTATCGCGGTAGTTAATTCAAATATAAATAGGAGAAAAATATGAATCATCAGCAAAAAAATGCGATTTCTCCAGAGCATGAATATTTAGGAATTTCCAAAAGTTTTGCTTACGGCTTACAGCATGTGCTGACCATGTATGGTGGCATTGTAGCCCCGCCACTTATTATTGGAACTGCTGCAGGTTTAAGCTCGGCACAAGTCGGAATGCTCATTGCTGCAGCACTATTTGTCGGGGGATTGGCAACACTGATTCAGACCATTGGCACCAAATATTTAGGCGCAAAATTACCTCTGGTTCAGGGTGTATCTTTCGCAGGTGTTGCAACTATGGTTGCCATTATCACCACTGGTGGCGGCTTACCTGCTGTCTACGGTGCGGTGATTGTCGCATCTCTGATTGGACTATGCCTTGCGCCTTACTTCTCAAAAATTATTCGGTTTTTCCCACCCGTTGTGACTGGATGCGTCATCACGATTATTGGGCTATCTCTGTTACCCGTTGCGATTCGCTGGACGATGGGTGGCAACAACAAAGCACCTGACTGGGGTAGCGTAGAAAATATCTCTTTAGCCTTACTGACCTTAGGCATTGTGATTGTTCTAAATATGCTGCCGCAAGCAAGCATCCGACGCTTATCAATCTTGTTGGCTATTGTTGCTGGTACCACCCTCGCCTACTTTATGGGTTTTGGTGATTTTACTCAGGTGAGTTCAGGCGCATGGCTGCAATTTCCACACTTATTTGCATTCGGTTTACCGACTTTCGAGCTCAGTGCAATTTTATCGATGCTAATCGTTACCTTAGTAATTATGACGGAAACCACAGCCGATATTATTGCTGTCGGAGACATTGTAGGAACTGAAGTCGATTCAAAACGTATCGCCAATGGTGTTCGTGCAGATATGTTCTCAAGTGCTTTTGCACCTATCTTTGGTTCTTTCATGCAAAGCGCTTTTGCCCAAAATGTTGGACTGGTTGCCATTACAGGTATCAAAAGCCGCTTTGTCGTGGCAGCAGGTGGTGTCATTCTGATTATTTTAGGTCTACTACCTATTATGGGTCGTTTGATTGCAGCGATTCCAATGCCCGTACTTGGTGGTGCAGGTTTGGTCTTGTTTGGGTCGGTTGCAGCGAGTGGAATTCGCACTTTGGCAAAAATAGATTATAACGATCAGAAAAATTTAATTATTGTCGCAACCGCTTTATCAGCTGGGATGATCCCAATTATTAACCATGAGTTTTATGCTCATTTCCCAGTTTGGGTACAAACTTTGTTCCATTCGGGCATTAGTTCAACTTGTATCTTTGCTATCTTGTTGAATTTATTATTTAATCATTTACCTTCATTTCGTAGCTCGCGCACCCCACATTTAAGCCAAACAATAAACACAAGAAATACTCATTAAAGATTTAGTCTTTAGCGCCCCACTTCGGTGGGCTTTTTTTAACCGTTGATCAAATTTGGCTTCATTTTTGCTTAAGACCCTGTATCCTTAGCGTGCTTTATTTGGGGGGAGATCATTTAAATGCAATTAAAGCAACTTGCGGCGACTTGTGCCTTGTTATCTGCAACTGCCATGGTTCAGGCAAAACCAATCTGGCAAGATTTTAGTGTGACTGGACTTTATGGTGAGAACTATGAAGTTGTAGATGACAAAGAAACCACGATTACTTTGGAATATGCAGCGAAAGTTAAATACGCTGATGTGTTTTTCTTCATGGACCACATGCGTGGTGAAGACGATCATAAAAGTACATATTTTGAGTTATCACCACGTTTAAGCTTAGGCGAAGTGTCTGGTAAAAAACTGGCGTATGGTCCGATCAAAGATGTACTTATTAGTACTACTTGGGAAGGTAATAGAGAAAACGGTAACAACTTCAACAATTTCTTGTATGGTTTTGCAGTTGACTTAAATATCCCATATTTCCAATATGCAAATTTAAACTTCTACCGTGCGGATAATGACAAGACCGACGACGATTATCAAATGACATTCGTTTACGGCATTCCATTAAAATTAGGATCTGAAGATTTCTTGGTAGATGGTTTCCTTGACTGGTCAACTGCTGAAGGCGACCATGCCAGCGAGTTGAACTGGACAACTCAGTGGAAATGGAATGTAGGTAAACACATTTCTCCTGATACACGTCTATACCTCGGTATTGAGCACTCTGTATGGAATAATAAATTTGGTCTACAAGGCCGAGACGAAAATAACGTCAGCGCATTGGTTAAATACCACTTCTAAAATTATGATTTAGAAGATAAAACAGCAAGGATAATTCCTTGCTGTTTTTGTTTTAATCGAGTGGATTACCCACAATATTGCTAATAATCCCCTGCATAATATGTCCACCTTGTTCACGGCGTAATTCTGCATACCATGCTTGTGTAACGCTTTCATCTTTCATATGGGTCACATCACAGCGTTTACGCGCACGAAGTACCAATTCATTGGCACGTTCATTACGTTTGTTTTGATAGCGACGTAAAGCATCTTCGACACCTAAAGTGTTAATTTGCAGAGAACGCGCTAAATAAATCGCATCTTCCATTGCTTGGCAACCGCCTTGACCAATATCAGGTGTCGTGCTGTGTGCAGCATCACCTAAAATCACTACGCGACCTTTATAAAACTGAGTAAACGGTTCAATGTCATGGATTTCTACCCGATTTGTCTTTTGCGGGTCTAAGCGCTCAATGAGTTGCTGTACTGGCAGACACCAATCAGCAAAATATTGTTTTAAAAGTTTTTTATAATCATCTCGATTATTGTCTAGACCTGCTGGCAAAGGCACATCTAAAAAGAAATAGAACTTGCCATCTGCAACTGGCATTAAAGAAGCCCGCTTACCTTCCCCCACATAAGTCGTCCATTGCTGAGCTGGAGCTAAATCTTCAGATATTTCAACCAAGCCATTCCAGTTCACATAACCCGCATAACGGCGCTGTACTTGTTGGCCTAACACATAGGTCCTTGTAAGTGAGTGAGTACCGTCAGCCCCAATTAATAGATCAGCCTGCGTTGAGCTGCCATCTGCAAAATGGACCTCAACAAAATCAGCTTTGTCTTCAAGGCTGACCATTTTTTTACCTAGATAAATCTGATCTCTGCCAAATTCATCCATGAGCATATTTTGTAAATCGGCACGTGCAACTGGATAAGGTCTTTGGCCTACCTCTTCAATTAATGGTAGTAAACTGAATTGTGTCATCACATCTCCAGTTAGACCATCTACATAGGCCAAATCATCCATTTGTCCACCAAGTTTGGCGATTTTGTCAGTTAATCCCAGATAGTTTAGACATTTCACACCATTCGACCACAGCGAAATTGCAGCGCCAACTGGAAGAATCTTTTCAGTTTGCTCAAAAATACGAACTTGGTGACCAAATTTTTTTAATGCAATGCCTGTGGTTAGACCTCCCATTCCCGCACCAATAATCACCACATTCATAACACGCTCCTATAGATATTCACCTATAGAGTGCTTATGCTAAAAACATGCCACCCTTCAAAATTTATTTAGCTTTTCCACAAAACTGGCATGCACCATGCTTATATATTTAAGTACAAAACTCGTCTCGGCACGCTCAGTGTGAGTGCAGTTTTAAATGAAAAATCATGTTTTTAACAAGAAATACGGATACTCCATTATGGCAATATTGCACGCTCCAGCTTTTGAACTTCCTGAAATTTTGAATGCTAAAACTAATTTGGCAGATACCCGAATTGGTGCTCAAGTTATTGAGTGTTCAGATGATTTCTTTGCAGAAGCAAAGCGTATGCTGCAATTTGAAGCACCTATTTTTGTTGAAGATAAATTTGATGACAACGGCAAATGGATGGACGGCTGGGAAACCCGCCGTAAGCGCCACGCAGGCTATGACTGGTGTATTGTGAAGCTTGGTGTGACTGGAAAAATCAGTGCACTTGATATTGATACCAGCTTTTTTACAGGAAATTATCCAGCTTCTGCATCATTAGAAGCATGCTATGCACCAAATGGGGACCTGACAGGGGCAAAATGGGAAAGTGTTTTAACAAATACTGAACTCGGCCCAAGCCAGCATCATATTTTCATGGTCAATAATGATGCACTTTTCACTCATATACGCCTCAATATTTTCCCAGATGGCGGTATTGCCCGTTTACGTGTCTATGGTGATGTTCATATTCAAGTGACTGACAGCGAACAAACTCTCGATTTATTGGCTCTCGAAAATGGTGGTCGTGTAGTTGCCTATAGCGATGCGCATTTTGGACATCCACGTAATTTGATTAACCCAGGCCGTGGCGTCAATATGGGCGATGGATGGGAAACCAAACGCCGTCGAGCTCCGGGTTATGACTGGTGTATTCTTGCACTCGGTAAAAGCGGGAAAATTGAGAAAATTGAAATTGATACGGCTCACTTTAAAGGGAACTTCCCTGCTGAGGTTTCTATTCAGGCGGTTTACCTTGAAAATGCAACCGATGCACAGCTAATTCCACAAAGTATGTTCTGGTCTTACTTACTAGAAACTCAACCAATGCAAATGGACCATATCCATGAATATGTGAATGAGATTTTACAGCATGAAAAAATCTCTCATATTCGTATTAACATGATTCCAGACGGTGGTATTAGTCGTGTTCGTTTATGGGGAAAAATTGCCAAGTCATGATCATAAAGAATGTTCAAATTCAGCCCTTAACCATTGAGAACTTTCAGCCCTTCGGAGAGGTCATCTGTTGCGATGGGCATGATTTTTTTCATATTAACGATGCCCACACCGAGCGCTACCATGCGCTCGTTGAAACTGAAATTGAAGGGGAAGCAAAGGCAGGAATTAGTATTTTCCGTAATATTAAGGCCAGTATACTACCTCTGGAAATTTCAATGCTAGAGCGCCATCCGAAAGGCTCTCAGGCATTTATTCCATTACAGCAACAAAAGTTTTTAATTATTGTGGCGCCCGCTTTAGACGAGAATACTCCTGATATTTCAAAGCTATGTGCTTTTATCTCAGACGGTAAGCAAAGTATCAATTATCGGGCAGGCACATGGCATCATCCTTTGCTTACCGTTGAGGCACCAAGTGATTTTGCGGTAGTAGATCGAATTGGTAGCGGCGCAAATTGTGATGTTTTTCAATTTCCACAGGCTATAAAAATTACGACCTAAATTAAAATAGACAAATCTGTCTATTTTAATTTAATGGCAGAAACCGTTGTGGTGATTTCCAACAATTTAGATTTACATAAAAAAATCCCCGCCTATTGAGCGGGGATTTTTTTAATTCTATTTTAAACAGTAATATCAGCCAAGTTACCCTTCTGCTCAAGCCACTGCTTACGATCTGCCGAACGTTTTTTCGCAAGTAATTTGTCGAGTAAACCTGCTGTAAAATGGGCATCATCAAGATCTAATTGAACCAAGCGGCGTGTATTAGGATCCATGGTCGTTTCACGTAGCTGAATCGCGTTCATCTCACCCAACCCTTTGAATCGGGTAATTTGCGGATTACGATTACCTTTAATATTTTTCAAAATAGTTTCAAGTTCATCATCATCAAGCGCGTAATAGACATCTTTACCAATATCGATACGGAACAATGGTGGCATTGCCACATACAAATGCCCTTCTTCAACCAATGTTGGAAAGTGTTTAACGAATAAAGCGCAAAGCAAAGTCGCAATGTGTAAGCCGTCCGAGTCCGCATCGGCCAAAATACAGATTTTTCCGTAACGTAGTTCAGATAAATCATCACTGCCCGGATCTACACCAATCGCAATTGCAATATCGTGAACCTCTTGAGAAGCCAAGACTTCATCTGAAGAAACTTCCCATGTGTTTAAGATTTTTCCACGAATTGGCATGATAGCCTGAAAGTTTTTATCACGGGCTTGCTTGGCACTACCGCCCGCAGAGTCACCCTCGACAATGAATAGCTCACTGTCCTCACGAGTTTGACCAACACAGTCAGCCAATTTACCCGGTAAAGCAGGGCCAGAAACAATCTTTTTACGCTCGACTTTCTTTGCTGCTTTTAAACGACGGCCTGCTTTAGAAATCGCCATTTCTGCCAATTGCATGGCAATTTCAGCATGCTGATTTAGCCAGAGTGCGAAAGCATCTTTCGCAATATTTAAAACAATATTAGATGCTTCCCGACTCGAAAGACGCTCTTTGGTTTGACCTGAAAACTGCGGTTCTTGGAACTTGAGTGATAAAATATAGTTCACGCCATCCCAAACATCTTCTGCCGAAAGTTTAAGGTTTCGTGGCAACAGGTTGCGTAGCTCACAGAATTCACGTAACGCTTCAGTTACACCTGAGCGTAAACCATTCACATGAGTACCGCCTTGTGCGGTTGGAATCAGGTTGACGTAACTTTCTTGAACCTGTTCACCACCTTCTACATTCCAGCAAATCGCAAATTCACATGCCGCACGATCTGCCTGACCATTACTCACAAAAGCGGGATTTGGCAAAATTTCACGGTCTTGTAATTCATCCATCAAATAATCAACGAGGCCATTTTCAAATTGCCATTCGATTTTTTCATCGTTAATTTGATCGATATAAATAATTTTTAAACCAGCAGCTAAAACAGCTTTAGCTTTTAAATTGTGTTTAAGTGCTTTTAAAGCAAATTTTGGACTATCAAAATATTTCGCTTCTGGCCAAAAATGTACCGTTGTACCTGTCGCACGTTTTGGAGCTTTACCTTCGAGAACAGCTAAAGGTGCTACGGGTTCACCTTGCTCAAAGGCCATTTGATATAGGTTACCCTGACGTTGGACTTCGACTTCCACACGTGTTGATAAAGCGTTTACAACTGAAATTCCTACACCATGCAAACCACCAGAAAACTGATAGTTATCGGTACTGAATTTACCACCGGCATGCAGCTTGGTCAGAATGATTTCGATACCACTTTGTCCATATTCAGGGTGAATATCGACCGGCATACCACGGCCATTATCTTCAACAGACAATGAACCATCTTTATAAACTGTGACACATATTTTGTCGGCATGACCAGCTAATGCTTCATCAACAGCATTATCAATAACTTCTTGGGCTAAATGGTTAGGTCGAGTCGTATCGGTATACATCCCTGGACGACGACGAACAGGGTCTAAACCAGAAAGGACTTCAAGCGATTGAGCCGTATATTGTGTCACGTTGTACGTTTTCCTTATTTGATGGTGTGCGCAAAGAATTCGATCACTAACGGTAATTTTTCTTCAAAATCTTCCATAGCATGATTGCCATGAGCATCCGTCAAAATCAATGAGGATGGCGTTGCAGCACTATAATAGCGTTGTGCTTGACGATAATCCAAAATTTCGTCGCCTTGTTGCAGCAAGACGAGTATTTTGTCAGCATTTTCAGGTTGTTTCAGTTCCAGTTGTTGTAATTGTCGCAACTGAATATGATCAATTGACCATTGATCATTCACCACGTAGGGCATACTTTCAACTTGGAATAACTCATCAAACAACTTCCATGGTTGCATAGCAGGATTAATCAGTACAGCCGGAATATTATATTTCGCGACAAAATATGTCGCAAAAAATCCGCCGAGACTACTACCGACTAAAGCTACGTCTTGCAACGATTCAATCAGCGCTGAAACTTGCTCTACCACTAGATTAGGAGATCTGTTTAGGTCTGGCAAATGCACATTTATGCCTAATTCGCTACAATACTGCTTCAGGCTTAGCCCTTTAATTGAAAGAGAGCTACTATTAAAACCATGGAGGTAGATAATATTCATATATTTCCCTCTAAATTGAGAATAAACTCACATTTTTGTTCTCAGTTTGTATATAAAAACACTATTGTCAGACAAGAAAAACCACTCAACTAACCATTCATCAGTATTTTAAAAACATGTGTTATTTAAACTACTAAGATGGAAACGTTAGCTGCCGTTGATAAAAAGTACAGCTTAAAACGTCGGTTATAACGTATATGGGGAAAAGATATGCCGAGCTTAACACCACTACATGAAACTTATTGTAAATGGGATCGTACGCCACCTAGTCAGGCAGACGTATTAGAAGGTTTAGCTCAACTGTTCAGCACCAGCTTAAATGGTGTACATGAATTAATTCAAGTTATTAATATTGAAGTATTAAAAAATGCTTTTGGTGTGAGCACACAAAATGCTAAAAATTTTCAAAAACGACCATTTGTACAAAAGGCATATCAGTTTTCTTATGGTGCTTTACAAAAATATGGTAGTTGTTTTTTAGCACCAAGTTTACGTCACATTATTGAAAAATATCCCACACTTCACGAAAAACCACTCACACCTAGCCTACATTTTTTAGTCGGCATTTTGAATGGGATTTTTGGGGATTATCTACTTAAACAGCATAGCCCCCTCGCCTTACCCATGGTGCTATACGATCACTACGGTGCAATACAACAAGGGGAACTCGCAGGCCGTATTGTGATTTTGGCTCATGGTTTGTGTATGAACCATCTAACTTGGTCAAATGCACACTATGGTGGAATTGGAGAACGCCTGTTAGCTCAGCGTGACCATAACACCATGTTGTATTTAAATTACAATACAGGTCGACGCATTTCAGCCAATGGACGCAGTTTTTCAAACTTATTAGAAGATTTGGTACAACGTAACCCAAGAATTACCAGCATTGATATCATTGGCCATAGTATGGGCGGGCTAGTCTCTCGTAGTGCCTTATTTTATGGCAAACAAAATATGTATCAATGGATTCATATGGTCGAGAATCTAGTCTGTATTGGCTCTCCACATCATGGGGCAGTTTTAGAGCGCTTTGGCTTTACCATACAAGATAAACTTGGGGCTTTCCCTTTTGTCGGCTTAATCGGTCAACTGGTTAATATTCGCAGTAATGGTATTTTAGACTTACGTCACGGCAGCGTTCGTGATGATGATTGGGAACATATGGATGCCCGTATTGGCATGATGGATGATAACCGTGCCCCAGCTCCGCTACCTTCCCATATCAATACCTTTTTAGTGGCAGGCACCCTCGAGTTTGAAAAAGTACGCAACAAAGCACTCACAGTAATTGGCGACTACTTGGTGAGTGTGAAAAGCGCGCTAGGCGAGCATCCAAATCCACGTTTTCAGCTCAAAGTTCCAGACTCTCATAAAGCCGTGTTTTATGGTTTAAATCACTTTGAAATTCAGTATCACTCGAGTGTTGCGGAACAGATTACTCGTTGGTTATATCCTCATGTGAATGATTATGTTCAAGAGGGTATTCAAACCCATATTATTGATATGCCGAACTATAAGCTCGAAGATTTAGAAGGAATTGTAGAGACTTAAAAAAAGCCCAACTTAATGTTGGGCTTTTTTTAATTAATTAGCTTTTGTAGCAGGAAGAGCCCCTATTGTTTCGCATCCTAAAGTAGAAGAAATACATTTTAAGTTACTATTAAAAATAGTTTTGACAGATTGTATTTTCCCTGTTTTATAAGATTTTATATTTGCTAAATAAATATATTGTCCTTTTTTTGAATCATAAGTTAACTGATCTCCTTGTAAGATATCTGTCGCCTTACTTTTATCCTCACTATCTGAGTTTAAAACTGGTACTTCAATAAATTTATTATTTATCAAATTATAAAAATATGCATTTGCAGTGAAATTTTTATATGGTTCTTTGATATAGTCTATATTACTAATTTCCCGAGCCTAAAAGCCACAATATTTTCATCATAATATAATAAAGTAAAATCAACATTTGACTTTAGGGGAACTTTACTTTCAAAAACATTATACACTTCTTTCTTGTTTGAAATTTGAACTCCATACTTTTTCAAAGAATATTTAATCTCTTTTTTGGTTTTTTCAATATCACCGAAATCTGTTAATTTAATTTTTAAATTAGGATTGATAACCGTATATTTGTTATAAGTATCCATATATTCTATAGGTGAATTTATTTGGGTAGAATCTTGTAAATTATCTACATTTGCAAATGTGTTACTAGAAAGAATCAACAATAATAAAAAGTAAAAATTTTTCATTAGTTTAGTTTATAAACAATAAAATCAAACCATTATAACAAAATTACAATAAAATATTTTATAAATTTATAAAGTAAATATTAAAATATTTCTTATAAAAAACTAATTCTTATCACTATTACTAAATTTAGAGAAATATATGAAGGAAATCGTTGTTTTTGACTTGGACGGGACATTACTTTCGGGTGACTCTACAAAGGCATGGTTAACAGATAAATTGAAATCTAATCTTCTCAGATTTATCGCTGCAATTATTGTTAGTCCGATTGCTTTACCTCTTATGAAATTCAAGAAATAAAATCTAAAGGTGCTTCATTGTATTTGTGGATTGCAACGTATAGCTTAAACGAAGGAGAATTAGAATACAGCTTTAAAAATTTCTCTCTGTACCCCAACTCTGTTAGGGTACAATCAAAGTATATATTAGTCTAATTTTAAGACCATTCTATTTTAAATTTTTCTTTAAAATTTTACCATTTTCATATTTATAACTTATCACTCCTGAACTATCAATTGAGTAATAATCTCCTAGTTTCTCCACTTTTAAGTCAGGCTTTATTCTTATTAAATAAAATTCCGAACTAGAACTTTCATCTGTATCAATATATTTTTCAGCAATAGAATAAAAATTACCTTTTAATTGAGGAAGGAATCTAAATGTATTTACATTTAATGAATCTACTTTTTTATCATTGAGTACATTTATAAAATCAGGAGATATTTTTTTTAATTCAGATAAAGAATAAGCCCGATTATTAGAATTTTCAAGTTGCGTACATTTTTTAATTGAGTTTTTCTCGGTACATTTAGAGAAAAAATCAGATGAAATTGGTAAATTGAGTTTTTTTATCACATTATTAGAACTAGAATTATTATATTTATTTATATCCTTATCTAATTCAGCTCTAGATTTAAAATCAAAACTTCCATTATTATATGTATAACAAGTTTTTACAGCGCTATAAGAGTTTTGATATTGATTAAAGTTACCATTTAAACAAAATGAATTACTATCAGATGAAAATTCTATAGGTTTGATATTTGACATTACACTTAATGAAGCTGGGAATGTAAAAACCTTAAGCTTTTCTAAATCAATAACTGCAAGATATAAATAGTTTTTTTCTTTAAAATTCACTAAAAATTTGTTTTTATCAAAATTTGATACCTTGTTTTTTAAAATATTATTATAATCTTTTAATCTTTCTTTGGAACAAAAATCCACCTCATCATAATCAATTGAACAGTCCTTGACATCAATTTTATTGATACTCTTAGCTACAGATGTATTACTTGAGCATCCTAAAATTGATAAAACTATAAGTATAGTTGAGCTAACAGATGCATTTTTCATTTTTCCACCACTTAACCTATTTACCATCTTTATGAAATTTATGAATTTTCTCTAAAATTTCTAAAACCATTTTAGTTGATTCTGGAGAAGAAGAATTTTGTCCAGGTTTCTCATAAAAAGATTTATTTCCATCGGATATCTTCCCATTTTTTAAAGGAAGGCCTTTCGGTACTGCTACTGATGCCCATTCTTGAGCAGCATCATATTGGGCATCTCTTAAACTACCGATACCTTTTCTCACAAATTGAGAAAGCTTTGTTCTTTTACTAATTAGAAATTCTCGAAATACCTGTTCTTGCATATTTGCATCATATACTTCACTTCCCGTAAAATATCCCTGTTTAATGCCTTCCTGAAGAGTATAGTAGGTCGTTTGATATTTACCTGTTGCAAATAAACGATTTTTATCATTACCATCTTTTGCTTCTGCATTATCAATAATTTGCTGAATTCTCTTGCTTGTTACAGTGCCTTTCCCAGGGTTTTTAAATGAATAGCCAACTCTATCACCTTTAACATTTTTTGTTCCAGTATTATAAGATTCATAATTACCTTCACCATGAGAGATAACACTACCCAACTGCCTAATCAGATCCTCTAAAGAACTATCATTTAGATTAGGATTTTTATTTGGGGAAATAACTATTCCAGAACATCCTAATATTTTATTAGCCTTCTCATCAGCTTTAAATAAATTTATTAGATAGTTTCCATTTAATCCATCCTTACTAGTGCTAAATAACTTGTCAATTTTATATTCTTCATTAAATTCACGAACATCTAAATGGACCCACGTTGTTGCACCGTCTGAAATACGTTCTAAACCAAATTTATTTGATGACCATCCTAAGCTAGTATTTAAGTACTTCCCAAACCATTTTATTCTTACTTGATCCTCAAGTTCATTCATACTAACTTTTTGATTATTCTTGTTATGAACTACAATATCTAAAGCACATCCCATATGATTAGTCGTTGGACGCTTATTTTTCCAATTATTATCAATACAACGATATCCAGAAGAAATCTTTACAATTTTATATCCCGCTGGGTTAGGCATTTTTTTAAAGTAAAATAGCATTGCCTTAAGTGCCCAGATCAAACTTCTATGCATGCCATTATATTCTTTCGCATACCTAGAAACATTAATGTATTGTCTCGTAGTTTTGTTATACATCTCAAATCTGAAATTACCACTTCTGCTGCGACCAAAACCCGAACATTCCCCACAAGGGCATTTCATTGAATCAAAGAAAGAAGCTATTCCATATTCATCTCTGAATCTATCTAAAGCAGCTAAAACAGAACCACAAATCTTTCCAGTGTCTGGAACCCCCATATAATCCCGTTGAAATTGTTTAATACATGTTGCGGTCAATTCTGTAAATTCATCTGTTGGTAATGCTCCACCAAAACCTGCTAAACGAATATTAACTTCTCTTATTAACTCACTTTTACCACTGGAAATACATTGAGGATTGGTTGTACAAATATTTGTAGTATTTGCTTTAGGAGTACCTCCATCTTGACTACGATCATCAACAGTTAAAATTTTAGAAGCCGAATTTGCAGCTTCATTTAGTGCTTTTTTAGTATCTTCATAAAGTTGATGTACTTTTTCCGGAAGCTCATTTTCTTGTTTTGTTTGGGAAGTAGGATTAGGTGGGCTTTTTGCTGCTGGTACTGGAATAGTTTTTGCACTACCAGCAGTAGGCTTATTTATAGGTTGAGCCGAGTGCTTGTGTTTAGGTTTGTCTTGATGTGAATTATTTCCAGAAGCAGGAATATGAACTGGCAATTTAATTACTTGGCCAATACTGATCTGATTTGGATCGTCTATTTTATTTAAACGTTCTAGTGCTCGAACGGTCGTATGATTTTTTTGTGCTATTTCAAAAAGCGTATCACCCTTTTTAACAATATGTGTTTTTCTTTTATATTGCCCATTATTACCTTGATTTGTTAATGTTTTTAAATCTAAAAGTACTTTGGGACTTGTAATTTTTACGACCATGCGGTCTTTAGACATTACAAAACTTTGTACTTTAACCATTGAACCTTTAAACATACTTTTAATATATACATCTAAAGCCGTTCCTTTATCTCGGCTGATTTCAACAATACATCCAGATGAGTTTGTTGTTCCAGCAGCGATAACTTGCCCAGTTCTCTGATTTTTTACTTCATATTGTGCTTTTGAAATTGGGCTACCAAATAAATCTAAGATTTGTATTGTAACTAATGATTTTTTATTCATTTTCAGCCCCTATCTTCAACATTATTATCAAGACCTACGTTATTACCATTAACGTTCTGATCCTCCAAAGAGTCATCTTCATCAAAGCTATCAATTAACAATCCCCATTCATCATCAGAACCAATTAAAACTTGAACTTTTTTTGGATCAGCAGTACTGATTTTTCCTGTACGGCCATGCTCATCTACAGCTCCTGAAGTAAATGAATTTGTCTCTGGAACGAAAGCTTTATAACTAAGCTTAGTAAAATCACTTTCCCAAAATAGATCATAGATATCTAAACGATTACTAAAACTTGGTGTATTAGGCAACTCAGGAACCTCATAAGAAACCTTAGCTCCACTCGTAAACAAATGCTGCCCAGCTTTACTTTCAAACTTACCGCCTGTTGTTGAAAATACGCCATCCGCATTAATTTTGAGCTGCGACCCACCTGCTGTTAATACAATTTCTTTTGGGCTTGTGAGCTCGATTTTTTCTTCAGTAGAAATGAGCTTGATGACCTTCTTAGCAATCGCTTCAATAGCATCGTCTTGTGCTTGTAGTTCGAGCTTTCCTTTTGCTGCATAAGCGCGGAAACCTTTTTGTGCAGCGAACAAACTGATTTTGTCTTGTGCATGTCCAATAATATTTTTCTGTGCACTTAAATTAATTGAACCGCTGGCACTTTCAGCAATATCTTGCGACGCTTGCAGAATAATATTTTCAGGTGTCGTCAAGGCAATGCCATTTGGCGATGCTAATAACATAAGCGCTTGTCTAAAAATTTTGCCTTGTTCTTGCTGTTGAGTATCGGAACTGCTTTCTAAACCTTGGGTATAACCTTCCATAAAGCCTTGCAAAGAACTTAATGCTTTAGAAGGTGATACTTCTAATTTACTGCCTTTACTAAACGTTCCACATACACTCATCATGTCAAAGTCTTTGGTCTCCACATTCCCTAAGACTTTTCCGACCTCTTGAATACTCTCAAATGGTTTTTTATGAATGCGATCTTTAATGCTGGCAAGTTTACCTTTAACGATGTCAGCTCCATGTTCTTCAATGTTTTCGATGAACGCTTTTAAATTTTCTACTGCATCTTTGGCATCGGTAAAGAAAGCATTAAATTCATCTACAACGCCTTTTGCATTGCCGCCTAGTGCGCCAATATCTTGGATAAAGCCGCCACAGTCTTTTAAGGCGTGAATAGGATCGTTATTAATCTCTTCTTTAAATAAGTTCACCGTACTATTTAATGCTTGACCTGTGGTTTTTAGCTCAAGCGACTGGATGAATTTGGGTAAGCGATTAATCACGTTCAAAGCATCAGTTTGTTGCTTGGCTGCAACTTCACTGAGCATTTTCATACTCTCGTAGCCTTGTGAAAGTAAAGATTGTGCTTGCGCAGCCTCTAAATGGTCTGCAATCGCCTGCTCTTGTGCATAAGTACTAATGAGCATGCCTTTGCCCGCACGCACAGCTCCCCAAGCATCTGTTCTAAGCTCAAAACCCTCACCACGACCTTGGCTCGTCGCTTGTTCTTTCGGATGGCTTAAATTACCTAAATTCAGTTGCGTCGCTGCATGACTACTTTGTAGTTGAGTACTGATTTGCCCCGTTGTGTCATCAAAGCGTAATTGGTTAAAACCACTACCGCTGATTTCCTGACTGCGAATCCCGCTTAGTTTTTTAGTATCAGGAAGCTGCCCTTTTACATCGAACTTGGTTGGCGAACGCTGCGCTTCATGGATACGCCCTGTCACAAATGGACGGTCAATATTGCCATCAAAGAAGTCTATGACAACCACTTCACCAATACGTGGTAAAAACCGTGCTCCATAGCCCTCACCTGCCCAAGGAGTCAGTACATCAACCCAAGCCGAGTCGGTATCGTTGTCATTGCTCCCTGCACCACCGTCATGTCCATGATCATCACTACGGGTAAATAGAAAGCGTACTTTTATACGCCCCCATTCATCGACATGAATGGTCTCTCCCTCTGGCCCCACGACTTTCGCTCTTTGTGGGTAGGCAATTGGTCGATGCTGTTCTGGATGATATTCAGGTGCAGTTTTAATTTGACGGCGTATTAAGGTCAGCTCATTACCTTGGCGCTCAATATCTTCATAACCATGTTTATCCCAACGACTTTGGGTTAACAACTGGCTAACTTGCTGATGCAAATCTTTCGGTAGGTTATTTTGATTATAGAAATTTTTAGCAATAATCAGGAACTCTTGATCAGCCCCTTCATGCTGATCAATTTCAGGATGCTCCTGTAGGTTAAACCAATAACCAACTTGGCTATCACGGACACTACTATAGGCCTTAAAGTATTTGGCCTGACTCGCATACATATTCGTGAAGTGCTGATTTAATTTTTCTAGCTGATTACCACTTGAAGCGGTAGCTTGATCTTCCCCTTTTAAATCTTGCATCCAAGCTGGGCTCATGTGCCATGCTTGTTCAAGGCTCAAACTCGCTGAATCAAACTGCTCTGAATGTATATGTGTAGTAATAACTGAACCTACACCTTCTTCGTGTGCCAGAGCATCGGGTTGCCAACGCTGCACATGTACCGCAGTCGGTTGCAGAGTCCGCACCGCTACAAAACCCGTAATGCTATCTTGATATTCTGTTGCACTACTTCTGTGATAACGAATGCTGCGACGTGCTAAAGCTTTGTACTGACTATTGTCATCAATGAGTCTCAGTTTTTGAGCTTGTATTGGCGCAGTGAAATGAGGTACAAAAAGTTCGGCTTCATCAATTAACCAGCTAACACCTTCACTTCGCCATAAGCGCGTAAGAAAGTCATAGTCAGATTCATTGTGTTGCATAATGAATGGACGAATATCATAATTCTGACTTAACCCACTAAGATCAAGACTTAAACTCGCAGCAAACAGTGGATTTTTTTCTTGCCACTCTTTAAATAATATTTCCGTGACTTCAATAATACTTTTATTCATAAAAACACGACTATTACGGCGCTTGTGCCATAAATTTGTCGCGTCTTTTAAGGTCAGTTTATAAAGCGTTAAAGCACCGTCACTCTGACCATAACTAGCTTCAGTCACAATTCCTGTTGTTCGGAATAATTGGCCCGTATCTGTGACCTGATCAACAGCAACTTGCATTCCTATAAACTGCTTCAATGCAATTTGGGCACTCGTCGAAAGACAAATTAACTCAGCTTCAATTCCCCCATTTAGCTGATGTTGGCCTTCGATACGCTGTAAAAAAACTTGGTTATTGAGTAGCTCATTAGAAAATTGCACGTGAATCGCGCGTTTCTGTGCACTTAACCCTATTTTTTCCAAAACATTAAAGATATTAAAAAACATTTTTTATAATCATAAGGATATAAAACGGCTGCACTTTATAAAAAACAGACCTATCTGTCTATATCATTATTCTTTTTTTTAATTTGTTTTCTTATAGTTTGATTAATTCTAAAACAATAAAAAAAAGCCCAACATAATATTGAGCTTTTTTTAATCTGCTTAAACTTACTTTTTAGCAGTCTTAAACACTGGATAAAAACGGAATAACTGCCATAAACAGACCAGTAAGAGCAAAAGGAAATAAACCAATGACCAAACTGGTAAAGACTGACCTAAAAAGGTCCAGTCAATAGCTGCACACTCACCTGAACCAGAAAGCACTTCTTGCAAAACTGCTTTCATAGGTAAAGCATCAATTAAATAATTTAAACCTGGTCCACAACTCGGTACTTGATCTGCAGGTAAATGCTGTATCCACACATGACGCCCTGCCACACCGACTGACCATAAAATTGCGATGCCAGCCAAAAATGCATAAAAGCGTTTAACCGCATTGGAAACTGGGTTATGCAAAAATGCTATGAGCGCCACAAAACCCATCGCCATTAAGCCAACACGTTGAAAAATACAGAGCGGACATGGCTCTAAACCTTTTACATGTTCCAGATACAACGCAAAAGACATGCCGACAATACTTGCTAAAACAAGTAGTCCACTCACCAAACGGTAACTTAATCGCATGTAAAACCTCGTTTTATTATCGATATTGTTCAAGATATTGATCAAAACTGACCTGTGTATCTTGCTCAAGTTGTTCTTGCTGCTGTAACGACTGTGCAGCCAATTGTTCAAAATGTTTCAAGGTTTCCACACTAAGCTCATGCTCTTCATAACTTTCAGCATGTAATTGCGCCATGTGGCTACCAAAACTCCAAGTTCCACCATGTTTTAACGTATCGTCAATAACATGGGCAGATAAAGTCTCATCAACTTCATCAATTCGTGCTTGCATGATCGCTAATGCTGAACCATACAAGTCCGTTGCGTAGGTCTGATCGAGTAGCTGTGCACAATCTTGCATTTTTGCAATATATAAACGTGCCCAATCTTCGATGTGATATGACCCTGTTAAATCTGTAATGGTTGCGTTCGGTGCTCGGCCTCGGTTTACCACCTCGGTCTGATTTTTCTCAACCAACTCTTGCTCTGGGCCTAATAGCTCTGGGCTGTCACTTAGCAAACAATAAAGTGCTAACACTTCAAGGAAGCCTGCCGTCGTTTCATCAACACCAATTGCCGAATATGGGTTTACATCAACAGCACGTAACTCAACATATCCCACCCCTCGATTTTTCAAGGCTTGAGACGGTGTTTCACCTTTTTGAGGCACCTGTTTTGGGCGTACAAGACTGTAATATTCATTCTCGATCTGCAAAACATGATCATTGATTTGCAACGGCTCACCAGAGGCATCATTTAACCCTAAACGGCTAAATGGCGGGTAAGGAGAATGAACGGCTTTTTGTAAACCATCCAGATAGCCAGTCAAATTGTTGTAGTGAATACCTAAGCTTTTTTGAGCTGAGTTTTGGTAACCCAATCGTCCCATGCGCAAAGCTGTAGCATACGGTAAATAGTATGAACCTTTGATTAAAGGCAACAACTGATGTTTATGTCCAGTTAAGAAACAACGACATACTGTTGGGCTAGCACCCACTAAAAACATAACTAACGGTGTTAAACGGATAAAATTACGAATAAGACCAAAATAACGATGGCTACGATAATCCTGCAAACTTAATGATTTTAATTGTTCGTCAATTTCATGAGCTTGTAGCTCGGCAAAAAGCGTATCTGGAAAAGATAAATTGTAATGCACGCCTGAAATGGTCTGCATACGGCGACCATATCGAATTCCTAGCCCACGACGGTATAGTGTTTTAAAACGACCAATATTAGACGTGCCGTATTGTGCTAGACGAATCCGCTCTTCATTGTCGTCTAACATACATGGCATAGACAGTGGCCAGAGTTTCTCACCATTTTCTAAATGACGATGCACAACCGCATGAATATCGGTGAGCTCATTCAAAGCTTCACCAATGGTTGGCTTAGGTGAAGTAATAAACTCCATTAATGCTTCTGAATAATCAGTCGTAATTTGTGGATGTGTTAAAGCCGAACCCAATGCCTTTGGATGTAACTCTTGTGATAAGAACCCATTACTTTGCATACGTAGGCTTTCACGCTCTATTCCACGTAACATGCCTTGTAGTAGCGACGAATCCACCCAAGCAGGAATAACTGATTGAGAGGGTGTAGTGGGTTGACTCATGCATTTGCTCGCTTATTAAATATCACTATATACAAAATCGTGAGATGATACGGCTATTTATATACTCACATCATTCCAGTTTGGCAATTTTTATCACAATCTTGTTATTTAAGACACGAAAGAATTGTGATTTTATTGAAGAATAATTGCTAAAGAGTTGTCAATATCATGAACGAACAAGACATTTTAAACTTTTGGTTTTCTCCTGAACACCGTTCACTTTGGTTTGCAAAAAGTGATGATTTTGACAAAAAAATCCGTGAAAATTTTTCTGAGGTTCATCGACAGGCAACTCAAGCAGAACTATGGTCATGGCGAAAAACAGCTGAAGGCCGTCTGGCAGAGATTATTGTACTAGACCAGTTTTCTCGCAACATTTATCGTGATCAACCCCAATCTTTTGCCTACGACAGCTTGGCATTAGCTTTGGCACAAGAAACGATTAGCTTGCAACTCGATGCCCAGCTTAATCCAGAGCAACGTTCTTTCTTATATATGCCGTTTATGCATAGTGAATCAAAATTGATTCATGAGTTTGCCTTAAAACTCTTTCAACGCCTCGGCAATGAAATTAACTTAAGTTTTGAGAAAAAGCATAAAGTTATTATTGATCGCTTTGGACGCTATCCTCATCGAAATACCATTCTTGGGCGTGTTTCTACTCCAGAGGAAACCGAATTTTTATTAGAACCGAACAGTAGTTTTTAAAACTTCTTAATTTTTAATGCTGAGTCATCTATTTTTTAATGCTCAGCTGGGAGTTCATCATGAAATATCTCTCTCTTTGTTTAGCCTTAGGCACTGCCTTAACTTTAACTGCGTGTGCAACGACTCCAAGTAAACCAAGAACCTTTGATCAGCTTGGCCAGTTTTCAGCATATCCTCTAAATGCCCAAACGTTCCGTATTAGTTTTCAAGCCGACCCCAATATGAGTTATGGCAGAGCTGAAGAAATTACCTTAGTGAAAGCGGCACAAACGACGATACAAAAAGGTTTCCGCTTTTTTAAAGTGCAAAATGATCCAAGTAATCAGAGCCAGAAACCGCCACGTCAGGCTGTGGTTTATCCATCAGCTCCAAGCTTTTACCCATATGGTTATGGTCGTCGCTACCCAGGTTTCTGGCATGATCCGTTCTATGATTACCCACAAGTGGTCAATATCGACCCTGTTCAAGTGTCGTATACTATTGAATGTTATCGGGATCAAAAGCAGGCTCCACAGGATGCTTTTGATGCAACCTTGATCTTGAAATCAATCGGACAAAAATATGGATTGAGTCCGACAGGAGAGCTGTTGCCACCGCCTGAGCCTCCAGTAAAACAAAAATGAATAGGATAAATTTATGAACATGGCAGAAGAAGTTCACCACGTGCCCAGTCTTAAACGTAGTAAATATTTTGCTACTCTGGCGCTTATTATTGTCGTTGTGCTGTGGATTGCACTGATGGTGGCTGATCGTTTTCTGCCAGAGTACACAGGTTTTATTCATATTTT
Organism: Acinetobacter sp. Li1LvA2; assembly: GCF_056156705.1. Lineage (NCBI taxonomy): Bacteria > Pseudomonadati > Pseudomonadota > Gammaproteobacteria > Moraxellales > Moraxellaceae > Acinetobacter > Acinetobacter sp. Li1LvA2. Next base: position 378,751 of record NZ_JBSICF010000003.1, read on the forward strand.
AATGTTAGGGGCAGAAGCCGGTGTAGTCGGTGGTTTAGCCGACTGGTACGCGATTACGGTTCTGTTTCGGAACCCATTTGGTAAGTTACCCATTCCTAAGTTTTTACGCGACCACACCGAAATTATTCCGCGCAACAAAGCTCGCATTGCAGAGTCAATGGGCCGTTTTGTACAAGAAAATTTTCTTTCACCTCAAGTGGTCGAACGAAGCTTAGAAAAAACTGACTTAAGCCTTGCAATTGGTCAATGGTTAGCAAGCCCACAAAACAATACCCAAGTGGTGCAGCTCATTCAGCAAACCGTACCGAAAATTTTTGAGTTTGTTAGCCAAGATCAAATTGCCAATTTTGTGCAAAACAATAGTGTGCAATGGGTGCGTAATACTGAGGTCAATAAACTCGCAAGTGAAATGCTACGCGCGGTATTGGAAAATGATTTCCACCAAGACGTCTTACAGCGTGGACTCGATATCGCTCATGAATGGGTGGTACAAAACCCAGATAAAACCCGTGAATTAACCCGAAAAATGTTTAAAGCACTTGGTGTCTGGTCACTTGCAAAAGGCGCAAGCTGGATTGGTATTGATGTTCAACAACGTACCATCGATTCACTGGTTGAAAAAGTAGAATCGATGCTGGCAGACCCTGAACACCCATGGCGACAAGAAATTGAAACCATTGCCCACTCTCTCATGCTTGAGCTGGCAAAACCAGACAGCGTTGCTAGCCAACGTCTCAACAGCGGTAAAGATGCCCTTTTAGACAGCCCTCAAGTTCTCAATTTTATCAGTGGCGCTGTTACGATTTTATGTAATGCCATTAAAGAAGATTTAATGAAAAAAGACTCTGGCATTGCAATGAACCTAAGAGCTGCTATTCAGCAACTGGGTGAAAATCTTGTTCAAAATGCCAAAGTACGTGAAGTGTTGAACAAAGAAATGACAGGACTTGCGCTGACTTTTACAGATCAATATAGCCATAAAATTATCCGTTATGTGAGCGAGCGTATTCATGAATGGGATTCACGTGAAATGATCGGAAAAATTGAAAATGAAGTCGGTGGCGACCTACATATGATCCGAGTAAATGGCGTTGTAGTCGGTGCATTTATTGGTTTAACCCTCGGTGTAATTCGGGCAGTGATCGAATCAATTTTATAACTTTAAATATTTTAATAAGAGAACAATATGCTTCAACTACAGTCCAAACTGGCCACTCAAGGCGTGACTATTTTTAGTACCATGACGGCAATGGCACATCGTTTAGGTGCTCTCAACCTGTCACAAGGCTTCCCAGATTTTCCGGCACCACAAGCCTTACTGGAAGCTTTATCTCAGGCGACTTTAGCTGGGCATAATCAATACCCACCCGGCGATGGTATTCTCGGTTTACGGGAACAGCTCGCTTTACAATTTCAGCAGCGTGACCAACTTCAACTTGACCCTGTAACGCAAATCACAATTACTCCCGGCGCAACCATTGCAATTTTTTGTGCCATACAGGCATGCATCAACGCAGGTGATGAAGTCATTATTTTTGACCCAAGTTATGACAGCTACGGCCCTTCTGTGCAATTAGCTGGCGGTAAAGCTGTTCATATTGCACTTGAAGCGCCTGACTTTAAGGTGAACTGGCAGCAAGTTAAAGATTTGATTAATGACAAAACCCGTATGATTGTGGTGAATACTCCCCATAATCCAACAGGTACCATCTGGGATAAACAAGACTGGTTAGAACTGATTGCACTGATTCAAGATAAAAACATTGTAGTTTTATCCGATGAAGTCTATGAACATCTGGTCTTTGATAACCAACAGCACTTTAGTGCATTGCATTTTCCTGAACTCAGAGAGCGCAGTTTTGTGATTGGTTCTTTTGGAAAAACCTTTCATGTAACGGGCTGGAAAACAGGTTATTGCATCGCTTCACCTGAGTTAATGCGTTTATTTCGCCAGATTTACCAATATGCGAATTTCTGTGGCACGACACCTTGTCAGATTGCTCTAGCGCAATATATGCAGCAACATCCGGAACATATTCAAGAGCTTTCGCAGTTTTACCAAACTAAGCGAGATCGTTTTAATCAGGCAATTCACAATAGCCGTTTTTTACTAAAACCATCTCAAGGGACCTATTTTCAAAACCTTGATTACAGTCAGATTAGACCCGACTTAAACGATGTAGAAATGTGCCAATTTCTAGCCGAGCAACATAAAATTGTGGCTATTCCTGTTTCGGTTTTCTACCAGCAAGCGCCAGAGTCTTTACGCCTGATTCGCTTCTGCTTTGCTAAAAATGATGAGACTCTGCAAAAAGCAGGAGAAATCTTGAATGAATGTTAATAAATTTAGAAACTTAGCATAGTAAAACACTACAAGAAATTTCACCTAAATATGCTAAGTTGAATGTCTGCCCCGCTCATCAAAGAGATGGGCGATGGAGAACACATGCCACCAAGACAGTCTTTAATTCATCAGCAAAATCTATGGAAAACATTTTTTGTTTTCTTACTGCCTCTCATTGCAACCAATATTTTGCAAAACTTATCGGGAACGATTAACACCATCTTCGTTGGCCAAATGATGGGAGTTGATGCGATTGCTGCCGTCTCGGTTTTTTTCCCTATTTTATTCTTGCTCCTTGCTTTTATTATCGGGATTTCAACGGGTACTACTGTTTTAGTAGGGCAAGCATGGGGTGCACAAAATATAGAAAAAGTCCAAAGTGTGGTCGGTTCTACCCTATTTATGACACTGATTGGTGGGGTAATTACCGCGATTATCGGCGTATTTTTTGCCCACGATATTTTAGAGTTATTAGGTACAGATCCAAAGGTAATGCATCTTGCTTTGCCTTATGTGCAATGGATGCTAGCAGGTAGCCCGCTTTTATTTGTTTATATTATTTATACTTCAATTTTACGTGGTGTAGGCGACAGTACCACGCCGTTACTTGCATTGGCTTTGACCAGTGTCATCGGCTTAGTGATTACCCCGATATTGCTTAAAGGTTATTTTGGCTTACCCGCCCTAGGAATTATTGCTCCAGCAATTGCAACGATCACGGGTTATGTTGCTATTTTGATTTTTCTGGCAATTTATCTGAACAAGAAAAATCATCCACTTCGACCAAATCGTCAGCTTCTGCAACATATCCGTCACAATCCAGAACTGAGCAAAATCATTTTACGCTTAGGCGTTCCAACCGGCATTCAAATGATTACCACCTCAATGGCTGGCTTGGTTATTGTTGGGTTGGTTAACCATTACGGATCGCATGCTACAGCAGCGTATGGTGCAGTGAATCAGGTACTTAACTACATTCAGTTCCCTGCCCTGTCGATCTCAATTGCGGCTTCAATTTTTGCAGCACAAGCGATTGGCGCAGGCAAATCAGATCTGTTAGCACGGGTAACCCGCACAGCTTTGGGAATGAACTTTTTATTTACGGGTACCTTAATTGCACTTGGCTATCTATTTTCAAAATATTTAATGGCTTTGTTTATTACCGACCCAACTGTAGTGGTGTTAGGGCAGCAACTTTTATTTATTGTACTTTGGGCAATTTTGTTTTTTGGTGCAGGTGCCATTTTTGCATCGATCATGCGTGCCAGCGGAACCGTGACTGTTCCAATGTTGTTAAACATCTCTGCTATTTTATTTATTGAAATTCCATGTGCTTATTGGTTTAGCTCAATATGGGGGCTTAAAGGCATCTGGGTTGCCTATGCCTTGGCATTCGTCAGTTTATGTATTATCCAAGGCCTGTATTACCAATTTATCTGGAAGAAAAAGAAGATCAAAGTTCTTATTTAGAACCATCCAAGTCACATAAAAAAAGCCATCATTTGATGGCTTTTTTTCGTTAAAAAATTATTTCATTAATTTGGTCACAATGGTTGAAGCACGTTGATATCCTGTTGGGAATAAACGCTGGAATGCATCAAGAATTTTTGCATCACTACCAATCAATAAACGGCGTTTATTTTTTAATACCGCTTGTAAAATTTGACGAGCTGCTTCTTCAGGTGGGGTACGTAGTAGCTTGTCAAAGTTTTGAATTGATTTCGTCGGATCCATACCCAAACTATTCAAGCTATCACTCATTTTTGCAGCTTTAGCAATATTGGTGCGGATTCCGCCCGGATGTACGCACAATGAGCTTACGCCACTTTTTTCAATATCTAACTCTTGGCGTAATGATTCAGTAAAACCACGTACAGCAAATTTAGTCGCGTTATAACCAGATTGAGTCGGTTGAGCAGTCAGACCAAATAGGCTCGAGATGTTAATAATATGGCCATCTTGAGTTTGCTTAATGAACGGTAAAAACTCTTTAGTTCCGTACACCACACCCCAGAAGTTAATCCCAACAATCCACTCTAAATCTTCGTAGGTTGCACCTTCAACAGTTGAGCCTAACGCGACACCAGCATTGTTAAAAATTAGGTTAACAGAACCGTGATCTTGTACAGTTTCTTGTGCCCACTGCTTTACCGCTTCACGGTCAGACACATCAAGTTTTTTGGTGGTAACCGTAATATTGCTGTACGGTTTTAAAAGCTCGACAGTTTGTTGTAATCCTTTTTCATTAATATCACTCAACGAAAGATGGCAGCCCTGTTTTGCCAAAAGAATTGCTAGCTGTCGCCCAATGCCAGAACCTGCGCCCGTAATTGCAGCGACTTTGTTTTTAAAATTTTTCATTGTCCATCCTTTGTTTTTCGATATTTGCACAACCGGTTCATTGCATGTGCAGTTCAGACATCTTCAATATAATTTTGACAATACCCATTGTCAATATAGTACACTGTAATTTCAGATAGAATGGCACAATTCTTCTGAGAGCTTTATCATAGTGAGCATATTTGGCCAAAACCTATAAATTAGGAAACCATTCTTTAGGAAACGACTTATTTATGGCGACTAACGACTCAACCAGTAAAAAGAAAACAAAAAGTGTGAGTAAAGAACGTCAGTTCAAAGGGTTATCTCTATCTGAACGTAAAGAGGCGCGCCGTGAAAAATTGATTGAAGCAGGTATTGCGACCTACGGAACACTCGGTTTTTTTTCCGTGACGGTAAAAGATGTATGCCAAGAGGCAAAACTCACAGAACGTTATTTTTATGAATCATTTAAAAAGAGTGAAGATTTATTCCAAACCATCTTTTTAAAAATGATTGAAGAATTACAGCAGAACTTAATGCAAGCCGTGATTAAAGCTACCCCCGATCCAGAAAAAATGGTCGATGCAGGATTGCGAGCACTGCTGACAACATTAAAAGACGACCCAAGATTAGCTCGTATTGTCTATGTCGACGCAGTTTTGGTACAAGAGTTACATAATCAGGCCACTATTCAAGAAACACTTGCGCAATTTGATCGCATGATTCAAGCCTTTGTTATGCTGACCATGCCGCAAATTCAACACCACGAAAATGAGCTTTCTTTAATCGCAACTGGTTTGAATGGATACGTCACTCAAATTGCGATTCGATGGGTCATGGGAGGGTTTGAACAGTCTCTTGAGCAGGTTTTAACCGCATGCCGTATCGTTTTCTTATCTTTATTAGCGCAAGTTTCAAAATAATATTAAAGTTTTTTGACAGACATAAATGTGCAAAACCAGCTAAGCCATTCAAGTTATAAGCTATTGAATGATTTTAAGAAAATTAAAGTCTTCATGTCACAATTTGGTCATACCTTTGCCTTGGTTTTGTCACAAATTATTGCTAAATTTAATTTTATAGACTTTTCTGCAATGAAATTGTCATAATTAATCTTTGTAATAAGCCTGTCATAACTACAAAACGGTTCACCGTTAAATCTATAGGATATTGCGCTGTGAAAGATGACTATATTTTAATTGTCGATGATGAGCTTCCTATTCGCGAAATGATCCATACTTCTTTGGACATGGCAGGCTTTCAGTGTTTACAGGCAGAAGATGCCAAACAGGCTCATCAAATTATCGTCGACCAACGTCCGGCGCTTATCTTGCTTGATTGGATGTTACCTGGAGGCGTAAGTGGTGTCGATTTATGTCGCCGCTTAAAACGCGATGAGAACTTAGCAGAAATTCCAGTGATTATGTTGACTGCTCGCGGAGAAGAAGACCACAAAGTACAAGGTCTTGACGCAGGTGCAGATGACTACATGACTAAGCCTTTTTCAACACGTGAACTGGTTTCACGTATCAAGGCAGTTCTGCGTCGTGCTAATGCATTAAGTGGCGAAAAAACCATTGATGCCAATGGCTTAATTCTTGATCCTGTAAGCCAGCGTGTTAGCTTTGGCAACAGCATTTTAGATATGGGTCCAACTGAATATCGCTTACTTGCATTTTTTATGACCCATCCAGAGCGTGCATATACACGTGCCCAGTTGCTCGATCAAGTGTGGGGCGGTAATGTATATATCGAAGACCGCACTATCGATGTGCACATTCGCCGTTTGCGTAAAGTTTTAGAACCTTTTGGTGTTGACCGATTTGTTCAGACTGTGCGTGGAACTGGCTACCGTTTCTCAACACGTGCAGATTTAGCCGCAGGTTAACCAAGATTTATGTATGAACCCTACCCCGTCCCCGAACAGGTACGTGAACAAAAGCTTTCTCGCTACAGTAGTTTATGGACGTTTGCCAAACAAGATTTACGGCTCTTATTATTTTTTCTAATTATTGCCGGTTTAGTCGGTTTAGGCGTTGGGTATTTCTGGAGCTGTATTTTTATCGCCTTCGTGGTGTTTTTTACACTCCAGTTGCGTTCTTTATATCTGGTCAATGACTGGATTGCGAATAAACCTTATGACGTTCCTCCAAATCTTAATGGGATTTGGGGGGCATTATTATTTAATGTCTATCGCGCTCAGCGCCAAGAACGAATTGTACAGGCCGAAATGGTCGGTTTAATCGACCGTGCACAATCATCTTTGGTTGCGCTTGCTGAAGCCGTTGTTTTAATTGATGACCAACATCAAATCGAGTGGTGGAACCCTGCTGCCGAACGTTTGTTAGGAATCAGTCCTCTCGACCGCGGCCGAAATCTATTAACGATTTTACGTCAGCCAACCTTTATTGAATATTTTAACAATATTGATCAGGCACCCGATGGGATTAAGCTTCACTCAAATTTTGATGATGACCGATATGTACAGGTTAAACTCACAAGATTTGGTGGAGAAAGTCGCTTATTGGTGGCATACGATGTGACTCGTATGCACAACCTTGAACAAATGCGTAAAGACTTCGTCGATAATATTTCTCATGAACTTCGTACACCATTAACTGTACTGAGTGGTTATATCGAGACATTTACCGATCAGGAAGATATTAGTCCGCGCTGGAAACGTGCGTTTGATCAGATGCAGTCGCAAACCAAGCGTATGAATGCTTTGGTGAATGACTTACTACTATTATCGAATTTAGAAAATAATAAAAAAATTGCAAAGAATCAGATTATTGAAATGCCGAGTTTAATGAGTCAACTCTTTGACGATGCTCAGGCCTACAATGCCGATTATGGACACACGCTCAATTTACATATTGATAGCCACTGCGACCTGATTGGTTCTGACATGGAAATTGCTAGTGCATTTAGTAACTTAATTACCAATGCTATCAAGTACACACCTAAAGGTGGAACCATTACCATTGGCTGGCACGACGATGGTGAACATGCGTACTTTAGTGTACAAGACACAGGCATTGGGATTAACCCTAAACATTTACCACGACTAACTGAACGCTTCTATCGTGTTGACAGTGACCGTAGTCGTCAAACAGGTGGTACAGGTTTAGGTCTTGCGATTGTAAAACACGTGCTGATGCAACACGGCGCGTATTTAGATGTACAGTCTAAAGAAAATGAAGGATCAACATTTACCGCAGTTTTTCCGAAAGAAAGACTATATAACATGACCTAAAATTATCCTTTGTACATATAAAAAGCCGACTTATGAAAAGTCGGCTTTTTTGTATTAGTTAAACTAATTTACTTAAAATTAGAGCAATACGATTTGCTCTGGTTTTTCTCTATTACGTTTAAAAAGTTAGTGGCAAACGTATTGCTCTGGCGTAATGCATCGCGGTGATCTCCACCATCAATCGTTTGATATATAGTTGGTTTTTTTAATTTACATAGCTGCTGATAATAAGCAGATGTGCCTCTAGGGTCGACTAAATGATCTTTAGAACCTTGAACAATCATTAATGGCACGGTAGGCACCATATTTTCAATGGACTGTTGTTTTAGATAAGCCAAAAGAGGTTTTAAATCTGCATCAGTTCGAAATATGCTAGAAGGAGATTTCTTCAAATCAGATTGAAGTTCAGATAAACAACGACTGCGCGCTTGAGTCAGCACTGTGTTCATTTCTGGACTGACTAAATTCTCAGGAACAATACTTGGTTCTGCTGCTTGTGCTCCTAATAAAACAATCGGGAAAAATGCTGCCACACTTGGTTCTGGGTTTGGATTACTCTGCACATATTCTGCAATACCTTCATATTGATAGCCGCCTGGTGCAAGAGCGATTGCCCCTTTTAAATCCAGTTCAGGCGCATCTTTTTGACCATAAGCAGACACTGCAATTGCCGCAGCTCCGCCTTGACTGTGCCCCATCACCAACCACTGTTTATTAAAACTCTTAGGCTTGAGCATATGTAATGCCCGCACTGCATCAACCACCGTATGAAGCTGGCTCTTTGCATTCATGTAAGGATGCCCACCCGGTGTACCTAAACCCTGATAATCAGGTGCAACAACTGCATAGCCACGTGCAAGCCAACCATCTAAAGCTTTAGAAGCAACTTCTTGGTATGAATGAACGGGGCCGCCAACATAATCACCCGAAGGTGCACAAGTATCAGCAACTCCAGTCGTGCCATGCGCCCAAGCCAGTATCGGCCAACCATTTTTTGGCGGAGTGCCTTTTGGTAATAAAATAAAAGCGGATGCCACAATGGGCTCGCCCTTAATCCCTCGACTACGATAATTAACTAACAAACGCTGATCAGCATGAGGAAATAAATCTGTCACATCTTGCCGTTCTAGAGACAGTATTGAACCCGGTTTGTCGCTCACAATTTGCTTACCCAAATCTGTAATGGGAACAGCCATAGCAGAACCAGACACCAAACAAGCGCTGCTAAATAAAATTTTTAAAAAAGAATTACTTTTTTTAATCAAGGGATTACTCCTCTATTATTTACATTACATCTATTTAAATAATTAATTTATAAAATATAAATTACCATAAAATCTTCTATATTTATATTTAACTCAAAATAATTTACATTTATATATAAACACTTAAAATCTAATTAGAATATATTTTAAAGAAATGTATTATAAATATCGTTGCAAAAATTAATCCAATTTCAATAATAAAAAATATATGCTGATATTTTCTTAATTACTATAGCGATTAAAATGTCAAAACAATATAAATTTATACCCTATCTGATTTGTCTTATTCTCGGTTCTCTACCTATCCATAGTTTTGCAGACGTAGAAGTGTATGGTCCTGGTGGGCCAGCACCTGCCATGAAAGAAGCCGCCAAACAATTCAGCAATAAAACGGGGATAGCAGTCCATGTGACTTCTGGTCCAACTTCTCAATGGTATGACAAAGCGAAACTAGATGTGGATGTTATATATAGTGGTTCTGAAGCCATGATGTCTGATTTCGAAAATGCTTTTTCTGAGCAAATTATAAAAGACTCGGTGGAACCTTTATATTTACGCCCAGCAGCGATTTTAGTACGCAAAGGAAATCCTAAAAATATTAAAGGATTTAAAGATCTAGCTAAACCCAATATTAAAGTTTTAGTTACTCATGGTGCAGGTCAGGTAGGTATGTGGGAGGATATTGCGGGTAGAACTGGCAATATTCAATTAACCAAATCTGTTCGAAAAAATATTGCCACCTATGCAGCCAATACAGGTATTGCCAAGAAAAACTGGGAAGAAAATAGTAGCTATGATGCTTGGTTAGTTTTTAATATTTGGGGAGTTAGTAACCCAGATGTTGGACAAATTATACCTATTGAACCAGAGCTGGTTGTCTATCGTGATACAGATATTGCCTTAACCAAACATAGTTTAAAAGACGCTGAGGCTAAACGTTTTGTAGAGTTCTTATCGTCTCAGCAAGGTCATACTATTTTCAAAAAATATGGTTGGACAAAATAATTAGAAAAGGGAGCGTAGCTCCCTTTTCTTTTTTAAAATTATTCACTCTAGTTCACCTAGAATATATTCATTTCAAATTAAATATACTCCAACGGCATATAAACTTCCCAATATGAGACAAAAGGCTGAACTGATATACCAAAATAAATCACTATTACCGACAAATTTTGACTTTAACCATGGAAAAGCCAGACCACGGATAAGAAAAACCGCTGCAACAAGCGACAAAATAAGTTTAGTAAATGGTAATAGCTCTATTCCCTTTGCTGCAAAGAAAGCATAAGTAGCACATACCGTTAGAATTAATCCCACAGCTATAGCTGTAAAATTAGGATACCAATGCCCTCTTTCGACCATCTGAACAATACTTTTCCCGGCCCCTAAAAACCGAAAACCATTTACCCCCCAGAACACACAAACAAAATGAAGTAATGCGGCACAGAATGTTAATAATGCAGCAATATAAAGTAGAGCGTTCGGAAGTGAGTGCATTAGATTTTATACTAATAAATATGTGTGATATTTATTATACTCAATTATAAAATATATAAAACTTATTGATAGTTGAAATGAATTTAACTTGGTATTTAATATTTTAAATACCAAGCTTGGTTTACTTAATTATTTGCTCTCAAACTCTTTAAAATCAGCTTTTCTGATTTTTGCATGAATACCTTTGGTTTTATCTACAACTTGTGAAACTTCAAAATCAGTTGCGGCACTTAAATACGCATAAGCCGTTGCTTCATCAATACCGTATTCTTGGTTTAAGAAACGAATGGCTTCACGGGTAGACTTTTTCATCGCTTCATCTAGATCTTCATCAAGACCCGGTGTAATCCAAAACTCAGCATTTTCAGCTAAAGGTTGTTTTAGCTCTTTGCCCGGTATTTTATCTTTACCTGCTTTGAGCAAGGTAAATTTTAGTGTTGCGCGGGCTGAAGCTTCTAGTGCCGTTAATGCTACTTCACCATCCCCTTGCGCGAAATGGCTATCACCCGTATAGAATAATGCGCCTTTGACCTGAACAGGATAATAAGCTGTTGAACCTGCACCTAGTTCATTAATATCAATATTTCCACCATACATTGCAGGGGGTACAGAGTGAACAGGCTCAGAAGTATTGGCTGCTACCCCCATAATTCCCATAAAAGGATACAGCGGGAAACGTATTGATTTACCCGATTCTGTTTTTAATACACCTTCGTACTCACCTTTAGCATTTTTTTCAATTGGTGTGAAAATTGAGACATTTCCATAGCGTTCAGGATGCTCAGCCGATGCATTTTCTTGCTTTGCTTTTTTAGGAAATTCCCCCACTAACGCACCTTTACCATGTCGATTTGAAATAACACCGTAAGGTACACGCGGCTCAACTTTAAGTACCTCAACTTTCAAAATATCACCGGGCTGTGCGCCTTCAATTGCAACAGGACCTGTCACAATATGTGGCCCATCTTTATGAAAATCATGCTTTAAATTTGACTGCGTAATTGTTTTTGCATCTTCCAATATTTCATTAGATTTGACACCTTTCGATTGAAAGAACTTTTCAGCATTACGCCCTTGGTCTTCAAGCAAACCTTCATGAGAAACCGTATCAAATGTCACAACACTATCCGAAGGAACAGTAAGCACGGGTTTAGCATCCCGATTCGGTAAATAGCCCCATGTAATAGTATTTAAAGTAGATGGAACGTAATAATTACCTTTATATTCGCCACTTTGAAGTTGAGTAGGCTGTTTTGAAATTTGATTTAAAACTTTAAAATCATTGGCATGAGTGAGTGAAATACAAAGTACAGATAAAACCGAAGCTGTAAGGCGTTTAACTTTTAACATGATTTCAGAACCTAAAAAATATGAAAATTACAGTAAGGTCCTGAATAGTTAGCAAGCATTGTGCCAAGGCTAAAGGTTGTGCAATATCTAAAAAGCACATCATATTTATAAAATTAAATAATTTTTTTAGATTTAACAACTTATCTTCAAATAGAATTAAAATTACAACTTAAGTCTAACTTAAATATTTCTTTCTATTTTTATTTATTAATTTTCAATCATATTAATATTTTTGCTCTCTTCAGACACATATTTATGGACTAGCTTCTATAATGTCTTATTTCAGATCACTCAATAATAATTATATATTTATATAATATAAATATAAACACAGTTATATATTTTACTTTTATATAATTTAAATCAAAAAAATAAACCCTGAATAATTAAAGTCAGGGTTTACTTATCTTATAGGGGTTATATCATTTACTAAACTGTATGTCCCATGCGCTCGCCCATTACAACCACAGACTCAGCTTTAAAGCGTTGTTCCCATTCGATCTTATCTTTTTCAAATAAAATAACCGCAGTAGAACCTAAATAAAAACGTCCAAGCTCAGCACCTTTCTCTAGCTTTAATTGATGATGCTGTAATTCGATACGACCTGAAGGTTTCACTTTACCTGTTGCAACAGTTTCAATACCAGCAACAATCATTGCACCCACTAACACAACAGCCATACGGCCAAGTTCAGTATCAAACAAACACACCATGCGTTCATTACGGGCAAATAGTCCCGGTACATTTTCAGCAGTCACCTGATTTACCGAAAATAGCTCACCTGGTACATACAAAGTTTCAGTTAATGTACCTGCAAAAGGCATATGAACACGGTGGTAATCGCGTGGAGATAGATAGACTGTCGCAAACTCGCCTTCTTGAAACGGCTGAGCAAGTTGTGGGTCGCCAATGAGTTTCTCTACAGAAAAGCTTTGGCCTTTTGCTTGAAATACTTCACCCGCAGTGATCTTACCAATTTGAGAAATAGCACCATCAGCAGGTGACACAATACTATCTGCATTTTCGTCAACGAGACGCACGCCATCTTTTAAAGCACGAGTAAAAAAGTCATTAAAAGATTTATATTTTAGTGCATTGCCTTGTTCAGCAATCGATAGATCAATCCCATATTTGGTTTTAAATGCATGAATAACAGCAGTTTTCACAACTGGATTTTCACTCGCAGCAACTTTACCTACCACACGGCTTAATTGATGCTGTGGTACAAGGTTTTGTGCCTTAATAAATAATTCTTTTTTTAATCGAGATGTGAAACTCACGACGGTGATTCTCCAGTAATAATAGGACTATCGAGGCGATTGCCCCATTCACTCCACGCACCATCATAGGCTTTGGCTTCCCAGCCCAAGAGCCTAGCCAAAATATAGGCCAAACCGGAACGGTGATGTGACTGGCAGTACACAACTACAGGTTGATGTAAATCAAACCCCAGTTGTTCAAGGCGCTGCCGCGTGCGTTCAAGCGGATGCAATTTTAGATGATTTTCACGATTAAGTGCAGTACTCCATTCAAAATGGAGGGCATTTGGAATGTGACCGCCGCGTCGCGCCGCTAAACGGATCCCACTATATTCATCACTCGTGCGGCAATCCCACAATTGCACATTTTCTTGCTCAACTTGTTTGCGCAGCTCCTCATAGTTCACTCGGAACTGAGCAGCATGCGATAAATCAATCTGAATTAAGTCTGCAACAGGAGAAACTTTTTCGACTTCTGCTGTAGTTGGCAACCCTGCTCCTAACCATGCATGGATACCGCCATTAATTAAACTGGTACGAGTGAATCCTAAGCAATGCAAATTCCAGATTAAACGCCCAGCCCATGCTCCGCCTTCATCATCATAAACCACGACATGATGATTAGGTGAAATATTCAATTTTTCAATAAGTGCCTGTAAGCCCGCTTCATCTGGCAAAATGCCAGTAGCTTCTTCATCTTGAGCCACCAACCATTTCGGCTGTAAATGAATGGCATGAGGGACATGGAGTTGTTCATAAACCGATGCACGGCTCAAATCTACAACGCGAATATATTCATTGCCTAAATAAGGCACTAACTCTTCTGCTTCTATTAATAAATCGAGTTTAAAATCTGGAGGTGTCATCGTCATGGTTACTTTTTATACCAGCTTATTTCCAATCTTAGCATAAGCATATATCTAACAAACTCTGATTTTCTGCAACTCTTTAGCAGAAAATCAGATATCAGCATTCTCACTTTTAAAAATACAAAATAGAGAGACTATTTATTACTTAAACCACTTCTTCAAGTTCTTCGATTTCAAAAACCTGACGTAAATAAGCCAAGAAAGTATCGTTATCAGTCATGGTTTTACCGGGACTATCAGAGATTTTCGCAACCGACTGGCCATTACATTCAACAAGTTTCAACACAATATTGAGCGGCTTTTGTCCCATATCATTAGTCAAATTAGTTCCAATACCAAAACTCACCTGAAAACGATCTTTAAAGTATTGATGTAATTCCCATGCTTTTGGCAAATTAAGACCATCGCTAAAAGTCAGCATCTTAGTTTTGGTATCAATTTTTAATTTACGATAATGCGCATAGGCCTTATCCCCCCATTCGTAAGGGTCACCACTATCATGGCGTAAGCCATCAAATAGTTTCGCGAAGTACAAGTCAAAATCTCGCAGGAACGCATCCATACCAACAACGTCAGTTAGGGCAATTCCTAAGTCTCCACGATATTCTTGAACCCATGTCTCTAAAGCCGCTTTTTGAAAGTCACGCAGACGTACATCAAGGGCCTGAAAAGCTTGTAGGAATTCATGAGCCATGGTCCCAATTGGTGTAATGTTTAACTCTTTTGCGAGCAGGACATTACTTGTACCACGGAACACATTTGGCACTGTTTTATGAAAGGCTGCTACAACATGTTTTTGCCATACGAAGCTATAACGGCGACGTGTACCAAAATCAGAAACTAAGAATGGAGGATCATTCGGTTTTTGTGTTTTTTCAAATTCCTGAATCAATTCAAGCTTAGCCTTTAAACGGCGCTCGCCTTCAGCCCATACTTCATCGGTTTTGATACGACTAAAATAAAGTTCATTTACAATTGCCAATACAAAAATTTCAAACATCATGGCTTGGACCATCGGACCTTCAATATGAATATCCAAACGTCCTTCAGCATCGATGCTAGCTCGAATAAAGCGTCGCTTCAGTTGAAACAGTTCTAAATAATCGACAAAGTCACTTTTTATAAAGCGTAATTTACGTAAATATTGAAGCTCGTCTTCTTTATATTTAAGACTACACAAATAGTCGAGTTGCTCGTTTAAATCATCCAAAATATCTACTAGTGGATAGACAGTATCTTCTAAATTTCTACAGCGGAAATGGTAGACACTATGGGTTTGCGGGAATTTATGCAAAACCACTTGTAACATCGTAAATTTGTACAAGTCTGTATCTAGTAAAGAATGGATAATTGGAGACATAGTCAATGATTATTCGCTTGCTTCTTAGCATTAAAGCATATTTTTATAAATCAATTGCGAGCTTTTAGACCATTGTTGCAATTCCATGAAATTTCCTTTTAAAAATCATTTAATTTAAATTCTGCTAAACTAAACCAATTCAATTAATTGCAGAAATTTGCTTTAACTATGCGCGCTTTAATACAACGAGTTCTTGAAGCCAAAGTGGTGGTTGACGGTGAGACTACTGGTGAAATCCAACACGGACTACTGGTTTTTTTAGGCATTGGCCGTGATGACACTTTAGCAATTGGCCAGAAGCTTATTGATAAGATTTTGAAATATCGCATCTTTGATGACGAACAAGGCAAAATGGGTTGGAATGTCTCTCAAGCAAATGGAGGAATCCTGCTTGTTTCACAATTTACCCTGATGGCTCAAACGCAAAAAGGTTTACGTCCAGATTTTGGTCCAGCCATGCCACCAGCAGATGCCAAAGCGTTATATGAACAGTTGGTTGAATATGCCCATTCACAATTTGAAAAAGTTCAAACCGGCATTTTTGCAGCTGATATGAAGGTTCATCTCATTAATGATGGTCCGGTGACGTTCAATCTAGAAGTCGAAGCATAGATATAAAAAAAACTCCCATTTGGGAGTTTTTTTATATCTGGCGATTAGCGACCAGTTTTCTCTTTAATAAAAGCACGTGCTTGACGTACTTTCTCTTTAACTGGTTTTGGCAACTTAGGTGGAATGAGTCTAGCCACTTGGTTAAACCAAACAAGTAGGCTGAAGTCTCCTTCCATCTTAATACTGCCGTTTTGCATGCCTGTCATAAATGCAGTTGGGTCACCTTTAATCAAAGTTTTTACACCCTGTTCGCTATCTGCAAATTGCAAGATAAAGTCAGCTTTTTCAGCTGCGCCTGCAACAGTATCGATCTGTCCATTATTAATAATGATCTGACGTGCAACACCTAAGTCCGTACCAATCTGAATACGGAAAGCGCGGTCATGAATCAATTCAATAAACTTAGGGCTAGTACGTGCCAATTGCTTCATACGCAGCACTAAACCTGCTACCAATAAATCTAACGGGTCTGTACTGACATCAACGAGAGGTAACTTGACTACAGGTATAGAAGAAAGTTTCATGAACATTCACGCCTATTGTATTTTTATGAAAACTTTAGTGCAAAACTCAACAAGAACATACCATTGCTTGTGTTTTGTGCATCAACTGATAATTTTTAGCTGGCAACGCAATCTAGATGAAACGTCAACAGACGCGTCTATCGTAGCATAACTGGCTATTTTTTAATAAATGCTTTGTATAATAAAAATCACGTTTCGTAAATAAAAAAGGCATGCTGTGCATACCTTTTTACCGTTAGATAACAATTTAATTATCGGCTAGAACATTGCTGCTGATCATCTTCATATACTGGCGTGTGTTCTATATATTGGCGATTTGCCAAAGCCTTTTGTGCCTGTTTATCCTCACGTAACAAAACAAATGTAACCATTACCATCGCTAGACTTAGTGCAGTTAAATAACTATATGTGACTGGCATTTCAAAAGTGACTTGAACTCCAAAACGGACCACTTCCAATAGCCCCCAAAAGAACATCCCTGCAAGCATAAAACCAAGCCAACGACGGTAAGGAGAAAAGAAAACAGCAACAAGCGCGACAGCGATCAAGCTGAATCCGGCGATAGCGGCAAAATTCGCTGTTACCATAGAAACCTCCGTCTTAATGAAAACGTCTAAAAAGATTCGGTCTTAAAAACCCGACCTCATTCCAAAAACAACTTTAATTCATAATTTGTGTTGAAGCTTAGGATGCATTATGGATGTTTTTTTTTAGAAAAAAAGACCCGTTTTTTCTTAATGCGACATACTTTGTCGCAACATTCTTTTGTCATTACATTTTTGTAAAATTCAAAAAGTTCGATTCCCTATATGGCATCAATTCTGGCGTGTCATTACAAAAAAATATGCTGTTTTTAAGGACCAAAATAAGTTTTTTTCAGATTTTTTTATTGCCTTTTTTCTGTGCAAAATTCTGTCATAACTTGCTTGTTTTTATGACTATTCTGCATAAAAAAAGCGCTACTCTGAAGTAGCGCTTAAAGCTTAGCCTTGTAGATTAAGCACGGTTTAAATCTTTGTCATGCATACCCAATAAATACAGCACCCCATCTAAGCCTACACTTGAAATAGCCTGATTTGCATTTTGACGAACTAACGGTTTAGCGCGATAAGCTACACCTAAGCCTGCAATAGCAAGCATTGGCAAATCGTTTGCACCATCACCTACTGCCATCGCTTGCTCTAGAGAAATACCCATTTTATTTGCAAGTTCGCGTAATAACTCAGCTTTACGAGCGCCATCAACAATTGCGCCTTTTACTTCACCTGTTACGAAACCGTCTTGCACATCTAAGATGTTTGCATGAACTTCATCAATACCAAGTTTGCCTTGTAGATATTCAGCAAAATATTGGAATCCACCAGATAAAATTGCCGTTTTATAACCAAG
Source organism: Acinetobacter sp. Li1LvA2 (assembly GCF_056156705.1). Lineage (NCBI taxonomy): Bacteria > Pseudomonadati > Pseudomonadota > Gammaproteobacteria > Moraxellales > Moraxellaceae > Acinetobacter > Acinetobacter sp. Li1LvA2. The sequence goes on from NZ_JBSICF010000003.1 coordinate 396,799, forward strand.
CGCTTTTAAGGTCGAGATGAGACGCTCTGCACCTTCAGTAATAGTTAAACGCTCTGCAATTTTAGGTAAAACAGCAGCATCTAACCCTTTTAATAATGCAACACGAGCACGGAAGCTTTGCTGGAAATCAAGCTCACCTTGCATTGCTCTTTCAGTGATTTCAGCAACTTGTGCGCCTACCCCTGCTTCAATCGCTAACTCATCAATCACTTCTTGTTCAATGAGTGTTGAGTCCATATCAAAACAAACTAAACGGCGGTTACGTCGATAAGCGTTGTCTTCTTGAACGGCAACATCAATATTTAATTCGCTTGAAAGAAGTAAACATGCTGCACGCATAGCTTGAGCATCTAGAGTTGGGCCACTGCTTAAACCAAACTGTACACATGCACGACGTGGGAATACGCTATCCTTTTCAAAGTCGACACGGCCTGATAAACGGGTAACCGTTTCAATGTTAAAGCCTTGGCTAGACACAATTTGTGTAACGGCTTGTAAGTGTGCAGCAGTGAGTTCAGGGGCTAAAGCCGTGACGATATAACGAGTACGACCACCCTCAGTTACCCATTGATCGTATTCTGCGCCTGTGATTGGTTTAAAGCGCACTGTTAAGCCAATATCATGTGCTAAAATCAGAATTTCTTTCATTGCCAATGCAGTCGCAGTTTCATTATCGGAAGCGACTACAATGCCTAATGTAAGTTGATTATGAATAACAGCCTGACCTACATCCAGTATTTGCAATGAATGTACGGATAGTACTTGCATTAATCGGGTAAACTGGTTTGGTTGGTCTGGTCCTAAAAAGGATATAAGAATGATTTCTCGCATGAATTGACTCTAGTCTGAGTGACAACTATTGTAAGAATCATAATCGAATTTCAATATAATTGCCTTGGAAGTTTAACTTGATTGCGCCTAGACAAGGGCTATTTGCTAGCCTACTGATCGTTAGTTTTGCATTGCATACCTTTTTAATGGTGATTGCAACGACACACCAGCTTAATGAAAACCGTGCGAGTCAAGGTCAGCTCATGACTAGTCAACTCGTGGCCGACAGCTTATCTGAGCTAGAACCTGCCAATACGGTGTCTTTAGCTCTGATTGCCAATCGCTATGCGACCAATCCAAGCGTTGCGTCTATTCGCATTCTTGATGCCAACAAGCAAGTGCTGGCAACGAGTGGAATTTCAAAAACTCGCCAAGGTGAGGTTTTTGCTCGCGATGCTTTGCAAAACGAAAAGAAAGTAGGCTCTATCGAGGTTACGCTGATTCAGCCAAGTATTGGCGAAATTTTGCGCACACAATGGCTAGCAATCTTAGCATCTCTGTTTTTGCATGTTTTATTATGGCTTGCCTATCGCGCGATTGCTCGCCCAACCCGTAGCGAATACTTGGCACGCATTAATGAAGAAAACCGCTTGAAACATGAAATTCAGCAGTTAACTCAGGCGCTTGCATTAGAAAAACAAAATACGGTGACATTGGTTGCCCAAGCTCAGCAACAAGCTAAAGCTAAACCAGCGCTTCGCCCACAGCCAGAGAAAACTTCAGAGTCAGCTGATCAACATACTTTGGCACTCAATATCCAGTTTTATGACCCTAAACAATTATTAAGCAGTGTGAATCAATCGGTATCTGTTCCGTACTTTAAACTCTGTCAGCTCTTTTTAAATAAGAGTATTGAGTTATGCGTGAAGCATTACCAATTGAAGCTAACAGATATTGAAGTGGTAGATGAGTTTAATGCCGAGGGCGCGACACTCGCGATTTCAACCTCGCATACGCATGCCGTAGAGTGTTTACTCATGATTGGAACCGTATTCCAACTACTCTCAGACGTTTTATATAAACGTTACCGCGAAGATAAACGCTTTGCGCTGCAAACCCGTAGCGCAACGTGTAATGCTGTAGAAGCAATGCAAATTGATGCGAAAGAAGCTGCTCAACGTTTAGCACAGCATCTTCATGCGAAAGAATCTGCTTTATATCTTGAAAATGATCAACTCAAAGCAATTCAAGACAGCTATCAACTTGTGGCAATGCCAAACCCAAGCAATGTGATGACTCGTCATGCCTTTATGATCAATGGTATGAATGCAGAGTGTGCTGAACTTGCTCAAAATATTCGGACTGAAATTTTGATGGGGAAAAAATCAATCCCACAAAATGATAGTCCAAGCAGTGCAGCTTCATAAAAAATAACTGCGCATATCAGAACCTAGCCTTTTGGCTAGGTTTTTTTATTTAAATTCATTGTTTTTATTTTAAATTATTCCATTTTCTTATGATTTATTTGTATAAATAAAGCTGGATCTATTCTATCTCGATGCAAAGTTGGATAAATCAGAATCATAGGCAAATTTATCTAAACAGCGTAAACTATGCAAAATTTATTAAATAGAAATTGTCTAACGACAAAAAAAGGTGAGAGCGAATGCCGCTGAGTCGTGTTGAAGATCTTGTCGCCGATATTCGTGCAGGCAAAATGGTTATCTTGATGGATGACGAAGATCGCGAAAATGAAGGTGATCTTGTCATTGCAGCAACGCATGTTCGTCCTGAAGATATTAACTTCATGATTACCCATGCACGTGGTCTAGTTTGCTTAACGTTAAGCCGTGAGCGCTGTAAGCAGTTAAATCTTCCGTTGATGGTTGACCAAAACGGTGCTCAGCATAGTACAAACTTTACCTTATCAATCGAAGCCGCTGAAGGTATTACGACTGGTATTTCAGCAGCAGAGCGTGCACATACAATTCAAGCTGCTGTCGCAGCGCATGCAAAGCCAAGTGATATTGTACAACCGGGCCATATCTTCCCGTTAATGGCACAGCCAGGCGGTGTTCTACACCGTGCGGGTCATACCGAAGCGGGCTGTGATTTAACACGCTTAGCAGGTCTTGAACCAGCGTCTGTCATTTGTGAAATCATCAATGAAGATGGCACAATGGCACGCCGTGCAGATTTAGAAATTTTTGCCGAGAAGCATGGCTTAAAAATTGGTACAATTGCGGACTTGATTCACTACCGCATGACCAATGAGCAAACGGTTGAACGTCTGGATCAAAAAACCATTCAAACAGAATATGGTTCATTTGAACTCTATCGTTATCGTGAGATTGGTAACCCAGACATCCATTTGGCTTTAGTCAAAGGCGAGCCAAAAGAAGGTGTTACAACAGTACGTGTACATGGTTTCAGTCCAATTCGCGATTTACTTAAGCTAAATAAAGCTGATGGTGAACCTGCGTGGAATCTAGACCGTGCACTACAGACAATTGCAGCGAGTGATCGCGGTGTTTTAGTCTGGATCGGGCAAGATCATTTGCAAGACTTGGGACCAGCGCTGGATGATTTAAACAAGCCGAAACCGGTGAAATCCAATGCAGCACTTTCACATCAATATCAAACCATTGGTGTAGGCGCTCAAATTTTGCGTGACTTAGGTGTTGAAAAAATGAAGCTTCTTAGCTCACCATTACGTTTCAATGCTTTATCTGGCTTTAATTTAGAAGTAGTGGAATATGTCACTGCTGATCAAATCACAACGAAATAATCGAGGTTGCTATGGCAATTCGCCGTATTGAAGGTTTATTACATCTCGCAAGCGAAGGTCGTTATGCGATTTTAGTGGGTCGTTTCAACAGTTTTGTTGTTGAACACTTATTGGATGGTGCAATCGACACATTAAAACGTCATGGTGTAAATGAAGATAACATTACTGTTATTCATGCTCCTGGCGCATGGGAACTCCCGATTGTTGCTAAAAAATTAGCTACATCAAATCAATTTGATGCAATCATCGCACTTGGCGCAGTTATTCGTGGTAGCACACCACACTTTGACTTCGTAGCTGGTGAATGTGCAAAAGGTTTAGGTGTAGTTGCGTTAGAAAGCAGCTTGCCTGTCATCAATGGTGTATTAACTACTGATAGCATCGAGCAAGCCATCGAACGTTCAGGTACAAAAGCAGGAAACAAAGGTAGCGAAGCTGCTTTAACTGCAATTGAAATGGTTAATTTATTAAAGGCAATTTAAAGCATGTCTCAAACACTGCAAGCCGCTTATGCAGCAAAACGCAAAGCACGTCGTTTTGCTGTACAAGGTATTTATGAGTGGCAAATGAGTCACAATCCTGTACATGAAATAGAAGCACGTACTCGTGCTGAAAATGCGATGCACAAGGTAGACTTAAATTACTATCACGAACTATTAACGCAAGTGATTGCACTGCGCGACGATCTTGATGCATTACTCATTCCGGTACTTGACCGTGAACTTAGTGCACTTGATGGCGTTGAACTCGCAACCTTACGTTTAGGTGCTTATGAGTTACGTGATCATTTAGAAGTACCTTATCGTGTAGTTCTTGATGAAGCCATTGAACTCGCCAAACACTTTGGTGGAGCAGATAGCCATAAATACATTAATGGCGTTTTAGATCGTTTAAGTTCAACACTACGTAGTGCTGAAAAACAACAAGCAAACTAATAGGTTTGAAGTTGATATGGCTGAGTTTTCTATTATTGACCAATACTTTAACAGACAATCTTATACAGATGTCACCTTAGGTATTGGAGATGACTCAGCCTTAGTCACCCCTCCTCAAAATCAACAATTGGTGATCTGTGCAGATACGCTAGTTGCTGGTCGTCACTTTCCTCTTAATACCTCAGCGCATGCAATTGGCTGGAAAAGTGTGGCTGTCAATCTTTCAGATATTGCTGCCATGGGTGCTAAACCGCATAGTATTTTACTTGCGTTAAGCTTACCTACCATTGACCATGAATGGCTCGAAGGATTCAGTCAGGGAATCTATGACTGCTGTAATCAATTTGGCGTTGCTCTCATTGGTGGAGATACGACCCAAGGTCCACATCTCACCATTACCGTTACAGCAATGGGTTGGATTGAAGCCGGACAAGCTGTATTACGTTCGGGCGCAAATGTCGGTGACTATGTTTGTGTAAGCGGTCAAGTTGGAGATGCAGCTTATGGTCTACAACACCTAGGTCATCCATTACAAAAAAGACTAGACTACCCGACGCCACGTTGTCAGCTTGGACAACAGTTAAAGGGTCTTGCTTCTAGCATGATTGATATTTCTGATGGATTAGCACAAGATTTAGGTCATATTTTAAAAGCGTCAAAAGTCGGTGCCCGATTATTTTTAGAAAAGTTACCGATTGATTCAACGCTAGAGAAACTACCAGAACAGCAGCGTTGGCAATATGCGCTAGCTGGTGGTGATGACTACGAATTATGTTTTACAATAACACCGCAAAATTATGAAAAACTTTTGCAAAAACAACTAGACATTAAGATTACAATGATCGGACAGATCGTTGAGCAAACACAACTAACTTTTGAGCATTTGGGTTCGGATTACCCATTGCAAATTCATGGATACCAACACTTTGCATAAGCCGCCGATTCATTTTAAAGACATGTCTTGGTTCAACCGCTGCATCGTTTTCTGTGGAGTTGGTTTCGGATCTGGTCTCGCACCTAAAGCTCCCGGTACTTTTGGCTCTGCCTTTGCCCTACTCTTCGTTCCAATCTGGTTATCGCTTGGCTTTCACTTAAGCTTGATCGCTATCCTCATCATGTCCTTGGTCGGGATCTATATCTGTGGTCAAACAGCAAAAGTCATAAATGTACACGATGATGGTCGAATTGTGTGGGATGAATTTGCAGGGCAATCTATAACCTTTCTTCCTCTCATTTACTTACAACAAATGAACTGGATGTGGGTGATCGTCGGCTTCATATTATTTCGAATTTTCGATGTTTGGAAACCTTGGCCTATACGTGTTATTGATCGTCAAGTGCATGGTGGTTTTGGTATTATGCTTGACGATATTATTGCCGGTGTATGGGCTGCTCTTTGTACACTAATTATTATCCATTTGAGTTAAATCATTAGAGTTATACATGTCAACTACCGTCATTATTCTTGCTGCTGGCAAAGGAACGCGTATGCGTTCTCAGCTTCCTAAAGTATTACAACCTTTAGCGGGTCGCCCACTATTAGGGCATGTCATTGAAACAGCAAAACAATTACAAGCTAAAAATATTATTACGATTTATGGTCATGGTGGTGACCGCGTACAACAAACATTTGCCCAAGAAAATGTTCAATGGGTTGAGCAAGCAGAACAACTTGGTACAGGTCATGCAGTACAAATGACCTTGCCTGTACTTCCTAAAGAAGGTGTTTCACTGATTTTATCAGGCGATGTGCCATGTATTAATGCAAATACGCTACAAAAATTATTAGATGCATCGACTCAGACAGGAATTGGCTTAGTTACGCTCACTGTAGATGATGCAACAGGTTATGGCCGTATTGTGCGCCAAGATGGCAAAATTCAAGCCATTGTTGAACATAAAGATGCAAACGAAGCACAACGCAAAATTAAAGAGTTCAATACAGGTATTTACTGTGTTAGCAACGCAAAACTTCATGAGTGGTTGCCTAAACTTTCAAATGAAAATGCACAGGGTGAATATTACCTAACTGACATCGTTGCAATGGCAATTGCAGATGGCTTAGAAGTTGCCTCTGTTGAACCAGAGCTTGCTTTTGAAGTTGAAGGTGTTAATGACCGCTTACAACTTGCAGCTTTAGAACGCCAGTTCCAGCAAGAACAAGTTAAAAAGCTAATGCAGCAAGGTGTAATGTTCTTTGACCCTGCACGTTTTGATTTACGTGGCTCTGTAAAAGTTGGACAAGACGTTCGTATTGACATCAATGTTATTATTGAAGGTGAATGTGAGCTTGGTGATTTTGTAGAAATCGGCGCTGGCTGTATTCTAAAGAACACCAAAATTGCAGCAGGCACCAAAGTTCAAGCCTATAGCGTTTTTGATGGCGCAGTTGTGGGTGAAAATGCTCAGATTGGACCATTTGCACGCTTACGCCCAGGGGCTAAATTGGCAAATGAAGTGCATATTGGCAACTTTGTGGAAGTTAAAAACACAACGATTGGATTGGGTAGTAAAGCTAATCATTTCACCTATTTAGGTGATGCAGAAATCGGTGCTGAATCGAATATTGGGGCAGGTACTATTACTTGTAATTATGACGGTGCAAATAAACACAAAACCACTATTGGCGATGCCGTTTTTATCGGTTCTAATAGCTCGCTGGTTGCCCCGGTGACCATTGGGAATGGCGCAACAGTTGGTGCGGGTTCTGTGATTACGAAAGATGTAGCCGAACAAAGTCTCTCCTTTGAACGTGCGCAACAAATTTCAAAAGCAAATTATCAACGTCCCCAAAAGGTTAAAAAATAAGAGGATTGAAGTATGTGTGGTATCGTCGGAGGCGTTGCAGAGCGTTGTGTAACCGAAATTTTAATTGAAGGTTTAAAACGTCTTGAATACCGTGGTTATGATTCTGCGGGTGTTGCTTTACTAAATAATCAACAAATTTTACGTGAGCGCCGTGTAGGTAAAGTCATCAATCTTGCAGATGCAGTTGCTGAACACCAACTTACAGGGGCTATCGGCATTGCGCATACACGTTGGGCGACCCATGGTAAGCCAACTGAAAATAATGCTCACCCACACATGTCTGGTAAGGTTGCTGTTGTACATAACGGCATCATTGAGAACTACCAAGAGCTAAAAGATGACCTTCAAGCGTTAGGTTATGTTTTTACTTCTCAAACAGATACTGAAGTTGTTGCACACTTAGTTGCTGAAGCTCTAAAAAGCACAGATAGCCTTTTAGATGCTGTTGAAACTGTTGTACCTCAGCTTAAAGGTGCTTACGCGCTAGGTATTATCCACAGCGATTATCCAGATGAACTCATTACTGTACGTGAAGGTTCACCTTTAGTGATTGGCGTAGGTATTGGTGAAAACTTTATTAGTTCAGACCAACTTGCACTTTTACCAGTGACAAACCGCTTTATGTACCTAGAAGAAGGTGATATTGCACGTCTTACACGTACTTCAATTGAAGTATTTGCAAATGGCGAACGCGTTGAACGTCCGGTAAGAGAGCTTGATGCAACCGTAAGCAGTGCATCAAAAGGTGAATACAAACACTACATGCTCAAAGAAATTTATGAGCAACCAGAAGCAATCAAACAAACAATTTCTCAAGCGCTTGATGGCAATAGCTTACGTGATGATTTCTTGAAAAATGCTGATGCAGATTTCAACAAAATTCAAAGCGTACAAATCATTGCTTGTGGTACAAGTTACCACTCAGGAATGATTGCGAAATATTGGTTTGAACAACTGATTGGCGTGCCTTGCCAAGTTGAAATTGCGAGTGAATTCCGCTATCGCACCCCTGTAATTGTTGAAAATACACTTTATATTTGTATTTCACAGTCAGGTGAAACAGCCGATACATTAGCTGCACTACGTGAAACTCAAAAACGTGCGAAAGCAAACAATATCGATATTCAGACTTTGACTATCTGTAACGTTGCTACGTCTTCAATGGTTCGTGAAACTGATCATCATTTATTGACTCTTGCTGGTCCTGAAATTGGTGTTGCTTCAACTAAAGCGTTCACGACTCAGCTCGCTGCGCTTATGCTGTTAATCTTGAAAATTGGTCAAGTGAAACAACGTATTAGCCCTGCTCTTCTTGAAGAAATTACACGTGAACTATGGCACAGCCCGAAAGTTATCCTTGATACACTTAAACATGATCCAGCAATTTTGCGTTTGTCTGAATTATTCGTTGAAAAAAATCACTGCTTATTCTTAGGCCGTGGTACGAATTATCCAATCGCATTGGAAGGCGCATTAAAGCTAAAAGAAATTTCATATATTCATGCAGAAGGCTATGCAGCTGGTGAGTTAAAACACGGCCCATTAGCACTCGTTGATAGTGAAATGCCGATCGTGATTCTTGCTCCAAATGATGAAATGCTTGATAAGCTCAAATCAAATATGGAAGAAGTTCAGGCACGTGGTGGTGAATTATTCGTTTTCGCCGATGAAAATAGCGGAATCAATGAAAAAGATCGTCAACACGTTGTACATATTCCAGCAGTAAACGAATGGCTAGCTCCAATTGTTTATAGCGTACCAGTTCAGTTGTTGTCTTATCACGTTGCTGTATTACGTGGTACAGACGTTGACCAGCCACGTAACTTGGCGAAATCAGTAACTGTAGAATAATAATCAGACATGCTATCTATGCCATAAAGCGTGTAGATTGCTTCTGTTGATTAGAAAGCCCGATATGCATTAATTGCCTATCGGGCTTTTTTATTGCGTTCATATCGCTACACAAGCGCTTTTACGTGAAAGAAAATAGAGAACACTCCCCTAGGTCCCCGTGTCACAACGGACTTTTACTTTTGCGCTGATTTAAAGTTTGAGAGATCATTGCGACACAGAGATAAAGGAGCTAAGCGAACTTAGCCCATTTCAGTTTTTTCGCAGCGTTGAATGCTGCTAAACAAGTTAGGGGCAAAGTCCTGTGGGAGAACAGGACTTTGCAAACTGGTGTGTTTTAAACGTTGTACGGTTTGAAGTGAATACACCTGCGCAAGCTGTTGGCAAATACAATTGCAACTGGCTTGCATGTGCTCACCTGACAAGCAAATTCTTTTAAATTCCTGCTGAGCATTGGCGTCATCATTTGTAATACCGTAAGCACCGACCACAAGGTTTAAAAACAATATAAATTTATGAAGTTTCATATTATTCTCATGATTATTTATATCTTTAAATAAAACAAAAATATTATTCGCTTAAATATTAAAATAATTTTTTAAATAATAATTAATCCTCCCATATAAATAGGAAAATAAAATAATTAAGATTTTAAAATAAAAATAATTTATAAATTTAAAATATCAGGTAGCAAAAACCCAAATTTTAAATAAATAAAATAGTTAAATAAGAGAGAAAATGAGTTTGAATAATGGCATGGCCAACTCCTTAAAAATGGAGTCCTACCACCAAATCACCGTCAATTGATTAGGGTGGCAGAACGAAAGAGGGTTAGCAGACTGACCTAGCGACCAGCACGCGCGAACGCGTCCCCCTTCCGCCCTACCATAGAGAAAAAGGGGGCACAAAGGTTCCACATGGGAAATACTCAGAAAGTATAACCCATTCGCTAGGATACGGTCTGCTAAAACCGACTGGCAATGTAGGCCAGCAACGAAATATTAATCGGTATAATAAAGAACGTCAATTTATTTTAATGAAAAAGTTTAAATATAATAATTTAATTAATGTTTATATAATATTTTCCTTATTTTATATTTATAGCTTTTAATAAAATATAAAATTTGGTTATATATATTTAGTTAATAAAATAGATTAATCGTTAATTCTAATTTAACAGTCTATATAAATATATAGAGAGATGTTGCCCGATCATGTAACTTGGCTAAGTTAGTAACTGTAGAATAATTTAAAAATATCGTGTTGCGAAAGTCACCTTTGTTTTGATAATTCATCTATTAAAAAGCCTGATATGTCTTTGAAATACATACTGGACTTTTTTATTACGTTCATGAAACTTTAGAAAATAGTGGTATCTTCTTCTTAAGATATTCTAATAAATACAACTAAATCAATATGTTATATACAAAAACCAACAAAAACACTTGGATTTATATGTGAAAAATTATGGTATAAATCACGCTTCGAAATTTGCCTAATAACTATAAATTTCGACTACTACAAAAACTTTTTAATTATAAGGAGCAACTCATCATGGCTAATGGATTTCCAGGCGGAAACTTTAGAATCGTTAACAAAGAAACAGGTGCATGTATCGCAGGCGCATACGGTGGACAAACCCATGGCTTACAAGATGCGGTAACTGCACGTGGTGAAACGGGTCAGTTAGCCTATTCTCATACAAATGACCGACTCTTTACGGTACATGACAAGGTTAAAAACATAGACGAAGAGCTTTGGTATTTTGACAGCCAAGACTATCGCAGTGGTCGAGAAAATAAGCTTTATAACAAAGTTAAAGATATCCGTTCTAGTTGGGTGCTCGGTGCTCATGTTGAAACAGATGCGATTGCATATAAATTATTTGATAAAGACTTAGAGCATTTCCTTAGTCTTTTACCAAAGCAAGATGAAGAAACAATCGCCCACTTAAAAACCAGTGATTGTCTTGATATTGTTCATTTATTACAGACATTTATTTATAGTAACGGCGAAGAAACGATTAAATCGGAACTTGTTGGTAAACTTGATGAGACTAAGCTGAACGAATATTTAAATGCCGTACTCGCTCATGAGTCAATTCGTCGCATCGAACAAAAGTTCTATGAATATGCTGCCTCTCCTTGGCTCTTTTTAGATATTCCTGAACTTAAAGGTTTGTCTGAAAATCCTTTCGCTCAGCAGAATGAACAAATCTATAAGATCATTCTTGCCTCTGCACAATTAGATGTCTTGGATCAAAAAGATTGGACTACAAGATCAGAGTTCCGATTGCATTTACGCCATGACAATATCGATGCTCTACTCAAAAATATGAAGAAAGAGAGCATGGCGGACCTTCATGGAAAAGCATATAAAGAATATGAAAATACTCAAGACCTAAAAAAAGAAGCCGTAAAAGTCCTTCTAGAGCTTAGAAAAGCACTAGATTTACATACGAATGAAAAAAATATGGATACGGTCAAAAAGATTTTAAAAGTCAGCTTAAAATCAAATGAGTCTTTTGAACAATTGCAAACAGCGTTAAACAGTACCAATGGTAAAGAAATAAAACCAGTGAATTGGCATAGTGGCAATGTTTTCTTGCAAGGTGCGGGTCGCCAGTACCAAACTAACTGGGCATTTGAAGATGGTTATATCTTTGTAGAAGGCCAACCAGATGCGGTACTAACGCATCTCTGGGGTTCATCTGTAGGTATTAGTCAACGATCTAATGACCCAAAACAGCGCTGGGAATTGAAATAAGCTTAATTTGAGCTAGAACATACGATGGTAAGAGAAAGCTCTCTTACCATCCTTATAAAATTTATATTGCGATATCTTTTACTGGTAAATGCTTACCTAACAAAGAAAAACTAACATCCGCAACTTCCAACGGATCTGAACTGGTCCAAATAATATGATTCCCCTCATTTGGACTTTCAGAACTTAAATGATATTGATTGAGCTGCCGAATTAATTGCGCTGTTACAGCTTCCGAAGGCTCAATAATTTGAATATCACGGCCTACAATTTCCTGAATCGTATCTGAAACAAACGGATAGTGGGTACATCCTAAAATAATCGTATCGACTTTTTGTTCGACCAACGGCGCCAAAATATTTTTTAAATAATCTTTAACTTCCGCTGTATGTGCTTTACCCGTTTCAATTTTTTCGGCTAAGCCAATACACGGCACTAAAGAGACTTTGATATCTTGTGCGTAAGTTTCAATTAAGCTTTTTAAGTTTTTGCCCTTCACCGTGGTTGCTGTTGCCAAAACAGCAATATGCTTGCTTTGTGTGATGGCTACAGCAGGTTTTACCGCTGGTTCTATGGCAATAAGTGGAACACTAATTTGTGCTCTAATCGTTTCAATCGCTACAGCCGTCATGGTGTTACAAGCAACCACAATTGCTTTGCACTTCCCGTCATTTATAAGATTTGAGATTAAGTGAGTGGTTCGTGAAACAATCCAGTCACTATCTTTGTCGCCATAAGGAACATGTTTCGAGTCAGCAAAATAAATAATATCTTCATTCGGAAGCGCCTGCCGAATATGCTTAAAGAGAGACAACCCGCCTAAACCAGAGTCAATCATTCCAATCGGGTTATTCTTCTGGTTCATTATTTTTCCAATTTAAAATTCTAAAAGAAACTATATTTTTCATTATTATATTATGTTTTCTATCGGTTTTTAAATCAGGCCCAATGAGGACCTGACCTAAATTTCGAATTTTATTTTAAGCTGCCGCTTTTTGTTCCTTTATCCAATTTTTAATACGTGCATCCAATATATTTAAAGGCAATGTTCCTGCATTTAAGATCATGTCATGGAACGCTTTGATATCAAAACGGTCTCCAAGCTCATGTTTCGCGAGCTCCCGTAGCTCTAAAATTTTGAGTTGGCCCATCTTGTAAGCTAATGCTTGTGCAGGAATAGCAATATAGCGGTCTGTCTCTGCCTGAATATCTGGTTCATCTAAAGCTGAGTGTTCACGCATAAAATCAATCATTTGCTGACGGGTCCACTTTTTATAATGTACACCTGTGTCAACCACTAGACGACAAGCACGGAACAACTCACTCGATAGTCTTCCATAGTCTGAAAGCGGGTCTTTATAGAAACCAACATCTTTACCCAATTGCTCTGCGTAAAGTGCCCACCCTTCAATATAGGCGGTATGGTTGGGTTGCTTCCGGAACATCGGCAAATTTGGTAAGTTTTGGGCAATATCAATCTGCATATGGTGCCCGGGAATTGCCTCATGGTAAGCGGTCGCTTCCATTGATATTTTTGAACGTTCAGAGAAGTCGCCAGTATTTACATACACCTGTCCGGGACGTGAACCATCAGGCGTGCCTTGGTGATACTCCGCACCTGCCGCTTCTTTTTCTCGATATTGCTCTACAGGCAAAACTTCGACTTTATTTTTGGGTAATAAACCAAATAGCTTCGGTAATTCTGGTTGCATTTGGGCAATATATCCGCGATAAATCTCTAAAATTTCTTCACGAGATTTGGGGAAAACCGTAGGGTTTGTTTTTAAGGATTGTTGGAAACTTTTTAAGTCATTGAAACCTTGTGCTTTAGCAATTTTCAGCATTTCCGCTTCAATACGAGCAACTTCTTTTAACCCAAGCTGATGAATAGTTTCAGGGCTTTCCGAGGTTGTCGTATTGTTTTCTACATAAAAACGATAGAGCTCGTCACCGTTTGGCAAGCTCCATATACCCTCGTGCTGTCGTCCATAAGGTAGGTAATCTTTCTGAATAAACGTACCGAGTTTTTGATAAGCAGGGCGAACATTCTGATCTATGGCCTGTAGTATTTCACGGCTTAAACGCTCTTGTTCTGCTTTCGAAATGTTTTTTGGAAATTGTTTTAATGGAGAAGCAAACACACTGTCCTTTCCTGCTGGAGTTGCAATACTATCAACCTGCTTTGCCACTTTTTCAAGTAAATATTTCGGTGGTATCAAACCATCTTTTTGTCCTTGTTTTGCTAACTGAATACCTTGATCAAGAATAAGAGGAATTTGTTTTAAACGAGCAATATAGTCTTGATATTGTTTAGCATTGTTAAATGGAATCGAACTAATAAATCCCGGAAATTGTAAATGTAGCCCCCACATTTGATTGAAAGGCATCTCATAGAGTTTCAAATCATAACTTTTGAGTGTCTCTTTCAACTGATAAATCATTAAGTCTTTATTTAATTGATCAGTTGCTGAAAATCCTGTGCTATCAATCGCTTCAAAACGTTTTAAAAAATTTTGAGTAGTTTTTTTATCTTTCTCAATCTGATTTTTTGAAACCTCGGTCCATCGATCGTTGTAGCGTAAATCTCCTAAAGTCGTTGCAGTTTCAGGATTATTTTTCAAAGTATATTCCCACTGTTCTTGTAAAAGCTGGTTTAAAGCGCTCACCCGAACAGAGACATTACTATTTGGTTTAGATTGTGATTTTTCGATGGTATTTGTATTTATTTCGGGGCTTGCAGCATCAGAAGAATGAGACATCCAAAATAAAACACTGATACAAGCAAAATGTAAGGTTCTGTTTTTCATTTAATTATCCAGAAATATTTAACAAAGTTTAAAATATAGACAAAACAAATTACGTGCCAAGCAGCATATAAAATGGTGTAAAAATCGAGTATTTTTTAACTCAATGATTTTATAAATTAATTTTCTTTTTAATTAAATTATTTATAGTTGCTATCTTTATTCCGAATCTGACTTTAATTTACCAGAAAGTCAAAAAAAGAGCACATGAGCGATCTCAGTGCACTTTTTTATTTCTACATTAAAAATTGTTTCTCAAGAAAACAAATATTGATAAACAATATACGCAGCCAGTTTTGCTGTTCTATTGTCTAAATCAAATTTTGGATTGCACTCGGCAATATCTAAAAGTTTGATTTTTCCAGTCTCTTGAATATGCTTAAAAATTGCTTCAAAAGTAGCTAAATCAATTCCTTTTACAGCAGGTGCACTGACTCCCGGTGCAACCGCAGCCGTGAATACATCTAAATCAATCGTAACGTACAAACAGTCGACTTTTTCAATAAAAGCATCAACCGCTGCAAGCACGTTGTTTAGGTTAAAAATATTAACCTCATGATCGCGTAAATATGAACAATTTAGAGCATCGGCTGTATCAAACAAAACTTTAGTATTGGCATGGTTGGCAACCCCAATACATAAATAATTAAATTGTTTTTGATGTTGTTCTGAAAGCCTTGCTGCTTGTAAAAAAGGTGTTCCAGAGGTGGCATGCTCTGCTTCACGCAAATCAAAATGGGCATCGAAATTAATAATGCCTATTTTTTTATCTGGCGCGTGGGCTTGTACATATTGAAACAAACCGCTAAAGCTGCCAAATGCAACTTCATGTCCACCACCAAGTACAATCGGTTTTAAACCATTTTGTAGGCTAGTTGCGACTTGCTCCGCCAACTCAGTTTGGGCTTGCTCTAAATTGTCATATTCGCAGGTCACTGTACCCAAATCGACAATACTGACTGGACGATGAATAGGTAAATTGGCAAGCTGATTACGGATTGCATCTGGCGCATCGGCAGCACCGACTCGACCTTTATTACGTTTCACGCCTTCATCCGAGCTAAAACCAATCAACGCAAATTCAGCATGTTGGGTTTTATTCATAATATGGTGAATACGTTGGTGTGCTTCACCCTCGCCATCATGGCGACCTTGCCATTTAAATGTGTGATTCATGTGACACCGTTTAAAAAATAACTTCTTGTCCATGCTGAACGACTCGCTTAGGCAAATCTCCGCCCAGCCAGTAAACAATTTCAGATGGATGCTCAATATCCCAAGCGACAAAGTCAGCGACTTTACCCTGCTCCAAACTACCGTGCGTTTGCTCTAAACCGAGTGCTTGTGCGGCATGAATGGTGACACCAGCCAATGCCTGCTCTGGTGTTAAGCGGAATAGCGTACTGCCCATATTCAGCATTAAACGTAAAGAAAGTGCTGGAGATGTGCCCGGATTTAAATCACTCGATAGCGCAATACGCACGCCATGTTTAATGAGGCTTTCAATCGGTGGATATTGTGTTTCACGTAATAGATAAAAGGCGCCCGGTAGTAACACAGCAACCGTACCCGACTCTGCCATTGCTTTGACATCATCTTCGGTCATGTACTCTAAATGGTCAGCCGACAAAGCATGATAACGTGCTGCCAAACTTGAGCCACCTAGCGATGAGAGCTGTTCAGCATGCAGCTTAACGGGTAAACCCAATGATTGTGCCGTTTTAAAAACACGCTCAACCTGAGCTGGTGAAAAGGCTAAATGCTCGCAGAACGCATCAACTGCATCGACTAAGCCTTCAGCATGCAGTTTAGGCAGCATTTCTGTACAGATATGCTCAATATAAGCATCGCTTTGATCTTTGTACTCTGGCGGTAAAGCATGAGCAGCCAAGCAAGTGCTTTTAACCGTCATCGGTAATTTTTCACCAATTTGACGGATCACACGCAGCATTTTGCGTTCATTTTCATAGTTGAGTCCGTAACCAGACTTAATCTCGATGGTAGTTACACCATCTTGTTGCATGCAACGAATACGCTTAAGGGCTGATTTCAGTAATTGTTCTTCGCTGGCTTCACGCGTTGCACGTACAGTACTAGCAATACCACCACCGCTTGCTGCAATTTCAGCATAACTTACACCTTGCAAGCGTTTTTCAAACTCAACGCTACGGTTGCCACCAAATACACTATGCGTATGGCAGTCGATAAACCCTGGGGTCACCCAAGCGCCGTTTAAATCAACTGTTTCGGAATATGTGTCGGTAGGAAGTTGTTGTTGTTTTCCAATCCATTGAATGAGATGCCCTTCTGTGACAATTGCAGCATCTTCAATGTAGGAGTATTGCCCATTTTGCATGGTCGCAATGTGGCAATTCTGCCAAAGTTTTTTCATGAGCCTTTCCTCAAAACTGCCCAATAGTGAAACCATTGGGCAGTTCATTTGTTAGCTTTCTATCTCAACATTTTGCTGGATAGGATTACTTTCCTTTCCCAAGTTTTGCTGTGGTTTTACCCATATGCGATAAGCAATAGTTAAGAGTGCAAGCCATGCTATTCCGACATAAATTGCAGGACGTGAATCAGGGAAATAACCCATCATGACTAAAATGAACACCATAAAACCAATCGCGAACGCAGGTGCAACTGGCCAACCCCATACAGGGAAATCAAGTGCCTTAATTTCAGCAGTAGATAATTTACGGCGCATCGCAACTTGCGAAAGCAAAATCATGAGCCATACCCAAACCGTTGCAAAAGTGGCAATTGATGCAATGATCATGAATACATTTTCAGGAATTAGGTAGTTCAACACCACACCAATTAACAGCACACCAGCCATAACCACAACAGTCATCCAAGGCACACCATTACGCGATAACTTTTGGAAAATTCGAGGTGCTTGACCACGATTTGCCATACCATAAAGCATACGGCCAGCGCCAAATACATCACTATTAATTGCTGAAATCGCAGCAGTCACCACCACAATATTTAGAATATTCGCGGCAGATTTAATGCCTAAATTTTCAAAAATTTGTACAAATGGGCTACCTTGGCTACCAATTTGATTCCATGGGAAAATCGACATCAAAACAAAAATGGTCAGTACATAGAAAAGTAAAATACGTACTGGAACAGCATTAATTGCTTTTGGCAAAGTTGTTTTCGGGTCTTGTGATTCGCCAGCAGTTAAACCGATAATTTCGATACCACCGAAAGCAAATACAACCACAGATAAACATGCAACTAGGCCTGCAATGCCATGCGGCATAAAGCCATCATAAATCCATAAGTTCGAAATACCCGGTACCACACTGCTATGGTCAGCATGGAAGCCATAGAACATTAAGCCTATTCCGCCTAAAATCATGGCAACAATAGCACTGACTTTAATGATGGAAAGCCAGAATTCGAGTTCACCAAAGACTTTAACGTGAATTAGGTTAATGGCACCCAAGAACATAATCAGAGATAAAATCCAGATCCACCGTGGTACATCGGGATACCAGAATCCCATATAAATACCAAAAGCGGTGACATCGGCAATCGCGACAATCACCATTTCAAAAACATACGTCCAACCCGTAGTGAAACCTGCCAGTGGACTGATGTATTGTGATGCATAGTGGCTAAATGAACCGGATACTGGGTTATGGACAGCCATTTCACCCAGTGCGCGCATAACGATATAAATTGCAATCCCTGCAACGATATACGCGAGTAAAACTGAAGGCCCCGCCATTTTAATAGCAGTTGCCGAACCATAGAAAAGCCCAGTTCCAATTGCTGAGCCCAATGCCAAGAAACGAATATGGCGGGTGTTCAATCCCCGCTGTAGTGTGGAGTTTTGTGACATTATAATCTCCAATCCTTGAGGAAATTTAGTTAGATTCGGCCACTCCATGTGACCGTTTTATCAATCACACTTCAGATAAACTAGGGAGTAGTTTTGGAATAAGTAACTTGTTTAAACAGCCACTCGAAAGTAATTCACTTGCTTGTTCAATATCAGGAGCAAAGAAACGGTCTTCACTGTAGTAAGGAACTTGATCGCGCAAGATTTTACGAGCTTGTTCAAGTTTAGGCGAGCTTTTTAAGCCTTCACGGAAGTCTAGACCCTGACAAGCGCCTAACCATTCGACAGCTAAAATGCCACGGACGTTATCAGCCATTGGCCAAAGACGTTTACCTGCATTCGGAGCCATTGATACATGGTCTTCCTGATTCGCTGAAGTTGGCAAACTATCAACACTCGCTGGATGTGCAAGTGCTTTGTTATCACTCGCAAGAGCTGCTGCTGTCACTTGAGCAATCATGAAACCTGAATTAACACCACCATTTGCAACCAAGAACGGTGGAAGCTGTGACATGTGGCGGTCCATCATCATCGAAATACGACGTTCTGAAAGTGAACCAATTTCTGCGATTGCCAATGCTAAGTTATCTGCTGCCATTGCTACAGGTTCTGCATGGAAGTTACCACCAGAAATCACATCACCTTGTTCTGCAAAAACAAGTGGATTATCAGATACAGCATTTGCTTCAATTTCTAAAACTTCAGCAGCCTGACGGATTTGGGTTAGACATGCACCCATCACCTGTGGTTG
The DNA here is from genome assembly GCF_056156705.1 of Acinetobacter sp. Li1LvA2. Classification (NCBI taxonomy): domain Bacteria; kingdom Pseudomonadati; phylum Pseudomonadota; class Gammaproteobacteria; order Moraxellales; family Moraxellaceae; genus Acinetobacter; species Acinetobacter sp. Li1LvA2. The sequence continues at coordinate 416,126 of NZ_JBSICF010000003.1, forward strand.
GCAACGTAAAGAATACGGATCTTGAACTTTGCTACAGTCTTCGTGTGAATGTGCAATTTCACTCGAATCTGTCAATAAATCGCGATAAGCCGCAGCAACATCAATTTGACCACGTTGACCACGTACTTCATGAATACGAGCATCAAACGGTGAGCGTGAACCCAGCATTGCTTCAACACTTAAGCCACCACAAACTGTCGCAGCAGCAAATAAATCTTCAGCTTCAAACAAGCCACGTAAAGCATAAGCGGTCGAAACTTGTGTACCATTTAGAAGTGCCAAGCCTTCTTTAGCAGCTAAAGAAATTGGCTCTAAACCTGCAATTTTTAAAGCTTCAACTGCTGGTAACCATTCACCTTTGTAGCGAGCTTTACTTTCACCAAGTAAAATCAAAGACATGTGTGCAAGTGGTGCCAAGTCACCTGAAGCGCCTACTGAACCTTTAAGAGGAATGTGCGGATAAACTTCAGCATTAATTAAAGCCAACAAAGCATCAATCACTTTACGGCGAATACCTGAGAAGCCACGTGCCAAGCTATTTGCTTTCAATAGAATAATTAAACGAACCATTGCATCATCAAGTGCTTCACCTACACCTGCCGCATGCGAAAGAACTAACGAACGCTGTAATTGTTCTAAATCTTCAGGAGCAATCTTGGTTGAAGCAAGTAAACCAAAACCTGTGTTAATGCCGTAAGCTGTACGTCCTTCATTTACAATCTGTTCTACACAAGCCACGCTTGCGTTGATTGCAGCTGAAGCACTTTCATCTAATTTAACTTTAATCGGGTTGAGGTAAGCTTGACGTAAATCAGCTAAGGTTAATTTTCCCGGTTGGATCAGTAATTCCATGTTGGCTTCCTAATTTTTTGCACTATATTCTGCTGAGACAGTGCTTTTCACAATTGCAAAAAGCACCGCCAGTTCTTCCATGTATTTTTATTGCGTGATCATTGGCAAGTTTAAGCCTTGCTCTTTCGCACAGTTAATCGCAATTTCATAACCGGCATCGGCATGACGCATAACACCTGTTGCAGGGTCATTGGTCAGTACACGAGCAATACGTGCAGCAGCTTCATCTGTACCGTCACACACAATCACAACGCCTGAGTGTTGAGAGAAGCCCATACCTACACCGCCACCATGATGTAGAGATACCCAAGTTGCACCGCCTGCTGTATTTAACAATGCATTTAATAAAGGCCAGTCTGATACTGCATCTGAGCCGTCTTGCATTGCTTCAGTTTCACGGTTTGGACTCGCAACTGAACCTGAGTCTAAGTGGTCACGACCAATCACAACTGGAGCTGATAATTCACCACTACGTACCATTTCGTTAAATGCCAAACCAAGTTTTGCACGTAAACCTAGACCAACCCAACAAATACGCGCTGGTAAGCCTTGGAAGCTAATGCGTTCACGTGCCATGTCTAACCAGTGATGTAAATGTTCATCATCAGGAATTAACTCTTTAACTTTGGCATCTGTTTTATAAATGTCTTCTGGGTCACCAGAAAGCGCTGCCCAACGGAATGGACCAATACCACGGCAGAACAATGGACGGATATATGCAGGTACGAAGCCAGGGAAATCAAAAGCGTTTTCTACGCCTTCTTCTTTCGCCATTTGACGGATGTTATTACCATAGTCAAATGTTGGAACACCCATTTTTTGGAAATCGAGCATCGCTTGTACGTGTTTCGCCATCGACTGTTTTGCAGCTTTTACAACAGCTTCTGGTTCAGTTTTCGCACGTTCACGGTATTCATCCCAAGTCCAGCCTACTGGTAGGTAGCCATTGAGTGGATCGTGTGCACTTGTTTGGTCGGTTACCATGTCAGGACGTACACCACGGCGAACAAGCTCAGGTAAAATTTCTGCAGCATTGCCATGAAGTGCAATTGAAATGACCTTGCCTTCTTTTGTATAACGATCAATACGCGCTAAAGCATCATCTAAATCAGTTGCTTGTTCATCTACATAACGGGTACGTAAACGGAAATCGATACTTGCTTGTTGGCATTCAATGTTTAAAGAACACGCACCAGCAAGTGTTGCAGCTAAAGGCTGAGCACCACCCATACCGCCTAAACCAGCAGTAAGAACCCAACGACCGTTTAAGTCACCGTTGTAATGTTGGCGGCCTGCTTCAACGAAAGTTTCGTAAGTACCTTGCACAATACCTTGGCTACCGATGTAGATCCAAGAACCTGCTGTCATTTGACCGTACATTGCAAGTGCTTTTGCGTCTAACTCGTTAAAGTGTTCCCAGTTTGCCCAGTGCGGTACAAGGTTTGAGTTTGCAATTAAAACGCGTGGTGCATCTTTATGAGTTTTAAATACACCGACTGGTTTGCCTGATTGAACTAATAAAGTTTCATCAGTTTCAAGATTTTTTAAAGTATCTACAATTTTATCGAAACATTCCCAGTTTCGTGCTGCACGGCCAATACCACCGTATACAACCAACTCTTTCGGGTTTTCTGCAACGTCCGGATCAAGGTTATTCATCAACATACGTAATGGAGCTTCAGTTAACCAACTTTTAGCCGTCAATTCAGTGCCGCGTGGCGCACGAATTTCTACATCACGAAATTTTGTTGTCATTGTTGTCACAGGCGGACTCCTTCCTTTGAGCTTACATCAGCAGAACATCACTTGTTTCTGCATTTGTATAGTAATGTATTAACTTGTATATACATCCATATACTACACAAATATTTTACGGCGTGAAGAGGGTTACTCATATTTTTTTAAAAAAATTAAATAAGCTTATGAATTAAATTAATTTATTTTTATATTAGGCATAAAAAAAGCACATATCTTTTAAATCGACATGTGCTTTTTAAGTCGTAAATGATGTCTTTTTATCGTTGAATTAACTCAATGACATAGCAATTTTTTTCCCAATTTTTAGGGAAATGAACTGAGGTAATCGCAGTATTTTTTTCAATTTTTAGCGTCTCGTGAACAGCAATCTGAACGGAATGATCATCCACATTTACTTGTGTTTCACCACCCTGATTAAAAATAAAAATCAGATCTGCCGAACTTAAAAAGGTCTGTTCTTCTGTACCCTCTACTCTCTGAAAACGGGCATGAAATTTTGCAGGATCATAAATTAAATTTAAATCTCGAATTGCCCCGTCTACCAGTTCACTTTGAACCTGACTCTCACCATGGAAAGCAAAAATGTCGCCTTGGTTTAGCGTTTTGGCTGGAAGATCATCGACATGCAGCACCATGCCTTTCCCATCAAGCACGCTAATAATTCGCTGCTTATTGGGAAATAGCGAAAATGGCCCAGAAGTGGTTACATCAGCCATCGAAATACGCCAGTCAAAGTCGGCGTCACCTTGGCTTCGCGCAATTTCTAAAGTAAAGCCTGCACCATTTTTCCAAAGCATTTTTGTATATTGATCTGCCCTGATCAACTCAATCATGGGTTAAATTTCCCTTCGAGATAATAGCGGCTACCCGGATAAATCAGACGCGCACTTGAAATGAGTTGTTTGTTTGACCATGTACGGCGACGGATCAGTAAGCATGGTTCAGCTTTAGTAATCTTCAACCATTTACACTCTTGCGGAGAGGCTAAAACTGCCTCGACAATGTGCTCACCTTCTGAGACAGGTGCTTTTGCCATGAGGTAAGCATTTGGGGTAATGGTTTTAAAGTCTTGTTGTAAATAATCTGGAATGAGCGCTGCGTCGACTAAACGATCTTCGACCTGAACAGGTACATCATTTTCATAATGCACAATAATCGAGTGAAATAATCTTTGCCCTTCGCGAGTTTGCATTAACACGCTTTGCTCTGCATTTGCATAAATTTGTTCTAAGACTAAAACTTCAGCGTGGTGCTTATGGTTTCGTGCAATAATCTCATCGGCAATATTATTAATCTGAAAAAGTGCAGTTCGGCCTTGCCCTTCAGCAACGAAAGAACCAACGCCCTGAATTCGAACCAACAACCCTTCAGTCGTTAATTCACGAAGCGCACGGTTTACAGTCATACGGCTACAACCGAGTTGATTAACCAGTTCACTTTCCGAAGGAATTTTTTTATTAACAGCCCAAGTACCTTCATAAATTTTTTGTGAAATCAGCTGTTTTACGCGTTGATATAAAGGAACTGGACTATCAGCTTCAATCGAAAGCTCAGCATGTTCTTGTTTTGATGTTCTGGGCATAACAAATACTCAAAAAGGCGGCAGGCAAAAAGGTATTTTAGTTGACATGCTATGTATATACAACCACATACAACATGTTAATTTATGAATTAAATAGATTTTAAAAAGTTTAAAAAATAAACATAGCTCGATAAGAGCTAATTTAAAGTTTTATGTAGAGAAATTCAAATATATAAAGGCTTTATCAATATTTATTTAATAGTTATTTCTGCTATGCCTGTGCTCAATTCAAGGATGTAAAAAGTATCGTCTTTTCTGATTTACGAAATGCTGCTTAAAATTTTTATTTAAAATAACTGATCGATAGTATTCTTCTGCCACACAGTATATTAATAAAACTGGAAGCACATCGAATGCGTAATTATAAAATAGATATTCTTCGAGGAATGTCTATCCTTTTGGTTCTTTTACATCATTTTAATATTCCCTATAAACTTAAAGATACATGGTTAGGCTTTGATTTCTTAGGTGAAGCATTTAGCACAGTCATCGCAAGAAACGGAAATTATGGCGTCACCATGTTTTTTGTGATTTCGGGTTTTTTAATTACCCATCACACTTTAAAAAGAGACAAACAATTCTCTGCAATTAACCTCAAACATTTTTATATCCGACGGGCAGCGCGTATTTTACCGTGTCTGTTATTACTCATTTTAGGTGTAAGCATACTCGGTTCGTTTGACTTAAAACCCTTTATGAACCAAGCTCCGAATGGCATTGAGGTTTCCTATCCCCTAACAATTTTTGCAGCTTTAACCTTCTGGATGAATATCCTGATTATTAAATTTGGTTGGGTAAACTACGCTTTAGGCGTGTTGTGGTCGCTCTCTGTAGAAGAAGTTTTTTACTTTGTTTTTCCATTATTGTGTTTGCTTACGCGTAGTAATAAGGTCTTTATTGCTGTATTGATTGGAGTGATTTTATACGGCCCTTATTTTAGATCTCTACATTTTGGAGAAGAAAGCGGTGCTTATTTATATCATTATTTTTCGAGTTTTGATGGTACAGCAATTGGCTGTTTAACAGCGATTTTCTCTCATAAATATCAGCCAAATTGGCACTATAAAAAATCTCTTTCTGCGTTGATTATTTTGAGCATGGCCGCTCTTTATTTATATGCGCCAATTAAAGAAGTGAGTACATGGGGTATCAGCTTATTTGCTTTTGCCACAGGCTTACTCATTTTGTGTTTTCAGCATCCTTCCGAAACGCAAGCACAGAGTCTATTTACAAAAATCATGGTCTGGTTAGGGCAAAGAAGTTATGAAACTTATTTGTTTCATCTGGTGGTGCTGGGCCTTATGAAGGTTGCTTTTGTTCCAGCCCAAACCGACTCTAGCATCAAAATTATGCTTTTAATTGGCTATTTGGTTCTAACCTTTATTATCAGCGCAGCGATTGAAAAATATTATTCGACACCGCTTAACAGCTATATTCGAAAGGTTTTCATTAAAGATAAATCATAAAAATAAGCCCCTTTAAAATAGGGGCTTATTTAATTAAGCAATCAACATGGTTTCATCTTCTTGTTTAAAGGGATTAGGCCAGTTCTGCCAAGCTTGTGGTCCTAAAGCCATTTCTTCATCACTTAACAAGCAACGGTCTAAGCGTTCTATTAAAGCTTGCTCATCCATTTGCATACCAATTAACACCAGCTCCTGACGTGCATCACCTGTTTGAGCATCCCAGACCTTTTTAATTTGTTCGATGCTGTCTAAGTCACTCGGCCAGTCTTCTTCTGCAACGGCGGCCCACCAATAACCTGCTAATCCGTGCCGCGCCATTGCTCCCGCTTGTGACCATGAATAAGCCAATGTCGGTTCAGCAGCCAACCAGAAAAAGCCTTTAGAACGCACGACACCCGGCCATTCAGCTTGTACCAGATCATAAAAACGCTTGGGATGGAAAGGTCGGCGTGCGCGGTAAACAAAGCTACTAATGCCATACTCTTCAGTCTCTGGCATATGCTCACCACGTAATTCTTTTAACCATCCCGGCGCTTGTGCAGCTTCATCAAAATTGAATAGCTGTGTATTTAAAATTTTATCTAAAGCGATCTTTCCAAATTGAGCAATTTCAATTCGAGCACGCGGGTTTAGAGTTTTTAAAATTGCGATGAGTTGGTCTTGCTGAGACTGCTCAATCAGGTCAATTTTATTCAGCACAATTACATCACAAAACTCGATTTGATCGATGAGAAGATCGACCACAGTTCTTTCATCTTGCTCGCCCAAGGACTCACCACGTTGTTGCAGTGAGTCGATTGAACCGTAATCTTTAAGAAAGTTAAAAGCATCGACTACCGTGACCATGGTGTCGAGTCGAGCAAACTCATTGAGTGAGTTTCCATCTTCATCTTCAAAAGTAAAAGTTTCTGCAACAGGCAGTGGTTCAGAAATACCTGTCGACTCAATCACCAATTGATCAAAGCGTCCTTCATCAGCTAAACGCTTAACTTCAACCAATAAATCTTCTCGTAACGTACAACAGATACAGCCATTACTCATTTCAACCAGCTTTTCATCTGTTCTTGAAAGCTCCGCCCCACCTTCGCGTACTAATGCCGCATCAATATTCACTTCAGACATATCATTGACAATCACGGCAATACGGCGGCCTTCGCGATTATTTAAAATATGGTTAAGTAATGTGGTCTTTCCTGCACCCAAAAAGCCAGATAAAACAGTGACGGGAAGCTTGGCAAATGAGTTGGCGATTGCAGTGCGCATGGCTTGATCTCTTTGAATAATATTTAACCTGATCATGGCTGGCCATTTAAATATGACCAGATCACAGACGTAATCTATTTCTAAACCACAATAATGTTATGTTATAACATAACTATTGATCAAGTTTTTATTCCGGTTTTATTTAAGCCAATTCACTTAGTCTTTGAAAAAATTGCTTTTATAGTTACTGACAAATTGAGGTTCTATAGTGATGGTCAGGCCCCCATGAACGGAATCCTTGGCTATCAATATGGATTTGTCCCGAAGCATAAACACCCAGACCCATGTTAAGTGCTTGACCCTTGGTTTCCCAGAACTGACAAAGTTTAGTTTTGGTTTGTTGAATATTAAACTGGTCTAAATCGGTAGGTTGTTCTGGTCCAATTCGAAAATCAAGCGCTGCATTAAAGACATGTCGAGAAGCATCTGCGCCACCCGCACAGCGATTTAAAGATAAAGCTCGATAGGCCGAGGTCACTTCAAAATCGTTAATTACACCATCGTCAACTAATGCTTTTAAAATGCTAAGCGTCGGAACGATATTGGACCAAATCTCTCTTGGTGGCACCGCATAGGGTTCAACTCCACATTTTTGCCAATCGCGAGCCGAGCGTAATAACTCATAGTCTGGAACTAAATTGGCAAGCCCTTTTTGCTTAAGAAATTGCTTATAGGCTTGTACAGACTGTCCGTGATCTGCGCTTGCGATCCAAGCCACATAATCTTCAGGTTGCTGCTTTATTCTGACCACTGTTTTAGAAAGCTGAGGCAAAGAGTGAAAATGCTTAGAATCTGTTGGCTTGGGTGTTTGAGTACTACATGCTGTAAGAGATAATAAAATTAAACCTAAATAACGTTTCATAAATATGCTCTATCTTCACCAAAAATGGGAAAACTGCTCATCATTAAATTGAGCAAATGTTATATTATAACAATAATAAAGTCCTTTAATTTCTGTTGTTAAATTTTAAAAATAAAAAAGGACGTATGAGATACGTCCTTTTGATAACAACAACTTAAGCTGTTATTAAATATCGGCTTCTACAGCAGTTAAAGACTGCTCAGCTTTTAGTTTTCGGCGTTTAAATTGATAAGCCACCATCAAACACAAGATCCAACCAGGAATCATCATGACCGCAACACGCATATCTGGTGTTAAAGACATCACAATTAAGATGCCCAACATAAACACGATGCATAAATAGTTGCTAAATGGATACATGAAGCTTGGGAACTTCGTTGTTTGCCCTTGGCGTTGCATATATTTACGGAATTTTAAATGCGTCCATGAAATTACAACCCAGTTAATCACAATGGCTGCTACAACCAACATCATGAGTAAACCAAATGCTTTTTCAGGGAAAATATAATTTAACAGTACACATAAAATAGTCACCGCCGCAGAAAGGATCACTGCATTAGTTGGAATACCGCGTTTATTAATGTGTGCAAATACTTTTGGCGCATTTCCTTGTTGTGCAAGGCCTAATAGCATACGGCTACTGCAATAACTTGTACCGTTATAAACTGAAACAGCAGCAGTCAAAATCACAAAGTTTAATAATGTTGCAATTCCTTGGCTATCTAAAGAAGCAAATACCATCACAAACGGGCTACCGCCTTCAGCCATTTGGTTCCATGGGAATAGCGAGAATAAAACAAAAAGTGTCGCAATATAGAAAATCAAAATACGGTAAATAATTTGATTTACAGCTTTAGGTAAAGTTTTATCAGGGTCACGTGCTTCAGCCGCAGTAATACCGAAAAGCTCAATACCACCGAAAGCAAAAATAATGACCGCCATTGCCATGACTAAGCCTTCAACACCAAATGGGAAGAAACCACCCAGTGCCCAAAGGTTCGAAATGCTTGCCTGTGGACCTGCCGTTCCTGTTGCAAGCAAATATGAACCAAAACCAATCATTGCAAGAATCGCCAAGATTTTGACAATAGAAAACCAAAATTCCATTTCGCCAAAAAACTTAACATGCAGCAAATTAATGCCATTAATTAAGACAAAGAAGGTTAAAGCAGATGCCCACGTTGGGATTTGCGGCCACCAATATTGAATGTAAAGACCAATTGCGCTTAGTTCTGCCATACAGACGAGCACATTGAGTACCCAATAGTTCCATCCTGACATGAACCCTGCAAATGGTCCCCAATATTTGTAGGCAAAATGACTAAAAGAACCACTAACGGGCTCTTCAACCACCATTTCACCAAGCTGACGCATCATTAAAAAAGCAATAAATCCTGCAATGGCATAACCGAGGATGACCGATGGACCTGCTAATTTAATCGATTGTGATATACCAAGAAAAAGCCCTGTGCCAATCGCCCCACCCAATGCAATAAGCTGGATGTGCCGATTACTCAAACCATGTTTCAGGTTTCCTTGCTCTTGTGCTGACATATGATTATTCTCATCCGTGTCACGTAATTTTTTTCCAATAAATTACGTATATCATAAATTGGTCAAACTTTCATAGATATTCATGAAAAAATAATTGCGTGACTTTTCTCATGACCGCGAATGAAAACAGAAAATACAAGAAATGACAATTATTATGAAATGTGTAATTAAATTATGTATTGCGTAATTTGATGAATTCAGTATTATAGAGACATGAAGCAATTGGTTGTGCTCGGTCTATATCAAACTCATAAGACAAAAGATGATCTAAGCAAAGGTTAAAACTTATTGAGTAGCTCAGTCCTAGACCGAACTTTTATTTGTAGAAGACCCGAGATAAAGACAAGGACGCGAAAATGGAACAAAAACTAAACTCTTTTATTGAAGTTTCACCTCAATCAGATTTCACTATTCATAATTTGCCTTATGGTATTTTTAGCAAAACAGCTGATGGCGAGCGTCAGGTTGGTGTAGCTATTGGTGATTGGGTGATTGATCTCGCTGCTCTTGAAAAGCACGGTCTTTTAAAACTCTCAGAACAAGACACATACTTTAACCAGCCTACACTGAATAAATTTATCGAGTCTGGCAAAGCCAACTGGTCAAAAGTCCGTAAGACACTACAGTCTCTTCTTTCAGTTGAAAATTTAACACTTCAAGAAAATGAAGCATTACGCCAAGAAGTTTTAGTTAAGCAAGACAGCGTTACTTTGCATTTACCTCTTCAGGTGCCTGGTTATACCGATTTCTATTCTTCTAAAGAACATGCGACCAATGTGGGTTGTATGTTCCGCGATCCAAAAAATGCCTTACTTCCAAACTGGAGTGAATTACCAGTTGGTTATAACGGTCGTGCTAGCTCTGTTGTAATTAGTGGCACTCAAATCGTTCGTCCATCTGGGCAAATTAAACTTCCAAATGAAGAGCGCCCAGTTTTTTCTGCAACGCGTAAACTCGATTTTGAACTTGAAACAGCATTTGTTATTGGTAAACCAACGGGGCTTGGCCAGCCGATCTCGATTGAAAATGCGTGGGACCATATTTTTGGAATGGTATTACTCAATGACTGGTCAGCACGTGATATTCAGCAATGGGAATATGTTCCACTTGGGCCATTTAATGCGAAAACTTTTGCAAGTTCGATTTCACCTTGGGTAGTCACGCTTGAAGCACTTGAGCCATTTAAAGTTGAAGGCCCAAAACAAGACCCTAAACCTTTAGCGTATTTACAAGAAAATATCGCAAATAGTTACGACATTAATTTGAGTGTTGAAATTCAAAGCCCGAAATCGGCACAAAGCGACGTAATCTGCAAAACCAATTTTAAATATATGTATTGGTCTATGTCTCAGCAGCTCACTCACCACACCATTGGCGGCTGTAACGTTCAAGTTGGTGATTTAATGGGTTCAGGTACGATTTCAGGTTCTACACCAGATTCATATGGCAGCTTACTTGAGCTTACATGGAATACTACTAAACCTCTGACACTTGCTAATGGCGAAACTCGTGGTTTCTTGCAAGACGGCGATACGCTCATCATGAAAGGCCACTGTGAGAAAAATGGTATTCGCATTGGCTTTGGTGAAGTTCGAAATACGGTGCTTCCTGCATTAACGTTCGATTTTGCAGAGACTTCGGAGCCTGACTATGAAGCTGTATAGTTACTTTCGTAGCTCTGCAGCCTACAGAGTACGAATTGGTCTAAACATTAAAGGTTTAGCTTATGAGACTGTTCCAGTTCATCTGGTAAAAAACGAACAGCAAAGCGAAGACTATTTAAAGTTAAACCGCAGTGCTCTCGTTCCGACATTAATTGACGGCGATTTAACCTTGTCTCAATCGTTAAGTATTTTGGAATATCTGGATGAGCAATATCCAGAAACCAATCTACTTCCAAATGATGTGCAAGAGAGAGCCAAAATCCGTGCCTTTGCCCAAGCAATCGCCTGCGATCTTCACCCGTTAAACAACTTACGCGTACTGAAATATTTAAAAAATGATTTAAATGTTTCGGACGAGCAAAAAAATTATTGGTATCAACACTGGATTATTGAAGGCTTTCAAAATCTCGAACAGTTACTTCAAGATTCAAACGGACAATTTTGCTTTGGAAACGAAGCAACAATTGCCGATTGCTGCCTGATTCCGCAGGTTTACAACGCGAAACGCTTCAAGATTGATTTATCTGCGTTTCCAAAAATTGAATCGATTTATCACCATTGTTTGTCTATCCCAGCCTTCTATAACGCGGCGCCAGAACAACAACCAGATTGGGAATAGTAAAAGGAGTTTTAATATGACATTTGCCATTAAAAAAATACATCACGTTGCATATCGTTGTAAGGATGCGAAAGAAACTGTTGAGTGGTATAAAAAAATGCTCAACATGGACTTTATTTTAGCTTTTGCTGAGGACCATGTGCCTTCAACTAAAGCCTTTGACCCATATATGCATTTATTCTTAGATGCAGGACAAGGCAACGTTTTGGCTTTCTTTGAATTGCCAACTCAACCAGACATGGGCCGCGACGAAAATACTCCTCAATGGGTACAACACATTGCTTTTGAAGTTGAAGACTTAAATGCCCTAATGGCTGCGAAGCAACATTTAGAAGAAAATGGCGTGAAAGTTTTGGGCGTAACCAACCATGGCATTTTCCACTCAATTTATTTCTTCGACCCAAATGGCCACCGTTTAGAGCTAACTTATAACGATGTGCATGCTGAAGAAAAAATTGCAAAAATTACAGAAGAAATGAAAGCTGAAATGCTAGAGGAATGGAGCAAAACCAAACGCGCTCCGCACCACACTCATTTCTTACATGAAGCAGAGTTAGGAACCTAATTTAAAAGAGCAAACTAAAAAGTCGGCATTGATTAGAATTGTTTGAATGAACGGTTCTATATCAATGCCGATTTATATTATTTAAAACTGCTAAATTTCTAGAAAAACGCGCTATAAATAAGAGTGTCGGGATTTTAGAAAAATTGTTGATTATTAAACATGCCAATTTCGCTAATAGAAAAAGGTGATTTCTATTTCTCACTAGGCTCAGGCATGATGTAAATCGCGGCAATTTCAATTTATTTTTTTGAACATCGCTGTTTAACAGCTGAAGTAACTTTATTAAGGGTATTTAAATGATTGAAGAAAAAGTATCTGGGGGGGTTCAATCACTTGAAGTCGGTTTATCTGTACTAAACGCCCTTTTAGAGCACAATCAACCTATTATTCTCAAAGACCTATCGAGCAAGCTAGAAATGCATCCTGCCAAAGTGCATCGCTATCTGGTCAGCCTTATTCGCATGGAATATGCAAAACAACTTGATGATGGGCAATATGCTTTAGGTGATCAGGCATGGCGCTTAGGCCTAAACTGTGTTCAGCATAGCGACACACTACAGCTGGTACAGCATTTAATTTATGACCTACAAAACAAAATTGGTTGTGGCATACAAATTAGTAAATGGTCGCCTAAAGGCCCTGTAGTTGTTCAATCGATTGAATCAAACCACCCTATTTCGATTGTCACTAAAGTCGGCTCAATTATGCCTTTAGTCAATTCTGCTGCGGGACGTTTATTTGCTTCTTATCTTCCAGAGCATTTTGTTCGCCCCTTAATGGAAACAGAATGGCAAAAGCATCAAGAGCTTGGTCTAAACATCGCACCACAAAACTGGGAAGCGTTTACAGAGCTTAAAGAAACCATTCGCCAACAAGAAATGTCAGCAGCGAAAGGTGACTTACTGACAGGAATTAATGCGGTGGGTTTACCTGTGTTTAACTCAAACCAGAGCATTGAGTTTTGTATTGTTGCACTGGATAGCGAAATGTTTTTACCAGTCGACCCTCACAGTAAAACGATTGAAATCTTGAAAAATGAAGTGAAGCTCATCAATCAATATATTAAAAGCCGCTAATCAACACCAATAAAAAAAACCAAGAGATCAAACTCTTGGTTTTTTTAGATCAGGAATAAAGCTCAGCTTATTTATTTAGTTTCTAAAACACCACGGCGAATCTGGTCACGTTCAATCGACTCGAACAACGCCTTGAAGTTACCTTCGCCAAAGCCATCATCATCTTTACGTTGAATAAATTCGAAGAAGACTGGGCCAATCATGTTTTCAGAGAAGATCTGCAATAACAGCTTTTTCTGGCCATCTTTAGTGTTGCCATCTAGCAAAATACCACGCTGTTTTAACTCTTCAGTTGGCTCACCATGCTCAGGTAAACGTTCTGGTAGCATTTCATAATACGTATTTGGCGGCGGTGTCATAAATTTCAGACCGAGGCTTTTTAACTTATCCCAAGTCGAAATTAAGTCATCACAAATAAACGCGATATGTTGAATACCTTCGCCATTAAAGTCAGATAGGAACTCTGCAATTTGGCCGTTTCCTTTATCCGAATCTTCGTTTAATGGAATACGGATCTTGCCGTCTGGCGCTGTTAATGCTTTAGACGTTAAGCCTGTATATTCGCCTTTAATATCAAAGTAGCGAATTTCTTGGAAGTTAAAGATTTTTTCATAGAAGTTTGCCCAATACTCCATACGGCCTTTGTAGACATTATGAGTTAAATGGTCAATTTCGTTTAGGCCTGCACCCACTGGGTGTCTTTGAGCATCATCAAAGAACGTAAAGTCGTTTTCATAAATATCGCGGTCAACTAAAAAGATTGGCATGCCACCAATACCTTTAATTGCCGGAATGTTGAGCTCCATTGGCCCAACTTTTGAATACATTGGTTCAGCACCTAGCTCGACAGCCTTTTGAAAAGCTTTTGCTGCATCACGTGTTTTAAAACCCATTGCACAAGCTGATGGGCCATGTTCATTAAAGAAGAATGAAGCATAAGATTCTGGCTGATAATTCAGGATAATATTGATATTTCCTTGACGCCATAAGTACGCTTCTTTCGATTTATGCTTGGCTACTTTTGAAAAGCCGATTGTTTCAAAAACTGGATCTAATTCATTTTCTTTTGAAACAAACTCAATAAATGCAAAACCGCATAATTCTAATGGGTTCTCTAAAATATCCATCTAGTTTCCCTCTGGTGATTACCTGTTCCGTTTATCTCTATTGCTGATGAACTCAGCTCCTTTCTCTATAGAATACGTAATCATTGGGTGAGTATTTGAACCGTCAAAATGCCTTAACCCAACGCATCCTATGAGAAAAAAACGAGTCGCTAAAACGAAGATATGATGGGCGTAAAGCCTTTGATGATTAATTTCCGTTCCATGTGGTGTTTATTTTCCATACACACTGTCCTTTGTTATCTAAAAGTACGATTGAGATTTTTCAATAAACCTTTAAAAATCGTCTTTTCCTAAAAATCATTTATAGATTTATGGAGACCAACATCCTTGTTGGATCTCCAATGGCCATTTACCTTGAATTAGATGCTACTAAAAACAATTAAATTATGCAATACATAACTTAATTATGAATTACATAATTTAAGTAATCTTGAATTAAGCTATTTTAAAATTGATGGTCAGTTTTCAAATTTTGTTTATGATTTCTACAATAAGCCCCACCATCCATTTGATTTAGGAAAACTTATGATCTTAGTCAGCGCCTGTTTAATTGGTGAACCTGTTCGATATGATGGTAAATCTTGTCCAAATACCCGACTTAAGCAACTATTACTCAATAAAAAAGCCCAATCATTATGCCCAGAGTTATTAGGGGGTTTTACGACTCCTCGCTTACCCGCAGAAATTGTGGGCGGAACAGGTCAAGATGTACTTGATGGCAAAGCAAAAATTACCGATTCATCGGGTTTAGATGTGACTGATCTATATTTAAAAGGTGCTTATCGCACACTAGAAGTCGCACAACAAATAAAAGCAAGCTGTGTGGTTTTAAAAGAAAATAGCCCGTCTTGTGGTAGTCAAAAAATTTATAACGGAACTTTTCAAGGGAAAAAAATTGTGGGAACTGGAATTACCACAGCACTGTTGCGGCGCCATGGTTTTGAAGTGATTTCTGAAAATGAAATTGAAGATTGGTTAGTGAAGCACCCTCTTTAAAAGTTACTCAATTTTGTTTTTAGCAAGATCATTTACATCTTTACGACTTGCCCAGTAAGTCGCAAGCGCAGGGCCAGAAATATTGTGCCAAAGGCTGAAAATTGCGCTGGGTACGGCCGTAATTGGAGATGCAGCAAAATGTACTGCTGCCAGCGCAACACCTAAGCCTGAGTTTTGCATCCCTACTTCTACCGCAATTGCCTTACTGTCCGCATACGGTAGTTTAAAGAAACGTGCCGCGGTAAAACCTAATAAATATCCAAGGCCATTATGCAATATCACCACAGCTAAAATGAGCAAACCCGACTGTAAAATTGCCGCTTTACTGCCGCCAATAATGGCTGCCACAATCGCGACAATTGCAATGACTGACACTAAGGGCATCACTTGAATATAGGACTCGACTTGACGCTTGAGCAACGTTCTTAAAATTAACCCAACTACAATAGGAAGCAATACCACCTGCAAGATTGAAATAAACATAGAAGCTGCATCAATCTTTAACCATTGGCTAGCAAGCAGATAGAAAATAGCAGGTGTTAATACAGGTGCTAAAAGCGTAGATACCGATGTACAAGCCACCGATAAAGCCACATTGCCTTTGGCCATGTAGGTAATCACATTTGAAGCAGTTCCGCCCGGACAACATCCCACTAAAATGACGCCGACGGCGATTTCAGGGGGTAAATTAAATAATTTACATAAGATAAATGCCAAGCCCGGCATCACTGCAAACTGCGCTACGACCCCAATTAATACTGCTTTAGGGCTTTGTAATACCCCTTTAAAGTCGTCTACAGTCATAGTCATTCCCATGCCGAGCATAATAATCCCCAAAATCCATGGAATGTATGCTTTGAGCCAAACAAAAAATTCAGGCTGCCATAGCGCTAGCGCTGCAAAAACAATCACCCATAGGGCAAAAGTTTTTTGAATAAATTGAGTAAAGCGCAAAAATGCAGCCATATTTTCTATCCCTAAAAATAAAATATGAAAGTTAAAATACTAGAGCAATATACTTAGTGCTTACTCAACAGATCAGTCGATTGAATACGGACAACACCTTGTTGCTGCATGGTTTGCCACGCATTTTCTAATGAACCATTCAGATCAATACCTTTGCAAGCATCTTCAACCACTAAAGTTTTAAAACCTTGTTTTACTGCATCTAAAGCAGTCCATGCGACACAAAAATCTGTGGCAATTCCAACCACATAAACCGTATCAATGCCACGCTCTTTTAAATACCCCGTTAAACCCGTCATTGTGGTGTGGTCTGCTTCCATAAAAGCTGAATAGCTATCAATATGCGCATGAAAGCCCTTTCGAATAATCAGTTGAGCGGTCGGAATATTTAAATTCGGATGAAATTCGGCATCTTGAGTACCCTGCACACAATGCTTAGGCCAAAGCACTTGTGGCCCATAGTCGAGTTCAATGGTTTCAAATGGCTGCTTACCCAAATGGTTTTGTGCAAAAGATATATGATTATCGGGATGCCAATCTTGGGTCAGCACAACATTTTCAAAACAACCTGCCAATCGGTTAATGGTTGGAATAATTGTATCGGCATCGGCAACTGCTAAGTTTCCACCCGGTGTAAAACCATTTTGTACATCAACTACGATTAAAACCGCATTTTGTGGTTGTTTATTCATATTCATGTCATCTTCAATCCCAACCGGGAAAATTGCATTCTATCTTGCCATAAAAAAAGTACATATTAAGTAAGGTCCAGTCGAATCAGGCTCTATTGTTATATTTACTGGCCTCTCTCAGCTGACAATAATGAAAACATCCTATCTTTTCCTCAAGTTTACCTCGCGATTATCCGTTAGGCGTATTGTTCTTATGCGTCTGATCAGTCATAATTTGCATAATTGTCATTCAACAATCTGTTATTGTTAGAACTGGACAATCAAAATACTGCAACCATCCCACATTTTGTTTTTCTTACCTCAGATTCGGATGGATAAATAGGATATTTTTAAAAATGACTCAGCAAGCACAGACCATTCAAGGCTCAATCGTCGCAATCGTCACACCAATGTTGAAAGACGGCGGTGTAGATTGGAAGGGTCTTGAGAAGCTGGTTGAGTGGCACATAGAACAAGGTACAAACAGTATTGTAGCCGTCGGTACAACTGGCGAAGCCTCAACATTGAGCATGGAAGAGCACACACAGGTTATTAAAGAAATTATTCGTGTAGCCAATAAACGTATTCCAATTATTGCCGGTACTGGTGCAAACTCAACCCGTGAAGCAATCGAATTAACTAAAGCTGCGAAAGATCTTGGCGCGGATGCAGCTTTACTTGTGACGCCGTACTATAACAAGCCAACTCAAGAAGGCCTATTCCAACACTATAAAGCGATTGCTGAAGCCGTACAACTACCTCTTATTCTTTATAACGTACCAGGTCGTACTGGTGTAGATCTTGCAAACGACACAGCTGTACGTTTAGCAGAAATCCCTAATATTGTTGGTATTAAAGATGCGACAGGTGATGTACCTCGCGGTAAAGCTTTAATCGAAGCTTTAAATGGTAAGATGGCTGTCTACTCAGGTGACGATGAAACTGCTTGGGAACTCATGCTTCTTGGCGCTGACGGTAATATTTCGGTTACTGCAAATGTTGCACCTAAAGCAATGAGTGAAGTATGCGCTGTTGCAATTGCTAAAGATGAACAACAAGCGAAGACGATTAAC
The DNA here is from genome assembly GCF_056156705.1 of Acinetobacter sp. Li1LvA2. NCBI lineage: Bacteria > Pseudomonadati > Pseudomonadota > Gammaproteobacteria > Moraxellales > Moraxellaceae > Acinetobacter > Acinetobacter sp. Li1LvA2. Next base: position 434,220 of record NZ_JBSICF010000003.1, read on the forward strand.
AATAAGATTGCAAATTTACACAATATTCTATTTTGCGAATCAAACCCAATTCCTGTGAAATGGGCACTACATGAGATGGGACTGATTGATACTGGTATTCGTTTACCACTCACTCCTCTCGCTGAGCAATATCGCGAACCTCTCCGCAATGCCCTAAAAGATGCGGGAATTATTTAATAAGAGCAATTTATGATGCAATTACGTCTTGGTTTAGTCCTTGCAGTTTCAGCCTTGAGTTTAGCTGGTTGTGGTCGCTTCGCAATTAATAATCACTCTTTAGATTATAAAAATGCCAAGCAACTTGCCCCGCTTGAGTATCCTGCCGATGCAACTGTACGACCAGTGACACCTTTGTATCCTGCACCAACTGTTGACCAGCTCGCTATTGAGCACGCGCCGAAGTTTGAAAACCAGCGTGGTAACCGTTTTGCATTGCCACGCCCTGAACAAACTCAAGGTAACAATGCAACAGCAGATGCATCTGCTCAAACGACAACTGCGCTTGGTCGTCCTCAGCTTGTGACCGATGGTAATAAAAACCCATTATTAAAAGTTGATGGGAATACGACCGAGATCTGGCAATACACCAAAGCGACATTAAGTACTTTAAATTACAACATCATCGCTCAAGGCAGTAATCAGGCGACGATTAAAGTAAATGACAATACTTATGTGCTTAAACTTACTGGTGTAGGTTCAAGTCATACTCTTGCTCTATTTAATGTAGACAACACTTTTGCAAGCCCAGATGTGGCTGCTGAAGTGTTAAACCAGATTTACCAAAATTGGCCAGCCTAGTCGTTTACTAGGCATTTTTTTTAAAAGGTTCCCTCATGTTAAAACAAACCTTGCTCTATACTGGTAAAGCAAAATCTGTATATGAAACAGACAATGCCGACCATCTGATTTTAGTCTTTCGTGATGATGCCTCTGCGTTCAACGGCGAAAAAATCGAACAACTAGATCGTAAAGGCAAGGTGAACAACCTTTTTAACGCCTTCATCATGGAAAAACTTGCTGCTGCGGGTATTGAAACGCATTTTGAAAAATTGCTTTCTCCAACTGAAGTGCTTGTTAAAAAACTTCAAATGATTCCTGTTGAATGTGTAATTCGTAACTACGCAGCTGGTTCTCTATGCCGTCGCTTAGGTGTAGAAGAAGGTAAAGAGTTAACTCCTCCTACATTTGAATTGTTCTATAAAGATGACGGTCTAGGCGACCCAATGGTTAACGAATCTCAAGCGATTGCTTTAGGTTGGGCGACTGCTGAACAATTAGAACAAATGAAAGTGTTAACTTACCAAGTAAACGATGTATTAAAAGCATTATTTGCTGAAGGCAACATGATCTTGGTGGACTTCAAGCTTGAATTCGGTGTTTTCCATGACCGTATCGTGCTTGGTGATGAATTCTCTCCAGACGGCTGCCGTCTATGGGATAAAGACTCTAAGAAGAAACTCGACAAAGACCGTTTCCGTCAAGGTTTAGGCGGTGTTGTTGAAGCTTATGAAGAAGTTGCTGCTCGTTTAGGCGTAGATTTATCTGCTCTCTAATCGTTCAAACTTCATGAAAAACCGGGCTTTAGCCCGGTTTTTTTATATAAGGTATTTTAGAAAATAAATAATGTAGACAGATTTGTCTATTAAAGTAAATTAGCACTTGCACAAACTCAATTTAAAACACTAAAATCTAAAAAAACATTAAGCACTTCACAATAATTAAATTTCAAAACTAGGGTAAAGCTATGGAAATATCTAAGCTTGAAAAGAGATTAATGAATCATCCAATCCATTTTGGTGAAAATCCTTTGGTCTTATTAACTAACTTTAGCAATTCAGCCTTAAAACAAGGCTGGAGTCAGGCAGAAGTCGAATCTGTTATTTCTAAAGCCTCTCAAGGTGATTATATGGCACTGATCCGCACGTTAAGGGCTTATACATTTCTTTAATCTTATTGCTGATGATCTGCTGCCATTTAACATTCAATTTATAAAAAGACACATAAAGCTGTTAGGAATCGACTGGATTTATCCCAAGCACTGCCTTATCAATGAATAAAAATAAGAAATATAAATTATTTATTCAGTGAGGAGTAAACCTGATGGATCATGAAATAGAGGAAAAAAAGGTCGAGAAAACCTTAAGCTGGCGTGAAAAAATGGCAGTTGAAGAACATGAAAAACTGTCACCCCGTTTGGTCTATGAAATTATCCGCCGTGATGGTGCCGAAGAGCTGGATCGTCCAACGGCTGCACTGATTTTTTCAGGGATTGCTGCGGGTTTAGTCATCAGTTTTTCATTTGTATTTAAAGCGATTATTGCCTCTTACCTCCCAGCTGATGCGGTCTGGACCGATTTAATCACCAATATCGGTTATACCATTGGGTTTCTGATCGCTATTTTGGGTCACATGCAACTCTTTACCGAGAATACTATCACCACTGTTGTGCCTTTATTCAAACCCTTTACCTTCGATAAATTACGAGCAGTGGGCCGCTTATGGGGAATTGTGATTCTCTGCAATATTCTTGGGACAGCATTGGCGAGTTTATTTTTCTTAACTACTCACTTGTTTACTCCAGATATTGACAAGGCACTGGATGAACTCGCCCATCATGTTGGTTCCTTTTCTGCCACCCAGAATATGCTTAAAGGTATTATGTCAGGGCTGTTAATTGCTGCCTTAGTCTGGATGTTACCCTCAGTTAGTAATAAGTTCCTGCTCATCTTTTTCATGACTTACTTGATAGGACTGGGTGACTTTACCCATGTAGTGGTGGGCTCTACAGAAATGTCCTATCTCGTCTGGCAAGGAGAGGCTTCCATTAATGACTATCTGTTTACTTTCCTCGTCCCCACCACTATTGGCAATATTATTGGTGGTACAGGCGTGTTTACACTACTGATTTATGGTCAAGTGACTGAAGAACTAGAGCAGAAGCATAAATAAACTATTGTTCCTGCTGCCATCTGCGTTGCTGTAAGCGCTCACCTTCAACCTCACGCTTATTTCTCGCAGATTCATAGAGTTTGGTTCCCTTTAACTCAGGTGGCAAATAGTCTTGCAACACAAAGTGCTCAGGATAATCGTGAGGATAGAGATAATTAATCCCATAACCTTGTTGCTTCATCAGCTTGGTCGGTGCGTTTCTCAAATGCAAAGGCACAGGTAAATTTGCCGTTTTTCCAGCAAGTTCTAAGGCCTTATTAATCGCTAAATAAGTACTATTACTCTTTGCACTCGTTGCTAAATAAACCGCGGTTTGTCCCAAAATAATTCGAGCCTCAGGCATCCCCACCGCTTGTACAGAGCGGAAACACTCACCTGCAAGTAATAGCGCATTAGGGTTAGAGTTTCCAATGTCTTCTGAAGCTGCAATCAGCATACGTCTTGCAATAAAAACCGGATCTTCTCCGCCTTTGAGCATACGTGCCATCCAATACAGGGTTGCATCTGGATCACTACCACGAATTGATTTAATAAAAGCAGAAACAAGGTCGTAATGCTGCTCACCCGATTTGTCATAACGTGCAATATTTTGCTGAGCGACTTTCACCACCACCGCATTGGTAATCGTGTTTTCAATTTCTGGTTCAAATGTACTTGCAATTAAATCCAGTAAATTAAGCGCTTTACGAGCATCGCCTGCTGCGAATTGAATGAGAGCATCGTATTCTTCAACATGAATATAACGCTCTTTTAAGAATTTATCGGCTTGAAGTGCATTATTGAGGAGTGTCTGAATTGCCTCACTGTCTAAACTATTTAAGGTATAGACCTGACAGCGAGATAAAAGCGCACTATTCACCTCAAAAGATGGGTTTTCAGTCGTCGCGCCAATTAAGGTAATTTTGCCTTTTTCAACTGCACCCAATAATGCATCTTGCTGTGATTTATTAAAACGATGAATTTCGTCAATGAAAACTACAGGTGTCAGTAAATCACCACTTTCTGCAATCACTTCACGTAATTCTTTTACACCCGTATTCAGCGCAGATAAGCTTACAAATGGGCGATCTATCGCTTGAGCCAAAAGCAAAGCAATTGTTGTTTTACCAACGCCTGGTGGCCCCCAAAAAATAATAGAAGGCAAATGTCCCTGATCAATCATTTGACGCAGTGGCGCATGTTCACCTAATAAATGATCTTGCCCAATAATTTCAGACAAGTCTCTCGGGCGCAGGCGTTCAGGAAGTGGAATATGGGTGTCTGACATCTCAAATGGCTTTATCGTCTTTTCTCTATAGTCTATTGTGTCTCACAGAAATCTACAATTTGAATCTATGAGACACGCCCTTTATTTACAAGCTATTTCCTAGCTTTAAGTGGGTTTCTTACTTAGCTTCAGTAAACGCGCATTTGAGCCGTCTTCAATGACCCAAATCGAGCCATCTTGTGCTTCATGTAATCCACGAATACGTTTTTTCATATCTATTCTTTGCACTTCTTTCACGGGTTTATGCTCTAAATCCACCACAATAATTGCTTCTGAAGATAGCCCGCCAATTAATGCCTTATTTTTCCATGCAGGAAATTGTTGTCCACGATAAATGATTAGGCTCGACGGAGAGATTACGGGAGTCCAGTCAATTTCTGGTGCTTTAAATTCTGGGCGAGTGTGATGGTCTGGAATAGGTTGACCTGAATAATGGTCTCCATTTGAAACGATTGGATAACCATAATTTTCACCTTTTACGATGACGTTAAGCTCATCACCACCTTTAGGCCCCATTTCAACTACCCAGAGCTGTCCTTGGCGATCAAAAGCTATACCTAATGGATTACGATGTCCTAGTGACCATATTTCAGCAGTGACCCCACCTTGCTTATAAAAAGGGTTATCTACAACCGCAGAACCATCCTCATTTAAATGCAAGATTTTACCCAAGTTACTTTTCATGTTTTGAGCAGGGTCAAACTTTTGTCGTTCACCTGAACTGACCCATAGCTTACCGTCTGCACCAAAAAGCATACGATGTCCATAATGGCCTTGTCCTGAAACTTTGGGTACTTGCTGCCAAATCTGCTTTATATCGTTAAGTTTTGGCTGACTAGGATTAGATAAATCTAATTTAGCACGTGAAATAACTGCTCCAGATCCGCCTTGCCCTTTTGTAGCGTAGCTGAGATAAACCCAATGATTCTTAGCAAAGTCAGGATGCAAAATGACATCTCCTAAACCACCTTGCCCCCCATAGTTCACTGCTGGAACGCCTTGAACATCCAAGATTTGTTTATTTTTAGGGTTAAAAATTTTTAATTTACCTTGCCGTTCAGTGACTAATAAACGCTGATCAGGCAAGCTGGTCAAAGCCCAAGGTTCATTGAATTGAGCAAATATTTCAGTTTGATAAGGTTGTTTGGTTAAAGCAGTCTGCTCTGTTTTTACAGACGTATTTTGTTCAAGATTTTTTGAATTTGTATTATTAGACCCACAAGCTATCAACAAAAAAAAGCTACTACATAATAATGGGGTTGCTAATCGTCTCATCATTCTTGTCTCCTTTTGTTTTTATTGTTATATAACGGAGATGAGCAAAAAATTTACGATAAAATGTTACTTTATAATACGTTGTAATTAAAAATGCCCATCACGAGCATATTAACGCACCCATCGTACGACATAATCTTCAAGATCATCTTCATGGATATCGACTTCAGAAAGACAACGTCCAGCAACCGACTTTTTCGCCTTAACGACGCTTTGCCTAGAGCCTGTATTTAAATAATGCCAAGAAGGTAGATTTTTTCCTTCATTCAAACGTTTATAGGCACAGCTCGATGGTAACCAATGGATTGTTTTTAAAGACTCTGGGGTTAATTGCAAACAGTCAGGTACTTGCTGCTGACGATTTGGATAATCGGTACAACGTCCTGTATCACAATCGAGTAATTTACAGGCTACTTTGGTGTAAGCCACCTCATGGGTATCTTCATCTTCAAGCTTGACCAGACAGCACAAACCACACCCATCGCATAAAGCTTCCCACTCAATTTGAGTGAGTTGCTCTAATGGATAGTTTTTCCAGAAGAGTGGTCGAAGTGAGGTCTCGGTAGACATAATATTTTGGCAGCTGATGAGATGAAACAGTGACTAAGTATAACATTGAAGTCGTCTGTACGAAAAAAGAAGCTATATTCCTAGCATCACAAAATGATTGTTTAATATACATTTCAACCACATAAACGACACATTCGGTGCAAAAAACAAGCTATATAGTTAAACAACAATGAAAAAATAAGGAGAACAGCATATGTTCCGTTGGGCTATAATTTTTGCAGTGATTGCACTCATTGCCAGTCTATTAGGGTTTGGTGGTGTTGCAGGACTATCTAAAGACTTTGCCGTGATTTTATTAGTTGTGGCTGTAATTCTGGCTGTAATTGGGTTCATTTCCCGAGGCAGAACGTAACTTAATCATGATCACCTAAAAAGAAGGAACTGGTTTCCTTCTTTTTTATTGCATGAAGATTTCTATCTTTTGTTTTGATGTAGATTCTTACACAGTTATTTATATTACTTTTATCTTTTTATGCTTTAATCAAGCGTGTTTAAATCTCTTTAAATTTCAGGATTAAGGTTATGAGTACAGCAATTAAAACCCGTGAAATTCAATATACTGCACCAGATGGCAGCCATTTAATTGGTTACTTTGCGGCTCCAGATAGTGAAACACCTGTTGCGGGTGTAATTGTTGGTCCTGAGTGGTGGGGTCGTAACGAATATACTGAACAACGTGCACGTGAGCTTGCTGAACATGGCTATGCTGCGCTTGCAATTGATATGTATGGCGATAAAAAAGTAACCTCGACTGCCGCTCAAGCCTATGAATGGATGATGCAGACATTTGAAAATTTAGATACAGTTACCGATCGGGCCAATGCAGCGCTTCAAACTCTAGCGGCCCAACCAGAAGTAAACAGTGAAAAACTTGCTGCAATTGGCTTCTGCTATGGTGGCAAAGTCGTGCTAGATCTTGCTCGCTCAGGTGCACCACTTAAATCAATTATAACGTTCCATGCTACATTAGCTCCAAAAGCACCTGCTCAAAAAGGCAACATTCAAGGTGAAGTTTTAGTACTACATGGTAAACTAGACAGCATGGTCACCTTAGAAGATGTTGCTAATTTTGAAAAAGAGATGCAAGCTGCTGAGGTTAAACACGAAGTAGTGGTTTTAGAAGGTGCTAAACATGGCTTTAGTAACCCACTTGCAGATGAGAAAGCTAAAGCGAACGGTGTAGACCTTGGCTACAATAGCGAAGCTGAAAAACAAGGCCTTGCTAAAATGTACGCTTTGTTAGATCGTACTTTAAAATAAAAGAAGCCAATTTGGAGCAAATGTTTTTTCGCATTTGCTCCCTTAAATGTTTATGACTTTGCAATATTTTTACTGTATTTTTTAAACCATACTTCAATAACTATTACTCCCGTTGAGCTAGACCAAAGCCTAGTCTTATTTCCCGCACTCGGGGTTTAATGGAATAACATGAGAGGATACAACAATGACTGACAAGAAATGTCCGTATTGCGAATTTGATGAATATGACATCATTGATAAGAATGAATTTGCTGTAATTTTGCCTGATTCTAATCCACTAGCTAAAGGCCACTGTGTAGTAACACCATTGCGCCATGTTCGTTCTTTTTTTGATATCACTTCTAAAGAACATCAAGGCTTGCTTACACTCCTTGAAATTGCTCGCCACGAAACACAGCTTCGCCATCAACCAGACGGTTTCCATATCGGCTTCAATGATGGTGAAGTTTTTGGACAAAATTCAGATCATTTCCACATTCATGTCATTCCGTACTACAAAAACCAACCATTGAAACTTGACCAACGTTGGGGTGTACAAAAGGATTAATCCTTTTTATACATGAAACAGAGATTGCTCATTATCAAGTAATCTCTGTTTTAACACACTCTCGCTGTTCGCCTGCTTTAAACAAAATTTCATCTAAATTTCAGCTATAATTTAGCCCTTACTTCTCTTCTATAGCTGTTCATGCCTGAATTTTCTTTTTCTGATGCCCTTTTAAACTGGTTCGATCAACATGGTCGTCACGATTTGCCTTGGCAAGTTGCAGATGATCCGTACAAAGTTTGGGTTTCTGAAATTATGTTGCAGCAGACTCAGGTGAAAACGGTTCTGCAATATTTTGACCGTTTTATGGAGCGCTTTCCTACGGTAGAAACATTAGGTCATGCAACTTGGGATGAAGTAGCACCTTACTGGGCGGGTCTTGGCTATTACGCTCGTGCACGTAATTTGCATAAAGCTGCTGGTCTTGTTACTCAGCAGGGCAAGTTTCCTGAAACACTAGAAGAATGGATTGCACTACCCGGCATTGGTCCCTCTACAGCAGGTGCACTCATGTCTTTGGGTCTACGTCAGTACGGCGTGATTATGGATGGCAATGTGAAACGCGTTTTAGCTCGCTTCTTTGCTATTGAAGATGACTTAAGCAAACCACAGCACGAACGTGAGATGTGGAAACTCGCTGAAGACCTTTGTCCTACATATCGCAACCATGACTACACTCAAGCAATTATGGACTTGGGCGCGACCATTTGTACGCCTAAAAAGCCTCTTTGTTTATATTGTCCAATGCAAGCTCATTGTCAGGCTTATCAACAAGGTTTAGAACAAGAATTACCTTTTAAAAAACCGAAAAAAACACCGCCTGTTAAAACAGCAGATGTTCTTATTATTCAATGCGAAGATGAATGGTTCTGGCAACAACGCCAAGCCCATGGTCTATGGGGTGGTTTATTCTGTTTACCTATTTTAGAAAATGAACATGAACGACTGAGCTTAAGCCAGCAATTTAAATTACAGCCTCAACCGCAAACTTTTCAGATCAGTCATAGCTTCACTCACTTTACATGGTTACTTAATGCTCATATGTTCCACGTGGAACCTGATCAAAAAGAACATCTGGCGATTGAACTTGAAGGCCAATGGTTGAGTCCAGAACAAGCTATTGCTAAAGGAGTTCCAACTGCTATGAAAAAATTGATCTCGACGAGTCGTTCGTGACATAGTGAACAAAATAATTTTGATATGACTATGACAGGGAGTATTTTGTGCGACGCTTTGTTTCTCATTTCTCACTTGGTTTTCTGATTATTCTATTGGCTGCCTGTGCTAGTGCACCTAAAAAACCTGCTCCACTTCCACCTGCTCAAGTTAATAAACTTAAAAGTATGCAGCTTCCAAATCGACTGCCTGTACCCGTGAAAGGTGTCGATCGAGATGAGTTAAAAGACACATGGGGAGCCGCTCGCAGTCAGGGTCGTAGTCACGAAGGAATTGATATTTTGGCTCCACGTGGAACCAAAGTGTACAGTGCAACTGAAGGGCTCGTTGTCGATCTTCGCAATAACAACTTAGGTGGCAAAGTCATCTGGATTTTAGGTCCAGCTGGAACATGGCATTATTATGCCCACCTTGATGACCACAAACGTGGCTTAAATGTTGGTGACTATGTCAAAAAAGGCGATCTAATTGGCTATGTCGGCAATACGGGCAATGCACGTTATACTTCACCACATCTTCATTACGGACTTTATCTAGAGGGTAAAGGTCGTGGTGCTGTTAACCCTTATTCTTATTTACGCTAGGAACACTTTATGTCGGAAGCGCTGATCAATCGCTTAGTAGAGTTTGCCGAGTCAGGCAATCAGCAAAAGATCATTTTAAATGGCAATAGTTATCAAGGCTGGATCATGGAAATCAGCGATGATGCCCTGCTAATCAGTACCGGTTTTTCAGATAAAGTTGGTAAAGACTTTTGGCTAAAGTTTGAAGACTTAACTCAAGCTGAACTGTATTATTGGGATACTCGCCCAAATGAATGGGTGTTATTTAAACTTTAAAATTCTAAGATAAATATAAGGAGCATTATCATGAAAACTCAACGTTGCGGATGGTGTTCCGATGATCCACTCTATATTGCCTACCATGATGAAGAATGGGGTAAACCCGAACATGACGAAGCACGTTTATTTGAGATGCTTTGCCTTGAAGGCCAACAAGCTGGTTTATCTTGGATTACCGTACTGAAAAAAAGAGAAAGCTACCGTCAGCATTTTTTTAATCATCCGATTGCAGATATTGCGTCATTTACTGATGACTTTTTAGAACTAAAACTATCCGATGCTGGCTTAATTCGTCACTTAGGCAAACTCAAAGCTATTCGTGATAATGCATTTGCTTGGCAAGCGCTCAAAGCACAAGTCGGTGACGTTCCTACATGGCTTTGGCAGTTTGTGGATGCAGCCCCACAAAACAATGATGTTGTAGATTATCGTAAGGCTCCAGCACAAACTGAGCTCAGCGTAAAACTTTCCAAAACGCTTAAAAAGAATGGTTTCAAATTTGTCGGCCCAACCACCTGCTATGCTTTTATGCAAGCAGTAGGCATGGTCGATGATCATGAAAATAATTGTCAATTTAAAGCTTCATAACCCACCAGAACGGTTCAAAGCCGCTTAAGGAGTTCCAATGAGCAATAATACGATTCAGGCTTATGCTGCAATGCAGGCAGGTGAAAAACTAGTTCCTTATCAATTTGACGCTGGTGAATTGCAGCCGCATCAAGTTGAGGTAAAAGTTGAATACTGTGGTTTATGTCATTCTGATATTTCTGTTTTAAACAATGAATGGCGTTCTACTGTCTACCCTGTAGTTGCAGGCCATGAAATTATTGGACGAATTGTTGCTTTGGGTTCAGAAGCCAAAGGTCTACAAATCGGGCAACGTGTTGGTATTGGCTGGACCGCGGAAAGTTGCCAAGCCTGCAATGAATGTATTGGTGGTCAGCAAGTACTTTGTACGGGCGAAAATGTTGCAACAATCGTGGGACATGCCGGTGGCTTTGCAGATAAAGTCCGTGCGGGTTGGCAGTGGGCCATTCCCCTCCCTGAAGATTTAGACGCTGAAAGTGCTGGTCCTTTACTTTGTGGCGGAATTACCGTTTTTGACCCGCTTTTGAAACATAAAATTCAAGCAACACATCATGTCGGTGTGATTGGTATTGGTGGCTTAGGTCATATAGCTATTAAGCTACTCAAAGCTTGGGGCTGTGAGGTCACTGCATTTAGTTCCAACCCTGATAAAACAGAGGAACTTAAAGCAATGGGGGCAGATCATGTCGTGAATAGCCGTGATACAGACGCGGTAACAGCACAAAAAGGGAAATTTGATTTATTGCTCAGCACAGTAAACGTGACCCTAAACTGGCGTGCTTTTATTTCTACGCTAGCACCAAACGGTTCGTTGCACTTCTTGGGGCTTACTCTGGAGCCTGTTCCTGTTTCTGTAGGTTCACTTATTAGTGGTGCTAAGTCAGTGACAGGTTCACCGACGGGTTCACCAGCTGCACTACGTCAACTTTTGAAGTTTGCTGCACGCAAAAAAATTGCGCCTCAAATTGAGCTATTTCCAATGTCACAGCTCAATGAAGCAATTGAACGTTTACACTCAGGTCAGGCACGCTACCGCATTGTGTTGAAAGCAGACTTCGCAGAATAAAACTAACTCACAGTTTTCATCTGTTGTCGTGACCATTCCGCCAAGTCACTAATTGCTTGGCGGACATCTGCTGTTAATTCATGACCCGCATTTAAACGAATGAAGTGCCGATATCGTTCATCCTCACCAAAAACATGGCCCGGTACCACGGTAATTCCTTCAGCTTTCGCAGTATAATAAAGCGCTAAGGTATCTACTTCCTTTGGTAATTGTATCCAAAGTGCGTAGCCCCCTTCTGGCTGACTTAACGCAATGGGAAGGCCGTCAAAGGCTCTTAAAATACAACTGCGATATTGCTCGACCTGTCGCATTAGATTTGGTCGTAGCTGCTCTAAATGCTCTCGATAACCACGGCTATAAATAAAATCAGCTAAGCCTAATTGTAGCGGTGTATTTACGCCAATATTGCTTGCCAGTAGCTCAAGTCTTAAATGCTGTAGCTTCGAACTTAAACAAAACCACCCCACCCGATATGCGCTCGACAGTGACTTAGAAACTGACCCACACCAAATGACATAGCCTTCGCGGTCCCAATATCGAATAGGTAATGGTCGTTCGCCACTGTAGCCACACTCTCCATAAATATCATCTTCAATAATAAAGCACTGATATTTTGCTGCTAATTCAGCAATCTTTTGTTTTTCTGCATTACTTAAACAATATCCTAAAGGGTTTTGATAGTTGGCTGTCATTAAGCAAACCTTCGCCAAACCCTGCTGCATCAATGATTCTAAGCGCTCAAGATCGACACCTCGATGATGCGCCGGAATTTCAATAATCTGCCGTTTTAAGCCTGCTAAAAGCTGTAATTGCCCATTAAAAGTAGGCGTTGGAATTAAAATACTATCCCCGACTTCTGTTAAATGTTGAATCACTAAAGACAAGGCTGGCATACAACCATTGGTAATAAAAATATCTTCTGCTGCGATAAAAATCCCATCTTCACGCCAATGATCAGATAGCGCTTTTCTTAATTGCTCATGCCCTTGTTTATTACAGTAAAGAAAGTCTTGAGGCTGACAATTTTTTAAAGCCCGTTGAATAGAACGACGTAAACCTTCTACTGGAATAAAATGAGGCGTTAACTGAATAGAGCCTAATGGTACAAGATGACTTTGTAAGGAAGCTTCTTGAATTTGATTATGCAGCTCTAGATTTGAGACTTGTCGAGGTAAAGACAAGAAATCCGGACTTTCAGGAATGGGGCCAGATTGATTGCGTGCAACCACAAAATAACCTGACTTCGGTTTTACATAAATCAGCCCCCTCGCCTCAAGTAATTCATAGCAACTTTTTGCCGTGCTTAAGCTAATACTGTGCTGACGAGCGAAATCTCGTAAAGAAATCAGCTTCTGATGAGGCTTGAGCTCATCTTGATAAATTCGATGTGCTAATTGATTGGCAAGAACCTGATATTGAAAAGTCATTCTGTGCTGCTTTTTTAAAAATTTCTGTATCTGTACTGGTTTATAGAACACCTTTACTCTATATAAATCAACTCAAATAGTAGCAAGATCATGAAATTAAAAGCTATATTGTTATTTACTATTGTTTTAGCAGGTTGCCAGCCACAATCCAAAAAAGAGCAGTACAGACATACGGTTTGCCAAAGTCTCATTGAAGGTTATTTAAAAATGACCAATCAACAAGACTATAAAAGGGAGCAACGCACTGATGATGAGGCCAGTGCGATTTCTCATTATCAATATAAGCGTAATAGCTCAAATGAAGTTGTCATGGTGAATTCAACTTATTCCAAATTATATTTTAGTTGTCGACAACAGCAAAAAAGCTATTTTCTGGCCCAGCATTCATCAGAGGGACAAATCACTCCAATTTTAGAAGTTCATTTTCCAACTGATGGCTATGCTACTTTTAGAGAGCGCTTTTAAAACCATCTTTTAACTGTTCTGCCAAAAACTCAATGAATAAACGGATTCGTTTTGGTAGATGCTCTTGTTGATAATACACAGCATGGATGCTTTGATATTGATGCTCAATTTGATCTTCGAATAATGCAATCAAGCGTCCTTCTTGAATATCTTTCCAAATTTCAAATTCAGATAGTCGTGCAATACCATGGCCTCTAATCGTGAGTTGGCGTACCGTCTCACCACTAGAAGCTTTAATATTTGCTTGTGCAAAAAAATATTCATCGCCGATTTTAATCGGCCAGCTATTAATATAGGCAGGTCTGGTAAAACCAATCAGGTCATGCTGTTCGAGTTGTTCAGGTTGTGTTGGTGTGCCCTTAATCGCTAGATATTCTGGGCTCGCAACAATAAATAAGCGACTTTTACACACCAGTTTGGCATGCAGACTCGAATCATTAAGCTCCCCAAACCGAAATGCCACATCGGTTTTATGCTGCAATAGATCAATCACCTGATCATTACTATTTAATTCAATTTCAATATTTGGATAGTACTCACGAAACTTATGCATTAATGGGGCAATCACGTGTAAAACAAACGGCGTTGCTGAATCAATACGAATGAGTCCCGCAGTACCCTGATCCGATTTTTGTAGTTCTTCTTCAGCCGCATTTAGTTCATTTAAGATTTTACGGGCCTTTATAAGAAACTGCTGCCCTTCTTGAGTGAGTTTCAATTTACGTGTCGTTCGCTCTAACAAAGTCACATCTAACTTTGCTTCCAAGCGTGTTAAAGATCGACTAACTCCCGAAGGTGTTTGTTTTAAATGCTCTGCTGCCGCAACAAAAGAACCCGTATCAACGATTGCGATAAACGCGACGAGTTCTTCAATTGTTGATTTCATGTCTTATTCCATTATTGACTAATGATCAAAGATATTTTGCTTATTCATCTATTTTTTCGCAACAATAAAAAAAGCAAAATGCACATCAAGTTAAATGATTATTCAAATTTAGGTAAACACATGAATATTCCACGTTTTGGTCTAGGTACTTTCCGTCTTAAAGAACAAGCAGTCATTGATTCTGTGAAAACTGCTTTAGACGTAGGTTACCGTGTAATTGATACTGCTCAAATCTATGACAATGAAGCAGCGATTGGTCAAGCCATTGCCGAAAGCGGTGTATCACGTCAGGACTTATTTCTAACCACAAAAATCTGGGTAGATAATTTTGCTCAAGATAAGTTTATTCCGAGCTTAAAAGAAAGCTTAGAAAAGCTTCGTACTGACCATGTCGATTTAACTTTGATTCATTGGCCAGCACCAGATTTAGGCGTTTCGATTCCTGAAATCATGAAGCTTTTACTTGAAGCGAAAGAACAAGGTCTTACTCAACAAATTGGTATTTCAAACTTCAATATTGAGCTTACTCAACAAGCGATTGATACAATTGGTGCTGAAAATATTGCAACCAACCAGATTGAGTTAAGCCCTTATCTTCAAAACCATAAACTTGTAAATTTCTTACAAGAGAAGAATATTGATGTCACTTCATATATGACGCTTGCGTACGGTAAAGTGCTTCAAGACCCAGTTTTAACTGAAATTGCAGCAGCTCATAAAGCAACGACAGCGCAAATTGCACTTGCATGGGCATTGCAACGTGGTTTTGCAGTTATTCCATCTTCGACTAAACGTGAAAACCTGATTAGCAACTTAAAAGCACAGGATATCGAGTTAACTTCAGCTGAAATGCAAATGATTGCCGAACTTGATCGTAACAGTCGTGAAGTTAGCCCAGAGCCATGGGCACCAGTTTGGGACTAAACTCATGAACACTCAATCAAATACGGCGTTCTCGTTATTGGCATTGGCAATTGGTGCCTTTGCCATTGGCACCACAGAATTCTCTCCGATGGGACTGTTGCCGAATATCGCTAATGATTTAGGGATTTCAATTCCAACGGCTGGAATGTTAATTACGGGCTATGCTCTTGGCGTCATGCTAGGTGCGCCTTTCATGACCCTGTGGTTTGGTGGTTTTGCACGACGTAATGCGCTTATCTTCCTGATGGCGATCTTTACGGTAGGTAACCTGATAGCAGCGTTTTCACCAAGCTATATGAGCTTATTAGGTGCGCGTCTCATCACAAGCCTTAACCATGGTGCTTTCTTCGGGATCGGTTCAGTTGTTGCAGCAAGCATTGTGCCCACACATAAACAGGCCAGTGCTGTAGCAACCATGTTTATGGGATTAACCATTGCCAATATTGGTGGTGTACCGTTGGCAACATGGGTTGGGCAAAACATTGGCTGGCGTATGTCTTTCCTTGCGATTTCATTGCTTGGTGTGATTACTATGCTCGCTTTATGGAAAGCATTACCACAAGGTATGGTTGCCCAAAAGCCGAATGTGAAAGCTGAGTTGAAAGTGTTAACGCGTGCCCCTGTAATACTTGCTCTACTTACCACCGTGCTTGGTGCAGGTGCAATGTTTACGCTCTATACCTATATCGCGCCAAGTTTGACTGAGTTTACACATGCTTCACCGACCTTCATTACGTTCATGCTCATGTTGATTGGTGTAGGTTTCTCTGTTGGTAACCATTTAGGCGGTCGCTTTGCAGATTTGTCTATTAACAAAACTCTGATTGGTTTCTTGGTTCTGTTAATTGTAATGATGGTGACTTTCCCAATCCTTGCACAAAGCCAGATTGGAGCAGCCATTGCATTAGTGATCTGGGGTGCTGCAACTTTTGCTTTAGTTCCACCATTACAAATGCGTGTAATGTCTGTCGCTCACGAAGCACCAGGCCTTGCCTCTTCAGTAAATATCGGTGCCTTTAACTTAGGTAACGCAGTTGGAGCAGCAGCAGGTGCATTAGTACTCGATTTAGGTTGGGGTTATAGCGCAGTATCATTTGCTGGTGCATTGCTAGCAGGGTTAGGTTTGTTATTGGTTTTATTCCAAATCAAACGCGAGAGTAGTCCCGCCCAAGCATTACAGCAGTGTTCAGATTAATAAAAAAAGCGCCTGATCTCAGGCGCTTTTTTTTAAGCTATTTATTTTAAAATTTCTGGTAACTTGGGTTGCTCGTAAATCGGACTCGTCACTTCCCGCTTCATTTTCAGCAACATCTGGTAAGGTTGCTGTTGAACAAACATATTTACGAAGCTCAGCGGAATCGCACCGGCTGGGTCAGCATAACCACTTGTGGTTACTTTAACTTTGTTATTTGCAAGTTTCTGGAAGGTCCAATCACCTTCATAGCGTGTTAAGCGCACGACATCAGGTTGTATTGGATAATTACTATTAATTGCTGTGTTCTTAATGGTAATGAGACCATTGGCCGCTTTACTCATTTTTCCTTTCACAACCACATCGCGATCTTTTAGAGGAAATGGAAAATCTAATAGCATATAGAGTGTGAATTCACCCTTTTTTTCATCTTGAGACAACATCTGAACCTTGCCCATATAAGGCACCCACTGATCAGCACGATTTACATCTAAAATCACAGCGACAGCGCGTTCAAGTGGTACATCAAAAGTCGTTTCAGCTTTATATTGAAAGACTGGATTATCAGTCTTTTGATAGGTCCAGACTTTAATATTATTACGGTCTAAGCTGAGTTTAGCTTTTTCCGTAGAAGCAGCCCCCGTCCAGAGGCTGCTTAAGCAAAGAAGAGTGGTCAAGGCAATTTGTTTTTTATTCATGTTCTGCTCTATCTTGTTTTTCTCGCTACACATGGAATACGGACAGGGTTTTAAACCTGTACGTCGTTCAATCCTAAAACATCTTTCATGTCATATTTACGCGCTTCACGGCCCACAACCCACGCAGCAGCTCGCACTGCACCAGAAGCAAAGTTCATACGATTCGTTGCTTTATGAGTCACTTCAACGCGCTCACCTTCACCAATGAACATCACAGTGTGCTCACCAACGATATCGCCACCACGAATAGTTTCAAAACCAATCGTTTGACGGTCACGTGGACCTGTGTGCCCTTCACGGCCATAAACAGCAACTTCTTTTAGGTTACGGCCTAAAGTATCTGCAATCGCTTCACCCATCATTAACGCTGTACCTGACGGCGCATCTACTTTATGACGGTGGTGAGCTTCAATCACTTCAATATCTACTGTATCGCCAAATACTTTTGCTGCAAGCTCAAGTAACTTGATTGATACATTTACACCTACTGAATAGTTCGCTGCGTAAACTACAGGTGTATGAGTGGCAACTTCGTCTAATTCAGCTTTTTGCTCATCTGACATACCTGTTGTACCAATAACCATGGCAACCCCAGCTTCACGGCAAAGCTTCAAATGCTGAGCAGTTGCAACTGGTGCAGTAAAATCAATGATTACATCGCAATCTTTCAGAACATCGGCCAAGCTTCCTGAAACCTTCACACCCACTGAACCAATACCAGCAAGCTCACCAGCGTCAGTGCCCACCAAACTACTTTCCGGACGCTCTACCGCAGCAGCTAATTGATAGCCTGCTTGTTGAACTGCTTGAATAAGCGTACGGCCCATACGACCGCCTGCACCTAAAATACCAATGCGTGGAGCTGCTGACATAATCCTTCCCAATCTTCTGTTTTACGTAATTTGTCTACTATATCAAAACTCTTTGCTCACGATAAAAAGTAAAAATTATTTTTTGAGATGAACTGAAATTTAAGCTGTTTTCACAAAAGTTAAAGAATTGATCTGCACACTACGGGCCACGAATGAAAAAAAGATGACTATAAGGAGTTCAACATGCATTCGAGAATTATTGGCTTTACTGTAATGATGGGGATTATGAGTTCAATGGCATTTGCAGAGCCTGCAATCCAGCCAGGAGACACATTAGAAAGCTTATCTAAAGCACGTATTACAACTAACGTAAGTACTCAAACAGCAACACCTACAGCTCAAACTGTAGCAACTGATGCCAACACTGACGTTAAAGTTGAAGATATTGACCCGATTATTGGTGAAACAACAGCAGAGGCACCCAAAGTAGCTGTACAGGCAGAAGCTGTAGCCGTACCAGTAATCAAAAATGCTCCTACTCTTGCTTCTAGCGAACCGACTGTAAGTGTTAATGATATTGATGTTGCTCATCCTACAGAGTAAGCAGACGTAATTTTCTTTTAAGCAGAATAAAAATAATAAGATGAATCAGCGCAATAAAAAGGCGGATATTTTATCAATATCCGCCTTCTTTTTAATTTCTTATCTAATCAACTATTAATCGAACAAACGATCAAAGAATGATTTTTTCTTCGGTGAAGACGCACTGTCTTCGCCATCAAAAGAAGCTTGCAACTCTTTGAGTAATTCACGTTGACGAGAATTTAAGTTGACTGGTGTTTCTACCACAATACGGCAAAGTAAATCACCCACCATGCTGCTACGTACTGGACGAACGCCCTTGCCACGTAAACGGAATAATTTACCTGTTTGAGTTCCCTCAGGAATCTTCAAGCTAACGCGACCTTCCAAAGTTGGAATTTCAATTTCTTTACCAAGTGCAGCATCAGCAATGCTCACTGGTACGTCCATATAAAGATCGGCACCATCACGTTGGAAAATTTCGTGTTCACGAACAACGACTTCAACGTATAAATCACCTGATTGGCCATCACGAATTGCTTCGCCTTTACCACTCAAACGAACGCGGTCACCATTATCTACACCCGCTGGAATTGTAACTTCCAACGTTTGCTGGCGATCAGCTACACCTGAACCATGACATGCCTGACAAGGGTTTTTAATAATTTTACCTTGGCCACGACAAGTACCACATGTTTGTTGTACAGAGAAGAAACCTTGCTGCATACGTACTTGTCCTGAACCATGACAAGTTTTACAGGTTTCAACATCTTTTGGATTTTTTGAACCTTTACCATCACACACATCACAAGGTGCTGGAGCAGTAAAGGTAATGGTTTTTTTCACCCCTTTTACAGCTTCTTCAAGGGTAAGTTCCATTACATAGCGTAAATCTGATCCGCGACGTTGACGCTGTTGACGTCCACCACCACCGAATGCACCACCGAAGATATCACCGAACTGGCTGAAAATGTCTTCGGCACTAAATCCACCAAAGCCACCACTACCGCCGCCAAAGCCGCCTTCGAACGCATTATGACCCATGCGATCGTACATGCTACGCTTTTCGCTGTCCGATAAAACTTCATAAGCTTCAGCAGCTTCTTTAAATTTCTCTTCAGCTTCGGCATTGTCAGGGTTTCTATCAGGATGATATTTCATCGCCAATTTACGGTAGGCTTTTTTGATCTCATCATCACTTGCGGTTTTTGAAACGCCTAAAACCTCATAATAATCACGTTTAGCCATTTTTGGCGGTGCTCCTCACGGAATTTTATCAATACTCTATTGCCGACTAAATGGGGGGCTTTAGCCGAATTTACAAGGGTAAAATGTTTAAAAAATAGATATATTAAAAAACTGCCTTATTTTTTAAATATTTAGACAAGCCTTTTAACCATGCATTTAATAGAAATAACCACGCAATAGCGCTAAATACTACACCAGCAACCGTAGAGGCGGTTACCCAGAGGTTACTGTCCCATGCAAAAAAGAAGAGCGGAATAAACCAGACCACAGCAAAAATTGCCATACAAAGAAATAGAATCCCGTTTCGCATAATCCATAGTGCATGCGCATGAATCCAAACTTCTGCATTATCTACAACCGCCACTTTACGAGCAACCAAATAAGCAAAGGCCGCAAAAATAACCGTAAACAATGCAAGAAACATGAACGCATAAGAAATTACTATATAACGGCGATGCTGTTCGATATGGTCTTGCCCCATCTGTATTTCACCTCAATTCACTGCACTTAGCCTATTTTTTATGCAGCGAAATAATCCTGTATTTTTTGTGTAAAGACAGGTGCTACTATATTGGAGTTTTCAATATTTCGCACCTTTATTCACAAAAAATTTATGTATTTTATGCGGTTTTTTTCACCTTAAACCACGCTGCGTAGAGCGCAGGTAAGAAAAATAATGTCAGTAGGGTGGCAACAATCAATCCACCCATGATCGCAACTGCCATTGGACCAAAGAAAATACTTCGTGAAAGTGGAATCATGGCCAAAACTGCGGCTAATGCAGTCAAAATAATTGGACGGAATCGACGTACTGTCGCCTCGATAATCGCCTCCCACGTCGGATGCCCTGCTTGCCTGTCTTGTTCAATTTGATCAATTAAAATAAGCGAGTTACGCATGATCATGCCAGAGAGTGCAATTGTGCCCAACATGGCCACAAAGCCAAATGGTTTGTTAAATAGAAGTAAGAATAAAACCACACCAATTAAACCAAGCGGAGCTGTTAATAACACAATAGTCGCGCGGGATAAGCTTTTGAGCTGAATCATCAGTAATGTCATAACCACAGCCAAGAACAGTGGCATACCCGCATTAACGGAATTTTGCCCACGTGCAGACTCTTCTACAGTTCCACCGACTTCAACCAGATAACCACTTGGTAATTCAGCACGTAACTTATCCATTGATTCAGCTAACTCGCCAACTACTGTAGCTGGTTGTAATTGAGTGCGGATATCTGCGCGAACAGTAATGGTCGGTAAGCGGTTACGATGCCAAATTAAACCATCTTCAAATTTATACTCAATTTTAGCGATTTGAGCTAAAGGCACAGTCGTTCCATTGGTTGTTGGTACGGCTAAACTTGCCAGTGAAGCTACTTCAACTCGCTCGCTCTGATCACCACGTAAACGGATTTCAATGAGTTCACGCTTTTCACGATATTGCTCAATCGCACTACCTGTAATTGATGCATTAATAAAGTTCGCTAAATCCAAACTAGAGACACCCATTTGTCGAGCGCGGTCTTGGTCAATTTGAATTGAAATAATCTTACTCGGCTCACCCCAATCTAAATGCACATTGGTGGTATTCGGGTTTTCGCTAATCAGCTTAGCGACTTTCTGTGCTTCTTGACGGACCAGATTTTGATCTTCACCCGACACCCGATATTGCAATGGATAACCAACAGGAGGGCCATTCTCCAGTAATGACACGCGAGTACGAACTTGCGGCAGCAATTGTCTAATTTGTTTGTCTAACGAGCGTCGAATTTCATCACGATCATCAAGCGATGACGCGAGTACAACAAACTGCGCGAAACTGGCTTGCGGTAATTGCTGGTCTAACGGTAAATAAAAACGTGGTGAACCTGTACCGACATATGCCACATAGTTATCAATACCTTTTTGTTTAGACAGGAATTTTTCAACCTTTTTCACAGCTTGTTCTGTCGCTGTTAAAGAAGCACCTTCTTCAAGTTTTAAATCGACTAAAATCTCGGCACGATTCGAAGGTGGGAAAAACTGCTGAGGAACGATCTTAAACATCAGCACAGATAGCACAAAAATACCCACCGTCGTCGCAATTACGGTTTTACGGTAAGTCACACAAAACTCGACCATCTTTCTAAAACGTAAATAGAAATTAGATTGATAAGGATCGTAGTGATGGTCCTGTGAAATGGCCACAGTTTGCGGTTGCGGTTTTTTAGTTAATCTCGCCCATAAACGAACATACCAAGGTGCCTGATGTCCTGTTTTAGTAAAATCGGGTAATAGCTTTTCGCCTAAATAAGGTACGAATAAAACTGCTGCAATCCAAGAGACTAATAAGGCAATCGTCACCACCTGAAAGATAGAGCGAGTGTATTCACCTGTACCAGACTGAGCGGTAGCGATCGGTAAGAAACCAGCCGCAGTAATCAGTGTTCCGGTGAGCATCGGAAATGCTGTTGTTTTCCACGCAAATCCGGCAGCTTTAATTCGGCTATAACCCTGCTCCATCTTAATTGCCATCATCTCGACGGCAATAATGGCGTCATCGACTAACAAACCTAGCGCCAGAATCAAGGCACCTAGTGAAATCTTATGCAGCCCAACATCGAATAGATTCATCCCCGCAAAGGTCATTGCTAAAACTAAAGGAATAGAAAAAGCGACAACCAATCCTGTACGAAAACCTAAAGAGAAAAAGCTCACTAACAAGACAATAATAACTGCTTCAGCGAGTACCTTGATAAACTCATGAATACTGCGTTGTACCGCTACAGGTTGGTCAGAAACTTTTTGGAGCTTCATACCTAAAGGTAAAGTTTTTTGTAGTTGGGCAAATTCTGTGTCGAGATTTTTACCTAAGGCAATAATGTCACCGCCCTTACGCATTGATAAAGCAATACCAATCCCATTTTCACCCATGAAGCGCATGCGTGGCTGAGCAGGTTGACTAAAACCACGGTAGACATCAGCGACATCTCCGAGCTGAATGGTTTTATCACCTACCAGTAAAGGCATTTTCTTAATTTCATCAATGTTTTGTAAATGACCGCTTACCCGAATCTGGATGCGGTCTGTGCCTGTTTCAAAAAAACCTGCACTTGCCATACTGTTTTGCTTTTGTAAGGCATCTTGAATCGCTGTAACTGGAATACCAAGCTGTACCGCTTTGGTGTTAGAAATCTCAATCCAGATTTTTTGATCTTGCAGACCAATTAGTTCGACCTTACTGACATCCTTGACGCGTTGAAGCTGTAATTGCAAACGATCTGCATATTCCTTAAGAAGTGCGTAGTCAAAGTCTTTGCCTGTCAGTACATAAATATTGCCGTAAGTGTCTCCAAATTCGTCATTGAAAAATGGACCTTGTACCCCGTTTGGCAGTTCATGACGTATATCATTTACCTTTTTACGAACGTTGTACCAAACATCGGGAATCTTGTCAGAAGTCAGTGAATCCTTCGCCACAAAAGTGACCAACGACTCACCTGGACGGGAGTAAGCCATAATCTTGTCATACTGCCCTGTTGTCATGAGTTCCTTTTCGATACGGTCCGTAACTAAAGTAGAAACTTCTTTGGCAGTCGCCCCCGGCCAGTAGGTCTGCACCACCATGACCTTAAAGGTAAATGGTGGATCTTCACTTTGTGATAATTTTGAATAAGAGATTGCACCGATAATGCCAAGCAACAGCATGAAATAAAGGACAATGCCTTTATTATTTAATGCCCATTCCGAGAGATTGAATTTCATGGCTGGGTTGCTCCCTGAATTTTCACCCCACGGTTTTCACGATCAATCGGATGAATCTTCTGTTTATCACGTAGCAAATGTACGCCGCCAATCACAACCCAATCATTTGGAGTCAAGCCAGATAACACAGGTACGCTGTCTTTGCCATATGCACCAATCGTTACAGGTACTTTACGCAAAGTCTGGTTCGCATTAACCACCCACACATAAGGTTGATTATCTGTTGCTGAAACACTTGAAAGTGGCACACTCATCACATTGGTTTGAGTCGAGCTAAAAAATACGCGTGCACTTTGTCCAAGCTGAATAGCAGATTGACCTTCTTTGAGGGCAACTTTGACCGTAAATGTACGAGACTGATCCGCCGCTGGGGAAACTTCGCGCACATAACCAGCAAATCGGTCATTTGGTTTAGACCATAACGTCACCCAAGCTGCTTGGCCAACCTTGATCTCGGAAACCGCTTGTTCTGGCACACCAATCGCAACTTCACGCTCTCCATCAATAGCTAGTTGATAAGCCGCTTGGCCCGCAGCAACCACTTGTCCAATTTCAATGTTTCGTGCAGTAATTACCCCGTTTTTATTAGAAACGAGTTGGTTATAACCAGTTTGGTTTGCAGAAACTTCATAGTTAGAACGAGCTTGCTGTAGAGCCGCTTGCGCAGCGTCATATTGATTTTTTACCGTATCGAATTGCGAACGACTCACCGCATTAATCGGCAATAATTGCTGAAAACGTTTAAGTTCGTCTGCTGCTGTTTTTGCTGAAGCCTGTGCATTGTCCAGTTGGGCTTTAGCGGCATTTAATTGTAGCTGAGCATCTGCCACGTCAAGCTTTGCTAAAACTTGTCCGACTTTAACTCGATCTCCTACATCCACGTAACGTGCCGTAACCTGTCCACCGACCCGAAATGCTAAAGCTGTTTGCTGTCTAGCCTGCACATCCCCTGCATAGCTTTTTTGTTCATTGAGTGTGGTCAAGGGTTGGACCACCATCACATAGGGTATTTCTTCTGTTTTGGGAGCTTCTTTACTACACCCCATTAATGTGACCGTACAAACAATCACCATACTCATGATGAGAGGTTTTAACAGATTCATATCTTATCGCTCTTATTCAAACTGATTTTTTAAGGCACAATATGCTTGCATCATAAATTGTTTATTTTTTAATTAATATACCCATGGGTACATTAATTAAAGAAAAACTTATAAATTGCTATCTTTTTAAATTTTTATCAGAGGGTTTTGTGCAAACAGTTAATCAAAGTGGTCGCCCCAAAGATCTGGAAAAACGTGCTCGTATCTTACAAGCCGCGAAAGCTATTTTTTTAAAATCTGGCTATCACGGTACCAGCATGAACCAGATCGCACAGGAAGCAGAGGTCACTAAACTCACGGTTTATAATCACTTTCAAGACAAAGCAAACCTGTTTATCTGTGCGATTACAGAAACCTGTGAAGAGACACTGTGCACTAAACAATTTGAATTAGATGCATCAGCAGACTTTTATCAAGCACTCTTTATTGTTTGTTCAGGCGCCTTGCAGATTATTTACTCACCTGAAGCATTAAAGCTTGAACATGTATTATTTGAGCTCGCAGCAGAACAAAGTCCTCTCACTCTACAGTTTTTTGATGCTTCACATACACGACTGCAAAATCAGTTAACTGAGTTTTTGCAAAAAGCGGCTCAATTAGGTTTTATTCAAACCGATGACCCTAATTATCAAACCGAGCTTCTTTTGTCTTTATTGCTTGGCGTACGCCACCAGAAGGTTCTACTTAGAATTATTGCTGTACCGAATGCACAAGAGCTAGAAAAAATTATTAGAGATGCAATTCATTTATTTTTGCTCAAATATCGGAATTAAACCAAAGTCCGATTGCCAAAAGTTGCACTGAGTGCATGTCTACTTTTAAGACGCAATAAGCGAATTAAATGTTATTTTTTAAGCAAAAATTCACATTTTCTTACGCTCAAAGCTTGGAATGTTCGCTAATCGCGCTATATTCGATAAGAATAAGAACAGGAGAAAATAGCATGGTTCAGCAAATCGATGCGCCACTGCGTGAGGATGTCCGTTTACTTGGCAATTTGTTAGGTGAAACCCTAAAACAACATGCAGGACAAGAACTGTTTAATCAGATCGAGCAAATCCGTGCTCTTGCAAAAGGCGCACGTGATGGTCAAGCTGAAGCCGAAAAGCAATTAGAACAATTATTTTTAGAATTGCCCGATGAAGAGCTACTTCCTCTTACCCGCGCTTTTTCTCATTTTTTAAATTTTGCCAATATTGCCGAGCAATACCATGTGGTTCGTAGCCGCAGACAGGCAGAGTTTGATTCGGAGGCTAATTCTCCAAATCCACTTGTTCACTTATTTCAAAAATTTAAAGATAAAAGTATTTCGACAGAAAAACTGTTTCAGCAAATTTGTGATCTCAATATTGAGTTAGTACTTACGGCGCACCCAACCGAAGTCAGCCGTCGTACCCTCATTCAAAAATATGATGATATCAATGCATGTTTATCTCAACTTGACCAGCAGAAACTTACTCCGCGCGAACGACAAAATGCACTTGCCAACTTAAAGCAACAAATTAGTTCGGCATGGCAAACAGATGAAATCAGACAGCATCGCCCGACTCCAGTCGATGAAGCAAAATGGGGCTTTGCCACAATTGAGCAAACACTTTGGAATGCTGTACCTAAATTTATTCGCGAATTAAATGAGTTGGTTCAAGATAATTGCCAACAAAACTTACCCCTTAACATTGCGCCTGTGCGCTTTGCTTCTTGGATGGGCGGAGACCGTGATGGCAACCCAAATGTTACTCATCAAATTACCCAAGAAGTACTGTGGTTATCACGCTGGCAAGCTGCCGACCTTTACCTAAGAGATATCGAAAACTTACGTTGGGAACTTTCAATCCAAACCTGTTCTGAAGAAATGATTCAGGCTATTGGTAACCAACATGCAGAACCTTATCGTGAATATTTACGTGCTACACGCGAACGTTTAAAAGCGACTCGCCACTGGTTAGCTCAACGCTTACAAGGTTTAGAAGCAGATGACAGCAATGTCATTAAAAGCAAAGACGAACTCTTACAACCGTTATTACTGTGCTATCGCTCTTTAATCGACAGTAACTTACCTGAAATTGCGAATGGTCAACTCCTCGACTTTATTTACCGTGTGAACTGTTTTGGTATTGAACTACTTAAACTCGACATTCGCCAAGAATCAGGTCGTCATCGTCAAGCGATTTCAGCAATTACCGAATATTTAGGTTTAGGTAATTTTGAATCGTGGACTGAACAAGCGCGCCAAAACTTCCTGATTCAGGAATTACAGAGCAAGCGCCCGCTTTTACCGAAATATATTAATGAACCTGAAGGCAGTTTGATTGGTCATCCAGATGTTCAAGAAGTATTTGCAACCATGCGTACTTTGGCAGACCAACCGCCAGAGTCTTTAGGGGCTTATATTATTTCGATGGCTGAATATCCAAGTGATGTTTTAGCTGTGTTGCTATTGCAAAAAGAAGCAGGTATTCAGCACCCTTTACGTGTAGTTCCTCTGTTTGAAACTTTAAAAGATTTAGATGGCGCTGCAACTACTATGAATACGCTGTTCAATATGCATTGGTATAAACAGCACATTCAGGGTAAACACGAAGTGATGATCGGTTACTCCGACTCTGCAAAAGATGCCGGTTTCATGTCAGCTAACTGGGCGCAATATCGTGCTCAAGAAGAGCTCACTGCAATTGCTCAAAAACACGGCGTACAGTTAACGCTATTCCATGGCCGTGGTGGTTCAATTAGTCGTGGTGGTGCTCCAACACAACAGGCACTATTTTCGCAGCCACCGGGTTCGATCTCTGGTGCAATCCGTGTCACAGAACAAGGTGAAATGATTCGCTTCAAGTTCGGTCTAGAAGGGATTGCTATGCAAAACCTTGAAATCTATACCGCCGCAACACTCGAAGCGACTTTATTACCACCACCAGAGCCTAAAGCCGAGTGGCGTGAAATCATGAACCGTATGACAGATCATTCTGTTAAGGTTTATCGCCAGACAGTGCGTGAAAATCCACATTTTGTGAAGTATTTACGGACCGTTACCCCTGAACTTGAATTACAAATGTTGCCATTAGGCTCACGTCCAGCAAAACGTAAAGTGAGTGGTGGTATTGAGTCGTTACGTGCGATTCCATGGGTATTTGCATGGACTCAAATCCGTTTGATGCTACCTGCATGGCTAGGTACTGGTGCAGCAATTAATGAAGTGATTGCCGATCAGCAAAAAGCAACGCTTGATGAAATGCTCCAGCAATGGCCTTATTTCCAGACGCTTATTGATATGCTGGAAATGGTATTGTCTAAATCCGACGCCAACATTGCACTCTATTACGAGTCTCATTTGACTGACGATGAAGATTTAAAAGTGCTCGGTAATCAATTACGTCAGCGCCTAAAAGATGCTGTTGAAACACTCCTTAAATTGAAAGATGAATCAAAGCTTCTTAGTAACAACGAAGTTCTTGATCAATCAATGCAGGTTCGTAAACCGTACTTACTTCCTTTGCATCTTTTACAGGCTGAACTCATGAAACGCCGCCGTGATTATCTTGCTGAGCGTCAGGCAGAGAACACACCTGTTGACCATGCACTTATGGTGAGTATTGCGGGTATTGCTGCTGGTTTACGTAATACGGGCTAAGCTAATTTTACCAATTGTTTAACAAAGCAGTGCATCTCGATGTGCTGCTTTTTACTTGCAAAATTCTCTATTTTTCTTAAATTTTCCTCGATTTTCTATTTTTTTGAATATTTTTTTAAAATCAAAAAATTAGTCTTTATTAGAAAAAAATAACTAATTCCTTATATTTAGAATTCATAAAATTATACCAATCGTTAAAAAATAATTATTTTTCACTAACATACTTCTCTCTAGAGATTAAATGCATTCTCAAGAAAGAGTATCATGGCACCAATTAAAGAATAATGAGCTTATTTTATGTCCAATTGGTTTCCAAAATGGCAGCCTTACCAAGGTGATATTGACCACCGACCGGTCTCTACCAACGAATATCTCCCTCCAGTTCAGAGTGCTATTTTAGGTATTCAACATGCATTTGCCATGTTTGGAGCAACTGTTTTAGCACCATTACTCATGGGCTTTAATCCTAACCTTGCCATTTTAATGTCTGGTATCTGTACCATCCTGTTCTTTTTAATTACGGGTGGTCGTGTTCCGAGTTACTTAGGCTCAAGTTTTGCATTTATTGGTGTGGTTGCAGCAGCAACTGGACATATTACAGGTTCAGGTGCCAATCCAAACCTTTCGATGGCTTTAGGTGGAATCGTAGCATGTGGTGTGTTTTATGCCATTATCGGTTTTATTGTGATGCTTACGGGTACACGCTGGATTGAAAAACTCATGCCGCCTGTGGTGACTGGCGCCATTGTGATGATTATTGGTCTAAACCTCGCACCCGTTACCATTAAAGGTGTTGCAGGCCAACCATTTGAAATGTGGATGGCCTTAATTACCGTACTTTGTATGGGTAGTATTGCAGTCTTTACGCGTGGCTTATTGCAACGTCTGCTTCTATTGGTCGGTTTAATTTTGGCTTATGCAATTTACGCTATCACCACCAATGGGCTAGGTTTTGGTAAACCAATTGATTTTAGTCAAATCTCACAGGCTGCATGGTTCGGTATTCCAAGCTTTTCACATCCTACTTTTGATACTAAGGCTATGCTAATTATTGCGCCAGTTGCATTAATTTTAGTGGCAGAAAACTTAGGCCATATTAAAGCTGTTGGTGCAATGACTGGCGAAAACCTGACACCACAATTAGGCAAAGCATTTGTTGCAGATGGTTTGGCAACGACACTTTCTGGTAGTGTTGGGGCGCCGGGGATGACCACTTATGGTGAAAACATTGGGGTCATGGCAGTCACTCGTGTGTACTCAACCATTGTATTTGTGATTGCTGGTGTCTTTGCTATTTTCTTGGGTCTATCTCCAAAATTTGGTGCGGTAATTAGTACGATTCCAAGTGCTGTCTTAACAGGCGCGTCTATTGTCGTGTTTGGTTTAATTACCATTGCCGGTGCAAAAATCTGGATTGAAAACAAAGTTGATTTTTCTAACAATAAAAATCTGATTGTTGCTTCAGTAACAATTATTTTGGGTGCCGGAAATTTTGAATTAATGTTTGGTAATTTCAATTTAGGTGGTATTGGTACCGCAACATTTGCAGCCATTATTCTAAATTGGTTGTTTAGTTTAAAAGATAAAACCTAAGTTCAAAAAGGCAGCGTAAGCTGCCTTTTTTCATTACGATTTAGTATGATGAATTTTTGCGTTTCAATACGTTCCTATCATGCGTTTTGATTTTTTTGATTTACAGTTGGTTCTTCATATTGTCTCGACTGGTAGCCTAACCAAAGGTGCAGACCGCTCTGCTATTTCACTTCAAGCAGCGAGCGAGCGTATAAAAAAACTCGAACAATATTTTGAGACACCCTTATTTATTCGCCAAACCACTGGGGTAGAACTCACCACAGCTGGACATGCTTTTGTAGAACATGCCCGTCAGCTTTTAGTACAAAAAGATCAACTCGAACAAGAAATGCAGCGGTTTAGGCACCCTACCACAGAGGCATTAACGCTTTGGTGTAACTCTTCTGCTCAAAGTGAATATTTGCCTACGTTATTACCGCAATATCTGGTGCTTCATCCAGAAATGAATATTGATTTACATGAGGCAGAAAGCTCAGAAATTGTAGATGCATTAACCCAAGGAATTGCGAGTCTAGGTCTAGTCTCAAGCTTTTTTGATACCCGACATTTGCAAACTAAGGAATTTGCGAGTGATTCGTTAGTTTTGATTTGCCCTACTACCCACAATTTAGCTCAATACCAAGAGCTGAATTTGGTAGAGGCTTTAAGCTATGGTTTTATTGGTCTTAAACCCCACCACTCTTTGCAACAGTCCATTGAAACTCAAGCTAAGCTATTAGGCTTTAACATACAGTACCGTTTGCGCCTACCTAACTTTAGTGCAATTGCTGAGGTTGTCGCCAAAGGTGTGGGAATTGCGATTATGCCAGCTCGTGCGGCACAGCGTTTGCAATCGGATTATGATTTTCATTCCATTCAACTGCTAGGTGCATGGGCAAATCGTAAACTACTTTTAGCCGCACAAAATTTCAATCAGCTGCCTAACAGTTACCAACAATTTGCAGATTTTTTATTACAGCATCGCCCTTAAACACTTGGCTTAGTGCAAAACCATATAAAGCCCTAATGACACCAAACCTATAAAAAAGATACGACGAAATAATTGCTCGTTGAGTCGATAGCGAATTTTTTTACCTAACCACATTCCAACGAGTGCAGCCACCAACGCAGCAAAAGATAAACGATAGTCCAGTGTTATTCCTGACATCGGGTTGTGATGTAAAAACACCGCAAGACAAATGGTAGACACCGTAAAAGTCAGTCCGAGAGCTTGTACCAGCTCATCACGTTTTAAATGTAAAGACTGCAAATAAGGAACTATCGGAATAATAATAACGCCTGTTGCTACGGTCACTGCCCCACCAATATAACCAATAATCGGCGATAGCCAACGCTCATGCTTCCCTAAGTGCGGAAGCTTTTTGACACATAGTCCATAAAGCCCATATAAGGCCAACATACAGCCTAATAAAATTTCACTACTCTGCCCATGGCTTTGACTTAAAGTCGGTAGAAAACTCCATATTGAACCGACTACAATGCCTACGAGTAAGGTCCAGAAACGGCGAATGAAAGCCCAGACATGTCCTTCAGCAAAAAGCTGCCAAACATTGGTGACCATTGAAGGAACAATGAGTAAAGAGGCTGCTTGAAAAGGACTCATTGCGATGGTGAGTAAGCCCATCGATACTGCGGGCAACCCTAGACCGATCATGCCTTTAATCATGCCAGCAAAGGCAAACACCACCATAATAATTGCTAGAAATGTCACTGTTTATCTCCGATTCCTTACAAGGTTATGCTACGGA
The DNA here is from genome assembly GCF_056156705.1 of Acinetobacter sp. Li1LvA2. NCBI lineage: Bacteria > Pseudomonadati > Pseudomonadota > Gammaproteobacteria > Moraxellales > Moraxellaceae > Acinetobacter > Acinetobacter sp. Li1LvA2. Next base: position 465,812 of record NZ_JBSICF010000003.1, read on the forward strand.
AAAAACAGGCTTTGCCCTATTCTTGTTTTTAGGAGTAGGCCTCAATTAGAAGTTGAGGCCGTTTTGTATTTTTCTTCTAAAACATTACTAAAAATACTTTCAATCATCCAAACTCGGTACAAGCTATTAAATACATAACTTTGCCCATCAATACGCAACTCTAGAACTGGTAAATCAGGCTGATGCTTATCTTTGCAAAAAGCATCATTTTGTGCCAGAACAGCTGGCACATCCTGCTCGGTTAACTGCTCAATTCCCAGCTGCTGCTGTAATTCTTGGAAATGCTTTTGGAAAGATAAATCTTTGCCTTTTGTCCAAACCGCTTGCAAAATCGTAAAAATCGTATCGATTTGCTGATTTTCCTGCACACTATAAAAAAGCTTTGCCATTTCAAGCGTACTTTCTTCTGTAGGGCGGCAAAAAGGAGTAAAAGCGACGTCTGTTCGTTTAGAGACACGGGTTGCCAAACTCCAGTCAAACCAGTCTCGACCTTGATAACTCAAAGGATAAACTTTTAATTGAATGTCGTAATAATCAGCCAGTTCTTCCTTAATATAAGCAAGCAACAGCCAGCTCATTGGATCTTCTAAAGCAATATATATATCGAGTTCAGGACGAAGTGTCTGAATTTCGGTAAGTGCCTCAGCATCATTAATTAAATGCTCACGCCATTCGATATGATTAATTAAAAAGATCGGATTACCAGTCAGTAACTTTTGCTGCTTTAGACGACGAGTTAAACGTAATAAATCATCTACTGCATGATATTTACGTCCACCAAACTCAAAGTAAGCTGCTGGTACAGGCTCATCCGTAAAAATACGTTCTGAAAAATGTTGAGGAAGCTGATGTTTAACTGCCATGGCATGTAAAGTACGTAGCTTTCCGTATTGCTGCTGCCAAAGCATGTGAAAAATATCTTCAAGTAAATGTAAGAAATTCTGACCTTGTAATGGAGTTCTTTTTAATATGACAGCGGCTTGTTTTAAAGATTCTTGGCTTGGGATTTCTGGAAATTCATCAAAAGCAAAACGGTGTTGTTTGGCTAATATTTTGGCATCATTCAGACAATAATTTTGCCACTCTGTATGTGACATACCATTCGGAGGTTCAGAAGCCGTATGAGAAATAATAATTTTTAAAGGCTTAAGTTCATCACTTAAAATCTCATCGAGCTGAGATAGTTGCTGAACAGCTAAATAGCTATATACATCATCAAGTCGTAAATAAATACTTAAACCATTTTCCGTGGGTAACACCGCTTGACGTGAAGGTTTTTGGTAGAACCAACTCGATCGGATAGGGTCAAACCAACGGCGTAGCAGTGACATGAGAGTAGAGCCTCTAAAAAATAATCCTAAGCAAGACCAAAAAACTGCTTTGATCGCAGTACTAAGTGCCGCAGAAACTTCATATACAAAATGTTGTTGAAGAGCTCTGCTTACGCAAAACAAAAATCGTGTTATTGCATGTATTTCTGCATCGGTGAAGATTTTATCATCATTTTATGGCAAACCCATAGAATGACTTGCAACACCTTCATCTACAAGCCTATTTTTTCCAACAGATGTAAAAAATGCACCCATCAGCATGATAATAATTCATCATACAAATGGATGCATAGTTTCTATTCAATTAATAAAATTGAATATTTTATAGAACGCGTACAGCTCCTTTCGCTGCACTTGTTGTATGCATTGCATAAACTTTTAACGCTTTTGATACCTTACGTTTACGTTCTTCTTTCGGATGCCAGCCTTTCGCTTCTTGAACTGTACGACGGTGCGCCATAGTCGCATCATCAACGTTTAAGTGAATAGTACGGTTCGGAATATCGATTTCAATGGTATCGCCATCTTCTACCAAACCAATTGCACCACCTTCAGCAGCTTCTGGCGAAACATGTCCAATTGAAAGACCTGATGACCCCCCAGAGAAACGACCATCTGTCACCAATGCACAGTCTTTTCCTAAACCTTTCGATTTAAGGTAGCTGGTTGGGTAAAGCATTTCTTGCATACCCGGACCGCCACGTGGGCCTTCATAACGAATCACAACAACATCCCCAGCTTTAATATCATGACCCAAGATTGCATCTACAGCGGCATCTTGGCTTTCAAATACACGCGCTGTACCCGTGAATTTCAAGATCGATTCATCTACACCCGCAGTTTTTACAATACAGCCATCAAGCGCGATGTTGCCGTATAGAACGGCTAAACCACCATCTTTCGAGAATGCATGTTCTGCATTGCGAATAACGCCTTTTTCACGATCACCATCTAAAGTTGCATAGTAGCGATTTTGAGAAAACGCAACTTGTGTTGGAACACCACCTGGAGATGAGCGATAGAACTCATATACATCTGCATCTTCAGTACGAATAATATCCCACTTATCTAATGCATCTTTTAAAGTTTTCTCATGTACGGTTGGTAGTGATACATCAAGTAAGTTCGCACGATCAAGCTCACCCAAAATGGCCATAATGCCACCTGCACGGTGTACATCTTCCATATGAACGTCTTGTTTTGCAGGCGCTACTTTAGACAACACAGGCACTCGACGTGATAATTCATCAATATCGTCCATGGTAAAATCAACTTCTGCTTCACTCGCAGCAGCTAATAAATGTAGAACCGTATTGGTTGAACCACCCATTGCAATATCAAGCGTCATTGCATTTTTAAATGCAGCCTTTGTTGCAATTGAACGCGGTAAAATACTTGCGTCGTTTTGTTCATAATAGCGTTTAGCCAATTCAACAATAAGCTGACCCGCTTTTAGGAATAATTTTTTACGATTCGCATGAGTTGCAACAATCGAACCATTGCCCGGTAAAGATAAACCCAAAGCTTCTGTTAAACAGTTCATTGAGTTTGCAGTGAACATACCTGAACATGAACCACATGTTGGACATGCTGAACGTTCAAATTCCGCTACTTCTTCATCTGTATAACTTTCATCAGCCGCAACAACCATTGCATCAACAAGGTCAATCGCTTTTTCATCACCGCGGAACTTAACCTTACCAGCTTCCATTGGTCCGCCAGACACGAAAACAACAGGAATATTCAGACGCATCGCAGCCATGAGCATTCCCGGAGTAATCTTGTCACAGTTTGAAATACACACCATGGCATCTGCACAGTGTGCATTCACCATATATTCAACTGAGTCAGCAATCAAATCACGTGATGGTAGTGAATAAAGCATGCCGTCATGCCCCATTGCGATCCCGTCATCTACTGCGATCGTATTGAACTCTTTAGCAACACCACCTGCTGCCTGAATTTCTGCTGCGACTAGTTGCCCTAAATCTTTAAGGTGTACATGGCCCGGAACAAATTGAGTAAATGAGTTGACCACCGCAATAATCGGTTTGCCGAAATCCTCATCTTTCATTCCTGTTGCACGCCATAAGCCACGTGCGCCAGCCATATTTCTTCCGTGTGTCGATGTTTTTGAACGATAGTCAGGCATTAGTGTTTCCAACAAGTTGTGCTTGAGCGGAATTTCTCCCACTCTGGCTGAATGATACTGATATAGCGTTAGATCAGTCGGAATATTGACTCATCATCATAATTTGATCATTCTCCATTCTATAGAAGCAAATAATATTCGGAAAGCCAAGAACCGTAATAGTCAGTCAATATTTAGCAAAACTTACATGAATAATTTTTTATTTTTTCATAACCTTTTTTTATCAATAAAAGTTTTTCAATAATTTTTTGTTCACTATTTAAAAATCAAATCTCTCAATAGCTGTGAGTTTAGGGCTTCAAACGTTTTTCACGTATACTACCCATAAACTCTTTTTGGATTGCATTTGTGAAAATTATTTTTGCTGGCACCCCCGAATTTGCTGCAACAGCATTGGCGGCATTATTAAAAACTTCCCATGAAATTATCGCGGTTTATACTCAGCCAGATCGTAAATCGGGTCGTGGACAAAAACTAACGCCATCTCCTGTAAAACAGCTTGCACTTGAACATAATATTCCTGTCTATCAACCGCTTCATTTCAAAGCTTCAACTGAAGAAGGTTTAGCAGCTCAACAAGAACTGGCCGCTTTAGGCGCAGATGTCATGGTAGTTGCTGCCTATGGTTTGATCCTTCCACAAACTGTGCTCGATACACCGAAATATGGCTGTTTAAATATTCACGGCTCACTATTACCACGCTGGCGCGGTGCAGCACCAATTCAGCGTGCAATTGCAACGGGTGATGAAGAAACCGGAATCACTATCATGCAAATGGCAGCTGGTTTAGATACAGGCGATATGATGTATAAAACCTACTGTCCAATCATACCCGAAGATACATCAGCGACTTTACACGACAAACTAGCCGCTCAAGGTGCAATGGCAATTTGTGCGGTACTCGAGTCGGAAGAAACACTACAAAAATATTTAGCAGAACGCGAAGTTCAAGACGAAAGCTTAACGGTCTATGCACATAAATTAGTGAAATCAGAAGCTCGTATTGACTGGTCAACTGAAGCTGTGCAAATTGACCGAAATATCCGTGCATTTAATCCTTGGCCCGTCGCTTTTGTTCAACTTGATGAAAATAATGCGATGCGTGTTTGGAACTCAGCCACTTCTACTCAAAGCCAAGCAAATGCTCAAGCTGGTGAAATTATTGCAATCGATAAACAAGGCGTACACGTTGCTTGTGGTCAAGATTCATTTATTTGTTTGACTAGCGTGCAATGGCCGGGTGGTAAAGCATTGAATGCTCAACAAATTGCACAAACTCAAAAACTTCACGTAGGACAAATTTTGCCATGAGTCAGGTTACCTCAAATTCCTCACGTTTTAACCTGCGTGCTCAAGTCGTCCAGACATTATTAAAAGTCCAGCAAGGTCAATCGTTGGCTAGTATTTTAAATACACAGCTCAATCAAGTCGCAGAGCGCGATCGTGCTTTATTTCATGAGCTCGTTTTAGGTACATTGCGCCAATGGTTTGCTCTTAAATCAATTAGCTTACCTTTGCTGAGCAAACCTTTAAACAATGAGACAGTAGAAACCTGCCTATACGTTGGTCTTTATCAAGTTTTATGCACGCGTATTGCAGCGCACGCTGCCATCTCGGAAACAGTAGATGCGACTAAACAACTTGGGTTCCCTGCACTCAGTGGTATTGTAAATGCTATTTTGCGCCGAGCTACTCGTGAAACTGATGAGTTCGAGCAAGGTTTACAACAAGCACATGGCTTACCAAGTTGGCTTTTTAAACGCTTAAAAAAGGATTGGGGCGAACAAACCGAAGTGCTCTGCCAATCATTAAAACAAGTTGCGCCTTTAACCTTACGAGTGAACCAACGACATATTGGCCGTGATGCTTATTTAGCAAAATTACAGAGTTTAGAAATTCAGACACGTGCATGTACTTTGTCTGAAGCAGGTATTGTTCTTGAGCAATCTGTACAAATCACTCAGTTACCTGGTTTTGAACAGGGCTGGTTCTCTGTACAAGATGAACATGCGCAGCTATGTGCAACCTTATTGCCTGATTTAAACAATAAAACGATTATTGATGCTTGTGCTGCCCCCGGGGGTAAAACAGCTCATTTACTCGAAAATTTTACACCTGCTCAGCTTATTGCCATTGATCAGGACCCGAGTCGTTTAGTCCGTGTGACTGAGAATTTAAATCGTTTAGCACTCGATCAAAGCCACACTGAAATTCTGGCTGCGGATGCAACCCAATGGGTGCCTGCACAGCCAGTAGACTGTATTGTGCTCGATGCACCCTGCTCTGCTACAGGAGTTATTCGTCGTCATCCTGATATACGCCTATTGCGCCAATCTAGCGATATAGCTCAAACTATTGAACTGCAAAAGCAAATCTTGAATCACATGTGGCAACAGCTTAATGTTGGAGGCACATTGCTCTATATTACCTGTTCAGTTTTAAAAGCTGAAAATGAACATCAAATGATAAATTTCTTTGCAGAACATACTGATGCGAAAGAAGTTAAAATTGAAGCGAATTGGGGACTTGAACAAATTCATGGCCGACAATTATTACCGCAAGCACAATCTGGCGATGGATTTTATTATTGTAAAATTCAAAAAATTGCATAAAAAAAGCAGGCTTAAAGCCTGCTTTTTTACTCGATCAGCCTCAAAGTGTGTGCTGATCTTTTACTTCATCTAAAACGTTATCTAACTCTTCAGGATGTTTTGTTAAATGTAAGATGGATAAAGCTAATCCACCCCATACAAACACCATTGAAATTACCATCATTACGATTGCTGAAGTATTCATTATTCTATCCTCCTAGCGATCTTTCATTTTACTTAACACGATAGCAACAACTGCACAGAAAATCACACTGCCCCAGCCGAATATACCTTGTAAGCTCATACTATAAGTGTCATAGCCATTTTTGATCAAATTAAATACAGTCATACTAAGTGTAGTTAACAAGATTAATGATGTAATGACTGTTAAAGTGAAATCCCACCCCTTACCTAATTGAATCGTTGAAATACTATTGATGTGATCACGCAATTTAACCAAAGCAGAACGGTTAAACCAAACAATACAAATAATCGATATGAAGGCACCACCCACAATACCAATATTGTTGATAAAGTGGTCAACGATATCAACTAGCTTAATTGCGTTTACACTTGAGAATAAAATAATTGATACAAGCGCACTACCACCACCAATAATGGTTACAGCCTTCTTACGGCCCCACTTCAACTTATCTTGCATTGCAGCAATAGGTACTTCCAAAATACTTACCATCGAAGAAATACCAGCAACGAATAATGAAGAGAAGAACAAAAGACCAAATAAATCAGCACTTTCTCCTAAGCTTGAAATGATTTTCGGGAATGCAATAAATGCTAGACCGATACCGCCACTTACAACATCTTTAACTTCTGTACCCGCAGCATGTGCCATAAAGCCTAATGCAGCAAAAATACCGATACCAGCCAAAATTTCAGTTGATGCATTAGCAAAACCAACAATTAAACCAGAGCCCGTTAAATTCGTTTTAGGTTTCAAATATGATGAATACGTCACCATGATTCCGAAACCAACAGATAAAGAGAAGAAGGTATGACCATAAGCAGCTAACCAAACTTTATAGTCCATCATTGCCGACCAGTTTGGCGTAAAGAAAGCATTTAGGCCTTGAGCTGCGCCTGGTAAACGTAATGATTGAATCACTAAAATAGTGAAGAGAATGAATAATAGAGGCATGAAAATCTTATTTGATAACTCCACCCCTTTTTTCACACCACCATAAAGAATGATTAAAGTAAGCGCCCAAATACCAACAATTGGCCAGAATAAATGACCTACAAACTGTAAATCAAAACCAGTTGCTTTTGTGGTTTGCAAATAAGTATTAAAGAAGAAACCTTCTGGATCACTTCCCCACATTTGACCAATAGAGAAGTAAACATAACTACCAGCCCAAGTGAGTACACTTGCATAGTACAAACCAATAATGATACAGACACAAACCTGCCACCAACCTAATGTTTCCCCGCCTTTAAATAAGGCACGATATGCTTTAGGAGGTGAACCAGTACTACGATGCCCTACCGCATAATCTAAAAATAGTAACGGTAAACCAGCAGTAATGAGTGCTAGTAGATAGGGAATAAGAAACGCACCACCACCATTTTCATAAGCAACGTATGGAAAGCGCCAAATATTACCTAAACCTACAGCCGAGCCAACGGCTGCAATAATAAAACCAGATCGTGACGTCCAGTTTTCACGAGAATCTGTCATAGAACACCTAATGTTAAAAGATTACTTATTTTTACTGCTATTGTTGATTGTTATTCCGCATGCAAAAAAAGAACCAAAAAATACTTTTGTGTTTGTAGAAAATAAAATGAACCTTTTGAGTATTTTTATTCCCTTAACAAACAAGCAAAAATAGAAAATTCTTCCTTAAAGATTTTTGTCCATTTTTTGCCCCTATATAGCTGAACAATACCTGTTTTTATTTCTTTTTACTGTAATTTCCGTCAGAAATTTTACGAATTTTCTGAGTTTTTTTCACAATTGGTTATTTTTCAGCTGATATTTACGTTCTACTACTTGTAGATCAATATTTTTATTTAATGACATTTTCTTCCAACTCTTAAAAAAGCGTCCTTAATTACTCTACTTCTCCACTAATTTATTCATACCTCTCTGATTTTTCAAATTAGACTTAATACCCTCATATAATTAAATGACAAAATTTATACTAAAATTTTTAGCTAATCAGAATCTCCCAAATTAAAAATCTAATAATAATCATTTGAAATAAATAAACTTTTTCTCTGTATAAAAATTTATTCCTATTATACGTACCAGATCTTTATTTTTTATCAATGCATCAGTAGCAAGATGTCTATATGATGCGCTCAAAGATTTCTTTTATGCGGATGTAAAAATGAAAAAATTAAAAATATCTTTATTAACGCTCGGGATGGGCTTAAGTGGCTTTGCTCAAGCAGACTTTGTAGGAGTAAAGGGAGATGTCGGCTACTGGTTTTATGATGGTAAAGCGAATATGTCATCTCAATTTCCCGACGATCAAGATCTAGATCAAAAAGGCAGTGCTCAAATCTCATTAGCAGTAGAGCATCCAATTCCATTTATTCCAAATGCAAAAATTCGTTACGTAAATTTAGATACTCAAACTAAATCGGAAACTTTGGGTCAAGCCAACTATAAAGTTGATTTGGATCATAGCGATTTTATCCTTTACTATGAGTTACTAGACAATATTGTGAGTGTAGATGCTGGACTTGGTGCAACTGTACTAAATGGTGATATTACTGCTTATACGGGTAAACGCGTGGATATTGATAAAACATATCCTATTGCTTATTTATCTGGTGAAGTTAAACTTCCATTTACAGGCTTAAGTGCTAAAGGTGAAGCAACCTATACAAACTTTGATGATGCACGAATCACAGATGCATTAGCAGAAGTAAAATATAAATTTGCAGATAATTTACTCATTGATCTTGGTTTAACAGCAGGATATCGCGTACTCAACATTGATTTAGATGACTACGATAATAATGACCTTAAGTTTGAATTTAAGGGTCCGTATATCGGTTTAGAAGCCCATTTCTAACTTGGCACGGATTCGAAGTTTTCTTCCTATATAAAAAAGGACTCTTATAAAGTCCTTTTTTAATTAGCCCATGCCTACATAACCTGAATATTTTCGAATTCTTTGGCACCACGCTTGAATATTTGGATATAGCTCCAAATCAAAACCACCTTCCTCCGCAACATGCGTGTATGCATATAAGGCAATATCAGCAATAGTTAATTGACTTCCAACAAGATAGTCATGCTTTACTAAAGCTTTATCCATAATAGATAGTGCTTTATGGCCTTTCGGTTGTAAATTATGATATTCCTCTATTCTTTCTGGTGGTAATCCTAAATATTTATTAATAAAACGAGCAACTGCAATAAATGGTTCATGACTATACTGTTCAAAGAACATCCACTGATACATTTTTGCTTTCGTATAGGAATCTGTAGCAATAAACTCTGTTCCCTCCGCCAGATAACCTAAAATAGCGTTAGATTCACTTAAAACACGACCATCATCTAGAACCAGTACAGGTATTTTTCCATTAGGATTTAAGAATAAAAAATCTGCTGTTTGAGTGTCTTTTTTTAAAATATCAATATGGACCCATCTATGTTTAATATTTAATAAGGAAAGTAATAGTTTAACCTTATAACAATTCCCTGAACCTACATCACCATAAATTATCATAGATGCTTTTCCCTTGTTATTCATATTTAAGTATGTAATTTTCTTATTATTTATAGCATGAATCTTTCATAATATTTTCAGTTTTATTTTTTCTCAT
>NZ_JBSICF010000004.1:0-362147 GCF_056156705.1 Acinetobacter sp. Li1LvA2
CCATTAAAAACCTTTGGCAACCCCTTTTTTAATTTAATATTGCCACATGTTCGTTTTTTAGCCTTTTTAGCATTTTATCTATATTATTTGATCAATTTTACATTGATAATAGGTTATCAATTTTGTATTAAAACATATCTCCACCCAACTGCACATTAAGTATTAGCCTGGCTGGCGGTTAAGGAATTATATGAATTATTCTAATTTAATTTTACTAAGCGTGTTATCTGTAGGTGTTTGTACCTCTATATATGCTCAAGAAAACACGGTAAGTGAATCTGCTAATGCGAGTTCATTAGAAGAAACAGGGCCAAACCATCCCCGTTCACAAATTATTAAAGATTTAAAAAACATTAAAGTTAAAGATTTAAAAATTAATGCAAATGCAGCTCAACCAGATCTTGTCAAAGATCCTTTGCAATCATTGAACCGTCCAATTTATTCTTTTAATGATATGTTGGATCGCAATTTTTTACGCCCAGTTGCTGTTCAATATAGAGAAAAAACCCCAGAAGATGTACGTGGTTCTTATCGCCAGTTCCGTAAAAATCTTGGTGAACCATGGAATGCTGTCAATCAGCTTATTCAAGGCCGCCCTGGTCGTGCAGCAAAAACTTTAGGCCGATTTACGATTAACACTTTAACTACTCTTGGTTTGGCTGACCCAGCAAGTCGCTTAGGCTTACCAACTGAAGAAGAGAATTTTGGTGTAACTCTTGGCTACTATGGCGTTCCTTCTGGCCCATTCCTTATGTTGCCTTTTTTTGGTCCAAGCACCTTACGTGATGGTTTTGGTTTAGCAGTAGATGCCCAAGCTCGCCCACAAAAATACGTTATGGATGATCAAGAAGGTCTTTATTGGTCGAGTAATCTATTACAAGCCGTGGATACACGTGCTCAATATCTTGACTTAGATCAAACCTTACAAGGTGATCAATACGCTATGATTCGAGACTTATATCTCCAGCGTAAAGCATTCCAAATTGCAGAGAAGAAAGGTGACTCAGCTGACGTATCTTTCATTGATGATGACTCAGAAGATACACCAGATGAGAATCAAAACCCTTAACATGAAATAAAGGTGTTGCTTGGATTAAGAGTTCGGCAATACCTTGATTTTGATCATACATACTCTATGATGAATAAAGTGATCATATAAAAGGACTACCATATCTTCTATGTATTTTATTAAACCGACACGCTCTATTCCTTATTTAGAGCAAGCTTTGGATAAACTGCCAGGCTTACAAGTCATTAACATAGATGATTTAGATTTATATGATCCAACCATCATTGCAATTGCAGATGTACAAGATTTCCTAACTTATAAATGGAATTTACCAACGGTCGTAATTGCTTTTGAACATGAAGGTACCGCTTTGGCACATGCATGGGAAGCAGGTGCTCTTGCAGGCTGGGTGTGGAATCAGTTACCTAATGATTTAAATAAAGCCTTATCAAAAATTGATGCTCAATATAAGCGTAACCAAGATAGTCGTGATTTACCTTCGGCTGCTGAACTGCAAAAACGTTTATTGCCGAATCCAATTGATTTATTAAATTATGAAGTCGAAACTTTCTTTCAGCCTTCAGCTTATCTTTCCGGTGATTGGTACGACTATTGGAAATTAAATGATAAAGAAGTTTTATTCTATCTTGCTGATGTTTCAGGTCATGGTGTAACCAGTAGTTTATTAACATCATGGATGGCAGCATTTCATGGTCGCTCCAAAACCCCAAGACAATTAATAAAAAAATTAAATGGGATGCTAGTTCAAGAAAATATCGAAAAGCACATTACGATTGTGGTGGGTATTTTAAACCTTGAAACACATACTCTTCGCTGGTCAAGTGCTGGGCACTACCCTCCTCCTATCATTTTTGAGCCTAATCAGGCACCGAAGATTCTAACAACGAGCAGTTTCCCACTAGGTTTAACTGACGAACTCGAAGTTGAAGAGCATATTTGTACGTTAAATCGCCATGCTCGCTTCATTGTTTGCTCGGACGGAGCCCTCGAACCTTTTGATGGCGGTTTAAACGATCAGTTCCAACAATTGGTCCATCATTTGCAAAATCAATCATTTCAAGCACCCGATCATGTGGCCGACGATATTGCCATCTTCAGTCTTTGTCGAATGAATTAATTTACGAATCAATTAATTACATAATATACGACTTAAGGACTCTTGAGTCTGGGATGGCACTATGTGATAATTTTTCTATCCTTCTCTGAAAATGGCATTTATATGTCAACAGGTCATGTTGAATATGCAAGTTTAAATGGAACGCATATTTTCAAACTTATTGGTGAAGTGCGAGCCCATTCTTGTATAAGTCTAGACAAACTTTTAAACAGAATTGAACAGCAAGAGAATGTTGTAGGTGCAATCGTTGATTTAACCCAAACAACATTTATTGATAGTACTGTATTAGGCATCCTAGCTAAGCTAGGTTTAAAGCTTAAACAGACTCATCATATTCAAGCTGTGATGCTATCTACCAATCCAGATATCACAACCTTAGCCAACAGTATGGGGCTAGGGCAGGTTTTTGTCATTTTGAATTATTGTGGTGATCCTAACGTTTGCACATTAACGTTAACAGATGAACAAATCACTCATAATGCAATGCTAAGAACTGTTCTGGATGCACATAAGACATTGATGAAACTCAATGCAAACAATCAGAATATGTTTGAGCCACTTGTTAAGCAGTTACAGAAAGAACAAGATACTCTTGAACAGGTATCTGACAAGCAAAATGCCTGATTTTCACCATTAAGCCGGATTAGAATATGACCCTCGTTTCTGTTGCTCAAATGAACTCTCAAAATGATATTGAAAATAATTTTCAAGTCATTGAGTCTTTGATTCAACAGAGCAAGGCACAAAATGCCAGTTTGATTGTTTTCCCCGAAAACTTTGTATGTTTTGCTGCTGGAAAACAACGTGAAACTGCTGAGCAATTTGAATCTATTCAACAAAGGCTTGAGAAACTCGCACATCAATATCAAATCTGGATTGTGGCTGGCACCTTACCTTGCCCATTCCGTCCAGATGGTTCCACTATTCAAGATGGTCGCGTCCGAACTGTTAGCCTCTGTATTAGTCCTGAGCGTACAGAAGCGCGTTATGACAAGATTCATTTATTTGATGTACAAGTGGGTGATGCTGTTGGTGGTTATCAGGAGTCTCGTTTCTTTGAACCAGGAACAGACGTAGTAGTCACATCTACCCCTTTTGGCAATATTGGCTTAATGGTATGTTATGACTTGCGTTTTCCAGAGCTTGCTCTAACGCTAAGACAACAAGGCGCTCATATTCTTACTGCCCCTGCTGCATTTACCTATACAACTGGACAAATGCACTGGCAGCTTTTATTACAAGCTCGGGCAATGGATAGCCAATGTTATGTTTTAGGTGCAGCACAACAGGGCTGGCATGGTGAAAAACGACAGACCTGGGGACACTCTGGGGCAACTGATAGTCGTGGCCAAATTTTAAGTATGGTTGGATATGAAGGAAATGGTTTAATTACTGTGCCCTTTGATCTAACGGCGCAAGATCTTGTCCGCTCTTCAATGCCTCTAATGACACACCGTAAATTAATTCACTATTAAAAGTTTAATTATTCATGTGGAAATACTTATTTAGCTTTTTTTGCTTGGGGGCAAATATTCATTGTTATGCTGAGTTTGGGACAACGAATCATTTCGTTTCACCAACGGCACAGCTCAAATCAGATATTCTCCCCTCTACTCCTAAAGATATTCCTTTGCCTGCATTTGGCCAGAGAATAATTGGATGGGGAACGGGTGCAGAAGGCGCAAGACAACGTTTAGAAAATATTCAGCCAGCAGATGTTTCTATGATTAAAAAACAAGGAACAACGCTTGAAATGATTACTGCATGGCAAGATTTTTATGAACAAGAGCAACAACGCAATGCAAATAATCCTACCGCTAAATATCGTGCGCGTTTAATGAAAAAAATTGCAGATCTGTGGTAGACAATTTTATCTAAAATATTTTTATGTTATGGAATAATTGGATTAATTATTCCATTTTTTATGTCTCTTAATTTACTCTATTCATAACCTATTATTATGAACATTTAAGAAACTGAATAGAACGCGATATACTAGAAAAGTAATATGAGTTTCTTTGAGGAATATATGGACCAAGACTGTCAAAACTTAAAGCTTGAGAATCAATTATGTTTCCTCATTTATTCAACAAATTTAGCGCTTAATCAACTCTATAGAAAACTTCTCGCGCCTTTGGGGCTTACCTACCCCCAATATTTAGTGATGTTAGTGTTATGGGAGCAAGATGAAGTGACTGTTTCAGAAATTGGAGCTAAACTTTTTTTAGAATCATCCACCCTCACTCCTATCTTGAAAAAGTTACAAGCCCTGCATTTGCTTCATCGTACCCGCTCAACTCAAGACGAGAGACAAGTGATTATTACACTTAGCGATGAAGGAAAAAAATTAAAAGATCAAGCATTGGATATTCCAGCAGGTGTACTAGAAGCAAGTTCATGTGATATGACAACACTATTAGGCCTGAAAGATCAACTTACCAAACTCCGTACAAACCTAGTCAAATAAACAGCAATTTTTCAAAAAATATACTTGTCAAAATAATTAAGTCGTGTACGATATATTTGTATTCAATTTATTTTAGGAATAAAAACGATGTCATTAGAAAAAGTTGTTTATCGCGCAAAAGCTAAAGCAACCGGTGGTCGTGATGGCCGTGCAACTTCATCTGACGGTGTATTAGATGTACAACTTGGCGTACCTAAAGAAATGGGTGGCGCTGGTGGTGCCGTAACAAACCCTGAGCAATTATTTGCAGCTGGCTATTCAGCATGCTTTTTAGGAGCTTTAAAATTTGTTGCAAACCGCGATAAATTTAATATTAGCAAAGATGCTTATGTAGAAGGTGAAGTGGGTATTGGTCCAATTCCTACAGGTTTTAGCATCGAAGTAACTTTAAATGTTTACTTAGTGGGTATGGACCGTGAAGAAGCTGAAAAGTTAGTTGCAGCAGCACATATTGTTTGCCCATATTCAAATGCAACTCGCAACAATATTGATGTAACTTTTAATATTGTGACTGAGTAATTTTTTAAGTTTAAAAAATGCCCGAATCATATCGGGCATTTTTATTGCAGATTACAAATTATACTTCACTTGCTTCATTGGTTACTCGAAGTACTTCTTCAAGTGTGGTTTTACCTGTAAGTACTTTGCGTAAACCATCATCACGAATAGAACCCGAATACTGACGAGCATGATTTTCTAACTCATATTCAGCCGCATTGCCATGAATAAGGCGACGCATTGGCTCATCAACAGGTACGATTTCATAAATGGCTGTACGTCCATTAAAGCCTAAATGTGAGCAATGATCACATCCTTTGGCTTCAGGTAACTGCAACAAAGGTTCATTATGAATATGTTGAAAAACCTGTTTTTCAAAAGTATCAGCTTCACGCCATGTCATACAATGTGGACATAAAGTACGTACCAAACGTTGAGCAATCACCCCAATTAAAGAGCTTGATAATAAGAAAGGCTCGATTCCCATATCTTTAAGTCGAGTAACCGCACCAATAGCGGTATTGGTATGTAGTGTCGATAAAACCAAATGTCCAGTTAACGATGCTTGTACTGCAATTTCAGCCGTTTCCAAATCACGAATCTCACCCACCATCACTACATCTGGATCTTGACGCAACATTGCCTTTAAAGCACGAGCAAACGTCATATCCACTTTGGTATTCACTTGTGTTTGACCAATGCCTTCAAGTTGATATTCGATTGGATCTTCGGCAGTTAAGATATTGCGCGTATTATCATTTAGATCAGATAGAGCTGCATACAAAGTCGTTGTTTTCCCCGAACCTGTAGGCCCTGTAACCAAAATAATGCCATGAGGACGATGTACTAACTGAGTTAAACGCTCATAGTCATTTGCCATCAGTCCTAAATGGATCATATTAAGTCGACCAGCTTGTTTGTCGAGCAGACGCATTACGACCCTTTCACCATGTGAAGATGGTAAAGTCGAAACACGGACATCTACCTCTCGGCCTGCGAGGCGTAAAGAAATACGCCCATCTTGTGGCACTCGCTTTTCTGCAATATCGAGTTTTGCCATGACTTTAATACGTGAAACTAGCAAGGGTGCCAACTCACGGCGCGGCTGTACAACTTCACGTAATTGACCATCTACACGTAATCGTACAGATAATTTCTTTTCGAAAGCTTCAATGTGAATATCAGAAGCCCCTACTCGAATTGCCTCTGAAAGTAGTGCATTGATCAGACGAACAATAGGCGCGTCATCTTCCTGATCCATCAAATCTTCTGTCTCAGGAACCTGATCGGCCAAACTTAATAAATCAGGATGATCTTCTAAACCTGCTGCAACTTGTTGTGATTCCCCTGTATCGCCGGCATAGCTTGTACTTAAGAGCGTATTAAATTCTTGTTCAGTACATAATTGGAAGTGAGCTGGCTTACCTAGAATTCGTCTTGCTTCCTGCAATGCAATTTTTTCAGTGTTTTGACGTCTAATAATAAATACTTGATCACCGTCATAACGAAATAAAACACCATGACGCTTGGCAAAACTATATGGAACTTGTATTTGTTTCAATATTTGCATCACAATTTATAATGATGAGTAAGATGATTTTGAGTGTACTCTAAGCAGATTACAGCGTGAAGTCTGTTTAACAACTCGGTAGAGGAATTTTACGTCTTGTTTGAAAATAATGAATATCAGCCTCGCCCCCAGAGTTCTTTAAAATGGTGGGGTGAACAGCACTTTGAAATTAACCAGTCCAAAGCGTGGCAATTCGGTTCAATGCTCTTTCGTTTAACACGTGGCATAAAAGAATGGCGTATTGAATATTATCGCCCCTCTCTTCAAGACGATAATGAGCAAGATTGGCATCCAATTGCCGATCCGAACTTTGCCTTTCCACATACTGTTCAAGTAGAACGCTACATGTTTCGGAAAACTAATCCAGAATTTTTACTTATGCCCCGTCTGGCAGACCGTTCTGTAGTCATTAAACCCGTTGATCCTATCTACATTCCAGCGGGACAACGTGGGACTCTATATATAAGTACACCACTATGGATTGCAGGTTTAGTTGAAAGTCAGCATGAGCCTTTGTTTGAGATTCCTGTAATTCAACCTAAAGATACATGGTTTGGTCCAAATGCCCAGCAAGGTGAAATTTGTTATGCCACTTCTGTAGATGGGCGTACCGATTTAAACCTGTTAACACCTCGAGCTTTTCGTGCGGTTACACCGATTGATTTTCACAACACCAGTAATCATCAATTACGCTTTGATCGTATGAATGTGCCAGTTACGGCCCTTCCTCTTTTTTATAGTGAAAGTACTGGTCGTTTATGGACTTCTCAAATTAAAGTTTATTATGAAGGTTCTGATCGTCCCGCACGTATTCGTATTGAAAACCGTACGCCTCCTCTTGCTGGTGAAGTGACCTATGTTCACCCACCACGTTCACCTGGTGGAGCATTATTCAATATGTTTGATTCATTCTTTTAAGAGGGTTATATGGCTGATTCAAATATTCCAAAAGATATCGCTGATAGCCTCAAAAGCATATTTACCAATATTAATACCGAACGTATTAGTGAAATTTTAGTCGCTGTTGTACTGTGTTTCATTGGCTTTGTTCTTGCTCGTATTATTTCGAATACGTTTATTAGAACCATTGGCTCACGTTTTAATGCTCATCAACGTCTGGTGTGGCGCCGTGGTATTTTTTATTTCATTTTCTTACTCTTCATTATGACGAGTTTAAAAGAAGCTGGTTTTAAACTGAGTGTGTTTCTTGGCGCGGCAGGGATTTTAACCGTAGCGCTCGGTTTCGCATCACAAACATCAGCCAGCAACTTGATTAGTGGTTTATTTTTGATTGGTGAAGGTTCATTTGAAGTCGGTGATACGATCCAGATTACGCTCATTCGTGGAAATACAATTGAAGGTGAAGTGATCTCGATTGATTTACTTTCGGTTAAGCTGCTTACATTAGACAATGTCTATATTCGTTTGCCAAACGAACAACTCATTCGTGCTCCCGTGCACAACTTATCTAAATATCCTATACGACGTATTCCAATTACACTTGCAATTAACTTCCATGAAGACATCATTAAAGTTCGCGAGGTTCTACTGAATGTAGCAGCTCATTATCCTCTTGTTTTAGATGATCCTAAACCCGCTGTTACAGTTACTGCATTCAGAGAATCATCAATTGAGCTTTTATTTACAATGTGGTGTCGACAAGAGAACTCTTTAAAAGTTCGAGATGAGATGCAAGAAAGAATTCGAAATGGATTTTTAGATAACCGAATCGAAATCCCTGTTCCTAAAATGGGCTTGATTGATCGACCATCTAGTGTTTTTGCTGAAGATGATATCGATCAATACAGCAATCAAAAAGAATTAAATCGAGAGCCTAAAGCTTAGGCTCTTCATTTTTCTGTACAGCGGATGATGGTGGTAATGGCGCAAGATAAGCAATAATCAACATTACCCCACCCGCGCCAATAAATGAAATGACTCGAGTTAAAGTGGCACTTTGCGATAGATCTAGTAAAATCAGTTTTAATACGACAATCCCTAAAAGCGCAGCACCTACAAACCACAATTGACGAATCATTTTTCTACTAGAGAATGTAGTTAAAATGAATGCCAAGATTACCCAAAGCAATGTCAGACTTAACTGTACTATTCCATTTGTCCAAATTGCAGCACTCCAGAGTGGTGTTGCCCAGTAATGGTGCAAGCCTCTAACCACCACACTACTAAACACCAATAACCCTACTAGAATTGTTGTAATTTTAAAAGTCCACTCCAGTGATTTATCTTGATCAAAAGCATGCTGATAAATAATAAAGAGTAGACCAGCAAATACTGAAATTGAAAGGAAGTCAGTTAAGTTAATCAAAGGAACAAAGTAAAGGTACTCAGCAGAATGCCGGTCTACGCTCACTACTAGCAACCAAAGTAAGCTTAAACACCACACTGGAATTTGATGTAACAAGGTAGTTTTATTAGCTTTATACGCCCAAAGGGAATAAACCACAGGAACAAAAGCCAGAGCAACAAGTGGCATTTGTGGAAATATTGCCAAACCAACCGTTGCTAATGCTAACCAGCTCAAACCAGACCAGACCTTTAAAGATCCAAACTGACCTGATTGCGGTTGAGCCATAACAAATAAGGCACTAAGAAGCATTGCTGTGATGAGGAAAGTACCCTGCTGTAATATACTCGGCCATTTAAACATGCTGAATACTTGACTAGTAAAGGCTTCACCCAAAATTAACAACAATAAC
Source organism: Acinetobacter sp. Li1LvA2 (assembly GCF_056156705.1). Classification (NCBI taxonomy): domain Bacteria; kingdom Pseudomonadati; phylum Pseudomonadota; class Gammaproteobacteria; order Moraxellales; family Moraxellaceae; genus Acinetobacter; species Acinetobacter sp. Li1LvA2. The sequence continues at coordinate 9,400 of NZ_JBSICF010000004.1, forward strand.
AGACTAATTAAACCTAACTGTAGACTCTGCCATTGGACCCTTAGTTTATAGTGAACCACTACACTAAATATTGATAATAATAGTATCGCAATCATCAAATATGGGCTTAAGCCATGATGTTGCCATGCCAAAATTTCTATACCAGCAATAGCGCCTGCATACATCCCTAAACACAAGAAAATGCCGCTAAACATGCTGGCGCTAAAATAGTGTTGCTCTTTACTGTTGTATTGCAATAAATAATAGGCCGAAATGAATTGGGCAATTGCATAAATACTTGTACTTAGAGTCGGAAACTCTGCATTCGCCCAAAATTGATAAAACAATGCAACCGAACTGAGTAAAACTAAAATTACACCAATATATCGGCTTAAACGGTACCGCTCAGTTACCCCCCATACAATAAGGGCCGTACCTTGAGCAACCCAACCAATTGCAGTCCAATGTGCCCCTTTCGAGAGTGGAAAGATTAAAGCAAAAAATGCAACGGCGAGGATGAAAAAGCTTTTGGCAAGAACTGAAAGTTGAGGATGGGTCTTTTTGATCCAGAAAGTTAATATCGCATAGGTACCAGCCAAAACAGCAGCACCAATCGTCAATGCTTGAGTAGACTCATGAACTAAATAGGCATGTAGCGTAAAGCCTAGTACAGGCACACTAAAAATAAGACCAACATCCAAGAGCGGAGGTAAACGAATGCCTTCTTGTTGTTCACGTACTGAAACTCGAGATATATTTTGGCTATAACGAACACTAAGCCAAATAAACAGAGCTATATGTAGCCATAAAATCCAGTCTAATGTGTCAAATTTTGCTGGTTCCGCATAAAAACCTATCGCACTACCACCAATAAACATTGTGGCAAAGAAAGCAATCTGATTTAAGATTTTCCATGGTTGAATAAAATTAACCGCAGCAACTGCTAAGTTAATGACTAAGTAGTAGCTAAATAGGAAGACTACATCTGGACGATATTGTGGAATAACTAAAGGTGCTGCATAAGCCATGCCGAGTGCTAAAATTGCCAAATAAATAGCTTGTTGTTTTAAACTCAGGAATACCGTAATAGCCAATAAGATAGTAAACAGAATACTCGCTGTAGTTAGATTGGCAATTACACCAAAATGATGCGAGAACACGAGTGTTAGGAATACAACAGCTAGCCCTACACCCTGCAATGCCACAGCAAAAAGTTGATTTTTCCTTTGCAAGCTATAACCAAATGCCGTTAATACACCTCCCGCAATTGCAATAAAACCAAGTTTTACACCTAAACTTAATTGCCAGTGCTCACTTGCAAAACGCAATAACAACACTACCCCAACCATCAACACGGCGACGGCAACTCTTAAAATTGGATTGCCATGAACCATCCAGTCGACTGCTGGTTGCCACCATGCAGTTTTGACAGGAACTGGTTGTTCTTCTTGATTTAAAACTGATGTTTCAACAGGGATTAACGTGTCCGTACTATTGGAATCAACTTGTACTACCGCTGGAGTTATAATTTCTGTTTGTAGAGTACCGTTTACATGAACAGTTTGTTTTACTGACTCGAGGTATAACAGTCGAGTATGAAACGCACTAATCGTTTGGACTAAGCATAGCAATAAAACCAGTAATGCCCCCCCAGCAATCCACATCCAGTGATTCATATAAGCAACTAATGCAACCAAGGCGGCCGCATAAATCACTATTGTTTGCGTATGAATAGAATAAAGTGGCGTTTTCTGCTGAGAAAACTGTTGTTCTAAATGAGTCAGACGCTGATGCAGATTTGATAATAACTGAACCAGTACTACCACGAGTGCAATAGATAAAGCAGCAACAGCACTCTGAAATTTAAAACCAATTGAAATGGCTAAAAACAAAGTCAAAGCGATCAAAACGATGATCATTCCCTGTTTGTCTTTTTTATACATGGGCTTAGCAATATGACACCTTCATTACATGTCATCTTACTTCAAGCCAATACAAGCGTATATTTATACATACAAAATACTGCAAAAATCATAAACCTGCATTCATAGCCGTTTTCACGTAAAATACCCGTAATTCAAATTAAGGAATTGTTCAATGCCACCATTTGTCTTGGTTGATGGGTCCTATTTTTTATTTCGTGCATATCATGCATTACCACCATTGACGACCTCTACAGGGTTACATACCAATGCAATACGTGGAGCAATTTCTGCGATTCAAAAACTTATGCGTCGTATGCAACCGACGCATATGGCCGTAATTTTTGATACCCCTGAGCCAACTTTCCGTCATAAGCTTTCACCTATTTATAAAGGTGATCGCCCAACCATGCCTGAAGAGTTATCTCAACAGATTCCATATTTACATGCATTAATTAAAGCCCAAGGCATTCCTTTATATAGTCTTCCAGGCGCTGAGGCAGATGACATTATTGGTACACTTGCTAAACGTGCCGTGCTTGAAGGGCATCATGTACTTATCTCAACCGGAGATAAAGACATGGCTCAGCTCGTCAATGATCATGTCAAACTTGAAGATAGCTTTAAAGATCGTGTAATGGACACCGACGGTGTATTTGAAAAATTTGGCGTTTGGCCAAATCAGATTATCGACTATTTAACGCTAATGGGTGATGCATCCGACGGCATTATGGGTGTTCCTGGCGTAGGTGCAAAAACAGCAGCTAAATTACTGACTGAATATGGCACTTTAGAGAATATTATTGCCAATGCAGATCAACTTAAAGGTAAGATTAGCCAAAATATTAAAGATAATTTAGACAATATTAAGCTTGATCACCAGTTAGCTAGCATTGTCTGTGATCTTCCTTTAGAACTCGACTGGCATGAATTAAAGCTTACCGATCCAAATGTTGATGCTTTACGCAACCTCTATACTGAGCTTGAGTTTAGAAATCAGTTACAGTCGCTTGATCATCCGAATAATCCGAACAGCTCTACTTATAAACAACAAGTTTCACAAGTAGTCGTTCAAGATGAAATTAAACCAGCTGACGCTATAGAAACCGAAGATCAGGCAAGTTTAACCAGTCAAGATGACCAACTTGGGACTGCAAATTATCATACTGTTTTAACTCAAGAAGCATGGGATCAACTCTTGCAACGCATGCAAAATGCTGATCATTTTGCCATTGATACAGAAACTACAAGCCTTGATTACCGTATTGCCGAGATGGTTGGTTTTTCAATCGCTTTTGATGCGCAAGATGCTTACTATGTGCCTTTAGCGCATAATTATGAAAATGCACCGCAGCAACTGGACCGTGAACAAACTCTGGCTCAAATTAAGCCTGTATTAGAAAATGAAGCAGTTAAAAAAATCGGTCATCATCTTAAATATGATGCCCATATCTTTGCTAATCACGGTATAGAGCTTAAAGGCTGGTATTTCGATAGCATGCTGGCATCTTATGTACTAAATGCAGCAGCAACTCGTCATGGCATGGATGATGTAGCTCGTGTCTACTTAAGCCACTTAACCACCACTTTTGAACAAATTGCTGGTAAAGGTGCTAAACAAAAGACTTTTAATCAAATTGAGATTGAAGTTGCTGCCCACTATGCAGCAGAAGATGCACATGTGACCTATCGCTTGTATGAAGTACTTTCAAACAAACTTAAGCCATTTCCTGAGTTAGAAAATATTTTATATAACATCGAAATGCCGGTTGCCCGAATTTTATCAGGCATGGAAGAAGATGGTATTCGTTTAGATCATGCTTTCTTAGATAAATTAAGTGTTGAATTTGCAAAAACCATGGAAGGCCTTGAAAATCAGGCTATGGAAATTGCAGATGAAACTTTTAATATCGCTTCACCTAAGCAAGTAGGCGAAATCTTATTTGATAAATTAGGAATCAAAGGCGGTAAAAAAACTGCAACTGGACAATACAGCACCAGTGAAAGTGTTTTAGAAAAGATTGAACATCCTTTAGCGGAAATTATTCTAGAGCATCGTGGTTTGGCAAAGCTAAAAAGTACCTATACGGACCGTCTAGTAGAGCAATCTCATAACGACACTCATCGTGTGCATACGAGCTATCATCAAGCACTTACAGCGACAGGTCGCCTCTCCTCTTCTGATCCTAACTTACAAAATATTCCAATTCGTAGACAAATTGGCCGTCAAATTCGTAAAGCATTCATTGCACCAGAAGGCCGAGTTTTATTAGCTGCCGATTACTCGCAAATTGAACTGCGTTTAATGGCACATTTTTCTCAAGATGATGCTTTAGTACATGCGTTCCAGCACGGACAAGACGTTCACCGCCGTACTGCGGCAGAAGTGTTGGGTATTGCTATCGAAGATGTTACCAATGACCAGCGTCGTCAAGCCAAGGCAGTAAACTTTGGTCTACTTTATGGTATGTCTGAATTTGGTTTGATTCGTCAACTTGGCTTCACCCGTCAAGAATCGCAAAATTATATTAAGCAATATTTCCAACGCTACCCTGGCATCTATGAATATATGCAACGCACGCGTCAAGTTGCATCAGAGCAAGGATTTGTTGAAACTATTTTAGGCCGTCGTCTTTATACACCAGATATTGATGCACGAAATGTGATGGTGCGTAAGGCTGCTGAACGTGCTGCCATCAATGCACCTTTACAAGGTAGTGCAGCTGATATTATTAAACTTGCTATGATTGAAGTTGATAAAATCTTGCCAAAAGATCAAGCTAAGTTACTACTTCAAGTACACGATGAATTAGTTTTTGAAGCCGATCAAAACATTGCTGAAGAACTTTCCAAACAAATCGCAAGAGTCATGGAATCTGTTGTAGAAATTTCCGTTCCTTTAGTGGTTGAAGTTGGCCAAGGACAAAACTGGGATGACGCCCATTAATTAGCAAAAATAAAAAAGGGCTGTGAAATACAGCCCTTTTTTATTGAGTTAGCTTAAAGACCAGTTAAGAGAACTTTAGCAACTTCATTCATTAAAATTTCAGCAATATAGAGTGCCAAAAATGCCAAAATTGGCGATAAGTCAATCATTCCCATATTAGGCAATAAACGACGGAATGGCGCGAGTAATGGTTCGGCTAAATCTTGAATCACCTCAATATAAGGTGAACGAGATTGAGTGAACATAACCACCCAACTCAAAATGATTGTTGCAAAAATTAAATAACGGCAGAAACGAATCAAGTCCTGAATCATAGTCACAAATGTCAGAATCACTAAATGAATCGGACTATTTGGCATAGAACCAGAAAGATACATCACACCGAAAATTTTCAGTAAATATAAAATAATTAAAAGAGCTAACGCAGCTAAATTAAACCGGCCTTTTGCGACCGTCGGAAAAATTCGGCCAAAAATATCAACAATTTTAGTCGCCTTTACGGTCGATAAAACCACAGGATTATAAGGACTTACTGCCGCCAATTGCATTAAAAAACGGAAAAAGACCAATAAAATCGCGACATTAATTAAAATTCCAAAAATTAGCGCAGAATTTGCACCCATAGTTGTCTTATCCTATTTAAGCTATTTCGCACTGTCACTCAATTCTTGAGCCAATTCTTGGCTACGCTTCTGTGCAGCAGCCAATGCAGATTGAATATTTTGGGAGATTTGTGCACGGTCAAAAACTTCAAGTGCAGCTTGTGTTGTACCATTTGGCGATGTCACATTCTTACGAAGTTCAGATGGAGTGTTTGAACTGGTAATTGCCATTTGAGCTGCACCTAACGCCGTTTGAAGAGTTAACGCAGTTGCAACTTTTTCATCCAGTCCTAAATTTTTACCCGCACGGATCATACTTTCCATTAGATAGAAAAAATATGCAGGGCCTGAACCAGAAACGGCTGTTACTGCATCAATTTGAGCTTCGGAGTTTACCCAAATTGTTAAGCCTGTGGCCGCTAAAATCTGACTTGTTAATTCACGATCCGAAGTACCTACTACATCATTTGCATAGATACCGTGCGCGCCAGTTTGAACTAGAGCTGGGGTATTCGGCATAACGCGAACAATTCGATTGCTATCAATTAAGTTTGATATCGTTTGAATTTCAGCACCAGCAATAATTGAAATGACTAATTTATCTGATAACAGACCTTTCAACGGACGTAAAACAGTTGCCAAAACTTGCGGCTTTACCGCTAGAACGACAACATCAGCATTTTGAATTGCAGCCACGTTATCTTGTGTTACATGGACTTCTTTTTCTTGTAATAATTGACGGATCTGCTCAACAGGATCTGAAACGGTAATACGTGTCGGTGGTAAACCTCTTGAAATGAGCCCGCCAATTAACGCTTGGGCCATATTACCGCCACCAATAAAACAGATATTACAATTTACTGCACTTGCCATAACCATATTCGCCATTTACCAGATTACAAGAATGAGAAATTAAATCTGGTTGCCATCCTCCTTGCTCACAATACGGAGACTGAGCCAACCAAAATCCTTTCGGTGTAAAAACCCCAAGCATAACATTATCTATGACTAATATTTGAATTGTATGACGAAGCCAAGGCAAAATATGTGCTTCTTGAATTGCTTTTTTTAATGGCCATTGCCCAACACGACCATATAAGTGGACTTTTTCTCCACCTTGGCGTCGAATTATTGTCAATTTTTTATTTAATAAAGATGGAGCCAAACCGATATTTTTTTGTGTAATCTGAAAATGCCCTGAAGCGTAATGCACTATTTCCCCCATTTGGAAATGATGCTCCCACTCTACTTCAACCGGGTTTAATTTTTCAGCAAGAAAAACTTGCTTACTCAATCTATAAAGATGGTGTTGATAACGGACATAGTAAAACTGATTCCAGTGTAATGCTGCCTGTGCATCAGACTTTGAGTCAATCACTTCATTTTTTAAACGCTCAACCATTTCAAATGCAGGTCGATATTGCCCATCACCTTTCATCCAAACTGAAAGTAATTGACGTTGACGGGCAACTGATAAGTCTAAAAGTTTAGTTAAGTCTAGACACTCAGCAGTACCACAATGTTTTAAATCAGCTTTCAAAACTTCTTCTAAAATTTCAGAAGCATCTTGCATGAGATAACTGGTTCGGCTCAGTGCTTGCTGCATTTTAGGAAATCTGTTTTGTAAAAATGGCCAAAGTTCCTCACGCGACCACGCCCGATCATAATGAATATCGTAATTTGTCGGGTCATTTACATACGCAATTTCAAGTTGAGTAGCCCAATCAGCAATTTGCTCACGAGATAAGTCTAAAAAAGGACGCCAAATCGTCATGTCTACACGGTAATCCACAGATTGCATTGCGGCTAATCCATCAACACCTGCACCCGATAATAAACGTAGTATTACCGTTTCAGCCTGATCTTGCTGATGATGAGCAAGTACTAAAGTTTCATTGGTTTGCAAATGCTGTAGATAAGCTTGATAACGCGCCTGACGTGCTTGAGCCTCCAAATTACCATCGGTAACCTGAACTTTTTGAATAATAAAAGGAATATCTAAACGAGTAGCTTGTTCAGCGACTAATTTCCCCCATTCTGCACTTTGTGATTGCAGCTGATGATCGATATAGATTGCTCGGATCTTTTGAGGGAAAAGTTGAGACATTAAATGTAGTAGCAGCATAGAATCCATGCCACCACTACATCCAATAAGAAAAGAACTATTTTCTGAAAATAGTTGAGCCTGCTTTAAGACATTATGCCTAAATTTGCGCTGCCAAACTTCATTAAACGTTGATAACGTTCTTCGCATCGTTCATTTGCATCCATTGGTAGCAACTCATCCAAAGCTTGCTTCAAAACTACTTTTAGGTTTTGCATGACTTGCTCAGGGTCTAAATGCGCCCCTTCGCCTTCATCTACTACATATTCAACAATACCTAGAGATTGTAATTTGTCTGCTGTCAAACCTAAAGCTTCGCTTGCTTGAGCCGCTTTTTCAGCAGTTTTCCACAAAATAGATGCACAACCTTCTGGTGAAATCACAGAATAGATACTGTGTGACAACATAATGACTCTGTCAGCAACACCAATACCTAAAGCACCACCAGAACCACCTTCACCTAGTACTGTTGCAACAACAGGAACTTTCAAGCTTGAAAGTTGAGCAAGGCTAGTAGCAATTGCTTCAGCTTGTCCACGCTCTTCAGCACCAACACCCGGGTAAGCACCCATCGTATCAATAAAAGTGAAGACCGGAAGATTAAAACGCTCAGCCATATCTAATAGGCGTTGAGATTTACGGTAACCTTCAGGGTTAGCCATACCGAAGTTATGCTTTAATTTTTCACGGGTACTACGACCACGGTGTTGTCCAATGACCATCACAGGTTGACCGTCAAAACGAGCAAGACCACCTACCATCGCACCATCGTCACCAAACAAACGATCACCATGCAAGGCGTCAAACTCTGTAAAGATTTCACCGACATAATCTAGAAACTGCGGACGTTCAGGATGACGTGCAATTTGAACCGTTGTCCAAGCTTTGGACTGAGTAGATTTTTTCATAGGTCGAATATTATCCCTTTAATCGATAAATTTTTCCGACTGAATATTCAATTCAATGTCCCAATGCTTAAACTGCTCTTGCTCATCGTGCAAGTCGGCAACTAACAATGGCCATTGTTTGGCATCACCAGAAACACTAAGCTGCCATTGTTGATCATTTATGATGGTCAGTTCAATGGCAGGAAGCATCTGATCACTTCGACTATGGTTGAGTAAAACTGCTAGGCGAAGTAATAAACTTAAGTAAAGTAATTTATGACCACCAGCCTTCAAAATTTCGTTTTTTACATCATTTCGTAATTTACGACGATGGTGAGCCACTAAATGTGAAAGATGATTTTGGTCGATTTGCGAGAAACCTGGAATATCTGAGTGCTGTAATAAATAAGCACCGTGGCGATGATAACCACCATGACTAATTGCTAAACCAATTTCATGCAAATAGGCAGCTCGACGCAGTAAGTCACTGTCTTCACTCGTTAAATTAAGAGATTTCGCAACACCATCAAATAATTGTTGTGCTGTGTTTACAACTCGTTCTGCTTGCTTTGGATCTGCGTTATAACGCCCCATTAAGGCCTGTACACTACGATCACGGATATCTTCATGTTTAAATCGACCTAACAGGTCATACATCACACCTTCGCGTAATGCACCATCAGAATATGCCAAACGATCAATTTCTAAAACTTCAAAAACTGCGTACAAAATTGCCAATCCGGCTGGCAAAACTGCTCGTCGATCTTCTCTTAGTCCTTCAAAATCAATTTCAGAAACATTTTTAAACTTAAGTAATTTATCTTTAAGTTTATATAGTCCTTCTCGAGTGACATTTTCTTGTTCATCACTTAAGCCCATATTGACCATAATTTGGCGACAGGCTTTAATCGTTCCACTCGAACCAACGACTGTATCCCACCCTTCCATTTTATAAGTCGTTGCAATAGCAGAAAGTTCTTTACGAGCAGCAACTACAGCCTTATCAAATGATTTCTGAGTAATTTCCCCATCAGAAAAATAGGCCGTTGTATAAGCCACACAACCCATTTGTAATGATTCAGTGTAAATAGGTTCAAACTCTTCACCGATAATGAATTCGGTAGAACCACCACCAATATCAACGACTAAGCGACGCCCACCATTCGCCATGGTATGTGATACACCCAAATAGATCAGACGGGCTTCTTCTCGTCCTGCAATAATTTCAATAGGTTTAGGTAAAATTTCTGCAGCTTTTTGAATAAATTCATGGCCATTTTTTGCCTGACGCAAGGCATTCGTAGCCACGATTCGTAAACGATTAGGTTGAACAGAGCTCAATCTTCCAACAAAACGCGCTAAACAAGCCAAACCACGTTGCTGCGCGGCTTCTGTTAAATTTTTATTTTCATCTAAACCAGCTGCAAGCTGTACTTTTTCTGACATCGAAGCAACTTTTTTAACTTCACCATGATCTACCCGTGCAATTGCAAGGTGAAAGCTGTTCGACCCCATATCTATGGCGGCAAGTAATTCTTCATCAATCAGAAAGTCAGACATTATTGAACTAAACCCATAACAATTCACGCCTAGAGTAATTCACAAGAATGCAATTGAAAAGCCATTTTCATCAACAATTAATAGCCATCGATATTTTTCTAATTGTTAAACGATTGTACAAGCCGATGATGAATATCGTGAGCATCCATTAGACAAATTTAGTTAAGCCTTGAATAATAGCATCAAACCCTTACATTGAACTAAGTAGCTATGTAATACTGATAGAGATAATTTCTCCTGTAGTAATAGCACTTTTTCTAAAAATTGGAGCCGTACCATGTCTGCGACTATTGTAAATACAACTGATGATAACTTCCAAGCAGATGTTCTAGACGCTGAAACACCTGTACTTGTTGACTTCTGGGCAGGTTGGTGTGCACCTTGTAAAGCAATTGCACCTGTTCTTGAAGACCTATCAAGTGAATATGCTGGTAAAGTAAAAATTGTTAAAGTTGATGTAACTTCTTGCGAAGATATTGCGGTGAAATACAATATCCGTAATATTCCCGCTTTATTACTTTTCAAAAATGGTGAAGTTGTAGCTCAACAAATTGGTGCTGTACCTCGCTCTAAACTTGTTAGCTTTATTGATGAAAATGTTTAAGTCAAAATGCTAAGAATGAAAATACGCTATACTTTTTTATAGCGTATTTTTTTCGGCTATAAATTGACAAATTAACTAAGCTGGCTTATATTGCATGCTCAAGAGGCACTGAAGGGAATCATCTTCGTCCGGCTTCTTACAAGACACAAACATAAAGATCGCCACTCGGCAACAGAAATTGTTTTTTCACATTTTTCTTCGAAACAATCAATCAGACTTCTGAATTGTTATTGTGTAAATACAATTGCGATAATCTTTTTTGTATGCGAGCGATTTTTCTTCTTTTTAAACCACACTCTACTCTTTCCTAATTCTGACCCTTATGAATTTAACTGAACTCAAGAAAAAACCAATTGGTGAATTAATTAAAATTGCTGAATTTATGGGCCTGGAAGGTATGGCTCGTAACCGAAAGCAAGATATTATCTTTGCCATTTTGAAACGCCATGCAATGAATGGCGAAGAAATTTTTGGTGATGGCGTTCTTGAAATTCTCTCTGATGGTTTTGGTTTTTTGCGCTCTGCGGCAGGTTCGTATTTAGCAGGTCCGGATGATATTTATGTGAGTCCTTCACAAATCCGACGCTTTAACTTGCGTACAGGTGATACCATCACAGGTACTATTCGCCCTCCAAAAGAAGGTGAGCGTTATTTTGCGTTGCTCAAAGTTAACCAGATTAACTATGACACGCCAGAAAATTCTCGAAATAAAATTTTATTTGAAAACTTAACACCCCTTTTCCCAACTGAACAATTGGTTATGGAACTCGGTAATGGTACGACAGAAGACTTAACTGCTCGTGTTGTTGACTTAGTTGCGCCAATTGGTAAAGGACAACGTTCTATTATTGTTGCACCGCCAAAAGCGGGTAAAACAATGTTACTTCAAAATATTGCTCAATCGATTGTTAGAAACAATCCTGAAGTATTCCTGATTGTTCTATTAATTGACGAGCGTCCAGAAGAAGTAACTGAAATGGAACGTACTGTTCGCGGTGAAGTCATTGCTTCAACATTCGATGAAGCTCCTGCTCGCCACGTACAAGTTGCAGAAATGGTAATTGAAAAAGCAAAACGTCTTGTTGAACATAAAAAAGACGTTGTGATTCTTCTTGACTCTATTACCCGTCTTGCACGTGCCTACAACACCGTTATCCCATCATCAGGTAAAGTATTAACTGGTGGTGTAGATGCTCATGCATTAGAGCGCCCTAAACGTTTCTTCGGTGCTGCACGTAATATTGAAGAAGGCGGATCTCTTACGATCATTTCAACTGCTTTGATTGAAACAGGCAGTAAAATGGATGACGTAATTTATGAGGAATTCAAAGGTACAGGTAACCAAGAGATTACACTTGATCGCCGTATTGCTGAAAAACGCGTCTTCCCTGCCATGAATATTAAGAAATCTGGCACTCGTCGTGAAGAGCGTTTAATGGATGATGATAACTTACGTAAAGTATGGATCCTCCGTAAGCTTCTACATCCTATGGATGAGTTGGCGGCAATGGAATTCTTACTTGACCGTATGAAAGAAACCAAAACAAATGATGATTTCTTCGATCAAATGAAGCGTAAAGCCTCAACTTAATCGATTAATCTTCAATAAAAAGCCACTCTTTTGAGTGGCTTTTTATTTGGTTGACAAGCTTTACACAAAAATACATTTTGCAGTTTTTTATGTAATTTTACTTATAAGCTTTTGATAATAATTATTTTTGAATTAAAAAAAATAAGTTTTTTAGTAGCTTACCTCTACCTTTTCCAATACACTCGAGCCGATTGATTGTTTTTTTCTGTTAAAAAACAGACTGTTTTTCTGTTTTTCATACGTTTTTTTGACAGACGACAGTAGTATTTCAGCATTTGCAGTGATAGCATAGCGGCAGACCAGTTAGACTGCTCCATGCGTTGTTACCTAGCTACGTTTTAGGAATAATAAAAGCAAAACAGTCCAACTTAGGTTTTTTTAATCTCAAATCTTTTTTGTGAGAGTGATGCCATGTTATTCAAAAAATTTGCTGTTGCTGCTGCTGTTGCTGCTACTTTAGCTTTCGTTGGTTGTTCTAAGAAAGAAGAAGCTCCTGCTGCTGCTTCTGAAGCTGTAGCTGCTGCTTCTGAAGCTACTGCTGCTGCTTCTGAAGCTGCTGTAGCTGTTGATGCTGCTGCTTCTGACGTTGCTGCTGCTGCTTCTGACGTTGCTGCTTCTGCTTCTGACGTTGCTGCTGCTTCTGCTGCACACTAATCTATATAGATTAGATAAAAAGAGGACATTCTGTCCTCTTTTTTTACGCCTAAATTTTATATTCCAAAAATCATTTCGCTTAAACTATCTAGATAAATTGATATAACATTTTAATTAATTAAAGCCATCTAAATATAAGTAAAAAAAAGCAGATCAATCGATCTGCTCATTTCCAACGCGTTGTCTAAACTTTTGACCTGCTCTAAAAGTCACTACCCTACGTGCAGAAATTGGAATTTCTTCACCTGTTTTAGGATTACGTCCTGGACGTTCGCGTTTATCTCTTAACTCAAAATTACCAAAACCAGAAAGCTTAACCTGCTCCCCTGCAATAAGTGCTTGGCTAATTTCGTCGAAGAACAACTCGACCATTTGTTTTGCTTCACGGCGATTTAAGCTGGTTAACTCACTTAAATGATCAGCCATGTCTGCTTTAGTTAATGCTGTCATGAGGCCCTCAATGTCGCTTGATAAGTGTTTTCTAACACTTGGATTATATTGTCCATACCAGATTTAATTTCAGCATCTTCAAGCGTACGTGAAGGATGTTGCCATAATAACGCAAACGCTAATGAGCGTTTACCTTCTTCGACACCCTGCCCCGTATACACATCGAATAACCATGTAGAGTCTAAAAGCTCTCCACCAGTTTTTTCGATTAACTGCTGAATATCTCTAACATTTATATTATCAGAGATTAAAAGCGCAATATCACGTCTGATCGAAGGAAAACGTGATAATTCTGTAAAATTAGATACATAAGATTGCAAAACTGCTGTTTGATCGAGTTCAGCAACCCAAGTTGTGCTCAAATCTAGCTCATTTTCTAAAGATGGATGCAGACGGCCTAAGTAACCAATTGATTGTCCATCAACTAAAATTTCAGCAGACTGTCCTGGATGCAACCATGCACGCTCTGAACGCACATATTCAACTTTGACACGACCAGCAGCTAGAATCTCTTCAATCTCTCCTTTGAAGTCGAAGAAATCCATTGGTTGAGGCTTAACATGCCAAGATTCAGGTTGCTGTGAACCTACTGCAACCAAAGCTAAAGTTGGAATCTGTTTTAGATCTTCAATACTTTTAGCATTTTGATAATCAAAACATAGCCCTAATTCAAAGAAACGAACACGGCTTTGCTGACGGTTAAGATTATATTGTACGCAAGGAATTAAACTTGAAAGTAAAGTACTACGCATCGCAGCCAAATCACTTGAAATTGGATTTGCTAGCATTAATGGATTTACTTGTGGGTTTAATTGCTTTTCAAGTTTTGCATCAGCAAAGCTAAAGCTAATTGCTTCTTGATAACCTAAAGTCACGATCGTTTGACGCAGCTCAGCGAGTTCAAAACGATCTTGATATTTAGCAAATTTAACATCCATGCTTGGTAAGCTAATTTGGATATTGTCATAGCCATCAATACGCGCTACTTCTTCAATTAAGTCTTGATAAATAGCTATGTCATAGCGATGTGATGGTGGTACTACACTCCATTCACCTTCAGCCTTAACTGTTACCTTACAGCCTAGTCGAGTTAAAGCATCTGCAATGAACTCACCCGCAACTTGATATCCCAATAATTGGTCTACCTGAGCTTGCTTCAATTCAATTGCTTCACGCTTAGGCAGTAGATCAGTTTTTTCAGCTACAGTAATTGGACCAAACTCGCCGCCTGCTAACTGTTGAATAAGCTGTGAAGCACGATTCATGGCAATTAAAGGCAATTCGAAATCTACACCGCGTTCATAACGCTGCGAAGAGTCGGTATGTAAACCAAAACGACGAGCACGCCCAGCAATCGCAAGTGGAGCGAAGAAAGCACTTTCTAGGAAAATATCAGTCGTATCATCAGTTACACTTGATGATAAACCACCCATAATTCCAGCAATTGCCAAAGCTTTTTGGTCATCAGCAATCACCATTATATCTTCTTGCAACTCAACTTCTTGATCATTCAGAAGTTGTAATTTTTCTTGTTGTGTTGCTTGACGAACATGTACAGTCCCTTCGATTTTAGACAAATCGAATGCGTGCATTGGTTGACCCAATTCCATTAAGACATAGTTGGTCACATCAACCAAAATACTATGTGTACGAATTCCTGAACGTGATAAAGCCTGTTCCATCCACTCAGGAGTCGCAGCTTTTACATTAACGTTTTTAACTACACGCCCTAGATAACGCGGAGCACCCTCAGTACTGATAACTACTTTTTTCTCATCAGCAATAGTGGCATCAACCGAGTTAATGACGGGCTCATTCATTTGCAGCTTATTAATCACTGCAATTTCACGGGCAATACCACGAATACTAAAACAGTCACCACGGTTTGGTGTAATGCTGATATCAATGACATTATCGTCAAGTTTAAGGTATTCGCGGATATTTAATCCTACTGGAGCATCAGCTGGCAATTCGAGTAAACCATCGATTTTATCTTCAAGATCAATCTCCGAAGCACCACAAAGCATGCCTTGTGACTCAACTCCACGAAGTTTACCTTTTTTGATTTTAAAATCACCAGGTAAAACTGCACCAATAGTTGCAACTGGAGCTTTCATTCCAGCGCGAACGTTCGGTGCGCCACATACAATTTGTAAAGGCTCACCTGAACCAATATTCACTGTTGTAACACGTAGACGGTCTGCATCAGGGTGCTGCTCAACAGTGAGCACTTCACCTATTACAACGGCTGTAAATGGTTTAGCAACAGGTGCCAATTCATCCACTTCAAGACCAAGCATCGTCAACTGATCAGACAATGTATCACTATCAATTGCCGGATTAACCCATGTACGTAGCCAATTTTCGCTAATCTTCATCTTTATAAACCTTTTTTAATCCTGAAAAACTGTTAGGCAAATTGGCGTAAGAAACGCACATCATTTTGATAGAACATACGCAAGTCATTAATGCCATAACGCAACATGGCAAAGCGCTCTACCCCTAAACCAAAAGCAAAGCCTTTGTATTTATCAGGATCAATACCCGCGGCACTTAATACATTTGGATGCACCATGCCACAGCCTAAAACTTCTAACCAACGGCCACGTTCATCCATAATATCTACTTCTGCACTTGGTTCAGTAAACGGGAAATATGATGGACGGAAACGTACCTTTAAATCTTTTTCAAAAAATTCATTCAGCAGGTTAATTAATAAACCTTTTAATTCGGCAAAGCTGGTGTTCTCAGCAACATACAAGCCTTCGATCTGATGGAACATTGGCGAATGCGTCTGATCCGAGTCACAACGATAAACACGCCCAGGACATACGATACGAATTGGTGGCTCACTTGTTTCCATTGTACGAATCTGTACACCAGATGTGTGCGTACGCAGTAAATGAGTTGCATCAAAATAGAAAGTATCGTGCATAGCACGCGCTGGATGGTGACCAGGAATATTTAATGCTTCAAAATTATGATAGTCATCTTCAACTTCTGGACCAGTCGCAACTGTAAAACCAGCTTTAGTGAAGAACTGACAAATTCTTTCTTGTACTTGAGTAACAGGGTGAACTGTACCGACGCGTTGCCCGCGGCCCGGCAAAGTAATATCAATCGTTTCACTTGCTAGTTTTTGCTCAAGTGCTGCCTGTTGTAATGCCGCTTGACGTTCTGTTAAAGCAGTATTAATTGTTTCTCGAACAGCATGAATCGCAGCACCTTGTACTTTGCGTTCTTCAGGGTCCATTTTCCCTAATGCTTTCGATTGTTCTGCAAGCTGGCTTTTTTTCCCTGTAAATTGCACACGCACCTGATCAAGTGCAACAAGGTCTTGAGCTGCTGCAATGGCAGCAAGCGCTTCTGTGGTCAGGGCTTCCAGTGACATATTAACTCTCAAAGCAACAAATTAAAAAAATATAATAAAACACTGCATTCTAACAGTTTTTCATCAGATTGATGAAGTTTATCCATCATGAAAAATGTATTAGGCAACAAAAAGATAAAACGTATAAGATAATAGCATCGTCAATGAGATCAACTATTATGGCGCTCAATCAAATTTGGAAACAACAACTTACGCTTGTGACGTATGGTAATGAATACCTCCGTCAGAATTTAAGCTTTACCCAATGGCGACAACATCATATTTTTGACCACCATAGTTTTCAGTTTCGTGACTTAGCTTCTCAGCATTTACTCGCTCAACACTTTCAAGTTTGGCTAGAAGCTCTAAAAAAACAAGGTACCACTCAGCTCAGTTTACACTTATCAAGCCTGCTAAATGAAGAGCAAAATCCAAACAGCAACGTTGAGCTTTTGCCTTATACTCATTTTATCGTTAGCCATCAAAATGATAAGAAATTTGCATGGATTTTTGGCCATGAACTTGCTGAATGGTATAACAGTGATAATGAGTTTGAAGCTCCTGCTTCACAAACCTGTGAGCTTCGTTTAGAAACTTTCTGGCGTTTTGAACTCAATGAAAAATTATCAAAAAAAATTGAAGCTGATTTAAAAAATCCACCATGGCAAGAAATAGCTGACTTTATGGAGAGTGAATTATTTCGTAGTAAATATGCAGCAGGATTTGAAGAGCCAGAATTTCAAAAAGCTCATTTTGATGGTACAAACATTACGAGCCAAGAACCAAGACTTGCTTTAATTCCAGAGAACTATCTTGCAGATTATGCTCATCAGCTTTTATCTCGGACTCAAGCATTGGCTAATTATTTAGAACAAAAGAAACGCCTTGCAAATGATCCATTAGGAGAAGAACTAGACCAAGAACAACTCATCAATTTAAGAAATTTTACCCACAAAACTGACGACCTATTTGCAAAGCTGATTGTGAAAGCAGCAAATCACTATCAAACAGCTCAGATCGTACCTGTTGTTAAAGCCTCTCCGTTCGAGCAATCAAATGAAAATCCACAACATTTGAAATCTCATCACCATAAAGGTACTGGTTCAGGCGTTATTAAGCTGATTATTCTAACGATTATTATTTGTGCTCTGGCTTATTATTTTGGGCTTTAATCAAAATTACAGTTCCCATTGATAAAGTAATTCTGTTATTTCGAAGCTGAACTCAGGTAGTTCGGTTTCGCCAATTATTCTGGCTCCCATTTTTTCATAGAAGAAGCGACTCGGATTTTTGTTAAAGACTTCTAAACGAATAAAAGCATAACCTTGATTTAAAGCGCATTGATAGAACTTCTGGAATAACTCACGGCCTATGCCTTGTTTTTGAACTTCTCTTAAAAGATAAAAAGCAAGAATTTCAGCAATATTATTTTCTGGATTTAAATGACCATCGAGAAAGCCTTTCACTATTCCATTTTCAGAATAGATAAATAACTTATGATCAGGACTTTTGGTGATTTCTTTCCATAACTGTTCTTTATCTAGTACGTTAAGCTCATCCAATATTTCCTGCTTAAGCATACCTGTATAGGTTTCTTTCCAACACTGCACATGCACTTCTGCAATAGATAATGCATCCATAAAATTAGCTATACGAATTTCTGTTTCACTTAGTGATTGCAATTCGTTCCCCTCATATCACTACTTTTAAAGTGAAGCACCCATTTGTTTCATATAAACTTCTTCAGCTAAAAGCCACTCTCGAACATGCATTAAAGTAAAACCTAACAAATTTAAGCCTTGCCATTGAGATGGATTTTGAATATGTGGATGGTCTTGTGCCATACCAACTCCCCAAATTTTATCGACTGGAGATGCTTCAACTAAAATACGATCTTTTGTGGCTAATAAGAATTCTTTCAATTTATGATGCTGAGAGAATTTAGCAAAGTTCGCCTGTACGACAATGTCAAACCGATTTTCTTGCCATACCTGTTCATCATAATTACGCACTTTACGACCAAGCTGTTTCGCCTCATTCGGATGTTTAACCTGCAAGATCCGTGCAAAATTTTCTTCATCATTAAATAATTTTGCTTTTTGCGCCATCATATAGTGCTCAGCAGTAAAGTATTCATCACCTTCCACTTTAAATTGCGCAGGAAACCACTGGCTAAAACAGCTTTTATCAACAAGATCAGCTTGTTTGGGAGTATGCCCCCAGAAATATAAGTACTTAAACTGGTGGCCTTGCTGTACTTTTTGAATTAAGTCATTTAGAAATTTTTCGTCTTTCATCATTTATCTCTGATTATTTTCTCTTTTTTTAAATAGAACCACTAAAAATAAAAAAGACCGCTAAAAAGCGGCCTCTTTTTGAATCTCTAAGCTTATGCAGCTAATGCGCCTTTAGCTTTTTCAGCTAAAGCAGCAAATGCTACTGCATCATGCATAGCGATGTCAGCTAATACGCGACGGTCGATGATCACTTGAGCTTTTTTCAAGCCATCGATCATACGGCTGTAAGACAAACCGTTTTGACGAGCACCAGCATTGATACGCGCAATCCATAGAGCACGGAATTGACGTTTCTTTTGACGGCGGTCACGATAAGCGTATTGACCAGCTTTGATTACCGCTTGGAACGCTACGCGGTAAACGCGTGAACGAGCACCATAGTAACCTTTAGCGCGAGCAAGAATTTTTTTGTGACGACGATGAGCCACTACACCACGTTTTACACGAGCCATTTATAATCTCCTTAGATGTATGGGCACATACGACGAACTGAGTTCACGTCAGAAACATGAACCATTACACAGCCGCGTAATTGACGGATACGTTTAGCAGATTTTTTGGTCAAAATGTGGCGCTTAAATGCTTGTTTGCGCTTGAAACCGTGTGCAGTCGCCTTGAAGCGTTTAGCAGCACCGCGGCGAGTTTTCATCTTAGGCATAACAACCTCTTTTGAACACCTGTTCGGAACGTTTGCACCATTGCAAAAACGACCTGCAGGTAAGGGAGCCGATATTCTAAAGCATCCCAACTTAAAACAAAAGTAAAATGCTCATTTTTTGATAGTAAATTGTCTATTTTATATAAACGATATTTTCTATAATCAATTATCAAATTACGAGAAAATCCATAAAATCATCGCCTATAATAAGTACAATATCCTAAATTCAAAAGAATATGAATATACAAAATGATGCTTTCGCTGCATTACGGTATCGAGACTTTTCTATCGTTACGATCAATCAGTTTTGCTTAACGCTCGCAATTTTGATTCAAGAAATTATTGTTGCCTATTCATTATATCAAATCACCAAAGACCCACTGACTTTAGGTTTAATTGGACTTGCAGAAGCCATTCCTTTTATTGCCCTTTCTCTTTGGGGAGGCTATTTTGCAGATAGGTTTAATAAACAGATTATTATGAAAATCTGTTTATTTTTTGCGGTTCCCCTTCCCTTGGTTTTATGGTTACTTTTCCACTTACATGGTTTAGAGCATATCAGTGTTAGCTTCCTTTCTTGGGGCATTTATGCTGTTATTTTCGGTTTAGGAACAATCCGCGGTTTCTACAATCCTTCTGCAACATCTTTAAAACCATTTTTAATTCCACGCGAACTTTATGCAAATGGTGCGACATGGACAACCATTGGTTGGCAAAGTGGTGTAATTATTGGACCAATGCTGGGTGGTTTCATGCTTGCTTATTTAGGTAGAGAAACCAGCCTATTTAGCGTTGCTGTTTTACTTGGCATTTGCTTTATTTTAATTAACTTATTGCATAAACGTAATTTCCCTAAAATTGAAACTGACAATATTCTAGAAAGCTTAGGAGAAGGTTTCCGTTTTATCTGGAAAACCAAAATTGTTCTTTGGGCGATTTCTCTTGATTTAGCTTCTGTTTTATTTGGTGGCGTTATCGCGTTGTTACCAATTTTCGCAGAAGATATATTAAAAGTCGGTCCTGAAGGGCTTGGATATTTACGAGCAGCTCCATCTATAGGCGCACTTATCACGATGATTGCTTTGACTCGCTTTCCGCCAACTCAGCACGCATGGCGTAACATGTTACTTGCTGTAGCAGGTTTCGGAATATTTACTATTCTATTCGCCTTCTCAAAAAATATGTGGCTATCTCTTTTTGCTCTTGCTATGACAGGCGCATGTGACAGTATTTCTGTTGTTGTAAGACAAACCATTTTGCAAATTTTCCCACCAGAAAATATGCGAGGCCGCGTTGCTGCCGTAAACGGTATGTTTGTATCTTCAAGTAATGAATTAGGAGCCTTTGAATCAGGTTTAGCGGCTAAATATTTAGGCACGATTACCGCTACAATTTTTGGAGGCTGCATGACGCTGGTTGTTGTGACTTTCTGTTGGATCAAAACGAACGATCTATTTAAAGTTGATATCACCAGAAGCTCAGAAGATTAATTTAAATAGTTATAAATCAAAGCATCTTCGGATGCTTTTTTATTTTAAATAAAACCCATCACCACCCAGTAAATAAACAAATAGCGTCCTGCTTTGGCAATAATAACAATACCAAGGAAACGCCAAAAATTTTCTTTGAAGAGTCCAGCAACCAAAGTAATTGGATCGCCAATGATAGGTGCCCAACTCAAAAGTAAGGAGTAAAAACCATACTTATGATAAAAGCGCTGGGCTTGTTCTAAACGTTTTTCAGAAACTGGAAACCACTTTCGATGTTTAAACTGCTCTATCTTTAGGCCTAACCACCAATTGACACAAGAACCTAAGACATTACCCAAAGTAGCAGTACTGATTAAAAGCAAAGCTGAATATTGTCCCTTTAATAATAAGGTGACCAATACCGCTTCAGACTGTAGAGGTAATAATGTGGCAGCGCCAAAAGCACTGATAAAAAGCAAAAAGTAACTCAGCATAATCAATTACACCAAATGACTTTTTGCTTTAAGCATTTATTAAATCGAGGCAAGAAATTAAGCCACTTTAATCGATAATGCTTTCTGAACTGCTGGGCGTGCTGTTAAGCGGACAATATATTCTTGTACATATGGGTAATCTTCAAGTTGAATACCTTGCCATTCATAACGCAATATCCAAGGTAAAATTGCCATGTCAGCAATCGAGTACTCGCCTGCAACAAACTTCTGACCAATTAATTGTTTATTAAGTACACCATATAAACGTTTAGTTTCATTTACATAGCGATCTATGGCATAAGGAATTTTTTCTGCGGCGAAACGATTAAAATGATGATTTTGCCCAAGCATAGGTCCTAACCCGCCCATTTGCCACATGAGCCACTGCTCAACCTCAACTCGCTCTTGTTCATCATTTGGATAAAATAATCCAGTTTTTCGACCTAGATATTGCAAGATAGCACCCGATTCAAATATAGATATCGGCTCACCACGAGGTCCATTTTGATCAACAATCGCAGGAATTTTATTATTTGGAGAAATTCTCAGGAAATCTGGTTGAAATTGATCATTTTCTAAAATATTAATTGGGTAAAGGGTGTAATCCAGTCCCATTTCTTCTAAGGCAATTGTGATTTTATGTCCATTGGGAGTGCCCCAATAATATAGATCAATCATTCTATTTTCCTATTCATCGTTATCATGACTGCGTCTTGCGTTATATCATGTTTTAAGAGGAGCGATGAGATTTCCAACACTAAAAAACACATAAAATTCGTGAATTGAATTTCTTAAAAAAATATAGCAATTGTCTTAAATAAAACTGAACAAAGAAAAGTTAAGTGATATTTTTTATTAATATTAGAATAAAAAAAAGCACTGCTTTTGCAGTGCTTTTTTTTGAGTATTACTTTTTCTTTTTCGGTCCAAGTAACATACCCATTTGACGGCCTTCCATTTTTGGTGCTTGTTCCACAACCCCATACTCAGCCACGTCTGCTTCAATTTTTTGCAATTGAGCTAAGCCAAGTTGTTGATGAGCCATTTCACGACCACGGAAACGTAAAGTGATCTTCACTTTGTTTCCTTCTTCAAGGAATTTCAAAATAGCACGAAGCTTAACTTGATAATCACCAACATCAGTTGCAGGGCGCAGTTTGATTTCCTTCACTTGCACTTGATGCTGTTTTTTCTTCGCATCTTTTTGCTTCTGCTTAAGGTCAAACAAGTGCTTGTTGTAATCCATAATTTTACAAACAGGCGGCTCGGCGTTTGCAACGATCTCAACAAGATCAAGTTCAACCTCTTCAGCAGCACGCAGTGCTTCACTTAATGAAACAATTCCTTTTTGCTCACCTTCAGCACCGACGAGGCGTACTTCTTTTGCACGGATCTCATCGTTAATTGCTGGACGGTTGCTTTTTGCACCTTGTTGTTGGTTACGGTCAGGCTGTTTAATCTTTCTTACTCCACAATATACCGGCCGCGTTCGGCGACGGCAGACTTCACTAAGTCAATGAATGCATCTACTGACATAGTACCTAAATTTTTTCCTGAGCGCGTACGTACATTCACTGTACCTTCTTCAACTTCTCGATCACCAAGAACTAACAGGTAAGGAATACGCTCTAAAGTACGCTCACGAATCTTAAATCCGATTTTTTCGTTTCTCAAGTCAGAAATAGCACGAAGACCATTTTCTTTGAGTTTTGCTACGACTTTCTCACAAGCCTCAGCTTGAGAGTCAGTAATATTCATAACACATGCTTGTAACGGCGACAACCAAGGTGGCATGAAACCAGCGTAGTGTTCAATTAGTATACCAATAAAACGTTCAAAACTGCCAAGAATTGCACGATGCAACATAACAGGCTGATCACGATCATTGTCTTCAGTTACGTAAGACGCATCTAAACGCTCTGGTAAGTTGAAGTCACACTGAATAGTACCACATTGCCATACACGTCCGAGACAGTCTTTCAATGAGAATTCAATTTTCGGACCGTAGAACGCACCTTCACCTGGCTGTAATTCCCACTCAAGACCCGCTGCATCTAAAGCATCTGCTAAAGATTTCTCAGCCATATCCCAAAGTGCATCATCACCCACACGTTTTTCTGGACGTGTAGACAGTTTCATTTGCACTTCTTCAAAGCCAAAATCTTTATAAACATCTAAAGTGAGTTTAATAAAGTCTGCAACTTCTTGACCAATTTGTTCTTTCGTACAGAAGATATGAGCATCATCTTGTGTAAAACCGCGTACACGCATAATACCGTGTAAAGAACCAGATGGTTCGTTACGATGGCAAGAACCGAACTCGGCTAAACGAATTGGTAAATCACGGTAAGACTTCAAACCTTGGTTGAAAACTTGCACGTGACATGGGCAGTTCATTGGCTTAACCGCATAATTACGACTTTCAGAATGAGTCGTAAACATGTTGTCAGCGTAGTTTGCCGCATGACCAGATTTTTCCCAAAGCGTAAAGTCTACGATTTGTGGAGTTTTAATCTCGAGGTAACCATTGTCTTGCTGAACTTTACGCATGTATTGTTCAAGAACTTGATAAATCGTCCAACCATTTGGATGCCAGAACACCATACCAGGTGCTTCTTCTTGCATATGGAATAAGTCCAAGGCTTTACCAATTTTACGGTGGTCGCGCTTTTCAGCTTCTTCAATACGCTTAATGTACGCAGCAAGCTGTTTCTTATCAGCCCATGCTGTACCATAAATACGTTGAAGCTGTTCATTCTTCGCATCACCGCGCCAGTAAGCGCCAGAGATTTTTGTCAGCTTGAATGATTTTAAGAATTTGGTGTTTGGTACGTGTGGACCACGACACATATCCAAATAATCTTGATGGTAGTACAAGCCCATTTGTGTTTCTTCAGGCATGTCTGCAATCAAGCGTAATTTGTATTCTTCGCCACGTGCAGTAAATTCAGCAATTACTTCATCACGCGGTGTCATTTTTTTAACGACATCGTAATCTTGATCGATGAGCTTTTTCATGCGCTCTTCAATCGCGGCCATATCGTCTAATGTAAACGGACGAGGCATCCAGATGTCGTAGTAAAAACCTTCTTCAATGACTGGACCAATCACCATCTTGGCTTCAGGAAATAGCTGTTTGACAGCATGCCCTACAAGGTGTGCACAAGAATGGCGAATAATTTCAAGACCTTCTTCATCTTTTGGAGTGATAATTTGTAAGGTCGAATCTTCGGTAATTAAGTCACATGCATCAACTAAGCGATCATTTACACGGCCAGCAACAGTATTTTTTGCTAGACCAGGCCCGATACTTTGGGCAACTTCCATAACAGATACAGCGTGATCAAAACTCTTTTGATCGCCATTTGGCAATGTGATAATTGGCATAAAAAAATCCTTAAGGAGTGATGCCCTATACGAAGGAGCATTTCACCGCGAGATTATGATCGAGGCGAACCTCAAAATATAAAAACGGTGTAAATCAAAATTAAAAAACCTCAAAGATTTTACACTTGTTCAAGCAAAGTGAAAACCTTTGAGCCCACAAAATCATAAATACATTTTGCTTATCAGGTAAACAGCAATAAATGACTTAAAATATATTGGGAAGATTTTTTAAACACACTCAGCGCAAGTGGTTTAAGATGAAGAAAATAGCATTTTTGCTCATTTTCTGACTGAAGGGTATTTCTATTTAAGACTAAAGCATAGATGCTTTGATGAGTATTAAGTCATATTTTCAAAGAATGAATTAAAAATAGAACACGGAGTTGTTTACCATGGTTAGTGCTTATGATGAATTACCACGCACACCCGCAAACTTTGTTGCACTGTCACCTCTACGCTACTTAGAGCGTGCAGCCTATATTTATCCGAATCAAGCTTCAATTATTCATGGTAAGCGCCAAATTTCATGGAAAGAAACTTACCAACGTTGTTGCCAGTTTGCTTCTCAGCTCAAACAGCTGGGCATTGAAAAAAATGATACGGTGTCGATCTTATTACCAAATATTCCAGCCATGGTTGAAGCACACTTCGCAGTTCCAATGGCTGGTGCCGTACTCAATACACTCAATACACGCTTAGATGCAAAAACAATAGCTTTCATGCTGGAACATGCTGAAAGCAAAGTGCTTTTGGTTGACCCTGAATTTGTTAATTTGGCAAGAGAAGCCCTCTCTCTTATTCCTGACCAACACATTATTGTGATTGATGTAGCTGATGATGAATATGAAGGCGAAAATCAGTTTATTGGTTCTTTTGAATATGAAGAATGGATAGCCCAAGGCGATATTAACTTTGTATGGCATTTACCAGAAGATGAGTGGGATGCGATTAGCTTAAATTACACATCTGGAACTACAGGTAATCCTAAAGGTGTGGTCTATCATCATCGTGGGGCTTATCTCAATGCTGCAAGCAATATCTTAGCCTGTGGCATGAAACCTCGTGCTGTGTATTTATGGACATTACCACTTTTCCATTGTAATGGCTGGTGTTTTGCATGGAGTATCGCAGCCAGCGGTGGAACGAATATTTGTTTGCGCAAAGTCGACCCAGAATTAGTCATGCAACTCATTGCAGAACATAAGGTTGATTATTTCTGTGGTGCACCGATTGTTCTTTCAATGATTATTAACTTACCTAAAGAAAAACAAACCAACTTTGATCACCATGTTGAAGTGATGGTTGCTGGTGCAGCTCCTCCAGTTGCTATTATTGAAGGTATGCGAAACATGGGAATTAACGTCAACCATGTTTATGGCTTAACAGAAACATATGGTCCTTCTGCCTTGTGTGCTTCACAATCAGGATGGAATGAACTTTCAATTGCTGAACAAGCTCAGCTTCATTCCCGTCAAGGTGTACCCTACCCATTACAAGACAGTATGCGTGTGTTAGACCCCGAAACAATGCAGCCTGTCCCGAATGATGGACAAACCATGGGGGAAATTATGTTTCGTGGCAATATTGTCATGAAAGGCTATTTAAAGAACCCTCAAGCAACTCAAGAAGCTTTTGCTGGCGGATGGTTCCACACGGGAGACTTAGCCGTTTGCCATCCAGATGGCTATGCAAAAATTACTGACCGTTCGAAAGACATTATTATTTCAGGTGGAGAAAATATTTCATCTTTAGAAGTAGAAGATGTGTTGTATAGACACCCAGCTGTTTTAAC
This sequence comes from Acinetobacter sp. Li1LvA2, assembly GCF_056156705.1. Classification (NCBI taxonomy): domain Bacteria; kingdom Pseudomonadati; phylum Pseudomonadota; class Gammaproteobacteria; order Moraxellales; family Moraxellaceae; genus Acinetobacter; species Acinetobacter sp. Li1LvA2. The sequence continues at coordinate 36,167 of NZ_JBSICF010000004.1, forward strand.
TGCTGCCGTCGTCGCTAAACCCGATGCTCGTTGGCAAGAAGTACCCTGCGCATTTATTGAATTAAAAATGGGTGCCACAGCGACACCTGAAGAAATTATCGAACATTGCCAAAAAGAGTTAGCTCGCTTTAAAGTTCCTAAAGATGTGGTTATTACAGAAATTCCAAAAACATCGACCGGCAAATTACAGAAGTTTATTTTGCGAGAATGGGCAAAAGAACGTGCTGAGAATATATAAATAAAAAAGCGACGCCTTGAGCGTCGCTTTTTTATTTAAGCGCATTTAGCCTTGATCAGACAATAATGCGATTTGCTGCACATAGTTAACAAATTTAACTTTTGATGCCTCAATATCTGCTTCACTCGCCTGTTGAGTTTTATCGCGGTTTATTCTCAACACATGCTGACGCAAGGTGTGACGTTCCGATGCATTATAAATTTTACTAAATTCATTAATTGCAGGATCACCCTGCTCAATCATACGGTCGACCCAACGCATTAATTGAGCTTGTCTTTTCGCACCTTGCTGCGGGGTTAAATAAGACAAAATAATCGTCTCATCTTCATTGCGCAATAACTTACCAATACGTTGAAATTGGCGACGACGTGCTTCAAAAGAACTAATGTTCTGCACTTCCATTAAAGCATCAATTAAACGCTCATCAACTGGAAGTTTCTGAATTTGTTTAATAGAAAGTTGTGCGAGTTGCTCACCTAAAGCAGCCATGCGTTGCACTGCTTTTTTCTGTTCGGTTTTACTTGCACGTCCTTCTAAAGAACCGAAATCTTCTTCAGTATAACGTTGGGAACCACGTGCCACGATTAATCTGCCTCATAAAATTTTGCTGCGAATAACGCCAGTACTTCATTTAATGCCTGCTCTTCGTCGGTACCATCAATGACCAATCGCAAAGTGGTTCCTTTACCTGCACCTAACATCAGCAAAGACATAATATTTTTTGCATCTACCAAATGATCGCCTTTTCCAATCTGGATTGACGAACGAAACTTTGTAGTGACCTCTATCAGTTTTCCTGATGCACGAGCATGTAAACCGAGTTTATTAATTACATCAACAGTTGTGTCTATCATGACCAGTGCTTCATTTCTCTGTGTAAGACCTGAACAGACCATTCTGCCTCAAGTGCTTGTTTTAGTCTATCTACGATATAAACCGAACGATGTTGCCCCCCAGTGCAACCAATAGAAATCGTCATATAGTGACGATGTCCTTCAGCAAATGCGGGAAGCCATTTTTTTAAGAAGTGAAGAATATCATCAAACATTTCGTTTGCTTGCGGACTTGCTTCTAAAAATAGTCTTACTGGCTCATCCAAACCAGAAAAACGTCTTAATTCTAAATCCCAATGCGGATTTGGTAAATGCCGTACATCAAAAACATAATCGGCATCTAAAGGAATGCCATGTTTATATCCAAATGACTGCAATATGACAATAAGCTTATCTGACTGCCCCAATTTAGACAGTAAAATATGCTTTAAATCATGAACACTTTTATCCGTTGTATCAATATGAACCGTAGCACGGAACTGAATTGGAAGCAGTAACTGCTTTTCTTCATGAATACATTGCAACAGACTTTTAAAACGATTAGCTAATGGATGCGGGCGACGAGATGCACTAAAACGCGCAATCAAATCCTGATCTTGTGTCGTCAAGTAAATAACATCAACAGTTCCATGTCTTTGTAATTGCTCAAACACATGATCGAACTCTTGCATATCTGCCCGAGTACTTCTGACATCCACACCTAAAGCCAATTGCTCCAGATTATTTTCATGATCTAGCTTTGCCACAATTTCAGGCAGCAATGCCAAAGGCAAATTATCAATACAGTAATAGCCCAAATCTTCTAATACTTGAAGGGCCGAAGATTTTCCTGAACCAGACTGTCCTGTCACGATAAGTATACGCTTCATGGCATGGCTGTCCTTTGATCTCTTTTATTGGGGTGTAAAGGCAACTTCTAAATTATCAATCAAACGGGTTGCACCTAGTTTTGCCGCGACAAACAACACAATATCACGATCAAATTGAGTAGCAGGTAACAGATTTGTCTGACGAGCTTCGACATAATCAACAACAAAACCATTATCTGTCAACTGAGTTTTGATATCTTCTACAACTTGTTGCAAATCTTTGCCTTGATGTAACTGTTGCTCAGCCTGCTTCAAACTTTGATAAATAACCGGAGCAATCTGACGGTGCTCAGCGCTTAAATAACCATTTCTTGAGCTAAGCGCTAAACCATCTGCTGCACGAACAATTGGCACACCAATCACTTCTAAAGGAATATTTAAATCTTGTACAAACTGACGAATAACGGCTAACTGTTGGTAATCTTTTTGTCCAAAGAAAGCGTAATTCGGTTGCACAATATTAAAGAGCTTAGTTACAACCAGAGCGACACCATCAAAGTGTCCTGGACGTGAACTACCACATAAAGCATCTGTAATCTGGCTGACACTGATGTTTGTTAAACGTGGTTGTGTACCGTACATTTGCTCAACTGAGGGCGCAAAAATAATGTCACAGCCAACATCCGCAAGTAGGCGACTATCCTGCTCTAAAGTACGAGGATAGCTGTCAAAATCTTCGCCTGGACCAAATTGAGTCGGATTTACGAAGATACTTACAACCACAACATCACATAGCTTTTTCGCTTCACGAACAAGTGTGAGATGCCCTTCATGTAGATTTCCCATGGTTGGGACAAAACCAATAATTTTACGTGCAGCTCTAGCAGGATTTAAAGAAGCTGCAAGACCTTGTATTGTGGTTTCTGTTTTCATGAATTACAGCTCAACGTGAAAAGTATGTTCTTTAGCAGGGAATGACTGATCCTGCACAGCAGCATGAAAAGCTTTGAAAGCATCTAAAATGGCAGTTTCACCTGATTGTTCTTTCATAAAGTTACGTACAAAGCGCGCAACTCGACCAAAAGTTAGGCCCAACATATCTTGTACAACCAATACTTGACCATCAGTTGCATTACCTGCGCCAATACCAATTACAGGCGTATTTGGGAATAATTCAGCAATTTCTTGACCCAATTGAGCAGGAACACATTCAAGTAATAATACCGCTGCACCCGCCTCAACCACTGCTGTACAATCAGCAATAAGCTGATCTGCTGCTTCACGTGTTCTAGCTTGTAATTTATAGCCACCGAATACATGTACAGATTGAGGTGTTAAACCTAAATGTACACAAACAGGTACACCATTACGGGTTAAAACCTGCACGATTTCACTTAACCATGCACCACCTTCGATTTTCACCATTTGAGCGCCAGCTTGCATGACTGTTCTTGCATTTTGCAAAGCATCATTCAAGGTTGCATAACTCATAAATGGCAAGTCTGTCATAATCAAGGCATGCTGATTACCACGGCGCACCGCTGCCGTATGATAAGCCATATCTTCAACAGTTACTGGCAAAGTTGAATCTCGCCCTTGAATTGCCATTCCAAGAGAATCACCAATTAAGATTGTATCAATTTCAGCAAGTTCCATTGCTTTTGCCATGCTTGCATCGTAACAAGTTAGACAAGAGAACTTACGTCCTTCGGCTTTAAATTTTCTTAAGTCACTTAGACTAATCATGATGATATCCTCTACAGGAGTTTGCAGAACATAATGAATCGAGAGCTTAAGCCCAAGACTCATCCGCAAGTACAGTCAGCGTTGGCTGCTGTATCAGTTCTAAATTTTTAAGTGGCTGATCATTAATCTGTAAATCAGCATCTAAATCTAATAAAGGAATCACAACGAAATCTCGTTGTAGAATGCCTATGTGCGGCACAGTTAAGCGCTCATTGTGAATTTTTTCATTGCCATAAATAAGCAAATCCAGATCTAAGGTTCGCTCACCCCAACGACGAAGTCGTACACGGCCTGCTTCTTGCTCAAAACGTTGTAAATGATCCAGCAAATCTAAAGGCGCAAGATCGGTATTTAATTCTGCAACTGCATTTAAATAATTTGGCTGATCTTGAGGTCCCATAGGCGGACTTTGATAAAGTCTAGAGACTTTAACCATTCCTAACGTCTTAAGCTTAGCAATGGCTTCAGATAAAATTTGACGTGAATCGCCTAAATTACTTCCTAAACCAATATAAGTGGTTATTGTCATTGCGTTGGCCCAAAAACGACTTGGCTTAAATCACGTTGTACCCGCTTACGTTTTAAAATTGGATGATCGCCTATCACGCCTGCTTCAGAAGTAGTCGCTTTTTCAACAAATCGGCCAACTGCCTGATCTTGTCTAGTACGTTCTTTTTTCCCACGGCGAGTACGTGGTTCCGGAATATCAACCAAAGGTTCAATTTCCGTGTCAACTTTATTATTTTCAATAGGCTCAGCAGCAGCTTTACGACGGTTTCTAGCTTTCTGACGATTATATTGGCTAATCGCAGCTTCTTTTTCGTCATTTGACATTTCTTGGTAGGCTTCCCACCAGCTTCCCATTCCTTGTGTTGTGTCATCACCTGACTTTTCACGAAGTAATAAGAAGTCAAAACCTGCACGGAAACGAGCATGTCCAGCCAATGCTTCTATTTGCTGTGGTTTTGGATTAAGCAAACGGGTCTGCATTTCCCAAACTTCACGAATAAAAGTTTCTGCAAAGCGAGGAATAACTGTACGTGTTGCTTGGCGTTTTAAGACATCTAAACCAGCCTGCGCACGGGCTTCAGCCGGCACAATACCTTTAGATAAATAAAACTCACAACGCTCTAAAAATGGTTGCCACAATAACACTGCATAGAAAAATGCTGGGTTAATTGTTTTCCCAACTTGAATACGTTGATCTGTATTCTTTGCTGCTCTGAGAATAAACGGAGTGAGATTAGGCTGAATATCTGCAAAGAGTTGCTTCCAGACACCAAACTCGATCAACATTGGCAAAACACGCGCCAAATGCCCCATTGTGAAAAGCTTCTGAGATTCATCGTATAAGCGATGCGGAGAGACATCACGCAGTAATTGCGTCATTTCAGCATCAAAGATATCGAGAATATTTGAATCAATTTTGAAATTCAACTTGGCTGCAAAACGTAGAGTTCGCAGCATACGCACTGGATCTTCTTCGAAGCGCTGTGCCGGATCGCCCAATAAACGTAAAGTTTTATTTTTTACATCGTCAATTGCTTTGCAGAAATCAAGCACAATACTCTTACGCGGTTGGTAATATAGCGTATTGATTGAAAAATCACGTCGAGCAAAGTCTTGTTCGATAGTCCCCCAGTTATTGTCACGTAAAATCATGCCTGAGGCACTAGTGACTGCTTTTTTAGGAGGGGCACGGAATGTAGCAACTTCAATAAGCTCACGCCCTGAATAGACATGTGCCAATTCAAATCGACGACCAATGATTCGGCAACGTCTGCCAAAAACTTCTTTAATTTGAGAAGGTGTCGCATTGGTTACTGCATCGAAATCTTTAGGATTAAACCCTAGCATTAAATCACGGACACCACCCCCAACAATATAAGCTTCATAGCCAGCTTTAGTCAGGCTATCGATCACATCTAAAATCGAAGAAGGAAGTTGGGCTGTGGACAAACCACATTTTGACGCTCGCAAGGTTTGCAAAAGACGCTGTCTCCTACGTCAGGACGTAAATAACAAGTTGTCGCTAATCATAGCTCTAACGCACACAAAGGGCAATTTGATTCTCTGTAGTTTGCGCATGAAATGACAATTGACAAACAGATGATTTATAAAGTCAAACGTGCTTTATTCTTTTCAAAAATGGCTGGACCAATGCCCTTTACGCTTTTTAATTCATCAATATTTTTAAAGCCACCATTTTTTTGACGGTATTCTACAATCGCTTGAGCCTTTTTCTCACCAATACCTTTTAACTTTTTAAGCTCATCAATATTGGCTTGATTCAAGTGAACTTGTCCCGAAGAGTCAGTCATGGCTGAGCTTTTTTGAATACTAGAATGAGAGACGTGTTGCATGCTTAACTTCTGATCATACATCTGCTGTTTAGCCTTCCACTCCTTAAAATTTTGATCAAAAGATTGAGCCTGAACAAAGGTTGAAGAAATCAGGCTCCAAAATAAAATAATAAAAATATAAGACTTACTCTTCCAAAGATTCATGCTGAGCTGCATGTGTTTTTTCCCCTAATCTTAACTGCCGCTTTGCCTGATTCCACAATTCATCCATTTCAGACAAGGTCATGTCTTCTAATGTTCTTTGCTGTTTTTGGGCTTGATCTTCAATAAAAGCAAAACGGCTTCTAAATTTATGTATTGTTGATAAAAGTGATGTTTCACTTGAAATCGCAAGTTTACGTCCTACATTGACTAATGAAAACAGGCAATCTCCAAATTCATCTTGAATTTCATCAATATTTTGATTTTTTAGTGCTTGCTTAAACTCGTCTAGCTCTTCTTCTAGTTTTCCATAAGCATCTTCTACGGTTTCAAAGTCAAAACCAACTTTTGCGACATTTTCTTGAATTTCTTGTGCCTGCAATAGAGCTGGTCCATGCTTAATTTCATCCAACCTTGATTGCGGATTGCCTTGTTTTTCTTGCTGTTTAATTTGTTTCCAAAGCTCACTTACTTGCTCTGGCGTTAAATTATTAAATTGATCTGCCTGAAAAACATGTGGATGACGGCGTATTAACTTTTCACTTATTGCCTCAACAACATCTTGAAAGTTAAAAGCACCTTGCTCACTAAACATTTGTGATTGAAACACAACTTGTAATAACAAATCGCCTAGCTCATTTCTGATTTCATCGATATTACCCTGACGAACAGCAGCCTCAACTTCATATGCTTCTTCAATCGCATATTTAGTCAGTGACATTGGAGTTTGTTGTTGATCCCACGGACATTTTTCTCGTAACTCTTGCATGATTTTAAGCAATTTATCCATGGTAACCCTCAAGTTTAAAAAGTCGGTCAGTAAAACTAAGATTTTAATTTGTTATGATCAAAATCAAAGCGATTAAATCAGTCGCACTATTGTACTGACAAAGAGAAAAAAGATGAGATACAGTATTCTGATTAGTGGTGCCGCTCAAGGTATTGGGGCTGAAATTGCACGCGTATTCTACAAACAAGGATATAAAGTAGGCATTTATGATATTAATGAATCGCTTGCTCAAGAATTGGCAAACGACTTAGGGCCAAATGCCCGTGCCGGCTATCTAGATGTAAGTGATTACGACCAATGGCAACGTATATTAAAAGAATTTACTGAATGGTCTGGCGAACTCAACATCTTAGTAAATAATGCCGGTATTTTATATTCTGGCGCATTTGAAACAACTGATATTAAAGCCCACCAAAGAACAATAAATATTAATGTAAACGGTGTCATCAATGGCTGTCACGCTGCCCTAGCTTATTTAAAGCAAGCGTCTTTTGCACGTGTTATCAATCTATCATCAGCTTCTGCAATTTATGGACAAGCTGACCTTATTTCTTACTCAGCCAGTAAATTTGCTGTTCGCGGAATTACTGAAGGTTTAGATGTGGAATGGAAAAAATATGGTATTCGCGTTTTAGATGTGATGCCGCTGTTTGTGCAAACTGCAATGGTTAACAATATGGATGCAGGCACTATTCAAAATATGGGGATAGATTTAACTCCAAATGATATTGCTCAGCAGGTGCTTACGCTTGTAGAGAAAAAGGCTCATTTCTGGACGCCTACTCACACTCCAGTTGGGATAAAAACCAAACTGCTTTATCAACTCTCAACTTTAAGCCCTCAGTTTTTAAATCGGCTCACTAACATTTATTTATCGAGAAAATAATTCAATATAAAAAAGGCTGTCATTTGACAGCCTTTTTACTCAATTTATTTAAACACCTTGAATCATGCGTCGCGCACTAATAATTCCAGGCTGTTGCTCTAAGCGAGCCAATAAGCGAGAAAGCTGTGCTAAACCTTTCACCTCAATGAGCAACTTCATATTGGCAATACCATCTGCTTCAGAAATTGTATTGACCTGACGAATATTGATTTGGTCAGAGAAAATCACTTGAGTTAAGTCTTTAAGCAGACCACGACGATCATAAGCTTCCACCACAATTTGAACGCTTTGACCACGTGTCGGCTGCATTTCCCAATCGGCTTCAACAGCACGCTCTGGTTCTTGCTTAATCATACGCTGATAATCTGAACAAATGACTTTGTGGATGCTAACACCACGATTCAAAGTAATATATCCAGCGATTGACTCACCATGTACGGGCTGACAGCACTGCGCGATATGCAGTTCCACATTGTCTAAACCATCAATTAAAATTCCATGAGCCGACAATGTATGGCTAGCACGTGGATTTAATGCTGGTTTAAGCACTAGTTCAGGTTCATCCTGATCTAGATGCATTTGACGGTTCACCTGATTAATCAAGGCATGTAAGCTAATATCACCGCTTACTAGACTCACCAAAATGTCATCACCCGTTTTCACGTTAAAATGTGATGAGTAATCATTTAGGTCGATACTTTTTGGGTGAATCGCTAGACGAGCTAACTCTTTATTAAGAAGTTCACGGCCAACTTCAAGATTTTTACTACGATCTTGCTGTCTAAACCAATGACGCAGCTTGTCACGAGCACGAGAGGTTTTAATATAACCTAAAGAATTGACCAACCAATCTCGGTTTGGATCACGATCTTTTTTAGTTAAAATCTCAACCTGCTCACCAGTTTTTAAAGTATAGGTAAGTGGCACGTAGCGCTGATTAACTCTCGCTGCATAACACTTGTTTCCTACTTCCGTATGGACATGGTAAGCAAAATCTAAAACTGTTGAGCCACGTGGCAATTCCTTAATATCACCATCACGACTAAAAACGTAAATCTTCTCAAAGCCTTCAAAGTCTTGTAACTGTTCAAAGCCTTCTGTTTCATCTTCGTTTTGATGTACCGTCGTTTCATTGCGCTCTTGATAGTGTTCTAAAACAGCACGCAATGAATGCAAACGATGATTAAAGGAATGGTCAGTATTCTTTGAGCCTTCTTTATAGTTAAAGTGCGAACATACGCCTAATTCTGCTTCGTCATGCATCTCATGAGTACGAATTTGTACTTCAAGCGATTTATTCTCGGCAATTACAGCAGTATGCAAAGAGCGATAACCATTTGCTTTCGGGTTGGTAATATAGTCATCAAACTGATGCGGAATGTGACGCCAAATTTGATGAACAATACCCAAAGAGTGGTAACACTCAGGAACACTATTGACCAATACACGTAAGGCACGAATATCGTAAAGCTGATCAAAACTCAGGTTTTTGCTTTTCATTTTTCGATAAATCGAATAAATGTGCTTTGCTCGACCTGTGATTTCTGACTCGATTCCGTAAGACGCTAACTCATTTTTTAAACGATCAATCACGAACTGAATATAGTGTTCGCGCTCTAATCGTTTTTCATTGAGTAATGACGCAATTTCTTTATAACGATCTGGCGCTAAATAGCGAAAAGCGAGATCTTCAAGTTCCCACTTAAGCTGAGCAATACCGAGTCGATGTGCCAATGGCGAATAAATAGTAAGAATTTCACGTGCTACGCGTTCTTGACGCTCACGAGATGAATTTGCTAGTTCTCGTAAAGAATAGGTACGTTCAGCAAGTTTAATTAAAACAACACGAACATCTTCGGTAACCGAAATCAGCATTTTATAAATGCCACTTAAATGTTCTCGTTGATTATTATTAAAATGATCTTCTAACCGTTTATTTTTCTCAATGAGTTCCGAGAGCTTACCCATTGCCAAAGTACCTTTGACAAGGTTATAGACCTGCTCCCCAAATTTCTGTTTTACTTCTTCTATATCAGTAATGTCTTCACGCACACTACGATAGAGCATTGCTGCCGATAGAGTATCTTCATCTACATGGAGATGCGCCAGAATGTCAGCCATTCCAACGCCTGTAGCGAAAGTATTTGAACGATGATTAACCGTTGAGTCCAACTCTTTTTGCAGGGTTAAATGAGCAACCTGCTCAAGCTGTTCAAGCTTCGCCCCATCTAATATTTCACGCACCCGATCCAACCATGAGGCTAAACCGATTTGCGTTTCGGCGGCATGCTCTACAGTCGTTTCCTCGGACAACTCAGTTAGTTGTTCAGGTAACTGTTCACGTACTGTGACCATACCATTCTCCTCAATATGTAACTCATGTTTTTAATCGTTTATCTCTTGAATTTTTTCAAATAGTGCAATGGATTCAACATGTTCTGTGTGCGTAAACATGTCCATCACAGCTGCTTTTTTTAACTGGTAACCATATTGGACCAAAACACCCGCATCCCTTGCCAGTGTAGCTGGATTACATGATACATAAACGATTCTTTTTGCTCCAAAATTTGATACATACTGCATAATTTCATATGCACCAGCACGAGGAGGATCAATCAATAATGCATCAAATCCTTGATTTGCCCAAGAATGATGCGAAAAATCTTTTGTTAAATCTTGTGAAAAGAAGGTTGCTTGCACCAAACTATTGCATTTTGCATTAGCTGTTGCCCGCTGCACCATTTCTTCACTCCCTTCTACACCGACAACCTGACCACTCTCACCAACACATCGTGCTAACGGGAGTGAGAAATTGCCTAAACCGCAAAATAGATCAAGTACCTTTTCACCTGGTTGCAATTGAAGCAATTCACATGCCAATTGAACCATTTGTTCATTTACTGTGGCATTGACCTGAGTAAAATCCAATGGCGAAAAAGCAAAATTTACATCAAACCGCTCTAAGGCATAGTGTAAACGTAAAGCACCTTTTTCATCATCAATACGATGAATACTTTCAGGCCCCTTAGGCTGCAAATACAACTGCCACCCTTTGTCTAACGCAAATTGCTTTAATTGGTTGACATCAGAATTATTTAATTTTTCTACATGACGAACCAACAAAGAAACTTCATGATCACCTTTTGCTAATTCTACATGACCTATATGCGCTTTGCCTTTTAGACTTTGGAGTAAAATACGTAGCTCAGGCAAGCTATCTGATAGTTTTTTATCCAAAACACTACAAGTGTGGATAGAAGTTAGTCGATTACTATGGTGTTCACGAAACCCCATAATTAAGCGATCTGGCTTTGGCAGATAGCGCACCCCTATTCGAGCACGTCGACGATAATCTGTTTGTAAAGATCGAATTGGCTCAAGCCACTGTTCAGGCTGAATTCCAGCAAAATGTTGTAAATGCGATTGGAGCACACTTTGCTTTAAGCTGATTTGTTCATCAGGATCGATGTGCTGCATACTACAGCCACCACAAATACCATAATGAGGACAAATTGCATCTCTACGATGAGTTGAAGGCTCCCCTAATAACTGCACCATCTCAGCTTCTTCAAGACGCTTCGCTTGATGGGTAATCTGAGCCTTTACAGTTTCTCCGGGCAATGCATAACGAATAAAAACTTTCTTGCCATGCTTATCTGCTGGATGATCAGGATGAGAACCATAATGCGCAATTCCCCGCCCCTCATGAGAAAGTGTTTCAACTTGAAAAATATATTCAGGTTGTTGAGGCTTGCGAGATTTGGCTTGTTGTTTCAAAGGATGAACCTAAAAATCTGAAGGATTAAAATAGTGAGAAGTAAATTCAGTATGTTTCGAAGTACGTTCCCATACTTCAATAAAATCAGACTGTTGCGGCATGGTCTGTAAGTATTCAATACTCGAACTAATCCAGTGGTTATGTTCATCTACGCTCAACTGGCCTTTTAGTACGAGCCAACGTAAATAAATAAACCATGTATTGAGTACATCCCCTTCACAATAGCTAGTCAATTTTAACCACTGTTGATTACGAACATATTCAGGCACATGATAACCCGATTCACCGCGTTTACCCGGCAAACCTAAAATGCAGGCAATATCATCAAGCTTTTGAAAATTACGCCCATTAAACATTGCCATCACGTCCATTAAATCAATGTGGCGATGGTGATAACGGTTTTGGTAATTATTAAAACGCTTCTGGCTATCAATCTCACCTTGATCAAATAGACCAGGTGCAGAGAGCCCATGATACATAGCGCGAAACAGAATGACAGGTAAATCAAATTGTGAGCCGTTCCAACTCACTAAAGTCGGATGACGCTTATCAAAAATTGACAAGAACTTTTGCAAAATCTCAGCTTCAGAATATTGTTCACGACTAAAAGAGAATAATCTAAAGCCAGACTCATCAATCCATAGACCAGAAATACAAACAATTTCATGCAAAGGTAAGCGCTGAAAATCCATGCCTGATTCTTGACGACGGAGTTTAGTCAATGCTTGCTCTACATCAGCCTCTGGTAAATCAAGATGATATAAATGCGCTCCCGCTTTTAAATCAGTTAAAGTTTCAATATCAAAAACTAAGGTAGGGAAACGCATTATTTCTCTCAATTATGAGTTATCGTCCTGTACTGAAAACAATCCTGTAGACAAGTAGCGGTCGCCACGGTCACAGATAATGCAAACAATAACAGCATCTGGATTTTCTTCTGCAATTTTCACTGAAGCCCACACCGCCCCACCAGAAGATGTACCTGCACTAATTCCTTCCTGACGTGCTAAACGGCGAGCCATTTTTTCCGCTTCAATTTGCGGAATATCCATAATTTGATCAACACGTTTCGGATCGAAAATCGTAGGTAAATATTCTTGTGGCCAACGGCGAATACCAGCAATATTTGAACCTTCAGAAGGCTGTAAACCAATAATTTGAATATCGGGATTTTGTTCTTTTAAATATTTAGAAATACCCATGATGGTACCAGTTGTACCCATTGAACTCACAAAATGGGTAATCTTTCCACCTGTTTGCTTCCAAATTTCAGGGCCAGTTGTTAAGTAATGAGCTTCGACATTATCTGGATTGCCAAATTGATTGAGGACCAAACCTAGACCTTCAGCTTGCATTTGCAAAGCCATATCTCGTGCAGCTTCCATATTCGGCGCTTCAATCAATTCTGCACCATAAGCACGCATAGCATCCTTACGTTCCTGACTTGAATTCCCCGGCATGATTAATTTCATTTTATAACCACGCATTGCTGCAACCATTGCCAAAGCAATACCTGTGTTCCCACTGGTTGCTTCAATCAAGGTGTCACCCGGCTTAATTTGACCACGTTTTTCTGCTTGCATAATCATGTTATATGCAGGACGATCTTTTACAGAACCTGCCGGATTATTACCTTCTAATTTTGCTAAAACCGTCGCTTGCGTATGAGAAGCTAAACGCTGCAAACGAACTAGAGGTGTATTACCTACATAGTGATCTAACAAAAATTCGTCGGCTAAAAAGTCAGGTTGTGTATTACTCATGATCAACACCTATATCGAGGTGCGCCTATTGTATGAAAAAATGCTCGGTACTGCACCCATTTCAATATGCTTTTTCATGAAAGCGATTAAAGCTCGGTCATTTATAAAATGCCGTCTGTTTTAAAATAAAGCGTGATAAGATGCCGTACAGAGAGATAAATCTGATGTAGCCATGTCTAATTTCAATAAAACCTTATCGAAACGCTTACGTCTGAATCATGCATATGGGCAATTGATTGCTCTAATTTTTGTGCCGATTATGATTTTAACAGGGGTCGGTGCTTTTCTGGTTTTAACTGAAACGTCACATTCGGTAAAACAACAACAGCTACATCACGCCTCAGCGATTCTAGCTCGCTACAATCAGATTTCGAAAGATCTATATACACTGGTTGAACTACAACCCGATGAATACGATCATGCCCAGCACATTATGCAAAGCATGTTTAGCGAAAAAAATCTTAAACGCGCGGTATTAATTGATAACAATGGACAGACTTATTTAAGTATTGGTTATCGTGATAATCGTTATTGGCCTAGCTTTCCTAGTAATAATATTTTTTTTGGTCCCATCTCTTATAACCATAATAATATTTATGGAATGCAGATTAGTAATAAAGCTGGAAAAGCCCCAGTTTGGTTAATGATTGAAATGGATAACCAACCTTTAGAGTTGGCACGTTATCGCATTATGATCGCTCTCGTCATTACTGGATTAATGACCTTACTATTACTTTTACTGTGCTTGAATTTTTACTCTCGTCGCTGGATTGCGCCGATGTATGAAATTCGCATGCAGTTGCAACGTCTAAATGCTGATACTCTAGACCAGCACCTAGTCATTAACAGTACTGGAGAGCTGCGCTTACTACAACGTGATATTGCAAATGTTGTTAAGCGATTACACTTTAGCTTTTTAGAATTAAAAGAACACACCGAACAAACAGAAGAAGACTTACGCAGAACCTTAGATACCTTAGAAGTCCAAAACATTACTTATCGTCAAGCACGAGACCAAGCGATTTCATCAAACCAAGCAAAGTCAGTTTTCCTTGCCAATATTAGTCATGAGCTTCGAACACCTCTAAACAGTATTGATGGCTTTATTCATTTATTGCTTCGTCAACAAAATTTAAATAACGAACAAAATCTTTATTTACAAACCATTCGTAAGTCATCCGCCCATTTATTGGCATTAATTAACGATGTATTAGATTTCTCGAAAATTGATGCGGGTAAATTAGAACTTGAAACAGCACCTTTTGATTTAGAAGAAGCCATTTTTGATGTCATGGATATGCTGTCGCCTTTGGCCGCTCAAAAACATATCGCCATGGCTTTTTACTATGCCGACAACATTCCACAAGAAGTGATTGGCGATGCTTTACGCTTCAAGCAAATCTTGACCAACTTAATTTCTAATGCAATCAAATTCACTCCAGATGGTGAAATTATTGTTCGCGTTCGTATGGAACATGATGATATTGGGCAATGTCTGCTTCATTTCAGTGTTCAAGATAGTGGTATTGGTTTAAGTGGCACAGACCGTAAAAAACTATTTGAATCATTTTCGCAAGGTGATGCATCGGTTACACGTCAATTTGGCGGTACAGGTTTGGGTTTAGCTATTTCTAAACAACTTGTTCATCTCATGCATGGTCAAATTGGTTTTGAAGATAACCAAGAACGCGCTCCAACAGAAAAAGGCTCGACCTTCTGGTTTACCGCACAATTTGTGGTAGATGAAGATTACGAAATCGAACACCCACACTTTGAGCATTTACAAGTGGTGTCTTATCTTGCGCACCCTGCTACAGCAAGTGTTTTACGTTACTACCTTGAAAACTACCATGTTCCACACATCGAAACACAATCGATTCTGGACTTGTTTAGCCGCTTAAAACATCTTGATCAGAAAGATAATACATGGCTCATTGTTGACCATAGCGGCGATACTGAAGCGTTATTAAAAGAAATACGCAGTCGTTATCAAGGCAATTTAGCCGTCTATGGCTATCAAATGACACTTGAGCCAAACATGCTCAGTGAATACCGTGCTCGCCCTCTCTATCAACCATTAAGTCGAAGCGGACTCATTCAATTATTAAATGATCAACCTATTTTTGAAGAGGAACAACAAGACTTTAATGGTCAGGGTTTACACATTCTGGCAGTAGATGACCATTTGCCCAACTTAATTGTTTTAGAAGCCTTACTTGGTGAGCTAAACGTTAAAACAACTAAAGCACTTAGTGGTCAAGAAGCACTTAACCTGATCCAAGAGCGAATTGATCAGAAACTTAAACCATTTGATTTAGTGTTTATGGATATTCAAATGCCTGTCATGTCAGGTATTGATACAACTCGTGCTATTCGCTCTTTAGAATCGACTTTAGACGGAGAAATGCAGCTTCCAATTATTGCACTAACCGCGCATGCGCTTGCTGATGAAAAGCAAAAACTCCTGAAAGTAGGCATGAATGACTATGTCACCAAGCCAATCCAAATGGAGCAAATCATCCAGATCTTAACGCAATGGACTAAAAACAACTTTACAGCAAAAGCCTTAGATAAAGACCATCATGTCGTTGCAGAAGCTTTAGATCCACAAATTTTAAACTGGCAACAAAGTTTGCAGCTAGCAGCAAATAAAGAAGACTTAGCGCAAGATTTACTTAAAATGTTAGTTGATAGTTTTCCAACTGAGCTAGATGAAATGCAGCAGCTCATTGAGCTTGAAGACTTCCCTCAACTTGAGCATGTTTTACATCGCCTTTATGGTGCTACTCGCTATGTAGGTGCACCAAAACTACAACAAGTCACTGGTGACTTTGAGCAATTTATTTCAACGTTGCGTAAAGAACGTCGTATAGCAGATGAAGGCTTCATTGAAGAAGTAATGCAGCGCTTTGATGAACTCGGTCTTGTCGTTAAAGAGGTAGAAAGTGCAGCCCATCAAATTCTGGTGATTCCTGACTAACATCTCTATCAAAAAGGCATGACTGGACTGTCATGTTTCCAAATTACAGCCATGTTATGCTCCGTTCATCTATAAAAAAAGAAGCGGAAATCTCATGGCACTCTTACGTATTGAAAAAAATAATGGCATTGCAACGGTATATTTAAACCGTCCAGACAAACGCAATGCAATGAGTTTTGCCTTATTAAAAGAGTTAGTTTCAACTGCAAAAGCAATTAAAAAAGATAGAGATATTCGCTGTGTTATTTTGACAGGCGAAGGGAATGTGTTTAGTGCTGGAATTGATTTATCTGACCTAAACAATCCGAAAAACTCTGCTTTTGCCATTTGGGAACTTGTAAAACCTGGACAAAGCCTTTTTCAAAAAGCATTTCTGACTTGGCAGAATTTACCTGTACCAGTTATTGCTGCATTAGAAGGATATTGCTTTGGTGCGGGGATGCAACTTGCCTTGGCTTCCGACATCCGGATTTCTCATCCAGAAACAAAAATGTCGATTATGGAAAGCCGTTGGGGTTTAGTTCCTGATATGGGACTTACTCGCTCGTTAAAAGGCTTAATTAGCGTTGACTTAGCAAAAGAACTCACCTTAACTGCTCGTGTTTTTGACGGAAATTATGCAAAAGAAATTGGTCTTGTGACTCATTTAAGTAACTCACCTCTAGAGAGAGCACATGAGATTGCAGCTGAAATGTTGCAGCGCTCACCTGATGCCCTCACTGCCGCAAAACGCGTACTAGATGCAATGGAGCATCAACCAGAAAAATCATTACGTCTAGAAAAAATCTGGCAACTTAAATTATTACTTGGTAAAAATAGCAAACTTGCTCGTAAAAAAGACAAACATCCGGAAGTTAATTTTTTACCACGCCAATATAAATAAAAAGAGCTTAGATGATGAATTTTGATCGTAATACTCCTATTGCTTTTTTAGGTATGGGGCTTATGGGAAGTCGGATGGCAACCCGCCTTATTCAAGCTGGCTTTCAAGTTGCGGTTTGGAATCGAACCTTCTCTGCATGTGAAGAACTGATTGATATCGGCGCCCAACCTTTAGAACTTTCAAATATTGGTGACTATCCTATTATTTTAATCTGTCTAGCAGATGATAAAGCCGTAGAGGCAGTATTTGAAAAAATTCAACCTAACTTAAAAGCTGAACAAGTTATTGTGGATTTCTCAAGCTTATCTGTTGCTGTAACAAAAATGCTTGCTCAAGCAGCTGCCACACATGACGTTATTTGGATTGATTCACCTGTATCAGGTGGAACAGCTGGAGCAGAACAAGGCACACTTGTCATTTTTGCAGGCGGTAATGCTCAAACGATTACGGAACTAACGCCTGTTTATAATGTTCTATCTCAACGTGTAACTCGAATGGGCGATACGGGAACTGGCCAAGCTACCAAAATTTGCAATCAACTGATTGTTGCAGCCAACAGCGCCCTTATTGCAGAAGCTGTCGCGCTTGCAGACCGAGCGGGTGTAGATACAACTTTACTCGCTCCAGCCTTAGCGGGTGGATTTGCAGACTCTAAACCCTTTCAAATTCTAACCCCACGCATGGCAACTCATACATTTGAGCCTATTCAGTGGAAAGTTCAAACATTATCTAAGGATCTTAACAACGCAGTAACATTGGCTAACAATGTTAATTTAGACATCCCCGTTGCACAAAAAGCTCTATTACAGCTACAAACTCACCAAAAAAATGGCTTTGCTGAGAAAGATTTAGCTACTATGATTCAATTAGTAGAGCAAAAATAAACGGAGTTTGAGTATGGGTCGTCTTGCAGTCAATTTATCCATGATTTTTACCGAAGTTCCTTTAATTGAACGCTTCGCTCTGGCTCATGCACAGGGCTTTGAATATGTAGAAATTCAATTCCCTTATGAATTGACGATTGAAGATATTCAAACTCAACTCGAACGCTACAATCTCAGTCTTTGCTTAATTAATGTACCTGCTGGTGATCTTATGCAAGGTGGGAATGGTTTAGCAGGCATACCCGGCCAAGAAACAGCTTTCCATGAGGCATTAGAATTGGCTATTAGCTATGCCACGGCTTTAAACGTTCCTCGTGTTAATATTTTGGCGGGTAAGCAACCACTAGATGCTGACTTACTTCCTTGTTTAAAAACACTAGCAGCCAATTTAAAACTTGCCTGCAACTTACTCAGTGAACATGATATAGAACCCGTTTTTGAAATGATTAATGGCACGGATATGCCTCGCTTTTTGGTGCAGAACATTGCGCAGGGCCAAGAAATGCTAGAAGCAGTCAATCACCCTGCCCTCAAAATGCAATATGACTGCTATCACATGGCCATGATGGGTGAAGATGTACTTGAGGGTTTGCAAGAGAATATTAACTTAATTGGACATATTCAATTTGCAGACTGTCCGGGCCGCCATGAGCCTGATACAGCTCAAATTCCTTATGAACAAATTTTTTCTTGGTTAAAACAAAGTTCTTATCAAAACTATATTGCAGCAGAATATAAGCCTGAAAATACTTCAAATCAGTCATTTACATGGAAGAAAAAGTATTTTTCGGATGATGTAAATATATAAACTGTTACGAGTTTTGTTTGAAATTTAGCGCGAAAACCACTATATTAGATAGTGAGTAATTGTCAGGAAAATATACCCTATATGAATTTAGAACCATCGCCCAGCGTGTCTAATTCTCACGATTTCGCAATGAATACCTCAAATAAAGACGTACAAACTTGTCTCAAAGTCGTCCACGACGCTTTAGTTGATGTAAAAGCAAAAGATATTCTCCAGTTAGATGTTAGCTCAATTAGCAATGTCGCTGATGCTATTGTAATTGCGAGCGGTACTTCTACTCGTCATGTGAAAGCACTTGCAGACAATGTTGCAGAAGAAGCTCGAAAAGCCGGTTTCCGCCCGATTGGCGTTGAAGGTGAACGAGATGCAGAATGGATCTTAATTGATCTCGGCTTTGTTGTAGTACATGTGATGCTACCAACAGCTCGTAAATTCTATGATTTAGAAAGCTTATGGCGTACCGCTCCAGAGTCGGTTGCTTAAAATTTTGCTTTTAAAAAAAGCGGCTCTTTTGAGCCGCTTTTTTTATTTACTAAACAAAAAATTTTAACCATTTCAAATATCCCATCACCCCCCAAATCCCAATCATCACTTATAACCAAATTTGACATGACAAATTGTCAGATTTGCAGCACTATACATTTTCTGAAAGTCCTCACCAATAAATAGCATAACCGGAGTACAGAAAGTGAAGATATTAATTACAGGTGCCAATACGGGCATTGGCTTTGCTACAGCAGAACAACTCATTAAACAAGGACAACACGTCATTCTAGCGTGCCGAAATCCACAAAAAGCCCAAGATGCGCAAAACAAACTACTTTCGCTTAATCAAGGGCAAGTCGATTTAGTTTCCCTCGATTTAAACAACCTTGAGTTAACCCGAAAAGCAGCAGATGAAATTGCAGACAAATATGGCAGCCTTGACGTACTCATTAATAATGCAGGCTTATTCGCCAAAAGCAAACAATTAACCAATGAAGGCTTTGAGCAACAATTTGGGGTTAACTATTTAGGTCATTTTTTACTAACTCAAAAATTAGTTCCAGTTTTAAAACAATCTCCGAAAGCACGTATTATCCATCTTGCATCTATTGCTCACTGGGTAGGCTCAATTAAACCCAACAAGTTTCGTGCAGAAGGTTTTTACAATCCCCTGTTCTATTATGGGCAATCGAAGCTTGCAAATTTATTATTCAGCAATGCACTAGCAGAACAACTAGCTGGAAGTTCAATTACCAATAATGCATTACACCCCGGCGGTGTTGCTTCCGATATTTATCGTGACTTACCAAAACCGGTTTATGCAGCGATGAAATTAGGATTAGTGCCAACTTCAGTTCCAGCAAAACTCATTACAGAAATGGCAACTGGAAATGCTTGGCAAAACCGTAATGGCGAATATGTCAGCGCACATATGCCAGACTGGAAATCATCACATGCCAAAAATCAGCAACTGGCACGTGACCTATATCAACAATCTCTAAACCTTGTAGAAAAATTTCTTTAAACAAATAAGCCAAATAAAAAAAGCCACCCGAGGGTGGCTTTTACAATCCTGATTGAGGTCAGATTAGTGACCACCACCATTGATTGCTTTTGTCATATCTTCAACAACTTTCTTAGCATCACCAAAGATCATCATTGTTTTTTCGTTATAGAACAAATCATTGTCTAGACCAGCATAACCTGTTGCCATAGAACGCTTAATCACCATAATTGTACGCGCTTTATGAGCTTCAAGAATCGGCATGCCATAAATTGGCGAGCTTGGATCATCTTTCGCAGCAGGGTTTACAACGTCGTTTGCACCAATTACAAGTACTACGTCTGTTGCAGGGAAGTCTGAGTTAATCTCATCCATTTCCAAGATGTCTTCATACGCCACGTCTGCTTCTGCAAGCAATACGTTCATGTGTCCAGGCATACGACCAGCAACAGGATGGATTGCGAAACGAACACGAACACCTTGCTCTTTTAGAATTTCACACAATTCTTTTACAGCATTTTGTGCACGACCTTGCGCCATACCATAACCTGGCACAATCACAACGCTGTCAGCATTTGACATCAAGAAGCCAGCATCATCAGCAGAACCAGAACGATGGTTACGTTGAACTTGCTCACCTTTAGCAGCAGTAGCAACCGCTGCACCGCCCATTGCACCACCAAACAATACATTGATGATCGAACGGTTCATTGCTTTACACATGATGTACGACAGAATCGCACCAGATGAACCCACGAGAGAACCCGCAACGATCAACATGTTGTTTTCAAGTGTAAAACCAATACCTGCCGCAGCCCAACCAGAGAATGAGTTAAGAAGCGATACTACTACAGGCATATCACCACCACCGACTGGTGCAATCCACACCCAGCCAAATGCAAGCGCAAGAGCTGTCATTGCCCAGAAAGCAGTCATGTTGCCAGTCGTGAAGAAGTAAAAACCACAAGCCAACATCGCAATAAAGATAAGCGCTTGAACAGGTTTAACCCATGCACCAGAAATTGTTTTAGCCCATTTTTTCGCAGCCAATTTACCGTACGCAAACACAGACGCAGTAAAGGTAATCGCACCAACGAAACAACCAACAAACAATTCAAATAAATGAACTTTGCTCATGTGCACATGTTGCACACCAGCTGCCGTTAAAGCCGCTTCATTTTGAGCAAACAATTCAGTTAATTGGTTGTTATGTAAAATCGCAGCAATTGCAATTAAAACAGCAGCCAAACCAACTAAAGAGTGCATAAGTGCAACCGTTTCCGGCATTTGCGTCATTGGTACAGTACGAGCACGTGCAATACCTACGATTGCGCCGAGCACCATTGCACCAACAATCATCCAGATCACTGGATTATTCGCAACAAAGAAAGTCGTTACAACTGCAATCGCCATCGCGATCATACCGTAACGGTTACCTTGAATTGCTGTTTTAGGGCCAGACAAGCCACGAAGCGTCAAGATAAAGAGGATTGCGCCAACAAGGTACAACCAGTTTGCGTTTGCTTGAATAAATTCCATGTCAAAGCCCTCTTATTTCTTTTGCTTAGGCTTGAACATTTCCAGCATGCGTGCAGTTACTGCAAAGCCACCGAAAATATTAATGCTTGCCAAAAATACTGCAATCGCACCAAGTACGCTCACCACATTTACACTTTGAAATGCAACGTTAGCATCTACACCCAAAATAGGTAGACCCACAGTTTGCAACATCGCACCCACTACAATAATAGATGACAACGCATTGGTTACAGCCATAAGCGGCGTATGTAAAGCTGGTGTAACACCCCAAACTACGTAATAACCTACGAAGATGGCAAGGACGAAAATTGTAATAGTTTCAACCATGAGAAATCTCCTTAACCACGCTTAAGCAGTACTTGACCGCCATGAGTGACCAATAGGGCTTTTTGGATTTCGTCTTCTTGATTAATCGCAAAGTTTTTCTCTTTGTCGAATAAAGTCTCTACGAAATTAAAAACGTTACGTGCATATAGCGCTGAAGCTTCTGTCGCTACAGTTGCCGGAATATTTGGAATACCCAAAATTTTCACGCCATTTTCTGTAAAAACAGTCTCGCCCACTTTAGAGCCTTCAACGTTACCGCCAGTTTCAACAGCCATATCTAAAATGACAGAACCCGGTTTCATCTTGGCAACAGTTTCAGCCTTAATCAGACGTGGTGCATCACGACCCGGCAAGAGCGCAGTAGTAATCACGATGTCAGCGTTAGAAACAGCCTTATCAACAATCGCGGCTTGGTCTTTGATGTATTGCTCACCCGGCATCCATCCATAACCATTTTTAGCGGCATCCGCTGCACGTTGTTGCTCTTCTTCAGACATTGGTACGTCTAACCACTTACCACCCAAAGACTCAACCTGATCTTTTGCTGTAGGACGTAAATCTGTAGCTTCAACAATTGCACCTAAACGTTTTGCAGTTGCAATTGCCTGAAGACCTGCAACGCCCACACCCATAATCACAACACGAGCAGGTTTTACAGTACCAGCAGCAGTCATAAGCATTGGGAACATGCGCTGATATTCAGCAGCAGCAAGCAAAACTGATTTATAACCAGAAAGGTTTGCCTGAGAAGACAATACGTCCATATTCTGCGCACGAGAAAGCGTACGAGGAAGCAATTCCAGAGCAAAAGCAGAAACTTGCTGATTCGCAAACTGATCTAGCTCGGTATTACGATAAGGATCAAACATTGCTACAACAGCAGTATTTGCTGCAAGTTTTTGAATTTCCCCGCCTTGTGGCGCGCGAACTTTCAAAATAATTTGACTACCCGTATAGGCATCATCCGTAATGGTTGCACCGACCTGTTCATAAGCACTGTCAATGTACGCGGCCTTTACACCAGCACCACGTTCAATCACAACGCTATGACCAGCGCTAATCAACTTCTTTACTGTCTCTGGCGTAGCAGCTACACGATTTTCACCGACGACAGTTTCGGTTGGGATTCCGATCTGCATGAGCGTTCCTCAAGCTAATTTCTCATTGTCAAAAACATTGCAAGCTGCAATGTTTCCCCCATGTGTATTCTTTGTACAGAATTTGGATTCTAATTGAACTTTTTTAAAATACCACCCAATATTTATTTAATAAATACCCATATTTTGAACTGATGATTCACGATATTTGATTTGAGGTGTAATATAGGAAGATTTTTATTTTTTTGCAGACAATAGTCTCTCTTATACAGTCTTGTATATGAAAATTTCGTTTTCTTCGTTTCAAATCGGATCTTTTTTTGCTCTTTGCTCTGCTTTTCTATTTAGTACAAAAGCAATCTTTATTAAACAGACTTATGCCCTTTCTCCATTAGTAGATGCTACAGTCCTGATGGCTTTACGCATGTTAAGCGCTTTACCGTTCTTTCTACTTATTTGTTGGTTTAACAGGCATCATAATCAGGGCATAAAAAAGAAGGATTGGCTAATTTTAATTTTTGCCGGTCTATTAGGCTACTACTTTGCCAGTTGGCTCGATTTTATGGGTCTCATGTTTATTAGTGCCTCTCTAGAACGAATTATTTTATTTTTGTATCCCACGCTTACAGTCATCGTCTCAAGCTTACTCTACAAACAAAAATTAGATGCAAAAAGTTTATTTGCCATTTTTCTTAGTTATGGTGGAACCGTGTTGGTCATGCTGCAAGAGCACAACAACGCACCAATTCAGGGCAACTTCTGGCTAGGTACAAGTTTAGTATTTGCAAGTGCGGTGGCTTTTGCAGGCTATTTATTACTAACCCCACCATTAATTAAGAAATTTGGTTCTTGGAATTTCACAGGGTTAGCATTAACTGTGGCTTGTATCGGTACATTAACGCACTATGCACTCAGCACACCCCACCCGATTCAACTTCTATTACAACTCCCCTCTAGTGTGATTTGGTATGGAATCGGTCTTGGCTTCTTAGTCACCGTCTTACCTACCGTTATGCTCATGCAAAGTATTGAACGATTAGGTGCCTCTCAATCTGCAATGATTGCTTCGATTGGACCGGTTTTAACAATTTTGCTTGCTGTTGCTTTTTTAAATGAACATTTAAATATGTGGCAATGGGTCGGTTGCCTTCTCAATATTATTGGTGTGATGATGATTACATTAAGAAAGAAAAGGCTAAAACATTAAATTCTCTTGACCTCAACTTAAGTTGAGGTTGGATACTCATCTAAATTTTAATGAACGGTTGAGTTCCATGAGTAAAGAAACTTTTAAAATCATAAATCCATCAACTTTATATGACCCTACCCCAAATGCTTATAGCCATGTGGCTGTGGTAGAAAATTTTAAAAAGATTATTCATATTGCAGGTCAAGGTGGCGAAAATTCAAAAGGTGAATTAAGCCCAAATTTTGAAGAACAAGTTATCCAAGCCATTAATAACATTCAACATGCTTTAAAAGCTGCCAATGCGGAGCTTAGTAATATTGCGGTGTTAAGAGTTTTAGTTGTTGACCATTCGGTCGAAAAACATCAAATTTTAATTAAAATTATGCAGAATTTATGGAAAAATCATCCTTTTCCAGCCTGTACACTCATTCCTGTACCACGCCTTGCGCTAGAACACATGCTTATTGAAGTCGAAGCAACCGCATACACCCAATAAAATCGAGAGGACATCATGTCTACCCCTGAAGATATCAGTCAGAATAAACCTTTGCTTTGGTTGATGGCAGCAGCATGTGGCTTATGTGCAGGTGTGAATTATTATTGTCAGCCCCTAATTCACTCGATTCAACAAGAGTTTGCTGTAACTCAAGCACAAGCAGCATTAACCGTGACATTTGCTCAGGTGTCTTATGCCCTCGGTTTACTCTTTATTGTTCCAATGGGTGATATCGTCAATAAAGCCAAGGCTATTCCGTTTTTAATGGTACTTTGTGCAATTGGCCTATTTACTTCTGCTTTTGCTGTTAACTTACCCATGCTATGGATCGGTACAATTTTAGCGGGTTTGTTTTCGGTTGCAGCTCAAGTGCTTATTCCACTTGCCACAATGACTGTAAAACCCGAAAAAACTGGCGAGATCATTGGCTTTTTAATGAGTGGTTTATTGGTCGGAATTTTACTTTCTACCAGTCTGGCAGGCTTATTTTCGAACCTTTTCCACTGGAAAGTAGTCTATGTCGTAAGTGGAGTATTAATACTCCTGCTAGCATTTACCTTAAAAAGCCGCTTGCCTTATGTCTTACGTATGAAAATGAACTATGGGCAAATCTTTGTTTCCATGGCTCAACTTTTAAAGCAGGAAAAGCGATTATTATTAAGAGCGCTTACAGGTGCTTTCGCCTTTGCAGCAGTAAGTATCTTGTATTCCACTATCGCCTTACTCCTTACCTCAGCACATCATTTACCTGATCTCTTTATTGGACTAGTGCCTTTAGTGGGTATCTTCGGTGCTTTATCAACACGCTACATTGGTAAATATGCAGATCAAGGCCATACTGGCTTACTGACATGGATGGGCTGCGGGCTGTTCTTAGTAAGTTGGGTTTGTTTCTACTTTGGACAAACTTTACTTTCTACTTATGTTATTGGCTTTGCTTTAATTCAGTTAGCACTCGCGCTCGTACACACCAGTAACCAGAGCATTATTTTCCGTTTACGACCAGATGCTAAATCTCGTATTAATGCCATTTATATGACCACTTACTTTATTGGTGGTGCAGGTGGTTCAGCATTAGGAATTTTTGCATGGAACCGTGGTGGATGGACCATGACTTGCCTTGCAGGGATTGGGCTAGTTGTTCTTTGTATTTTATTTAGTATGCTCGATACGATCTTACAAAAAAAGAAAATGGCTTCCCAATAAGGTAACTTGTTATAAATCATCTTTCTATATTCAACACAAGGGTGGTTATAAATTACTCGGTTAAATGCCCCTGTCGATTCAAGCATAAACCTCGTATAATGCTGCCCTTTCATTAATTTAGCGACTTTTGGGCTATTGGTTATGCAATCACTTCAATCGTTACAACCTCGTATTTCTGTCGCACCCATGATGGACTGGACTACAAAGGATTATCGATTCTTTGCACGCTTGTTTAACCCAAATGTTGTGCTCTATACAGAAATGGTAACTACAGGTGCGATTCTTTTTGGCGATGCAAAACGTCATTTGGACTACAGCGCACAAGAGCACCCTATCGTATTACAACTTGGTGGCTCAAATCCGCAAGAGCTTGCGACCTGCACAAAAATGGCCGAAGACTGGGGTTACGATGAAGTCAACCTCAATGTAGGCTGCCCAAGTGACCGGGTACAGAACAATAAAATCGGTGCTTGCTTAATGGCAGAACCAGAGTTAGTTGCTGAATGCATTCATACCATGCAAAAGGCAGTAAAGATTCCTGTAACAGTGAAACACCGTATTGGTATCGATGACATGCAATCTTACGAAGAGATGCTTCATTTCGTAGATACTGTTGCGGCAACAGGTTGTACTTACTTCGTTGTGCATGCTCGTATCGCTATTTTGAAAGGTCTATCTCCGAAAGAAAACCGTGAAGTTCCACCTTTGCGCTATGAAGATGTTTATCGTTTAAAACAAGAGCGCCCACATCTCACCATTGAAATTAACGGCGGAATTAAAACGTTTGCTGAAACTCAAGCACATTTACAGCATGTTGATGGTGTCATGATTGGCCGTGAAGCCTACCACAATCCCTACTTACTTGCGGAAATGGGTCAGCTTTGGAATTTAGAGGCACCAAATCGATTCGATATTATGGAACAAATGCTGCCATATATTGAACAACGTATGGCTGAGGGTGCTCCGCTTTCAATCATTACTCGTCATATCTTAGGTTTATTCCAAAACTTGCCAGGTGCTCGAAAGTGGCGTCAGGCGCTAAGTGGCGGAAATGCGAAAACTTTAGGTGATGTAGAACAGGCTATTAGCAACATGCAAGCAGCTCTAATTCGTACCGAGGAATATTTAAAAGAACAGCAAGCTTAAGTCTGTGATCACTTCTTAAATTGTAAGAAAATGTGGCATTTTAAATCAGAGACTTAGATTTTGAGTATATTCGCAAATGTTGAAGCAAAATATTCAAATTTAAGCTCTGGTTAATTATTTATTTATAATGATATCAATAATTTAAATTTCACTATTTTTAATCACTCTTTTGATGAGCATCTTTTTACTCTAAAGCAGACCTCTCTGGAAAAAAGATACGTTATTACATAACATAAACAAAACTTTTAAGGTACGCCGATTAGTATCTCTGAACGCCACAGGTAGGTGGTGATTTTTTTAATATGGATATGAGTAGCACGGTAGAGATTTCACGATGATTATTTATGACGGACAAGTAGCTGATAATTACATGTATCAGGATTCAAATCAGGCAGCCATTGTTGTATCCCACAGCACCCCAAGCCTTCCTTATCCTTTCACCATGAAACCCAATAATCATCAGACAGAAACTTCCAATACTCCCGCTATAGATATTGATAAATTTGTAGAAAAATTAGAAAGTGTTACCTCTAGACGCAGTAAAGCTCGTTGCGCACGTAGTATCCGCCTTGCACTAGAATCTGCTGGTGCCAATGTCGAAAATCACCCAATTGCAGCTTCAGATTGGGGAGATACCTTAAAAAAGATTGGCTATAAAGAAATTAATCCAGCCTTTGATGAACCACAAGAAGGTGACATCTATATCATTCACAGAACCCGTAACCATGTTTATGGACATATTGCTGGATATACAGGAAGTGAATGGGTCTCTGATTTCAAACAAAATAGTTATGATGTCTATAAAGATGATAGCGTTACTTACACTTACTATAGATTAGCCACTTAATCATTTTTCTAAGATTGAAAGGTTTGATAAATGAGTTCAGCACAATGCTGAATCAATTCATCATGATCTTTTCTATAGACCAGCAAAACTTCTGAAAGTGACAAATGATCTGCCAAAGGTAATAACTTTACTTGGTTAGGCAAAATTTGCTGAAATTCTTTAGGCACAATACTTACACCTAAATTTGCAGCCACAAGGTGTAACTGTGAAATCTTACGTGACTGGATTGGAGCTTTTTGTGGGGTAAATCCTGCGGCTAAACATAGATTTGAAACTAAATAGCTTAATCCACCTCTTTTAGAATGTGGTGTAGAAACAAAGTATTCTTCTTTTAAATCTTTGACTTCCAACTTCTCTTTATTTGCAAATTTAGCATGATCAATATGTACAGCCACCATTAAAGGTTCTTCATATAATTTAATAATATTGACGTCATCTAGTGTGTGCCGAACAGGAGGTCTAATAAAACCAATATCAATTTCACCGTTCATTAAAGCTAAGATTTGCTGCTCAGATGACAAGGTGTTTATCTCAAAATTTATATATTTGACTAAGCTAATTTCTTTTAATATTTGAACCTTTTTATTATCCATGACAATACTGCTCGAGTGAGCAATTTTAATCTGGCGATTTTTTCCTTCTGCAATATTCTTAGAAACTCCAATGATCTCATTTAAATAATGCATATTATCTTTTATTTTTTTATAGAAGACTTCTCCCGCTGTTGTCAGTTTCACTTTCTTATCAGTACGATCAAATAACTGAAAATCAATTTCTTCTTCTAGTAATTTAATTTGCCGACTTAAAGCAGACTGAGCTATGAATAGCTTTTCAGAAGCCGCAGTAAAGCTTCCTTCTTCAACGATTTTTATAAAATATTGGAATTGTTTTAACGTGAGCATTTCTATCTCAAAATTAGATCATTAGGTCTATTTTCTATATTAGATTAGATAGATTACCTTCGCTAGAATTTTATCAAGACCATTCACTTGATTGAATTATTCATGAAGTATTTAAAAGGTTTAGCCATCTTCACCGTTATTGTTCTAATTTTATGGTGCTTTAAATTTTATGATCAACAGCTCCCAACACAGCCCCAACACGACAACATAGAGTTATATGATTAAGTCAATTTTAACTTTACTCAAAAAACAAAAGGCATGCACTCACATAAGTGCCTGCCTTTTTAAGATTTAAATTACGCTTTCTTTAAATCGAGTTTCTTCAAAACTTCCGCTACAGCAATCATTGCAAAGCTTGACGTCACCACTACCGCCGAACCATATCCACCACAACGTAGGCCAGCCGATGGGCAAACATCTGCACTCGAAAATGGATTATCGATTGAATAAACACAAGTAATACCAAATTTCTCTTTCGGCTTTTTACAGATCCCACGAGCACGAAGTTGACTACGTAGCTTCGCTAACATTGGGTCTTGTTCTGTTTTTGATAAATCAGCCACACGGATTTTAAGCGGATCAAGCTTACCACCAGCTCCACCCGACACAATCAACGGAATTTTATTAAAACGGCAATGGAGCATTAAAGCCAACTTTGCTTTAACGTCATCAATACAGTCCAAGATAATATCGGGTACAGGATTTAAAAGCTCGGTGACATTCTCAGGTGTTAAGAAGTCATCAATAATATTTACTTTAATACGTGGGTTAATTTGGCGACAACGTTCCGCCATGATCTCAACTTTTTCACAACCTAGAGTTGATGTCATTGCAGGTAACTGACGGTTCACATTTGATGCTGCAACCACGTCCATATCGACTAACGTGATCTCGCCAACACCTGTACGTGCCAAAGCTTCTACCGCCCAACTACCGACACCACCAATACCAATCACCATCACATGACTTTTTTCATAGTGCTGGAACGATGAATCACCATAAACTTTGGCTACACCTGCAAAACGGCGGTCATATTCATCTTGTTGGAGATCGGTCATGAAACTAGCTTTCTCTTAAAAATCAAACCACATATTTTACTGATTTTTATGTACAACGTCTTGCCGTTCTTACAAATAAAAATAGCCAATGAAATTGAAAGAATTGGATGATCCCGACTTACTTTTATTTCAAGGCGAAAATGAAATTGATTTCAACCGATGCATTCTTGGGAAGTTGGTACACGCTGACTGAAGTACGTGTATGCCGCCCCGTTTCTAAACCCAAAATTTCATACAGAATTTCAGATGCCCCATCAGCAACTTCACTTTGTTGTGTAAAAGCTGACGTTGAATGAACAAATACATTCATTTGTAAAACTTTTCCGATAACATCTAAAGTCCCATAGTGCTGTTTTAAAATTGCTAAAGCTCTCATGGTGCTAATACTTGCAGCAAGCTGTGCATCTGATAAATCAACATCTAATCCAACTTTTCCACAAGTCTGTACTGTATCGCCCACTCTTGGAATTTGACCACTAATAAATACAAGTCCAGCATGTTCAATGAGTGAGGTATATTTACCTCCTATTTTTATATCTCCTGAAAAATCAAAGGCTAATCGAGATTCCACGTTTAAAAATACTGTATCTCTATCCATAAATGCTTCTTCTTATAACAAAAATTATTTCATTTATATTTAGCTCATCCAACAATCAAAGACAACAAAAAAGCCCCATAAATATGAGACTTTTTTGTGGAACTCATGAAAGATAGGTTTTTATTCCGCAATCAAATTCCGTAATACATAATGCAAAATACCACCCGCCTTAAAGTACTCAACCTCATTTAACGTATCAATTCGACATAACACATTAAAGTGGCTAGCGACTCCATTTGGCCCTTTTACATCAACCTCAAGAATTTGATGAGGCTGAACACCATCAGACAAACCTCGAATTGATATCACCTCATGACCAGTTAAGTTGAGTGACTGTCGAGTTTGCCCATCAACAAACTGTAGTGGCAACACACCCATACCCACCAAGTTTGAACGATGAATACGCTCAAAACTTTCGGCAATGACAGCTTTGACACCTAACAAGTTCGTTCCTTTGGCCGCCCAGTCACGTGAAGAACCTGTTCCGTATTCTTTACCAGCAATAATCACAAGCGGTGTATGTTCTTGTTGGTAACGCATCGCCGCATCATAAATAGCAAGCTTTTCACCACTTGGCACATGAATGGTGTTACCACCTTCTTCACCACCAAGCATCTCGTTTTTAATACGAATATTGGCAAAAGTCCCGCGCATCATAACTTCATGATTACCGCGTCGAGAACCGTAGGAGTTAAAGTCTTTTGGCTCAACACCTTGCTCTTGTAAATATCGACCTGCCGGACTGTCTTTTTTGATATTACCTGCTGGTGAAATATGGTCAGTCGTTACCGAGTCACCAAGTACTGCCAAGATATTTGCTTGTTCAATATTTTTAATTGGTTTTGGTGGTTCGCCAATGCCCTCAAAGAATGGCGGATGACGGATATATGTCGAATCATCAGCCCATTCATAAGTTTTACTTTTTGGAATCTGAATTGATTGCCAGCTTGCATCACCATCAAATACCGCAGCATATTCTTTATGGAACATGTCGGTATTTACTTTCTGTAAAACGACATCAATTTCTGCCTGACTTGGCCAGATATCTTTTAAATAAACAGGTTGCCCATCTTTACCTTGCCCAATAGGTTGCGTAGTCAAATCGGTACGAATATTACCAACTAAACCGTAAGCGACTACCAAAGGTGGCGAAGCAAGCCAGTTTGTTTTAACTAATGGGTGTACGCGTCCTTCAAAGTTACGGTTACCAGAAAGTACTGATGCAACATTCAAATCATGACATTGAATTGCGTCTTCAACTGGTTCAGGTAAGGGGCCTGAGTTACCAATACAGGTTGTACAACCATATCCCACCAAGTTATAGCCCAACTCATCTAAATACGGCGTAAGCCCAGCAGCTAGCAAATAGTCAGTCACGACTTTAGAGCCTGGTGCAAGAGAGCTTTTCACCCACGGTTTACGCTGCAAACCTTTTTCAATCGCTTTTTTAGCAAGCAGACCTGCTGCCAGCATTACACTTGGGTTAGAAGTATTGGTACAAGATGTGATGGCTGAAATAACAACATCACCATGATTTAATGGATAAGTTTGCCCTTCAATCACACAAGAAGGGCTTTCATGTTGAATATTTGCTTTCTTTGCCTCGACCGCAGTACCGCCACCGCCTTCATTTTCTAAACGTTCTTTGGCTTCCTTGGCTGGTTTTAAAGTTAACTCCATCAGCGCATTAAACGTTTTTGGTACTTCTGATAAAAGCACACGGTCTTGTGGACGTTTTGGACCTGCTAGACTTGCCTGAACCGTACTCATATCAAGACTTAAAGTGTCTGTAAAAACAGGTTCATCACCTGCATTTCGCCATAAGCCCTGTGCTTTGCTATACGCTTCAACCAGTTCAATACGATCACTTTGACGACCGGTTAGTTTCAAATATCCCAATGTCACTTCATCAATTGGGAAGAAACCACAAGTCGCACCATACTCTGGTGCCATGTTGGCAATAGTTGCACGGTCAGCAAGTGGTAAATCAGCTAAGCCGTCTCCATAGAACTCTACAAATTTACCCACAACACCTTTTTGACGAAGCATTTGAGTAATAGTCAACACCAAGTCAGTTGCAGTAATTCCTTCTGGTAGTTTGCCTGTGAGCTTAAAACCAACGACTTCAGGAATCAGCATAGAAATCGGTTGGCCCAGCATAGCTGCTTCGGCCTCAATTCCCCCTACACCCCAACCCAATACACCTAAACCATTAATCATGGTGGTATGTGAATCTGTACCCACTAAAGTATCTGGAAAAGCAAAAGTCTGACCGTTATCTTCACCTAGCCACACCGCTTGAGCCAAATACTCTAAATTGACCTGATGGCAAATACCTGTGCCCGGTGGCACTACACTAAAATTATTAAATGCAGATTGCCCCCAACGTAAAAATTGATATCGCTCACCATTACGTTGCATCTCGATTTGTACGTTTTCTTCAAATGCCTGATCATCGGCAAAATAATCAACCATTACAGAGTGGTCAATCACCAAATCAACGGGAGATAAGGGGTTAATTTTTTCAGGGTCGCCGCCCGCTTGTGCCATCGCTGCTCGCATTGCAGCTAAATCAACCACTGCTGGCACACCCGTAAAATCTTGCATTAAAACCCGCGCAGGACGATATTGAATTTCCTGATCTGAGCTACGGGTTTTTAGCCATTCTGCTAAAGCATGGATATGTTCAGTTTTAACGCTGTGCTGATCTTCAAATCGTAATAAGTTTTCCAATAATACCTTTAAAGATTTCGGCAGTTTGGCAATATCCCCTAGCGTTTTCTCTGCTTGGGCTAAGCTAAAAATCTGATAATTGCTGGAACCTACTGTTAGCGTCTGTAAAGCATTAAAACTATTGATATTGCTATACTTAGCCATTGGGTTATCCTCCCATGTCTGGCAATGTTATTTTTCACGTTTTTACATGTTGTTTTCTTACTTTAAGCTTCTTTTTTAATCGCTGTGTTTTGTTTTAGTTAATATTTTTAATCTTTGATTTTTATTACGATAATTTCAATGCAGTGAGAGAGTTTTTCCACAGCACCTCAGCCAAATCTGACTCTGGCATATTTAAATTTTCAGCTAAACTTTGTAATACATAAGGCAAATTAACAGGGGTATTACGAGTCCGCTGTTCTGTTGAAGTTTGACAGCAAAGCGGTGTCATATCTGGACAATCTGTTTCAATCACCAAATGCTCTGCACCTATAGCCTGCACAACCGTATGAAGTTTTTTTGCGTTTGGGTTGGTGATCTGCCCCGTCACACCAATTTTAAAACCAAGCTTAATAAGGCCTTTTGCCTCTTCTACCCCACCACTAAATGCATGAGCAATGCCACCCAATTTAAATTTTTGAGCTTTTAATATAGCGAGCACATCACCATGCGCTTTTCGAATGTGGAGTAATACTGGTTTTTGATATTGGGTTGCAAGCTCTAACTGATCTGCAAAATATTGTTTTTGCTTATCATATATATCGGGCTGCTTATGTTCTTTTAAGAAAGTATCTAGGCCAATTTCACCTACCGCCACACAGTCCTGTTGCCGCAAGATGTGTTCAAGGTGAGAAAGATGTTCTGGGTGATGCTCCTCAATATAAAACGGGTGTAAGCCTGGTGCTAAATATGAAGTGGGCACATTTTCCCAGCTCTTTAACTGATGATGAATTTGCACCAATTCGTCAAAGCGTGACTGCACAAAACCAATTAAGACTAATGCATCTACGCCCACTTTTTTGGCATTAAGCGCTAACTGTTGCCGATCTTCATCAAAATCGGCAACATCAAAATGGGTATGGGTATCAAACAAATGCATTAGCCAGCACTTTTTGCAACTGGTGCTGAAGCTGGTTTAGCTTTAGGCTGTGGCAAATACTCTTGTTTCAACACTTCTTGTAATTGGTCATATGGAATGACTAATCGAGGTAATCCCACCACATATGGTCCAATTTCATATTCACCATATTGAAGAATTAAACCTTGCTCACCCAATAAGAAGTTATCAGATAACTTAAATGGCCAAGCTTGCTCATATTCACCTACATTATCAGCCAATTTCGAGTCCGTAACCCAAGTCTTAAAGGCTTCATGGGCTAACTTTTCTAATGCAGTTTTTTGCTGTGGGCGTAACAAATCTTCAAGCTTGATCTGCTTTTGTTCTTTTAAATCAAAATTATAATAATGCTGTGCAGCAGAACCATGTGCTCCGCCTAAATAGCTACTACTATTCAGTACCACGGTTACGACTTTACCTTGAGCCTGCAAGATTTTAGGTTTCACCAAAAGATTTATCTGATGATTACTACTTAAAGCTTTTAACTCATTGTCCAAACCAATAAATGAATTGGCGTAACGTTGAACCTGTGCATCAAAACTATTTTTTTGCTCTGCACTCGCAACTCCTGAAGCTTCTGTTTTTTGATCTGATTGCTTCACTTTAGCATCTGGTTCAGCAATCTCTAAAATTTGACCTAGAGTCTTTAAGATTTGCTGATCTAGAATTTTGTCAATAAATGGAAAATTACTCTGCAAACGTTCAACTGTGAATTCGGGACAAGTTTTACCATCACAATCAGGTAAAGCAACCTTAGTAGGAACTGTTTCACCCTTCAAAGTCAGCTCTACTGGCTTTTGTTCCTCGACTGCTGGTTTCTGCTGTTCTTGAGAGTCCTTAGGATCAGCTTTAGGTTGGCATGCTACCAAAAATATAGCAGAAGCAAGCAAAGTT
This sequence comes from Acinetobacter sp. Li1LvA2, assembly GCF_056156705.1. Classification (NCBI taxonomy): domain Bacteria; kingdom Pseudomonadati; phylum Pseudomonadota; class Gammaproteobacteria; order Moraxellales; family Moraxellaceae; genus Acinetobacter; species Acinetobacter sp. Li1LvA2. The sequence continues at coordinate 71,689 of NZ_JBSICF010000004.1, forward strand.
AATCGCAGTGAAGCTTTAGAAGATAACATCATATTTTGCCTTTTATTCTAAGGAGATTGCACAGTGCCTTTTCTAAGAAATTAGCGCATATAAATAGAGGTTGCAAATTCTGCTACCATCTTAAAACATTTGTTCATAAACCTCGGGTTGTAATATTTTTTTGGTTTGTTCTTTAGATAAATAAATATCGAGCTGTGGAGCTTCTTTAGTGATCTGGTTTGCCTGATAATGTAAGCCAACACCTTCACCATCAAAGAACCAATCTGCCTGCCCCCAATATAAAGTTTTGGGTGCTTCTTTCTTGATGTCAGCAGTCTGCTTTTTTAGCCAGTCTTGATAGGCCACCTGCACCATTTGATGTACAGCTGTTTGTTGATCTTTTTGTAAAACATCTAATAAAGCTAAGCTCTTATGCAGTTTTCGGTCAGCCACAAAAAAGTAATAACGGTCTTTAATCGTGAGCTCTTCTTGCTTGGTATCAAGCCCTAATTGCAATAAAACATATTGGTTACGCTGTGATGCAATACGCGTATGAAGATGTAATTCGTAAGCCCGATTCTTTGAATATTTATCTTGCCATTCATCAGACTTTTTAACATAGGCATTAATGGCTTGCTGCAAGGTTAAGTCTTTTTTCAAATCAATTTGGTCTTGGATCACTTTAGCCTGGCTTTTGGCAATCCATTCATTTAGCCATGCATCTTGGGTCTTTATCGTTTGAATATCGACATCAATACAGTTTTTCTTCTCACAAAATGGCAAAGCATAATCCGCTTTTACTTGTTGTAAGTTAAGAAATGGCAGTACTTCAGCCTTTTCTATATGTTGAGTTTGGGTAGATGCTAGTTTTGTTTGAGAAGATGATGAAGGCTGAGTTCTTTTCCAGACAAAAAGACAAATTGCCAAAATTAATATGAGTACTGCAACTACAAGCGCAATAACTGTCTTTCTATTCAAATTCATTTCATCATCCTTTCTTATTTTTCAAAACAAAACAGCTTCTATTCGAAGCTGTTCGTCACATTAAAATGATCAGTGTTCACGTGTGTTACGGAACTGAATATCAGGCCAACGCTCTTGCATAATCTGCAAGTTCACTCGGCTTGGCGCAAGATAGGTTAAGTGTCCGCCGCCATCGATAGAAAGTTGATCATGTGCTTTCTTCTTAAACTCATTCAGAGTTTTTTCGTCATCACAGTGAATCCAACGAACTGTGTTAACACTTACAGGCTCATAAACACAGTCAACCTTATATTCTTCTTTCAAACGATAAGCAACCACATCGAACTGAAGCACACCTACCGCACCCACAATCAGGTCATTGCTGATTTGTGGCATAAATACCTGAGTCGCCCCTTCTTCCGACAACTCTTTCAAACCTTTTTGCAATTGTTTTGACTTCAATGGATCTTTTAAACGCACACGACGGAACATCTCTGGCGCAAAGTGAGGAATACCTGTGAAATGCAAATTTTCACCACTGGTAAAAGTATCACCAATTTGAATTGTGCCATGGTTATGTAAACCAATAATATCGCCTGGCCATGCTTCTTCTAAATGTTCACGCTCACCAGCAAGGAATGTCAAAGCATCACTAATACGGACATCTTTACCAAGACGCACGTGGTTCATCTTTAAGCCTTTTTCATATTTACCAGAGCAAATACGCATGAAGGCAATACGGTCACGGTGTTTCGGATCCATGTTGGCTTGAATTTTAAATACAAAACCAGAGAAACCTTCCTCTTTCGCCTCAACCACACGCTCTTGTGTAGGATGCGCTTTAGGTTCAGGTGCCCAGCCCATGAAAGCATCTAATACGTGGTCAACCCCAAAGTTACCTAATGCCGTACCAAATAGAACCGGAGTTTGTTTACCTTGTAAAAATAATTCGCGGTCTAATGGCTCATTCGCCATTTGCACAAGTTCAAGCGACTCTTCAAAAGATGCCCAAGCCAACTCACCTACTTTTTCGCGAATATCCGCATGATCATATCCATCACGGACTTCAATATCTGTAATGGTTGAGCCAAAGCCCGCTTTGTAGACATACAATTTATTTTCAATAATGTTGTATACACCAGCAAAATCACGTCCCATCCCTAATGGCCATGTAATTGGTACACAACGGATATTGAGGACATTTTCAATTTCATCAAGTAACTCAAGCGGCTCACGAATCTCACGGTCCATCTTGTTTACAAATGAAATAATAGGAGTGTCGCGCATACGACAAACTTCCATCAATTTGATGGTACGTTCTTCGACACCTTTTGCACCATCAATTACCATTAACGCAGAGTCAACTGCGGTTAGGGTACGATAAGTATCTTCCGAGAAGTCTTCATGCCCCGGTGTATCGAGTAAGTTAATCGTATGACCTTTATAAGGGAACTGCATAACAGACGTGGTAATCGAAATACCACGCTCTTTTTCCATTTCCATCCAGTCAGATGTAGCTGCGCGGTCAGATTTACGGCTTTTTACCATCCCTGCAACCTGAATTGCTTTACCCCATAACAGTAATTTTTCTGTCATGGTGGTTTTACCGGCATCGGGGTGGGAAATGATGGCAAATGTGCGGCGTTGAGCAACCTGTGCCGCTAACTCATCTTTAAAACTCATGAAATACACCTACTGCGGAGATTGCAGTGCCAAAGACCTAAAGTCGATCAAAATAAAAATTGGCGTAATTGTAGCAGATTTATAGAAGTGTTTAATGATTGTTGATAAGCCATGAGCTACTCATAAGCTTTTTAGATATTTTTTGAGAATGTAGCTTAGCATCTTAGAAATTTTATAATTAAAAAAAGCCCATACAATCTTAGATGGGCTTTCTTCGGGTTTAGCAGAATATCTTATGCCAGTTTCTTTTCTTCAATAAACTGAACATCGGCAATTTGTGCATCCCAGAACTCATTCCATAACGCACAATATTCAATACATAGCTTCGTTAAGCCTTCATAATCATCTTTAGTAATTGCTTGCGCTAAAGTGAACCAAAGATCATCTTGATGGTCATCATCAGCAGCTTCAGATGTCTCATCAGTAGATACACCATGCACATGGTAATACCCACCACCTTCAACATCAATATTCACAAATTTGGTCGCTTGACGTAATGGAGGACTAAAAAGAATAACCTCTTCCTCTGCAACAGCTAGTAACGCGACTACATTGATATAACTATCATAAGAAGATTCTAAAAATGATCTAACCTGATCTGAAATTTTTGATGGCTTAAAGTTACGACGATCAAGCTCTGTTAAACCATAATCATTAAGTAAATCTTCATATAACGGATAATGAGCATATTCAGGATTCCCCAAATAATAATTATCTTTACCTAAACCAGGACGAAAACCAAACTCATCAAGTATATTTAAACTTAATAATACTCTTGGAAACATTTTAGCTCCTGAATGGAGTTTAGGTTCCAGTTGTTTTGTCAGAAACTGAGCCTTTAATAAAGCATCTGTAAAAATTTGTACAATTGCATGACGATATTCTAAATGAATATGGGTCAAACTCTTCTTATCGAGATATCCGTTATTTAATACTTCAATTGCAGGATGTCTTGAAACTGGTAATTTTGCAATTTTACTTCTTAACTCTTTAAGAAATTGTAAATTCTCTTCCCACTGTTTTGCAGGAATGCTATTTCTCATCCCTTGCAATGCTTTTTGTCTTGGATTATTAAAGTCTTCAAATTTTTTTGACATAATCATTCTCAGTAAAAAGTTTTTCTTATAGTTAAGTTATAGGGCCTTATTTTTATTCCAATTTTGCATTCAATTGCTAAAATAAATTCCACAAACCAAAACTTAACAATTTTATATTATGTTTATTAACTCAACAAATCAACGAATTAATTAATAATATTTAAAAAAAGTAAATTACTGCCAATTAGAAGTAATTTTTATTATTTTCAATAACAAATCAACCTATTGAATAAATATAATTTTTTAAATATCATAAAATAAGATTTATTTAAGCTTTCATACTTTACAATAGCAAAGTTAATCAAAAATATTTTATGACGAGAAAACCGATGTCAAAAAGAGAAACAATTATAACAACAGCCACTACCCTCTTTAACCAAAAAAGCTATACCTCTATTGGGGTTGATCGTATTATTGCTGAAGCAAACGTGGCAAAAATGACTTTTTATAAATATTTTTCTTCTAAAGAAGCCTTAATTGAAGAATGTCTTCATCGAAGAAATTTAGAAGTCCAAACTTCTTTATTTGATAAAGTTAATGATATTGATGATCCATTAATTAAACTTAAAAGTATTTTCAACTGGTATGTCGACTGGATCAATACAGATGATTTTAATGGCTGCTTATTTAAGAAAGCGACGATTGAAGTCATGCAATTGTATCCATCTATTAAATATCAAATTAATAAATATCGAGATTGGATTTACAAATTAGTTTTTTCAACCTTTTCAGAACTAGAAGTTGAGAATAAACAAATCCTTACAGGACTCTTTCTTAATATTGTCGATGGCATCATTATTGATGGCACTATAAATAAATCAAAAATCAACTCAGAGAAAACATGGTCTTATATAAATAAAATCATTAATTTTGAGAAGGTTCGAGAGTGTGCAACTATTTAATATATAAATTAATTAACTTTTTATAATTTAACAAAAATAAACAACAATCTTAATTTTGGTGGAGCATAAACTCCTACTCCACCAAGTTAATACCAATTCACTCATTTTCTACAATCCTATAAATTTAATGATCTTATTTTTAAAACAAGCATTTCACTTCAACCTTAATCAACAACCTCTCTTTTAAGTCTAATTACTTTATAAACTTAATAAAATCAATAAGAAAATTTTATAATCCTTTTTAGCTCGAGCTATCTATTCATTAAAGTAATTATTAAGTAATGATATATATTTTATTTAAATATACTAATAAATTATTATATCCAAAGTATTTTATTCTCTATAATAAATGAAAAGTTAACACATCCATTTCAAATATTTTATATAAGTTATTAAAATTATTATATAAATTTCACTAACAAACACTTCCAATAGCACACTATAACTTGCTGGGCTTTGGGCTAAAGCTTTTTCAATTTCAAAAATTATTAACTATGCAATCCCATCTAAATGAACATGTAACAAGATACTCTCTGTTAAACTATATATTTATGCTTAACCTTTTCTTTGCAACTGAATAGGCACGTATTCTCTTTAAGCGTATCATTTTTAAAGATTAGACCTAGGTTGATCAGCCACTTTTTAGTAGGAAAGTTTGAAAAATTAACAAAATAAATTAAAGAAAATTAATATATAAAAGGTTAAACGAAATTAGCCCCTTGAGACTCAATGAGTTGATCAACCTGAACAGGCATTCCCAATAGATAACCCTGAAATTGCTGACATCCTAAACGGGTCAAAATCTCAACCTGCTGCTGGGTTTCCACTCCTTCTGCCGTTACTGTTAAACCTAGCTTTTTAGCTAAATGAATAATACTTTCCAGGATAACTTCTTCTTTTGAACCTGGTTTTAAATCAACAATAAAGCCACGGTCAATTTTCAATTCGTCTACAGGCAAATCTTTTAAATATAAGAAGCTCGAATGCCCTGTTCCAAAATCATCAATAGCAACACGAATTCCCATATCACGTAACCGCTCACAGGCTCGGATACTCAAGTCAATATGACGCATTGCCGTAGATTCTGTAATTTCAACAATTAAGTGATGAGGTTGAATTTGATATTTTTTTAACAATGCTTCGAGCGTACTAAATAACTTTTTATTTTCAAACTGTAATGCCGATAGGTTCACTGCAACTGGATAAAACGGTGTATTACTGCGTTCCCACGCTTGAATTTGTAGGCAAGCTTGCTCCAGTGCCCAATACCCCATTGGAATGATTAACCCCGTTTTTTCCGCACCTTCAATGAACATATGCGGAGTAAGTATTCCTAAGGCTGGGTGATTCCAGCGGATTAAGGCTTCAACTCCACAGACTTCAAGATTCGTATTAAATTTTGGTTGGTAATATAAAATGAACTGTTTTTCTTCTACGGCTTTATAAAGATCATTGATCAGTTTTGACTGACTTCTTGTTTCTTGCTGATGGGTTGAGTAACTAAAGATTGTATATGTATTCCGACCTTGTTCTTTAGACATGAGCATGGCGGCATCCGCATTCATGAGTAAGTCCTGAACATTTTGTCCATGCTCGGGAAAGAGTGCCACGCCCAAACTTGCAGAAATATTAATTTCTTTGCCAGAGATTTGATAGCTTTCCTGAATCAGCTGTAAAACCTTCTCAGCCAAAATCACAGCTTCATCTGCATTTGTATTTTCTGCAATAAGCAAAAATTCATCGCCACCGATTCTAAGCAATTTACATTTTTCATTGAGTTGCCAATGTAAACGGTTTGCCATCTGAATAAGTAATTGATCACCCACATGATGCCCAAACGCATCATTCACCGATTTAAAACGGTCTAAATCGATATATAAAAAAGCAATTTTCTGATCTTTATATCGATGATCTGAGAGCAATACCTCTGCATAATCAACCAAATAAAGACGATTAGGTAGTTTGGTTAAATTATCCAGTATAGATAAGTTAGCTAATTCTTTATTCGCCTTACGTAACTCTAAATTTTGTTGGGTGAGCCGTTGCTCTAACATCGCGACAATAAAACTTGCTACGAGTACCAGACACGTGACCAAAATAATCGTAAATAATAATAAGTCATGTTCTGCCTGATATTGGCTAATAAATTTATCAGTGATATTCGTCGCAATGAGCGCCGTATAGTGCATTCCCATAATACTTAAGGTCATCATAACCGAAAATACGATTTTTAAAGTTAGGCGGTAACGTTCATTATCTTTTAATTTATAAGCTAATAAAAATGCCAGCCCTGAGCCACTCATCGCAATTAATATAGAAAATAATAGCAAGAAAGAGGTGTAATCTTTTTTATAGATATTAATACTCCAGCCCAACATACTTATGTAATATGAAGCTGAAATTCCAATTCCCATAATAATAGAACTTAAAATGAGCCGGAATAAAGGGAGCGTAAAACGCGAAGTCAACCACAAGGCAATGCACGATAGCAAAGCACTAATGGCAAATGAAACAGTAATCAAAGGAATATTTGAGTTAACTGTTTCAGACAGATGATAAGCTTGTATACCAATAATATGAACAATACTAATTGCTGATGCGAGCAATAAGCCATTGATAAATAGAATTAAGGACTCAAATTTTTTATAGACTTGCTTGAATATTAATTGCTCCATGGAAATCACAAGATAGCAAATGAAGCCAGCTGCAAAAAAAGAGCCGACGATCAATGTGCTATCGTAATCAACATGACCCATAGTGGACTTCCATGATTATTCAATACTTTTTTTTATTTTGTTCAACTCATTGCCCAAAATACAATTAAAAATTAAACATGTTAAAAAAATTTTAGTAAATTTGACGTTTTTAGTCAGTTATAAACAATAACATTATCTATATTTTGGTCAAGTATTTTTTACTTTATAAATCAATAGAGTAACTAAAAATTAAGCAGCCAATTATATGAAAAATATAGAATTTCTTTAATCTGGTCAAGTTGACCTAATCGCACTTTTTCACATTCAAATAAAAACAGTATAAAAAAGAACCCTGCTTAGTAGCAGGGTTCTTTTGAAGCTTTAGAAAAAGAAAATTAGTTCTTTTCTTTGTCTACGATTTTGTTCGCTTGAATCCAAGGCATCATCGCACGTAACTTATTACCAGTTACTTCAATACCATGTGCAGCATTTTGACGACGACGAGCAGTCATAGATGGGTAGTTTAATGCACCCTCTTGAATGAACATCTTCGCGTATTCACCAGATTGAATACGTTTCAACGCATTACGCATAGCTTCACGAGACTGTTCGTTAATTACTTCAGTACCAGTTACATATTCACCATACTCAGCATTGTTAGATACTGAGTAGTTCATGTCAGCGATACCGCCTTCAAACATCAAGTCAACAATCAATTTAAGTTCGTGTAAACATTCGAAGTAAGCCATTTCTGGAGCATAACCAGCTTCAACTAAAGTTTCGAAGCCCATTTTCACGAGTTCAACTGCACCACCACAAAGAACTGCTTGCTCACCGAATAAGTCAGTTTCAGTTTCTTCACGGAATGAAGTTTCGATAATACCAGTACGGCCGCCACCTACGCCTGAAGCATAAGAAAGAGCAACGTTACGTGCATTACCAGAAGCATCTTGGTGAATTGCGATTAGGTCAGGAACACCTGAACCACGTTGGTATTCAGAACGAACTGTGTGACCAGGTGCTTTAGGAGCCACCATGATTACATCTAAATCTTTACGTGGAACAACTTGGTTATAAAGAATTGAGAAACCATGAGCAAATGCAAGAGTTGCACCTTCTTTGATGTTCGGCTCAATCACGTCACGGTAAAGTTGTGATTGGAATTCATCTGGAGTCAAAATCATTACGAGGTCAGCTTGCTTAACAGCAGCAGGCACTTCTGCAACTTTAAGACCAGCGTTTTCAGCTTTCTTCCAAGAAGCTGAACCAGCACGTAAACCTACAGTTACGTCTACGCCAGAGTCTTTAAGGTTAAGTGCATGAGCATGACCTTGAGAACCGTAACCAACAATCGCTACTTTCTTGCCTTGGATGATTGATAAGTCACAGTCTTTATCGTAAAAAATTTGCATTTGTGTTCTCCGCTAAAATACTTTTTAAAAAATTAAATGGCTAATACTTTTTCGCCACGGGCGATACCAGATACACCTGAACGAACGACTTCTAGAATAGTGTTTTCTGCAAGCGCATCGATAAAACCATCTAATTTTTCAGTTGTCCCTGCTATTTGAATGGTATAGGTAGTTGGTGTCACGTCGACAATTTGCGCACGGAAAATATCCGCTGTTCGCTTAATTTCAGCACGTGAAGCACCCAACGCTTTTACTTTAATCAACATCAGTTCACGCTCAATGTGTGAACCTTCTGATAAATCTACTACTTTTACAACTTCAACAAGCTTGTTGAGCTGCTTTGTAATCTGTTCAATCTTATGATCATCACCATAAGTGGTTAACGTCAAACGCGATAAAGTTGGGTCTTCGGTCGGGGCTACATTCAACGTCTCAATGTTATAGTTACGTTGACTGAATAAACCTACCAAACGAGAAAGCGCACCAGCTTCGTTTTCAACGAGTACAGAAATAATATGTCTCATTATGTACGCTCTCCTTTCCCTAACCACATATCCTTCATTGACTGACCTGCGATCAGCATTGGATAAACATGTTCTGTACGATCAACCATGACATTAATGAATACACATTTATCATTAATCGCCATTGCTTCAGCAAGCTTTGACTCTAGTTCATCAGCATGATCAATCTGAATACCCACATGACCATAAGCTTCCATCAATTTGCCAAAATCAGGTAATGATTCAACGTATGAGCTTGAATGACGACCTTCATAGTTCATATCTTGCCATTGTTTAACCATACCTAAAGCACGGTTATTCAAGCACAAGATCTTCACATTCATACCGTATTGCTTACAAGTTGAAAGCTCTTGAATACACATCTGAATTGAAGCTTCACCGGTAATACAAACTACCTGTTGATCTGGGAAAGCTAACTTAGCTGCCATTGCATAAGGTAAACCTACGCCCATGGTGCCTAATCCGCCTGAGTTAATCCATTGACGTGGACGTTTGTACTTGTAATACAACGCGCCAAACATTTGGTGTTGACCCACATCCGAAGTAATAATGGCATCGCCATTAGTCGCTTTATATAAAGCTTCAACAACTTGCTGTGGCTTCATCGTGCCATCAGCAGGTGTTTCATACTTCAAGCCATGAACTTTACGCCATTCATTAATTTGATCCCACCATGCAGCAATTGCTTCTGGGTTAGGCTTAGACACATTCAATTGTTTCAATTGCGTCAACATTTCCTGAAGTACAGGCTCAACCGCCCCTACAATCGGAATGTGCGCCATGATCGTTTTTGAAATGCTCGCCGGATCAATATCAACATGAATAACTTTTGCATTCACACAGAATTTTGCAGGGTTATTGGTTACTCGGTCATCAAAGCGCGCACCAATTGCAAGAATGACGTCAGCATTATGCATCGCCATATTTGCTTCATAAGTACCGTGCATTCCCAACATGCCCACGAACTGTGGATCATTACCAGGGAAACCACCAAGACCCATAAGTGTATTTGTCACTGGATAGCCCAACAAATGAGCCAACTCAGTCAATAATGCTGATGCATTACCTTGAACAACACCACCACCTGTATAAATTACAGGGCGTTTTGCACTTAAAAGCTCATCAATCGCTTTACGAATTTGACCAGAATGACCACGTGAAGGTGGCTGATAAGAACGCATCTTCACTTTTTCAGGATATTCGTATGCAAATTTTTCTGCAGGATTTGTCGCATCTTTAGGAATATCGACTACAACAGGGCCAGGGCGACCACTTGAAGCGATATAAAATGCTTTTTTGATAATTGCAGGAATTTCGCTTGCGTGACGAACTTGGAAGCTATGTTTCACGATCGGACGTGAAATACCCACCATGTCAGTTTCTTGGAAAGCGTCTTCACCAATAAGATGTGATGCAACCTGGCCAGACAAAATCACCATTGGGATTGAGTCCATATAAGCTGTTGCAATTGGAGTCACAGTATTAGTTGCGCCAGGTCCAGAAGTGACCAGTACTACGCCAGTCTTACCTGTAGCACGCGAGTAAGCATCTGCCATATGACCAGCAGCTTGTTCATGACGTACGAGGTAATGATTAATTTTGTCTTGTTGAAATAGCGCATCATAAATATGTAATACAGCGCCGCCTGGATAACCAAAAACATGTTCAACGCCTTCGTCCGCAAGAGCACGAACGAGCATTTCACCACCAGATAAAAGTTCCAACGTGATTCACCCTAAAATCTTTATCACTATTTATGGAAGGCACAAATAGTGTTTCATTCATTGAATTGTCTGCACTGTTATAGCACACATATTGTCTAGTTTTCGTTGCAATAGAAAAATTTCTGTTTTTCAGCCGTATAAGCTTTTTTAACATTAATAAAGCATGTCTGGATATACATACTTTAAGTAAAATCAATCTCTCGGCTAGAGAGAATGTCTATTACAAAACATGACGGTTATTCGAAGGGTGATCAAATAATCGCATATAAAACTAAAGGAAGCATTTTTGTTGTTTAATTCACTAAAGTCAAGATTAAAGAAAAGGTTTTTCCATAAAAAGTTTTAGCTGCTTCTTTTTTAATCTAAATTTAAATCTTAAATTTGGTAGTTCTACCCTCTATTTATTAAAAATAATTATTCTTTTTATATAAAACCATGCATTGTAAATTGCTTATTTATGAACTTTATTTAAATATAGCCAGCTTTCTTTGGGGAATATTTGATATGAATTTATCTTATTTAAAAACAAGCTTATATACAGCTGTTGCAACAGCGATTTTAGTTTACTCAAGCCAAAGTCAGGCACAGCAATATTACAAATGGATGGATAAAAATGGCTCCACCCACTACACCACGACTCCACCACCTAAGAGTGCAAAACATTTGAACAAAGTTTCAACTTACGGCAGCCAATCATCCGTAAAAAATTCGACACCTTCCCCAGAACAACAATCTCAAGATAAAACAGATAAAGTAGTGCAAGAGGCAACTAACGTCGCACAGGAAAAAAATGCACCCGCAGTAGCTGTTCCACCTGCGGTACCTACCCCACCCACTACAACAGCACGATAAGTAAAATGAGAGTGGTGAATATTTTCATCACTCCTCTATTATTTAAAATAAAGAAGAATAGATTGAGAAATGTTTATTGCTCATATTAAAAGATAAAATCCTGATCTAAAAACTGACATTTCCTGTTATTTTGCGCTATGCTGTGCAGCAATCTTTCATTTCAATTTTCGTTGTATAGCTTACGTCTATGACTATTTCTCACATTGACCCCGAATATCAAGCAAACACGATTGAACCATCAGTTCAACAAGATTGGGAAAATCGTAAAGTCTTTAAAGTTGCCGACACTGTCGAAGGTAAACATCGCTACATCCTGTCAATGTTTCCTTACCCAAGCGGCAAGCTGCATATGGGGCATGTGCGTAACTATACAATTGGCGATGTAATTAGCCGTTTTTACCGTTTAAAAGGTGAAACTGTATTACAACCTATGGGTTGGGATGCATTCGGTTTACCTGCTGAAAATGCAGCAATTGCCCATAAAGTTGCTCCAGCAAAATGGACATTTGAAAACATCGCTTACATGCGTGACCAATTAAAAAAATTAGGCCTGTCTGTAGACTGGGATCGCGAATTCGCGACTTGTACACCAGAGTATTATCACTGGGAACAATGGTTATTTGTTCAGCTTTATAAAAAAGGTCTAATCTACCGTAAACTTTCAACAGTAAACTGGGATCCAGTTGACCAAACAGTTTTAGCAAACGAGCAAGTTGAAAATGGTCGTGGCTGGCGCTCAGGTGCATTGGTTGAAAAACGTGATATTCCAATGTACTACTTCCGTATTACGGACTATGCACAAGAATTATTAGACGATCTTGACACTTTACAAGACGGCTGGCCTCAACAAGTGTTGACCATGCAACGTAACTGGATTGGTCGCTCTACAGGCATGGAAATTACTTTCCCTTCAGCCAATACTGAAATCTATGCTGATGGCTTAACTGTTTATACAACACGTGCCGACACGCTAATGGGTGTGACATATGTGGCTGTTGCAGCAGAACACCCTCTCGCGCTTAAAGCTGCTGAAAACAACCCAGAATTGGCTGCATTCATTGAAGAGTGCCGCATGGGTTCAGTTGCAGAAGCGGACTTGGCAACAGCCGAGAAAAAAGGCATGGCAACAGGCTTGTTTGTAAAACATCCTGTAACTGGTGAAGAGCTTCCTGTCTGGATCGCAAACTACGTATTAATGTCTTATGGTTCTGGCGCAGTAATGGCTGTACCAGCGCATGACGAACGTGATTTTGAATTTGCTAACAAGTTTAACTTGTCAATTAAGCAAGTAATCGATGCGAAAGGCGCTGACGATGCAGATTACTCTGCAACTGAGTGGCAAGAATGGTACGGTTCTAAAGAGGGTAAACTTGTTAACTCTGGTGAGTTTGACGGTTTAGAATTCCAAGCTGCGTTTGACGCATTCCTTGCAAAATTAGAACCACAAGCTTTAGCAAACTCTAAAGTTCAATTCCGTTTACGTGACTGGGGTGTTTCTCGTCAACGTTACTGGGGTTGTCCAATTCCAATGATTAACTGTGATACTTGTGGTCAAGTCACAGTTCCAGAAGACCAGCTTCCAGTTGTATTACCAACAGACGTTGTTCCAGATGGTTCAGGTAACCCGCTTAACAAAATGCCTGAATTCTATGAAACTAAATGTCCTTGTTGTGGTGGCGATGCTCGTCGTGAAACAGATACTTTAGATACCTTCGTAGAGTCATCTTGGTACTATGCACGCTATGCATCTCCAGACTTTACTGGTGGTATGGTTAAACCTGAAGCAGCTCAAAACTGGCTTCCTGTAAACCAATACATTGGTGGTGTTGAACACGCGATTCTTCACTTACTTTATGCACGTTTCTTCCACAAATTAATGCGTGATGAAGGCGTTGTACAAGGTAATGAGCCATTTACCAACTTGCTAACTCAAGGCATGGTACTTGCAGATACGTTCTATCGTGAAGCAGAAAATGGCAAGAAAACTTGGTTCAACCCAGCTGATATTGAATTAGAACGCGATGAGAAAGGTCGTATTCTTTCTGCAAAATATTCAGGTGATGGCCAAGAAGTTGTGATCGGCGGACAAGAAAAAATGTCTAAGTCGAAAAATAACGGTATTGACCCACAAGCGATTATTGATCAATACGGTGCAGATACAGCTCGTGTATTCATGATGTTTGCTGCTCCACCAGATCAATCTTTAGAATGGTCTGATGCAGGTGTTGAAGGTGCAAATCGTTTCTTGAAACGTGTATGGCGCCTTGTAGCTGGCTTCCTTGAAAAAGGCAACTCAGCTTCTACAATCGATACAGCTAATTTATCTAAAGACGCTCAAGACTTACGTCGTAAAACACACGAAACGATTCAAAAAGTAAGTGATGATATTGAACGTCGTCATGCATTCAATACTGCGATTGCTGCTTTAATGGAGTTGTTAAATGCAAGCAACAAGTTTGAAGCAAAAGATGACAATGACATTGCTGTAGAACGTGAAGCAATCACAACACTATTAACTTTACTTGAACCGTTTGCACCGCATTTAAGCCAAACTTTATTGGCTCAATTTGGTACAGATGTTACGGCGGCAACATTCCCTGAAGTTGATGCTTCTGCGTTAACACGCAATACACAAACGATTGTTGTACAGGTTAATGGTAAACTTCGCGGTAAACTTGAAGTTTCTGTTGATATTTCTAAGGAAGATCTATTAGCTCAAGCTAAAGCTCTACCAGAAGTTCAACAATTCTTAACCGGACCAACAAAAAAAGAAATTGTGGTTCCAAATAAATTAGTTAACCTCGTGGTTTAATTAAAGTTATTAATGAGAGGATCAAGCATGCACTTAGCCAAACGTTTAGCCGCTGTTGTTTTAACCTTAGGCCTTAGTGCAGGCTTAGTCGGGTGTGGATTTCATTTAAAAGGAACCAACCCGACTGCGACTCCGCTTGTTTATAAAAAGTTAAGCCTTGAGTTACCAGCTAAAACTGATGATTTGGAAACGCAGTTAAAAGTTTATTTAGCCGCAAATGGTGTTCAACTCAGCAATGATAATGATGCCTACGTACTTCGTGTTTTAGAGTACACACCACGTCGTCAGCTTTTAAATGGAAAACTAACTGAAGTATTATTACGTTTGACCGTAACCTTCCAGATTGAAGACCGTCAAGGTAATAAAATTACTGAGCCACGCTCATTAACTGCATCTCGTAGTTATCAATATGACTTGGCAACAGTCAACACTGAAAATCAGCAAGAAAGTTACTTACAACGTATTGTAATTGATGATATTGCACAGCAAATTACTCGTCAGATTTCAGCAAATCGCTTACCAAAAGCTCAGCCTTAATCTGTATTTTTACTAGCAATGAAAATTGATTATTTACAAGCCTTAAAACGTACTCCGGAAGCTCGGGGTGCGTGGATTTTGCATGGGCAAGAGCCTTTATTAGAACAAAATTTATTAGATGCCTTTCGAAAAAGCTGGCAACAACAAGAAGTTGAAAGACAGCGCTATGATATTAGTAGTGTAAGTGACTGGAAAAATGTCTTTAACGCACTTAATAGCTTGTCTTTATTTTCTCAGCAGCTTGCTATTGAAGTACACGGCAATATAAAACCTGATGCGAATGGCTTAAAACAGCTCAAAAGCTATATACAACATAATGAACATAACCTGCTATTAATTGTTTTACCCAAACAAGATAGTAGCAGCTTAAAATCTGCTTTTTTCCAAGTTGTTGAAGCAAATGGGGTTGTAGTTGCCCTCACGGCAAATTACCCACAAGATCGCCAAAGAATTTTATCTGCTGAAGCAGAGAAACTTGAAATTCAACTCGACAATGATGCTTGGCAGTGGCTAATGCAACATCATGAGCACAATTTGCTTGCAGCTAAAAATAGCTTGATGCGTGTAAGAGACACTTTTCCAGACCAACAACTGATTCAAATTGAACAATTATATGCGTGCCTACAAGATCAATCACGCTATACCACCTATGATTTAAGTGATGCATTATTAGAAGGCAACCTTGGCCAATCTATCAAGATTTTTCAATATTTAATTGCAGCAGGCGAACCCGATAGTCTGATTTTATGGACTTTAAGTAAAGAAATGCGTTTGTTGATGCAATTGTTTGAACAACCCCATAATGCCTTACAGCTCGGTATATGGAAAACAAAAGTCAGCTTATATCAACAAGCATTAAGAAGACTAAATCCACAACAGTTTTTAGGCTGGTCTACCCTTCTATTGCAAATTGATGCAGCAATTAAAGGAATGTCGAACGAAAATGCAGAACATTTAATGCAGCAAGCGATTGCTGAGTTATGTGGAAAAACATTATTTATACAGTAATTCGCCTGAATCATTTTTCTTCATTCCTGAAATATCATAAAAATTCACGTTTTATCCTCATTTCGCTTTTATACTAAATTAAATTTTAAACTTTTCGACCTCTCGCCATGCCAAAAATAAAGCCAATCAAACTTGTTATTATCATCATCTGTATAGCCATTATTGCTCTATTAGCCTGGAAGTTTTTCAAGCCAAAACAGCAGCAGCCACAATATATTACTGCTGAGGTAACACGCGGGGATATTGAAAATAATGTACTTGCAACGGGTACACTTGATGCAACTAAACTGATTAGTGTCGGTGCGCAGGTATCTGGTCAGGTTAAAAAGATGTATGTGCAACTTGGCGATCAGGTTAAGCAAGGCCAACTCATTGCACAGATTGATTCAACCACCCAAGAAAATAGTTTAAAAACCTCTGATGCAAATATTAAAAATTTAGAAGCGCAGCGCCTTCAGCAAGTTGCTTCTTTGAATGAAAAACAACTTGAATACCGCCGTCAGCAACAAATGTATGCACAAGATGCAACACCACGTGCGGATTTAGAATCGGCTGAGGCAAGCTATAAAACAGCTCAAGCACAAATCAAAGCATTAGATGCACAAATCGAATCTGCAAAAGTCACAAAATCTACGGCGCAAACCAATATTGGTTATACGCGTATTGTTGCTCCAACAGATGGTACGGTTGTTGCGATTGTGACCGAAGAAGGTCAAACAGTAAACGCCAATCAAAGTGCGCCAACAATTGTCAAAATTGCAAAACTACAAAACATGACGATCAAGGCTCAAGTCAGTGAAGCTGACATTATGAAAGTTGAGAAAGGACAACAAGTTTATTTCACTACCTTAGGTGAAGATACTAAACGTTACGCAACTTTACGCCAGATTGAACCTGCTCCAGATTCTATTTCTAGCGAATCAACAAGTACGACAAGCTCAACAACGAGTTCAGCTGTTTACTATAATGCCTTATTCGATGTGCCAAATACCGACGGTAAATTGCGTATTGATATGACTGCACAAGTTTATATCGTATTAAACTCAGCTAAAAATGCCCTGCTCGTTCCATCATCAGCACTGAGCTCTAAACAATTTTCAGGTCAAAGAAAATCAGGCCAATCATCTGATAAAGCAAGCTCTACACCTGAAGCTGCTAAAAAATCTCAAGGAAATGGAGCTCGTTTGGAGCGTCTTAACCTGACTGCTGAGCAAAAACAGTTAATTGAACAAGGTAAATTAACGTTAAGTGTTGTACGTGTATTACAAGCTGATGGCACAACTAAACCAACTCAAATTTTGGTTGGCATTAACAACCGTGTAAATGCACAAGTTCTTGCGGGCTTAAAACAAGGTGATCAAGTTGTCATTGCCGATAGCGCAGATACTTCTGCTGCATCAGCTAATAGTAGTAATAACCGTCGCCGTAGTGGCCCAATGGGAATGTAAGCATGACAAAACAAGCTTTGCTTGAAGTCAGCAATCTAGTCCGGGAATTCCCTGCTGGCGAAAGCACGATACAAATTTTAAAAGGCATTGACCTTACCATTTACGAAGGTGAACTGGTTGCCATTGTCGGTCAGTCTGGTTCTGGCAAATCAACACTCATGAATATTTTGGGCTGTTTAGACCGCCCTACGAGTGGTAGTTACAAGGTTAGTGGACAAGAGACCGGTAAACTCGAACCAGATCAACTCGCTCGACTACGTCGTGAATATTTTGGTTTTATTTTCCAGCGCTACCATTTACTGGGTGACTTATCTGCTGAGGGTAACGTTGAAGTTCCAGCTGTCTATGCAGGTGTTACGCCTTCTGAGCGTAAACAACGTGCAACGGCTTTACTGACTGAATTAGGTTTAGGTACTAAAACACTTAATAGACCAAGCCAGCTCTCTGGTGGTCAACAGCAACGTGTTTCTATTGCCCGTGCCCTTATGAATGGCGGTGACGTTATTCTGGCCGATGAACCGACAGGGGCACTCGACTCTCATAGTGGTGTTGAGGTGATGCGTATTTTGCGTGAACTCAATGCCGCTGGTCACACTATTATTTTAGTCACCCACGATATGCAAGTTGCCAAAAATGCGACGCGTATTATCGAAATTAGTGACGGAGAAATTATTAGTGACCGTCCTAATGTTCCTGATCAAGCAGCTGAACCAGGCAATTCTGATCCAGATGCCGCTCCTGCTTTGCAAGGCAAACAGAAGAAAGGCAAAAGTATTTCCGCATGGCGTTCTACTTTAGATCGTTTGTCAGAAGCTTTTCAAATGGCTTTACTGTCGATGAATGCCCACCGCATGCGTACTTTTTTAACCATGCTTGGGATTATTATTGGTATTGCATCTGTTGTTACAGTGGTCGCGCTAGGTAAAGGTTCTCAACAACAAATTTTAAGCAATATTAGCAGCTTGGGAACAAATACGATTACGGTGTTTCAGGGCCGTGGTTTTGGTGATAACTCCAAAACTGCAAACTTTAAAACTTTGGTTCCTGCCGATGCTGATGCGTTAATGACTCAACCTTATGTCAGCGCAGTCAGCCCAATCGTCAGTACATCCAAAACCATGCGTTACCAGCAGAATGAAGCAAATGCGACCATTAATGGTGTGAGTAACGATTATTTCGATGTAAAAGGTTTAGTCTTTAAAGATGGGCAAACTTTTGACCAACGTAGTGTGCGTGATCGTTCACAAGATGTTGTCATTGATACCAATACACAAAAACAATTCTTTGGAGATGGTAGCAATCCAATTGGCCAAGTCGTACTGCTCGGTAGTGTACCAGCACGTATTATCGGAATTGTAGAACCGCAGACAAGCGGCATGGGCTCAGATGATACGTTAAATGTCTATATGCCTTATACAACCGTAATGAGCCGTATGTTAGGTCAATCTAATGTACGTAATATCGTGGTTCGTATTAATGACAAATATTCAACTGCTGCCGCAGAAAATGCGATTGTAAATTTATTAACCCAGCGCCATGGTGCACAAGATATTTTCACCATGAACAGTGACAGTATCCGTCAAACTATTGAGAAAACAACCAGCACAATGACGCTTCTAGTTTCAGCAATTGCCGTAATTTCACTGGTGGTTGGTGGTATCGGGGTAATGAATATTATGTTGGTTTCTGTGACTGAACGTACTCAGGAAATTGGTGTACGTATGGCCGTAGGTGCTCGTCAAAGTGATATTTTGCAGCAATTCCTAATTGAAGCAATTTTGGTGTGTTTAATTGGTGGTGTGCTTGGCGTCTTACTATCGCTTGGCCTTGGACAACTTATTAATAAATTTGCTGGCGGTAACTTTAGCGTGGCTTATTCAAGCACTTCTATTATTGCAGCATTTGTCTGTTCAACACTGATTGGTGTCGTATTCGGTTTCTTGCCTGCTAAGAATGCCGCGAAACTTGACCCTGTTGCCGCACTATCTCGAGAATAAGGAAAATTGCATGTCTTTCTCTATGACTAAACTCAGCACAGCACTCCTTCTCACAGGTTCTCTTGTAGGATGTGCAGCTGTAGTAAAAACACCTTATGAAACGCCTGCAGTACAAGTTCCGGGTAGTTTTCAATATGACACAGCAAAAGCAAAAAACATGTCTGCCGATCAATACTCTGATCGTTGGTGGACGCTTTTCAATGATGCACAGCTTAATCAGCTGGTAAGCAATGTATTAGAACGTAACAGTGATTTAGCAGTTGCAGGTATTGCCTTAAAGCAAGCTCGTTTACAAGCTGATCTAACTGCAAACCAACAAGGCTTGCGTACCAGTTCTAGTGTTTCTACAGGACATTCTTTCGATTTAAATTCGGGAGATGACAGCTCTAAAGGCCTATCAATGAGTGCGGGTGTAAGCTATGAGCTTGACTTGTTTGGCAAGCTTGCACGCCAAACTGAGGCAAGTAAATGGGAAGCCTTAGCGACCGAACAAGACTTACAAGCCACTGGGCAAAGTTTAATTGCAACCACTGCCAAACTCTATTGGCAACTCGGTTATTTAAATGAGCGCTACACAACTGCCCAGCAAAGTCTCGCAACCTCTCAAAAGCTTTATGACTTGGTACAAATTCAATATAAAGCTGGCGCAGTTTCAGGTGTAGATCTGACTCAAGCAGAACAATCTGTACAAAGCCAGAAAGCGAGTTTAAGCCAGATTGAACAACAATTGGTTGAAACACGTACGGCTATTGCAGTGCTATTGCATGAGCCATTGCAACAATTAAACATTCAAGAACCAAAGCGTTTACCACGCACTGCTCTACCTTCAATTGGTGCTGGTTTACCTGCCGATATTTTATCGCGTCGCCCTGATTTGCAAGCAAGTGAGCTACGCTTAAGAAAAGCATTAGCCACTAAAGATGCTACTAAGGCGAGCTACTATCCATCGATTAGCTTAACTAGCAGTTTAGGTTCAACCAGCACATCGTTGACAGAACTGTTACGTAACCCTGCCCTCACACTTGGGGCGAGTTTGAGCTTACCATTTTTGCAATATAACGATATGAAGAAAGATATCGCAATTAGCAATCTGGATTATGAAAAAGCGATTATTCAATATCGTCAAACGCTTTATCAGGCTTTTGCTGATGTAGAAAACGCTTTATCGAGTCGTACCGAACTCGACAAACAAGTAGCGTTACAAGAACGTAATGTTGAACTTGCAGAAAAAACTGAACGTTTAACCGAAGTCCGTTACCGTTATGGTGCTGTCGCATTAAAAACACTTCTTGATGCTCAGCAAACTACACGTACTGCACGTTTAAGCCTCGTTGAAACCAAGCAAAGCCAATACAACGCGTATGTCACCCTCATGCAAGCTTTAGGTGGTTCACCTGTAAAAGAACTTCCTCAGTAACTTGTACCAATTAAAAAAGCCGTAGTCCTTCAACTACGGCTTTTTTATAGCTAAATAAGTTTTAAAACTTATTCATCATCCATCATAGATTGGCTCATACCTACAGTATTGAAACCAGCATCTACATATAGAATTTCACCAGTAATACCAGAAGCCCAAGGTGAGCATAGGAACAACGCTGCATTACCTACCTCTTCAATCGTTACATTACGTTTTAACGGCGCAACTTTTTCATTGGCATCTAACATTTTACGGAAAGACTTAATACCAGAAGCAGCCAAAGTACGGATTGGACCCGCAGAAATCGCATTTACACGAATACCGTCAACACCCAAGCTTGATGCTAAGTAGCGAACACCAGCTTCTAAAGAAGCTTTTGCCATACCCATTACGTTATAGTTAGGCATAACGCGCTCAGAACCTTGATAAGTCAAAGTCAATAAACAACCTTGGCGAGCTTGTAATAAAGGTTTTGCAGCACGAGCCATTGCAATAAAGCTGTATGCACTGATGTCATGAGCAACTTTAAAACCGTCACGGTCAGTTACGTCAGTGAAGTCACCATCAAGTGTGTGTGCAGGTGCAAAGCCAATTGAGTGCACAACACCGTCTACGCCGTCCCAATGTTTTGCAAGTTCTGCAAATGCATTATCAATTTCAGCATCAACAGCAACATCACATGGAAACACAAGCTTAGAACCGAATTGCTCAGCAAATTCATCCACACGTTTTTTTAATTTTTCGTTTGGATAAGTAAACGCAAGCTCTGCACCCTCACGGTGTAATGCTTGTGCAATACCAAAAGCAATTGATAATTTACTAGCAACGCCTGCAATCAAAAAGCGCTTACCTGCTAAAAGTCCTTGTGTCATGCCGATCTCACTCAAAACAATTTCAAGCATAATGCCAATATTCAGCGGTTTTCGAAATTGCATAATGCATCTTTTTTCAAAAATCGCACGAAAAAAAATCGCTCCTGATGAGGAGCGACTTCTCGATGAATTTAATCTTAGTCGTCAGACAATAAGCCAAGTAAGCGTAAGAAAGAAATATACATCCACACTAAAGTTGCAAGTAATGCGATACCACACAACCATTCCATGAATTTTGGTGCACGATATGCTGCATTAGTTTCAATTAAATCAAAATCTAAAATCAGGTTAAGTGAAGCAATCACTGCAACAAATGCAGCAAAGCCAATACCTAACCAGTTACTTTCAAAAATATAAGGAACGCTTGAACCAAATGCTAAACGCATGACCATCTGTACGATAAATACAATAAAGATCGCCAAAGATGCAGAAATTACAACTGACTTGAACTTTTCAGTTGCGCGAATAATTTGGAATTTATATAGACCAAACATCACCAAAGTCGTAACGAAAGTCGCTAATAAAGCCTGAAGAGGAACACCTGGGTATTTCAACTGGAAAGTAAAAGAAATACCACCTAAAAAAGCCCCTTCAAATAAGGCATATGGAATTGCCAATGTTGGTGCGGTCGTTGGTTTAAACGTTGTAATTAAAGCTAAAACCAAGCCACCAATTGCACCCACAATTGAAGCCGCGTAAGCAATGCCAACATTTGCAGTAAAGGCTGCATAGAAAAATAAAGCGACACCCACCGCAGCAGCAATGACTGTCAACATTACAGATTTTTGAATCGCACCTTGCACAGTCATCGGTTGACTATAGTCACTGACCGTTTCAACACGGGTCAGTATCGGGTTATTACTTTGCATAAATGCTCTCTTTTTATAATAAAAATTTAAAACATCATTTTAAGCAAAATGAATATGAAAGCCAAATCAGGCGATCGGCATTATTGTAACAATCCCCTTTAAACAATAAAAAAGGAGGCAATAGCCTCCCTTTCATATCACTTGGGGAAAGTTATTAATCTTTACCGTCAGTGTTCATGATAAAGAAATATTCACGGTAATATTTCAACTCGGAAATCGAGTCACGAATATCATCCATTGCCAAATGCGATGCATTCTTTTTCAGACCGCTCATGATTTCAGGGCGCCAGCGTTTTGAGAGTTCTTTGACCGTAGATACATCAAGATTACGATAGTGGAAATACTGCTCTAGTTCAGGCATAAGACGGTGTAAGAAACGGCGATCCTGACAGATCGAGTTACCACACATCGGTGAAACTTTTGGATTCACCCATTTTTTTAGGAATTCTAAAGTTTGTAACTCAGCATCACGAGCTGTTAATTTGCTGCGACGAACTCGTTCAATCAGACCAGACTGCCCATGTTGGCGGGTATTCCACTCATCCATTGCATTTAAAATACGGTCAGGCTGGTGAACGGCTAAAACCGGACCTTCGGCAAGTACATTTAAATGATCATCTGTAATAATTGTTGCGATTTCAATAATTTGGTCATTATCGGTATCTAATCCGGTCATTTCCAGATCAATCCAAATTAATCGTGTATTTAAAGTACTGCTCATGTATGTACGTTCTAAAATGCCGTAAAAACATCAATAGTAGCAAATTTCTTGCATCTGCGCTGTAATTCTATAGCCGCTTCATGCTATTTTTGCCATCTTCAAACAGTGGTTTTTTTGGGATATGAATGGCTTTAATTCGTAAGCGTCGTTTAACTGAACAACAGCAACGTCGTATTGAAAAACAGCACAAAACTCGCCAAGAAGAGGCCGATACCTCACAAGATCTGGACGGACTCGTTGTACAACATTATGGCCGCCAACTTGAAGTACAAGCACTCTCTGTACCTGAGCATCACCCAGAAAAACCTCAAGTTGCCGAAGGAGAGCCAGAACCTTTCTGGAAACCTATCGAGCTCAAAAGCGTATGGCGCTGTCATACTCGCACAAACTTAGAATTACTTGTGACTGGTGACCGAGTTAAATGGCAAGCTGACCCAAACACGGGTTTAGGTATTATTACAGCCATTCACCCTCGTACCTCTTTACTTACCCGTCCAGACCGTTATCACAAAGTTAAACCTGTGGCAGCAAATATCAGTTTGATTGTGATTGTATTTTCACCTCTTCCTGAACCTGCGCCAACGTTAATTGACCGTTATTTAGTTGCTTGTGCAGATGCTAATATTCCTGCTCTTTTAGTCCTAAATAAGTCTGATTTGTTAACCGAAAATGACCCAATTCTCACCCTATTAGAAGAATATAAAACTTTGGGTTATGAGGTGATGATTTGTCAGTCTAAAAAGGGTGATATCTCTGCTTTATCTGAACGTTTAGATGGCGAAACAGTCGCTTTCGTTGGCCAATCGGGTGTAGGAAAAAGTTCTTTAATTAATGTGCTCATTCCAGAAGCAGAGCAAAAAACAAATATTATTTCTGAAAACTCTGCACTTGGTCAGCACACAACAACCTCTACACGTTTAATGAATTTCGGTAAAAATGGCGCGTTAATCGACTCACCGGGAATTCGTGAATTTGGGCTTTGGCATCTTGATTTAGAAAAAATTCGTATGGGCTTTCCAGAAATTGAAGCACATTTGGGTTCTTGCCAATTCCGTAACTGTACCCATACTCATGAAAAGAACTGTGGGTTAAAACACGCTGTAGAATCTGGTGAAATTTTACCACGGCGCCTAGATAGCTTTTTGCGTTTAAATGATGAGATTCAAGAAGCACAGCAAAAAAACTAATTTTCTGTCCGCTTTGCCCTTGAAGTGGTGATTTTGATCACCATCTATATACGCTATACTCTAGGTCAATTTTGTTTTTAATTTTTTTAGGTGACTTGTGGAACGCTGGTTAGAGTTTATGGGGAATCACCCCATTTTGTTTGGTACGCTCGGAGTCTTGGTCGTGTTGTTCTTCATTTTTGAAGGTCAACGTAACGGTCGTAAAATTTCACCACAGTCGCTTGGTATTTTAGTGAAAGCGAAAAATGCCATACTCATCGACTTGCGCGATAGTAAAGACTTCCGTGAAGGTCATATTAGTGGTAGCCGCAATATTCCTTTCAGTCAAATTGCAAGTCATGCTGATGAATTAAAAGCAAGTGACCGTCCATTGGTATTTATTTGCAACCTCGGGCAAGTCGCTGGTAGTGCTTTGCAAAAAGTTGCTCACCATGACAGCTATCGTCTTGATGGTGGTATTAGTAACTGGAAAGCACAAGGCTTACCTCTTGTTAAAAGCAAACCAAAAGCTTAAGGAGAATTATTATGGCTGCAAATGTCATTGTTTACTCAACTTCTGTATGTCCGTATTGCGTTCGTGCTAAACAGTTACTTGAGCGTAAAGGTGTTGCTTATAAAGAAGTAAATCTTTCTGTTGAAGCACCGGAAGTACGTGTTGAATTAATGCAACGCACTAATCATCGTACTGTCCCACAAATTTTTATTAACGATCAGTTTATTGGTGGTTTTGACCAACTTTATGCTTTAGAGCGTGAAGGTAAACTCGACGAATTATTGGCTTAATCTCGCATCCATATTAAGGAAAAAACAATGAGCGAAGAACAACAAGTTCAACCACAATTAGCTTTAGAGCGTATTTATACAAAAGATATTTCTTTTGAGGTTCCTGGGGCGCAGGTTTTTACTAAACAATGGCAACCTGAACTCAATATCAATCTTTCTTCTGCTGCAGAAAAAATTGATCCAACTCATTTTGAAGTTTCTTTAAAAGTTGTGGTACAAGCTGATAACGACAACGAAACAGCGTTCATTGTAGATATCACTCAATCAGGTATTTTCTTAATTGATAACATTGAAGAAGATCGCTTACCGTATATTTTAGGTGCTTATTGCCCAAATATTTTGTTCCCGTTCTTACGTGAAGCGGTAAATGATTTAGTGACTAAAGGTAGCTTCCCACAGTTACTTCTTACACCAATCAACTTTGATGCAGAGTTCGAAGCGAATATGCAACGTGCTCAAGCTGTTGAAGGTCAAGCTTAATTTTATAGCTTGCTCTAAACTAAAAAAACCGCGTAATTCGCGGTTTTTTTATGTCTTCTATTCGCTTATTAAGTATCAAGTGAATGAAGCTGAACTGTAGGAAACTGAAAACCACGGCAAGATAATTCTGAGCGCCATGCCACTGTTAAAATCATATTACCCACAATGAAGTTTTGATAAGCAAATGTCCCGATCAGTGGATGAGAACATATTCCGCCACGGTCTGTAGGATGTGCTTGGGTGTTTAAAGTATTTAAATCTAAACGTATACCAAGGCCTGATGCTTTTAGAACGGCTTCTTTAGTCGTCCAGACTTTAAACCAATATTCTCTGTCTTGTTCTAGACTTTGCCATGTTGCATATTCATCGGGATGAAATGCATGCTGCGCTAGAGCTTCCAAACGTACTTTACGGTCTAACTCTTCAACGTCTATACCGATATCTTTAACATGCTGACTCATCGCTAAAGCATAGTATTGTTGGCTATGAGAGTGATTAAAGTCTAAATGGTTGTTCAACAAATATGGCTTGCCATGCTCATGTTTTGCAAACTCCAAATTCGTTATTTTAATTTGTAATTTCTGTGCTATGAGCTCGTTTCTAATATTATATATTTGCTGTTTTTTATAATGATTAAATGTACGAAAGTCTGGAAAATCTTGTTTAGATTTTAAAAGAAGCTGGGACAATGTCTGTGTGTAGACTTCAATATTACGTTTAGACATTATCCCGACCTTATTTAAAATTAATTAGAATTTAACCACGTCGCCTTTTAAGGTAACACCCGCCATCATGGCACCTTTATAGCAATCGTAAGTTGTCGTACTTGTAGTTTCATTGGCTTTAAAATAGCTCACAATATTGGTAACTGCATTTGCACCTTGTGCTTTAGCATTATTTTGCATTTGGATCAGTGCTGAACGTAAAACCCAGTCACAAGACGTTGCTGCTGACTTACCAAAACCATTGGTTTTTTTATTGGTTACCGCATCTTTTTGAATGATTTTACCGCCAGACTTTGTACCCTTTAAATAAAACTTTACTGAACCATCTAAAGTCCCATCTGCAACTGCACGGTCAACAGCTTCTTTAAAATTTAACTGATGTACTTCATCTCCAGCCTGAACAGTGGCAGTAAAACCCGCACTTAGCATTGCTACAAATAAAAGTTTTTTATTTAACATTGTTGTGTTCCTTATTGTTTAACACGTTTAAAAATAAGCGAAGTATTAATTCCGCCAAAAGCAAAGTTATTGCTCATAATAATGTCAGCATCCAAATTTCTCGGCTGCTGAATGATATAATCCAGATCACCACACAATGGGTCGATTTCATCTAGGTTTAAAGTTGGAATAAAGCGGCCACGATTCATCATTTCAATGCTCAGCCAAGCTTCAATAGCTCCGCACGCCCCCAGCGTATGTCCAAAGTAGCTTTTTAAAGAACTGATCGGTTTACATCCTAAAACTGTTGCTGTCGCCTGACTTTCAGCCACATCCCCCTGATCTGTTGAGGTGCCGTGCGCATTCACATAAGCGATGTCTTTAGCCTCTACAGATGCATCTTTAAGTGCTAATTGCATACAGCGCCCCATCATCTCGGCGTCTGGTTTAGTTACATGTTGACCATCAGTATTGCTACCGTAGCCAATCACCTCTGCATAGATATGAGCACCTCGAGCTTTAGCATGTTCATATTCTTCTAAAATTAAACAACCTGCCCCTTCACCAATCACCAATCCATCTCGCTTAGCATCAAATGGACGCGGTGTTTTTTCGGGTTGATCATTCATGCCACTGGTCGCGAACAATACATCAAAAACGGCTGCACCTGCTGCACTAAGTTCCTCAGCACCACCTGCAATCATGACCTGTTGTTTGCCATATTTAATCGCTTCATAGGCTTGCCCAATGGCCATAGAACCAGAGGTACAGGCACTTGAGGTAGGTAAAGTTAAGCCTTTAAGACCAAAATATACGGTCATGTTCACGGCACTGGTGTGGGCCATCATACGAATATAAGTAGTTGCGTTGATCTTACTCATGCTCTGATGAAGCAACATGCTAGCAAACTCACCCACGGCCTCTACGCTACCCGCAGAAGAACCAAAAGCAACACCTGCTTCGCCACTAGACAAAATTTCATGCCCAAGCAAACCAGCATTTTGTAAAGCAGTTTCGGCACAAACCACAGACATAAGGGCTACACGCCCCATCCCGCGGGTAACCTTACGGTTAAAATGTTTTGGAACATGGAATGTTTCAACAGGCCCAGCAAGCTTGGTCCGAAGATCAACATATTGCTCCCACTCTGGCATGTAGCGTATACCGCTTTTGGCAGCGTCAAATCGAGCAAAGATGTCATCGGCAGTTTCACCTAAAGAGGTAATTCCAGCCATTCCTGTCACAACCACACGCTTCATCAGATGAGTCCTCCATTCACAGAAATAACCTGTCGAGTTACATAAGAAGCTTCATCTGAACACAAGAATTTTACTACACTCGCCACTTCATCGACCTGTCCCATGCGTTGCAACGGAATCATTTTAAGCGCATGTTCTTTGACTTCATCTGTCACCATTTCAGTTTCGATCAATCCTGGTGCAACACAGTTCACAGTAATTTTTCGCTTCGCCAATTCGAGTGCCAAAGCTTTGGTCGCACCAATCAGACCTGCTTTTGCAGCACTATAGTTAACCTGACCACGGTTACCCATAATCCCAGAAACCGAAGATAAGGTGACAATACGGCCACCTTTACGTAAATGAATCATTGGCATAACTAATGGTTTTAATACGTTATAAAAACCGTCTAGGGAAGTCGAAATAACTTCATCCCAATCTTGATCGGTGAGTGCAGGAAAAGCTCCATCATGAGTAAGACCTGCATTCAATACAACGCCATAGAATCCGCCATGCTGTTCTACATCTTGTTCTAAAATCTGTTGAACAGTTTGGCGTTCATTTACATCAAACATTAGATAATGGCTATTTTGTCCCAACGCTTGAATCTCTTGTACGACTTGCTCAGCCTCTGCCTGACGCGAACGTGCATGCACAGTCACATCAAAACCAGCCTTGGCAAGTTGTAATGCAATCGCTTTCCCAATTCCTCGACTTGAACCTGTTACTAAAATTCGTCTTGTCACAATATATTCCTAATTCTTTGTGGTTATTCAAATGGTGATTCTGTTGGCTCAAATACACTTAACGTTGCCTGAATGCAGTGCTCAGCATATTGAATTTCACAGGAAAATTGCCCAAGTCCTTCATGAAAATATTGTTGTTCTATTTGAATGATCAATCGAGAACCCAAGGCGAAATAAGGAATCGGTAAATTTAACTTACGCGTTCCCAATAAAAAACCGACTTTTGGTGCTTGTTTTGACTGCTGACCTTGCCAGCCTGAATAAGCACTAATCGTTTGTGCCATAATTTCAATGCTTGCCCATGTCGGCAAACCTTCTGCTTCACAAAACATCAGCTCTGGCGTAATCGTGAGTTCTGCTTGCGCCCGCCCTTCTGCAACCTCGATTAAATGGTCAATAAATACCATCGGTTGCTCATGAGGAATATATTGAATTGCATCCAGTTTCATTAGGGTTTCACTCCAAAAACAAGACTAATATTACTTCCCCCAAAAGCGAAAGAATTACTCATGACATAGCGAATGGGCTGTGTTAACTCGGATTCTTGCACATAGTTTTGGTCAGCCAAATCTGGATCAACCTCACCACTTTGATGTAAAGGCAACCAACTTTGATCTTTTAAAACTTGCTCACAAATAAAAGCTTCGATGGCACCCGCTGCACCGAGGCAATGTCCAGTTTTATGTTTGGTACTACTCAAAGCAACTTGGTAATCACCAAAAACTTGCCTTACAGCCTTAATTTCCATTGCGTCATTTTGTGGAGTTGCTGTTCCATGCAAGTTGATATAACCCACCTCTTGAGCGGAAATATGTGCCATATCTAATGCACGTTGCATAGCTAAAGCAGCACCTTTACCTTCAGGGTGCGGGGCCGAAATGTGCCATGCATCCATAGATTCACCCGCTCCCATTAACATGACAGGGGCTTGTTCTTTACTTAGTACAAAAAACGCAGCGGCTTCACCAATATTAATACCATCACGGTTTAGACCGCAGGGTTGGCAAATATGTTCAGATAAACTCTCTAGACTATTAAATCCATTTAGAGTCAACTTACACAAGGTATCGACGCCACCGACTAGCACAACATCAGCTAAATCTGCGTGAAGTAATCTCTGCCCTGCAGCTAATGCTTTAGCACTTGAAGAACAAGCTGTTGAAATCGTATAGGCTGGCCCTTCCCATCCTAAGTACTGCTGCAATGCTTTCGCTAAACAACTCATTTCTTGAGGATAATGAGATATCGATAGATCGGTTTTCCCTTGAAAATATTGCTTAAGTAACAATTCATTATCTGCAATACCAGAAGTAGATGTGCCCACCACAATGGCCAAACGTTTATTTTCAAAGGATGCCGTATAAGCTTTTAACTCTGTTTCAATTTCGGATAATGCGGTTAATGCAAAACGTAGATTACGTGAATCTACAGACTGTAAAGCATCAGGTACGCTCGAACATAATGGATATGTATATTGTCCCACCCAAACATCACGATCAGCGATTAAATCATCTCGCAAACTCAAGGTTTGCTGCGGCTGTTGTAATGCCTGTTTAATTTGATTAAGTTCGCAGCCTAATGCAGATAAACCAACACTAAATTGTATGCCTACTACCATTGGAGCTGCATTTGCTGAAGGTAAATGTTTCATGGCGTAGAACTTTCTTCTGTCTGCAAGGTGTTCTCAATCGAACTCAGCGTCATGGTATAAGGGACTTGTTCATTAATCAATTCAATGCTTCCTTGTCCCTGTTTAAGCTGCAATACAGGTTGCTTTTCAATATAAACAACCTGCTTGTCTGCTTGTTGTTTCATCTCTACAGCTTGCTGCCCTAAATGCGAAAACTGAGGGTATGTCGCAAACAAAAGGTCACGCACTACAAACTCAAAAGGCAATAAACGCATTTGATCAATACGCTGTTCAACATGAACCCGATGCCCATCAAACTGTAACTGAAATAATTGCTGCCCTGTCAAGCTCAAAGCGACCATATCCAGTACAGCACCCTTTTGCTGTTGATATAACAAGAAGCTAAAACTTTGCTGCTTCCACTGAACTTCAACCTGATCTTGCCGTTGATAAGTCTGAGCTTGCCATAGTGGACTTTGCAATCCTTTGGCATGTGGCATGACCTGACAACCATTTAAAAATATAAAGCTACTGAGTAATATCGTTGCCCATTTGCGTTGCATGGTTATCCCTCAAGTACCTGTTCTTGCGCCAAGCCTTCACGACAATATTCTGCCAAGGTGCTGAGTCTACGTTTGGCATTTTTATGAATCGGATTTTTTTCATCCCACGCATAACCAGCCAATAATGAAGAAATCATACGGCGAATACCTTCATTTTGATTTTGCGAGAACACCACATCTTGGAACTCGCCTTCGTACCATGACTCAACATAGGCACGAAATACCTGAATGCCGCGGCGTAATGGTTTTTCATATTCTTCTAACCAGTCGACTTGCTCACCTTGTAAAACTCGTTCAACCAAAGGAACCGCCAAACTTGAAGATTTAAGAGCAATCGTCACACCTGATGAAAAGACCGGATCAAGAAATTCACCCGCATTACCTAATAGCGCATAGTTGCGGTCTGCCAAGTGTTTTACATTCGCTGAGTAGCCCACCAAAGTACGCACTGGTGTATCAAACTTTGCATGGCGCAAGACATGTGACAAGCTTGGTTCATCGGCTAAAATGCGTTTGAACATTGCTTCAGGTTCATTATCCAAAGCATTTTCAACTGTGTATTTATCAAAAAAGTCTTGTTCTGCAACGATACCAAAAGAAGCCCGTCCATCTGCAAATGGAATCAGCCAATACCATGCGCGATGATCTTTTTCATGCACCGTAATTAAAATTTTATTACGGTCAAATTCAGGATCATCTGTAATTCCATCTTCAATATGGGTAAACAGTGCACGTCGTACCGGAAAATTTGATGGGCTCTCTAAATCTAATAACTTTGGCAAAATTCGCCCAAAGCCACTCGCATCTAATAAGAATTTAGTTTGAATCTGATAACGCCGTTGTTCTTCATCGATTACTGTAATTAAAGGCTGTTCAGATGCAACATCAACATCTAAAACCTCATGTCCAAAGCGTATATCAGCATCATAAGCTTGAGCCTGCCTTGCTAGCAAATTGTCGAAATCTGCACGGCGAACTTGCCAAGTCGTCCCCGGACCATCGGTAAATTTTTCTGTAAAGTCATAAAAACTACGCTGTTTGCCACGTAGAAAAGCTGCCCCATTTTTAAATTGAAAAGCATATTGTTCAACATGCTCACGGACTGTTTCTAATAAACCAGCCTCTTCTAAAAATCCCATAGACTGCGGTAGCAATGATTCACCAATCGAAAAACGAGGAAAATGCTGTTTTTCGATGACTGTAACGGTATAGCCCTTTTTTCGAAGAAGTGCAGCAGCAGAACTACCTGATGGCCCAGCCCCAATAATCACGACGTCAATTTTTTCTATAGTGCTCATAGCACAACTTCCTTTTTAATTTATTCAAATTATGAATGGTCTTGTAAATTTACAATATGTTTTTCATCTGCGGGGGTTAACAAAGTCGCATAGATAAACGAGAAAATAACCCCGAATAAAACCGTTAAACCAAAGCAATGAATTGCATAAGTATGGCTAAATGAAAGTAATCCAAAGCCAAGTAAGGTCGACATCATACATAAAAATAATGCCATTCCAACTACTTGTGGGTGATCATGTCCATGTCGGTAGAAAATTGCATAGTCGACACCAATCCCAATAATCAGGAAAGTGGCCATAATACTAAACAAATTTATTTCAACGCCTAACCATGCCTGAATAGCAAAAGTGCTCAGTAATGCCAAGCTGACTGGCAGGACCAATGGCACAATCGAACTTAGTCCATAAATAAGCGCTAAACCAACCGCCAAACCAATTAAGGCATAAATCAGAAGATGTTGAGCCTGCACTCGATGTTCAGCAAACATTTGCGACATTTCGCTAATCGGTTGTTGGAAATGTATATGATTATTCTGAAGCTGCTTTAACACGTCAGGCTGTTTCGCCCCTGTCACCATCACTAATCGTTCATTGGCTTGAGGTTGTAGAAAAGCTAACGGGTGATCTTTAAATACAGTAAAATCTAATAACGGTTGTGCTGTCAGTTGCTGTTGCCACTGTAAAACATCAGTGACATTTAGCCCCATACTTTGAGCATATTGCTGCAAAGTCGCTTTTGGAATATTTTTTAAAAGTTGTAGATTATTTTGCTGCTCTGCCAATGGTGGAATCCATTGTCCCAAAGCTTGAAATGCACTAATTTTCCCTTGTGATTGTAACTGTTGCAAATGTCCAATCAGTTGCTGCTCTTGTTGCTGCATTTCATTTGCCGATGCTGCACGCACCACAAAATAATCACTACTTTGTTGCTGGCCAAATTGCTCACGAACCGCTTGGTCCTGCTGCTTTAAACTCGCGTCCATACCTTGTAAATTACGAATATCATCGTTACTTTTAAGATAGAAAAGACTCACCGTACCTACTGCTAAAATGATTGCAATCAAGCTATAACGGACTGTGGTTCGTTGCTGAAACCATAACCGTGCTTGTCCAATCCACGACAGGGCTCGTATAGCTGGCTGGGCATTGAGTGCAGGTAATCTTGGTAATAGTAGAACACTACTGATCCACGCCGCAGTTAATCCTACAATTGAAAAGACTGCAATCTGCTTGAACCCAGGAAACGGAGTAAAACTCAAAAAGATGTAAGCAACCAACGTGGTCATTAAGCCCATAAACAAACTTGGTAATAGCGGTTTTAAAATTTGAAAACCACCAAGCTTTCTATGCTGCGATTGCATCGCCATAAAATAAAATGAAAAGTCGACACAGACACCAATTAGACTCGCACCAAAAACCAATGTCATCAGGTGAATTTCACCAAACACCCAATGTGTGACCGCAAATGCTACAAAGCTTCCGGTCGAAACCGCAATAAACTCAGTCGCCAAAGGTCGCAGTGAGCGAAAGCCGAACCAAACCAGAAAAATTAAGCCTAATGTCGAGCCAACACCAATGGTTGAAATTTCCTGTTTAGCAGATTGTGTCCCAAAATTTGAAAATAAAATAGTTCCAGTCCAATGAGATTTTAATCCCATTGCCGCTAGCTTTTGCTTAGTCTGCTCAATCCAAGTAGAGGTCTGTTCTTGATAATCAATATTGTATGGGCTTTGCGTCAACTGTAATACGAAAAGCCGAGAGATACCTTGCTCATGATGAATCGTTGCAAAGCCCTGCTCCATTTCAATATCTTGTTGTGACGGGGTTACCAACTGCATGGCATAACGAGGGAACAATAATAGCGGATCTTGCTTCAGTGACTCAGCAGTGACAGGCATGCCTGGACTCATCATCTGCATCAGACTTTGTTCAGTCAGCGCAGCATAGTCCTTTTTTTGCAATAAGGTTTGATCTTGAGCACTCAACAAGCCTGCGCGATGTTGATACAACTGTTTTGCAAATTGATCAAAATCGAGTTGGGGCTTCAACGGTTGCCACAACTGGCTTTGCTTGGCCTGCGCTGTTAAGAAATGAGTCGCTTGTTGTATCGCAGCTTCATCTTTGGCATCTACCACCACAAATACTTTATTGTTGAGTTGCTCATTCATGTACTGCTGAGTACGTGCAAGTGCTGGGTCTTGCTGCACTTTAGGCAATAACGCAAAAATATTAGTTTGAATATGAATATCTTTATTCAGCCAAGTCACGCCAAGCCCCACCGCAATCAGTAGCAGAGCAATTAACCAAAGCGCGGTGAACTTATTTTGCCAGTTGGAAAATCGCATGCTCAGCAGCCGTTAGAGTCGTCGGTTGAGAAGTCTGGTGACTAAAGCGGATGGTCGTTAAATTATTCGCTTTCTCGGTAATCACGATTTGGTTGACGTACTGTTGCCCTTGAGCATCAACACGCACAAATAACTTTTTAAACAAGCTACTTTTCGGAGTTAAGCTCATGCTCCAACCCGCTGGACTATAATTCGCACTTACTACATTAAAATTCTTTGCCAAAGCCTGTTCATTACCAGACATGAGCTGTAAGAATAAAGTCGCGACCGAACTATATGGCGATTGATCAACTTGTATTTGGCTAAATGTACGCTGAGTTTTCTGTACCAATTTGGTTGGGGTAACAATCAAATCTGCTTGCACAGGTCGCTTGATTTGCCACGCTACACCATAAGATTTTGAGAACAACAAAGAGCCGTTCGATACAAAAGTTTTATTCAACGATGGCAATTTTTTTTGCTGTTCGAAATCAGCACGAACCGTAGGAGACTGTGATAGTTGCTGAAAAATTTGAGTGATCTGTGTTGGCGCTGCATAGACCGCACTTAAACTGCTTATCCAAACAGCAGCACCTAAACCTAAAGTTTTGATGAATTGAGACATCACGCATTCCTCTTCGGTTGAAACTCAGACCATGCATTCAAGCGATCAAACAAAACCTGTGGCGATTGAAAACACATTTCACGAGCTTCAATATTCACCGCCACCTGTGTGGTATAACCTTTGGTTAAACGTTTCCCTGACTCAGCATCAAAAATCAAATAATCAATTTTTAAGCGGTTTTCCCATTCTCTCAAAATGGCCCGAACCCGAATCTTTTGTTCAAACTCAATACCGTATGCATAGCGAACATGGCTTTCAATCACAGGCCATGCATAGCCTGATTCTTTCATCTGCATATAGTTGTAATGAAATTGATCGAGCAATTTACAGCGCGCAATCTCAAAATATTTTAAATAGTGTCCATGCCAAACCACATTCATGGTATCGACATCATGAAATGGAATTTCAATGATTACATCTGCATGCATTGGCTCACCTTATCCCATAAATTCTGGTTGATTAAACAATTCAAGTTGGTCTAAACGATCAACAATCTGTTGTAATTCGGTTTGTAATGGTCGGTCTTCTTCGACAAATGCAAAGCTTTGTAAGGTCCATTGCATAAATGCCTGCAATGTTGGACTTAACTGTGTGGTTAAACCTTTCAGATGAATCGCCTGCACACTCGCACAGCAAAGAGCTGCAATGACTTGCTGTGTTAAGGTAATTACGCGGCTCGCATCACGTGCAGCAATGGTTCCCATGCTGACTTTGTCTTGGTTATGACATTCGGTTGAACGTGAAAAAATTGAAGCTGCCAAAGTGTTTTTTAAGGCTTCAGCCGTCCACGCCGACACTCCAATTTGTACCGCTTTAAAGCCATGATTCAATGGTAAACGTTCAGCCGTTGCACCTGTTAAATTACGTGGTAAGCCATGATTCATTTTATGATCGACTAGCTGTGCAATCTGTCTATCCATCAGGTCAGCAATATTGGCAATCATAATTTTTAAGCTATCCATTGCCTGTGCAATGTGTCCACCGTAAAAATGACCGCCATGCAATACACGCATACCGACTGGATCAATCAATGGATTGTCGTTACTTGAATTCAGTTCATTTTCAATAAACTGACGCAACCATACTTTTGAGTCTTCAAAAACACCAATGATGTGTGGTGCACAGCGCAACGAATAACGGTCTTGCAAGCGTGGACTTTGATGTGCTGTTTGTACTTCACTGTTCAGCCAATCACGTAATTGCTTGGCAATTTGCTGCTGCCCTGGATGAGGTTTTTGTTCAAACAAGACTTCATCAAAATGACTAGGATTGCCCTCTAGCGCCAATACATTCAGGGCGGTAATTAAAGTACTTGCCAGTGCAATCTGCTCTGCTTTTTTATAGTTCAAACAAGCAATCGCTGTCATCACCGCTGTGCCATTCATGAGTGCCAAACCTTCTTTAGGTCTGAGCGTTAAAGGCTGCATACTCTTTTCAGCATAGACTTGAGCAACAGGAACAATTTGTCCATCAACATAGACATCACGCTCACCGACTAATGTTCCCGCAATGTAAGACAACGGCGTTAAGTCACCACTTGCCCCGACTGAACCTTCAGATGGAATGACTGGAATTACATTTTCGTTGAGTAGCCACACCAGACGCTCAAGTAGTGCTATCGATACACCTGAATAACCGCGAGCTAATGAGCATAACCGAGTCACAACTACTGCACGTGCGGTGATGACATCTAAATTTTCACCTAAACCACAACCATGAAAACGTGAAAGATGCAGCGGTAGTTCATTAACCTGATGCAACGGCACTTCAACCAAACATGAGTCGCCATAACCCGTAGTCACACCGTAGATAACCCCTTCTTCTTCAAGAAGCTGATCGAGAAAATCAGCGCCTTTTTGAATCAGTTCACGCCACTCAGACGTTTCAGGTAAAGCAACCTGACATTCGCCTCTGGCTACAGAAACGACATCTTCAATACTCAGTGGTTGTTCACCTACGGTTAACACACGCATGTTATTTCGTCCAAAAATTATAAAAATTAAACCATTGATAAGGGGCACGCAGACAATGCTGTTCTAGAACGGCAACGTACGTTTTAGTGATGGTTTGCATACTTTCAATACGGTTAGCACGGGGTAAATTGATCTGTTCAGCAATTGAATGAATATGCACTTGAAACTGCTGTTGTACTCGATAGCAAAACACTGCAATAACAGGCACTTTGAGTAAATTTGCTAAAATCCATGCACCTTGTGGGAAAGCTGCTGACTCCCCTAAAAAATCAACATGCTGTACACGATCTGACTGCACAGGCACTCGATCTGCCGCCACAATGACCCACTCGCCTTGCTGCATTTTGTCTTGCAGCAACATTGCAGTTTCAATACCCAGCTCATCAACTGATAAAAGACAGACATCTGCCTTATCATTTATTTTTTTCAAAAACTCATTAAATTTGGTCGCGTGCTTTTGGTAAACCAGCACATTAATTTTCTGCGGATGCTCTGACTTAATGGCGCGAAGCAACTCAATATTGCCAAAATGAGAGACAATAATCAGAGTACCTTTTTGATAATGCTGCGAGAAGTTTTCATGTCCAAAAACTTGCAGTTCCTGCTCGGGAATATTACCTAACCAGCCCTCAATCTTATCTAAAATACATTCGCCAAATTGCATGAAATGCGCATAGCTATTTGTCCAATTTGGTTGGTGGTTAAACGGCGACTGTGATCCAGCAAAATGATGCAGTTTTTGTAAATAAAGTAAGGAAGCCTGTCTTGCTGTGGTAGCAAATAACCAGTACCACATAATAACGAAGTACATCACCAACTTGCATAACCAACGTCCACCAAAACGGTAAAACCACAACATCAGCATAAGGGGCAACATGCCACCTCGCTCTTTAATGTCATTCCATTTTGGTGAAGCTGAATCTGTCATAATTAACCTTGCAGCTTTTGTTTTAATAGCTTCGGTAAGCGAATCAACATGCCCATAAACAAAGTTGCATGCGCTTTGCTTAGACCTAAGTTATCTCGCCAAGCATGAAAATGAGAAATACCCTGCTCTGGATAAACCACAGGTGTTGGAACATTAATAAAAGGGGTATTTTCCCATTTTAAACGTACCAAAATCTCACTATCAAAACCCATACGTGGTTGAAATTTAGCACTATTTAACACCTTTATCGTGCTCTCAAGTGGATACACGCGAAATCCGCACATGCTGTCTTTAATTTCAAAAGATAAACTATTTAACCACACCCAAAAATGAGTAATGTAACGACCATATAAGCGCTTTTTAGGAATAGAGGCATCAAAATATGGCTGACCAATTACCATTGCATCTGGATTTTGTCGAGACTGCTCAATAAATTTTGGAATATCATCCCAGCAGTGTTGACCATCTGAATCGAGTTGTAATGCATGGCTTAAACCAAGCTCATAGGCTACACGTAAACCAGTTATTACGGCTTGTCCCTTACCCTTATTCACATCATGCTCAATAAGATGAATTTGAGAATATTGCTCTGCCAATGCTTTTATAATTTGGCTACAAGCATCATCACTTCCATCATTGACCAACACAATCGGTAGATGAAATCTGTCCAGATAAGAAATTAAATCTGCTAAATAATGTGGATGGTTATAAACCGGAACAACAAAGCCGTAATTGGTCTGCATTTTTAACCCTCTACTTCCGTTTGCAAAGCAAATAATAATCGCCCTGAAGCTAGAATCTGTTCTGAATCACGTAGTTCAAAACTCACTTTATGCTCTTTTCGAGCAAGCTTGAGTTGTACCACAGCATACGGACGAATCAGGTTTTGAAATTTTAACTGCTCATACCCCTGACACCAGCTCAAATCAGACCAAATTGATTTAGCAAAATGTTGTAAAAAACCGATCTGCCCAACTCCAGGATAAATCGGTTGTGTTGGGAAATGCCCTTTAAAACAAGCTAACTCGGGTGGAAATTCCAACTCCCAAATGTAGTCATCTGAATTTTGAGACTGTGACATCACCACGGGTTGTAACATAGGCTTAAATAGAGTTTTCAAATAGTTTTTATTGAGTTTGGACTGAGTGTTTTGTGGTAGCTGACTGAGGAAACGCCATTGACGAGGAATCGCGATCGTTTCCAAGCTGTCTTTTAATTGTTGTTTTAAATGGCTGACAAAAGCGGACTTACCTTGCTGTTCTAACTGCTCACGAGTTTGTTCTGTCAGAACAACAATACAACCCAATATTTGACGTTGCTCATGTTCAAGTACCAATACATGACAGTGTTTTACGACATCTAGAGCCTGAATACTTTGCTCAATCGCGTCTAGACTCAAGCGCTTTTCTTCAAGTTTTACAATTCGATCTGTACGCCCCATCAACTTAAAGGTCTGACATGTTGCATCTGTCCATGCGGCGCCATCACCTGTAATAATCCAGTCATTCTCA
The DNA here is from genome assembly GCF_056156705.1 of Acinetobacter sp. Li1LvA2. Lineage (NCBI taxonomy): Bacteria > Pseudomonadati > Pseudomonadota > Gammaproteobacteria > Moraxellales > Moraxellaceae > Acinetobacter > Acinetobacter sp. Li1LvA2. The sequence continues at coordinate 111,651 of NZ_JBSICF010000004.1, forward strand.
AAGGCATGGTTACTTTTTACGATGAGCTGTTGGTCTTCAATACGAATAGCCACATTACTAAACGCAGTCCAAGCATCTTCATCTTTAGCACGATGGGCAATACCACCCGTTTCCGAACTCCCCAAAACTTCAATAATCGGACGGTTTAAGAAAGGGCGAACACCACTTTCTAGCTTGCCACCAGAACTAAAGATCATTTGACAATGTTGCAAAATGACATCAGTTGTCCAACGTTTTAATAATGCAGGACTTGAGATCAAATAATTGCTTAATCCCAACGTTTCTAATTGTTTTTGAGCTTGTACCACATCTTCTGGGAATGCCATTTGAGGCGCATAAAAACTTCGACCAGTAGCAAGTGGTAGCAGTAATTTAAACAGTAATCCATAAATATGTTGATGACTAACAGTTGCAATCGCAATTGCATTTTCATCAAAACTAAAGCTCTGACTCAACCCTTGAACTTCATTGAGTAATTGTTTGAGTGTTCTTGGGATTTTTTTAGGTTCACCAGTTGAACCTGATGTATAAAAATAGAGTTGAGCCTGCTCTAAAAAAACATCGTCTAATGTTAAAGGTAAAGGAACAACTTTTTCAGTATTTTGGCGCTTTAAAAAATAAATCTGCTGTGCTGCAAAATCTTGCTCTAGTTCACGTACTCGATTTGGTGGTAAAAGTACTTGTTTTTTTGCTAGCAAAGCAGCAAAGAATAAAACCAGAAATTCATAGCTATCTGCTTCCCATAAAGCCCAAGTTAGATTTTCCATTTGAGCAATTCCAGCAGCTTGTAAGGCCACATCCTGCCAAAAGTAATTAAAACTGGTCGAGTGCAGAGCACCGTCTATACAAAGTGGCTGAGCTGAATCGATGAATTTCTGAAAATGGCAATACATAGTTTTTAATTAATGATTTGAAGAATGTAAACGCTGATGTCGCTTACGCAAAATAAATTCACCAAGGAACAAAATGCCCATCAGCACATAAGAAATAAAGCCATTATAAATGACCCAAACCTGAGTTGAGGTAAAAAGCACAGTGCTTAAAGCAATCAGTGCATTACAAAAAAAGAAAACACACCAAACTTTAGTCACCTGTCTGGTCCACTGCACCCCAGAATCAGGTAAATCAGGTTCAACAAGTCGGGCAAATCGTTCAATCATAGATGGCGGCTTAATCAGTGTCAGGGCAAAAATAATTAATGCACCTAAACTCATACCTACTGGATATAACTTTAACCACGCATGATTATGTGACAATAAGCTCAGACTGCCACAAACAATAGCAAAACCGGTTAAAGGCCATAATAAAGAGTTACCTTTACCAAAAAGTCTGACGACACCCAACCCGATGAGTAATAGGCTTACCCAAATGAATTGACCATGTGTCAAACTCCAACCCACAATAAAGGGATACAGCACAAAAAGTGCTGCTATTATCCCTTTAAGAATAAACTTCATTCAGCAGTCATGTTCTGAATAACCGTCACAACATCCAGTACGGTTCTCACATTTTTAAAGTCTTCAGGCTTTACTTGTTTGCCCGTTAACTCTTTAATTTTTACAACTAAATCAACCGCGTCAATACTGTCGACATCAAGGTCTGAATAAAGATTCGAATCGAGTTGAACAGACTCCGGTTCAATTTCAAACAAATCTTCCATCCATTCACGGAGTTTAGTTAATACTTGCTCTTGAGATAACATCATCACGCTCCTTATGACTTCTGTTGTGCTTCAACTAAAGCAACCAAACTCTGGATTGATTTAAAATGCTGTTTGGTTTCATCCGACTCTGCATTTAAATGAATGTTGTAACGCTTTTTCAAAGCTAGTCCCAACTCAAGTGCATCAATCGAGTCTAATCCTAAACCTTCTCCAAATAGTGGCGCTTCTGTATCAATATCCGCAATAGTGATATCTTCAAGTGCCAAAACATCAATAATCATTTGCTTTAGTTCATCAGCAAGATTGCTCATTTCAAGATAACTCTTCATCAAAAATTTTATAAAAACTACGACTTAACTGACGAACTTGTTTAGGCCCTACGGTTAAATCGTCTAACAAATCTGATACCTGTACCGCATCTAAAACCTTAACCTCGATATGAAATGGTTGAGATGGTACGTGATACCATTTTTCATTCTTGGTTAATGTAGATGGTGTGCAGGTAATAATTACTGGACGAATTGGTACATTTGCGCGAATGGCAATATTGGCTGCGCCTCGCTGAAATTCGTTGAGGGTCATCCCTTTTTCAGTGCGCGTTCCTTCCGGAAAAATTAAAAGAGAAGCCGCATTGTTTTCTTTTAGACGCTTTACACAGTCTTCAACAAACTGCTGAGAACCTGCATTTAAAATATAGCCTGCGCTTTGTACGGGTCCTTTAGTAAATGGGTTCGACCAAAGAGACTGCTTCACGACACAATTAGCCTGCTGCATCATACCAATTAGTACTACAACATCAATCAAAGTCGGATGATTGGCAATCACCAACTCTTGACGACTATTTTGTAGCTTTTCCAATCCTTCTACCGAATAAGTCATGATGCCAAGTTTGACCATCATTTCGGTAAAGCCTTTAAAACTATGTTTAATCACATTTTGTGCACGCTGCTGACGCTCTTCAGAATCAGAGGTTGTCGCATTTAGTACTGGTGCAATCACTGAGGCAATTGCCATACCACCCAGCCCAAAGCTGGCAAAACTAAACCCAGTAGCAGCCACACGCCAGCAATAATTACTTTTTTGCTTGAGGTTTTTAAGATTTAGCATTTGTTCCACCCAAATGCAGATGTTAACTGGTCAGCATCCTGCCAAAAATGAGCAAAAGCAGGAGCATCTGCTTCATCTGTATGCATCCACGCAGTAATTTGTAAATTAGGTTGCTCTAGAGTAACGACAGCAGCCATCGCATAGGCAGAAAAATCGACTGCCTCATCATAAATATTAGGTAATGGCTCATCATAAGCAACGACTAGAACCCGCTTGATATCAGTCATTGACTTTAAAAGTGCATATGCCTCAATCAAACTTTCAGTCCATGAACAGCTTAAGCTTGTAGAGGGAGTATCATCCTGACATAAAATAGAATAAAGCCCGGAAATTGCATTATGAACAGACGTTGAAAATTGTGTAGGCGATGGAGTTTGCTCATTTAAAACATCTTTTAAGATATTTAAAGTTTTGGCCTCATCACCATATTTTGACACCCAAACAATATAATCGGCTTTATTACCATCTAATGCACCGATCGCGCTATTTAAAGCAAGTTTAGCTAAGGCCGATAACCGTCTACGCTGCATCGCAGGGATGCAGTCGAGAGCTGCGTACGAGGGCTGAGCATGTGTAAATATAAGCTGAGCAAGATGTAATGTTACCATGCTAAAAAAAGAACCCTAAGCCACGTTATTCTGTCGAAATATAAATTATTTTATAAAGATGCTGATTATAGCATTCGTTATAAAATTTACAAAAAATTACGTTTATTACTCACACTTTTTCATAACTCTTGGCACTTGCTCATTTATTTGCAATAAAAAACCCAAAGAAAACTTTGGGTTTTTGAACGTTAAAAAGCTTAACGATTAAATTTTTTCTCTGCTTTTTTAAATTTCTGAATGTAGCGACGACGACGCGCAGCAGTACGTTCATCAATTTGACTCTTACGACCTTCAAACGGGTTTTCAGAAGTTTTAAAGTCAATACGAACTGGTGTACCTTCAAGTTTATATACTTTACGGAACACGTTTTCTAAGTAACGACGATAATCCGCAGGAGTCTTATCAACCTTATTACCATGGATCACAATCGTTGGTGGGTTCTGTCCACCCATATGCGCGTAACGCATTTTAATACGTTTTCCACTCACCATTGGCGGTTGATGTGCATCTGTAGCATCATTCAAGATTTGGGTTAATTTCGCAGGTGAAACTTTTAAATGCGATGAATCATAAGCACGGTGAATAGTTGGATACATATCCCCTACACCCGTACCATGCAATGCAGAAATAAGGTGTACTTTCGCCCATGGAATAAAGTCAAAACGACGATCAACATCCAATTTACATTGTTTGCGATCATATTCGGTCATGTTATCCCATTTATTAATAGCGATCATCATGGCACGCCCAGCTTCAAGTGCGTAACCAATTAAATGCAAATCTTGCTCAACAACTCCTTCACGAGCATCGAGAACCACAACAACCACATGTGCATCTTTAATGGCTTGTAGCGTTTTCACAATTGAGAATTTCTCAATCATTTCTTCTACTTTACCCTTACGACGCACACCAGCTGTGTCAATTAATGTGTATTGACGACCATCACGTTCAAAAGGAATATAAATCGAATCGCGGGTTGTACCAGGTTGGTCAAATGCTACTACACGATCTTCGCCAAGTAATCGATTGACCAAGGTAGATTTACCAACGTTTGGACGGCCAATAATGGCTAAACGTAAACCTGTTGCTTTGTCATGTTCTTCTTCACTTTCGTCTTCAGGAACATTCTCAAGAACATCTTCAAGCATTTGCTGCACACCACGACCATGGCTGGCAGCAACTTGTAAAGGTTCACCCATACCAAGCTTGTAGAATTCAACCAAAGCCGCTTCTGCATGAACGCCATCTACTTTGTTTGCAACAAGATAAATTTTCTTGCCCAAAGTACGTAGTTCACGGGCAATTTGCTCATCTGAAGCCAATAAACCAGCACGAGCATCAACCACAAAAATAATGATGTCTGCTTCATTAATTGCCGTTTTTGACTGCTCGGCCATGTAGTTATCAATACCGCCCTCATTTTCACCAATACCGCCAGTATCAACGACAATAAAAGACTTATTCTGATAAGTCGCATCACCATATTTACGGTCACGAGTCAGGCCCGCGAAGTCGGCTACAAGTGCATCACGACTCTTGGTAATCTGGTTAAATAACGTTGATTTTCCGACATTCGGACGACCAATGAGCGCAATAACGGGTTTCATACAATAACCTTAATTCAAGACCAGCCATATCTCATGGCATGAGCATTAAAAACAGTACAGGAGATATATTTTAAGGTCAGAGATGACCATAATAAAAGACGGGGCTTTGAACTGATTTAATTCAAACACCCCGATATTTTTAACAGCATAATTTGTTAAGCGCTTATTTTAGCACAAGCGAACAAAATTAACGATTCTGCCAAATACTTAAATCGCCTTTTCGGGTCGAAACATAAAGTTGGTTTTCGATAACACGTAATGTATTAACTTCACCACTTGTTTTTGAACGACCAATTAACTTACCTGTTGTTGGTTCAACAAGATGTAATACGCCATCTAAATCACCTACAACAAGATCTTGTCCTAGCACAACTGGATTACTTAAATGACGGTTTAACAAACTATCATTTTCCCAGATTTTTTCACCAGATGCTAAATCGTAAGCTGTTAACTTACCATCTGTTGAAGAGACAAATACTTTATTGTCATAAACTTCTGGACGTTTAGTACTGCTCGAATCTTCACTCCAAACGACACGTTGAGAAGCAAGATCGGTTACAGTCACTTGACCTTGGAAACTGGTCGTTACCATAAACTGTCCAGCTACAGTAGGATCACCATCGATATCAATTAAACGTTGAATATCAGAACGACCTTCACTTACCGCAACACGACGTTGGAAACGCGGAATACCACTAATGGTATCAATTGCATAAACATATGCATTCGCAGAAGCAATTAATACAGTACGAGGATCAAGGCTCACTGGTGATGCCTGACCACGCAAACTAAATTGGACATTCGGTAACTTATAAGCCCAAACTTGTTGGCCTGAAGTAGCATCATGCGCAAATACAGTACCATCATTCGCAATGGTAATAACACGTCCAGATTGAACCAATGACGGGCTTAACAATGCGCCAGATAACTGTGCAGTCCACTTCTGTTCGCCTGTTGCCTGATCTAGTGCAAAGAGTTGACCTTTACTGTTACCAACAACAACAATTCCTTCAGCAGCTTCAACACCAGAACTCAAGCCTAATTTGCTGACTTTCTTTTCCCAAATGCGTTGTTTACCACGATATGCAGCTACTTCACCTTTTGGATCAAGAGTGAAAACCACACCATCATTTGCATCAAGTTGCAAACGTAATGGATCAGCTTTATCAGTAGAAGAAACACTACGCGAAAACACTGGCGTTAAGGTCTTTTTCGACTCGGTCAATTTCGGTAGAGGATTAGGTTTAACTTCTTTTACTTTATTACTAGAACATCCCACCAGTACAGCCGATGCGATTGCAATTGCCAAAGGCAGTTTGAATTTCTGATTCATTAAGACTCTTCCACCTGTGTTTCCAAAATTGGGCGCTCAATCTGTGGATCTTCAACTAAAACGCCAACACTTTCGAGTTTAATTTGTAAAATTTGTCGCTCTTGTTTACGTTCTAGTAACGAATTCCAAGCTGCCTGATACGCTTTTTTAGCAGAATCAACATCTTTCTTAGCAACAAAGATATCACCACGTAACTCTTCTACCGTTGCTTTAAATGCAGGATCGACGTTACCAGACAGAGTTTTTAGTGCTTCATCATATTTGTTTTGCGCCAATTGTGCATCTGCTAAACGCAATTTTACAACCTGAATCAAACCTTCATCTTTAACTTTTGAATTTTCAACTTTCTTTAAGGCTTTTTCAGCAGCAGCATAATCCTGTTTTTCATAGGCTAATTTTGCTAATACAAACTGAGTCTGTATGGCCTGAACAGAGTCGATATCATCTTTTACAATTTTATCTGCTGATGCAGTTACTGAACTTAAAGCATTTGGATTATCGGCACTCGCATTTGCCTCATCCATTAACTGCTGTACTTTTGCAGTTTCTACCTGACTAGTTGCCAAATTCTTTTTTTGCCAGTATGTCCACCCAAAAAAGGCAATCAACGCAATGAGAATTCCGCTAATCATGGCAGAACCATATTTTTTGGCGAACGACTTTAAGCTGTCGAATTGTTCTTCATCACTTAAGCTCATGTGATTGTCCTTTTCCAGATGTTCAGTTTATTTTGTAAATTTTTGGATTAAAAATGGTACGAGGTCAGCAATTGCGACTTGTGACTGTTCAGCTGTTGCTAACTCTTTAATAGCAAGCTGCTGTGCTTCCCACTCTCGTTCCCCTAAAATCAAAGCAAAGATTGCTCCAGCCTGATCAGCTTTTTTCATCTGGCTCTTCATGCTGCCTTGTGAACCTGTTTTGATGCGAATACTGCTATTTGCAGCTTCTAACTGGTCACGTAATTGTTCCGCTAAAATCAAAGCATTCGTTTGATAAGCAGGTTCTGCAACCAAGAAAACTTCACAATCACGAATAACTTCAGCTTGTTCAACTTGCTCAAGCAGAAGCAATAAACGCTCCATACCCATTGCAAAACCAACAGCTGGTACAGATTGATCTGGCTTACCTTTTAATTGGCCAACTAAACCGTCGTAGCGCCCACCAGCACATACTGTGCCTTGCGAACCAAGTGCTGTAGTCGTCCATTCAAAAACAGTCTTGTTGTAATAGTCTAGACCACGCACCAACTTCTGGTTAATTACAAACTGGATACCAGCAGCAGTCAAATAATCTTGTAACTGCTTAAAATGATCCAAACTATCTTCTTTTAAGAAATCATGCAATTTCGGCGCATTTTCCAGAATTTTCTGAGTAGATTCAATTTTAGAATCTAAAATGCGTAATGGATTTGTTGTTAAGCGACGCTGCGAATCTTCATCCAACGCATCTTTATGCTCATTTAAAAAAGCAACTAATGCATTGCGATACTCTGTACGCTCATCAGTTTCGCCTAAAGTATTCAACTCAAGCTGAACCTTATCAGCAACGCCCATACGTTTCCATAAGCGAGCTGTCAACATAATCAATTCAGCATCAATGTCAGGAGTCGCAACACCAAAAGTTTCCACACCAAACTGATGGAACTGACGGTAACGCCCTTTTTGTGGTTTTTCATAACGGAACATAGGTCCCATATACCACACGCGTGGCGTAGCGCCGCGCAACAAATTATGTTCAACCAACGCACGAACACAGCCAGCTGTACCTTCCGGACGTAAGGTTAATGACTCTGGTGGGTTACCTTTGTCGAAAAAGGTGTACATTTCTTTTTCAACAATATCAGTGGCATCACCAATAGCACGTTTAAACAAGCCCGTTTGCTCAACGATTGGTAAACGAATTTGCTGATACCCATAAGCATCCATTAAAGATGCTAAATGTTGCTCAAGACGTCTCCACGCTACTGTTTGCGTTGGCAAGACGTCATTAAAACCTTTGATTGCGACAATTGAACTCATGATGAACTACGAATAATTTCTTTAGATTTAGCTTCTTCAAGCTCTTGGACACGTTGACGAACCATTGTTTCGATTTCATCAACCAATTGATCGGTATCGATTAAATGGCTTTTCTCACCATTACGATAAACCAGTGAGCGAGGCGCAGCCCCAACAACCCCGATATCAGCTTCTTTTGCTTCACCCGGGCCATTTACCTTACAACCAATCACTGACACATCCATTGGAGTACGAATATCTTCTAAACGTTCTTCCAAAGCTTGCATCACTTGAATAACGTTAAATTCTTGGCGCGAACAACTCGGACAAGCAATAAAGTTAATCCCGTTAGAGCGCAGACCAAGCGATTTTAAGATATCAAAACCAATCTTGATTTCATCTTCTGGTTCGGCAGCAAGCGAAATACGCATTGTATCGCCAATACCTTCCATCAATAATCCGCCAAGGGCAATCGCTGATTTCACAGTACCCGTACGGTAAATACCCGCTTCGGTAACACCAAGGTGTAATGGATTATCAATTTGCTGAGAAAGCAAGCGGTAAGCATCCATGGTTAAAAACACATTTGAGGCTTTTACACTAACTTTAAACTCATGGAAATCGAGGCGGTCTAAAATATCAATGTGACGTAAAGCTGATTCAAGAAGTGCTTGCCCAGTAGGCTCGCCATATTTTTTCTGTAAATCTTTTTCTAGAGAACCCGCATTCACACCAATACGCATTGAAATACCGTGATGACGTGCCGCAGCAACGACCTCGCGAACTTTCTGGTCTGACCCGATATTACCTGGATTAATACGCAAACAGTCTGCACCATAATCTGCAACTGCTAAGGCAATTCTATGGTCAAAATGAATATCGGCAACTAATGGTACTGAAACGCGCTTACGAATTGCGCCAAATGCCTCAGCAGCCTCCATAGATGGGACCGAAACACGCATAATATCAGCACCTGCATCAACGCAACGCTCAATCTGAGCAACGGTTGCATCCACATCGCAAGTTTCGGTATTTGTCATACTTTGCACACTAATAGGTGCATCGCCACCGACATACACCGACCCAACACGAATTTTGCGTGTTGGTCGACGTTTAATTGGGTTCTCTATCATTGTATCGCTCAACTCATGGTATTAGCGGGATAAACGGAATTCAGCTTTACCGTTTACCGTATATGGAGACAATGAAATCTGTTCTTGGTTTAAACTTAATGACACGGCAGTTGCATCATCAAGACGAATCTGAAATGGAGACTCGCCATTTAAGTTTAAAGTTGATGACTGACGGCCTGTCGCCAAAACTTTACCTGTTGCATCAACAATATGAACAGACGTTGGACGGTTAAAGTTTAGCACCAATTGATCACCCACTGTTGATGTGGCATTTCCTTTCATAGGTAAAACTTCAACACTAGACTGATTTACTTTAGGTAAATCAGCATCTTCTTTCTTAGAAGTCCATTTTTGAATACCCATGACAATCAATGACACAACGGCAATAATCACGACTGCAAGAAGTGCTCGCTTCAACCATTTCTTATTACGGTCACTATTAGAACCAGGGAGTTTACCCATGATTTTAATCGGTGAATTATTTAAGGCATGGTTTGGTAAAAGCCCGGTATCATTTGCATAAATTTCATCAAAGCGCTGAATAATTGCCGTCGCATCTGTATTTAAATATTTTGCATATGAACGGTAATAGCCCTTGATAAAAGTAGCTTCTGGCAATGACTTGTAATCATCTTGCTCTAAAGCTGTTAGAGTCTTAACCGGCATGTTTAAATCTGAAGAAACTTGCCCTAACTCTTTATTCTGAGCAACTCGAATTTGACGTAAATACTCACCAGGACGTTGAATATTTCCTAAAGCAGAAGTCGGTAAGCTTGAGCCAGTTGGCTGCTGTGAATTAGGATTTATTTCCATACGGCCTCAGTACTATACTGTAATTGCAAATAACGTTGATATTCTGGACTTTCCGGGAACAAAGCACGTAACTGGTTTACTAACACTTGCATTCCCATTTTATCCGCATTGGCTCGAGCCACTCTTACACCAATCCAAAGTGCTCTTGCACCCTGATTTTTCTGCCCCACTGTATGAACGTATTGTTCATACATTTGTGTAGCAGCCGGAATCTGCTGCTGCAAATAAAAAATTTCCGCTAACTCTAACATTGAAATATAAGAGTCGCGGTTAGCAAGGAGTGCTTGTTTGAATGTTTTTTCAGCATTCGCAACATCACCCAATTTTAAATAAATACGCCCTAGATTTTCTAACGCCTGATAGCGTTGGTCATAACCTAATGTTGTACCAGCAATACGAAATTGCTCGATCGCATCATTATAGCGTTCCATTTGGTATAAATAAGTACCATAGTTATTATGTGCTTGAGCATTATCTGGTTCAGATGAAATTGCTCGTTTAAAGTAATGTTCTGCTTTTTCTAAGTTCGGCTTGCTACCTTCTTGCTGTAGCAAAATGCCCATCATCATATTTGCCATTGCATCGCGGTTATCTACACTTAAAGCTTGATCAAGAACTCGCTTTGCCGAATCCAAGTCACCAGAACGGATATGTTCAGCAGCAAGTTGTGTACGCACTTTTACCGCTTTTTCTGGGTCTTTCTTTTGCATATGCGTTGTCTGGCAACCACTTACCAGAAATGCAACTGCAACCCCCATCCATAATACCGTTTTTAACTTTGGAGTACTCAAAGCCTGCCCTCAATTTTATCCCTGTGTACGCAAAATCTCTTGACGCTGTGTGACTTTCTTCTGCCACTGTTCAGCACGACGAGTTCTATCGGCCACTTGACCGACTAACTGTCCACATGCAGCATCAATATCATCACCACGTGTTTGACGAATCGTACACACAAATCCAGCATCAGACAAAGTTTTTTGGAACGAGATAATTCGATTTCGGCTTGAGCGGCCATATGGTGCATGTGGGAACGGGTTAAATGGAATTAAATTAATTTTACTTGGTAAGTTTTTTAATAATTTAATCATTTGCTGTGCATGTTCAGGCTGATCATTTACACCCTCTAACATCACATATTCAATAGTCACATGTTTACGCGTACTTTCATTACCATCTTTGGCAATATAACGCTGACATGCTGCAATCAACTGAGCCAATGGATATTTTTTATTAATTGGCACTAGTTCATTACGTAATTCATCATTTGGTGCATGTAAAGAAATTGCTAAAGCAACATCAATGTCTTTTGCAAGTTGATCAATTTTAGGTACAACACCTGATGTTGATAAAGTCACACGACGCTTAGACATGCCATAAGCAAAGTCATCAAGCATAATCTGCATTGAGCTTAATACGGCATCATAGTTGAGCAATGGTTCACCCATACCCATCATCACGACATTGGTCACTGAACGCTCGCGCTCGGCAACCGGCACTTCTTCCATATAGGAATAGTTTGCCATCCAAAGTTGTCCAATGATTTCATCTGGCGTTAAATCACGTTGGAAACCTTGTTTTCCTGTTGAACAAAATGAGCAATCTAATGCACAACCGACTTGTGACGAAATACACAAAGTCTTACGCAAGCCTGTTTTATCTTCGGCAGGAATTAATACAGTTTCAACTAAAGAACCTGCACCATCGCCCACACGAAAAACCCACTTACGTGTACCATCTTTTGAATAATGACGGTGAACTACTTCAGGAGCTTTGATTTCACAAATCTGTTCAAGCTTCGCACGCAATTTCCCTGAAATATTGGTCATTTCAGCAAAATCAGTAATGAAGTATTGATGTATCCATTTCATCACCTGACCGGCACGAAACTTTTTCTCACCAATATCTTCAAAGAATTTTTCTAATTCAGTACGAGACATGCCGAGTAAATTCACTTTATTTTCGGCAGCAGGAATGACCAGCGTGGACGAAGATTGCTGCTGTCCATCAAGATTTTCAGATGAAACGACCTCTGCAGAACTCATGTGTATTTACCTAAACCATGTCAAAAAACTGAAGATATTGTTCAAGAATCAAACAATATTCTCTTGAGAGAATAAAAAAACCAGATAAGTAGTATACCACTTATCTGGTTTGAATGCTTTCGATTAACGAGTGCGTGGGCAGATCTCGTTGTCAGCAAAGAAGTAAGCAATTTCACGCTCTGCAGAAGCAACTGAGTCAGAACCGTGAGCAGCGTTTTCGTCGATGCTTACAGCAAAGTCAGCACGGATAGTGCCAGGAGCAGCTTCTTTAGGGTTTGTAGCGCCTAAGATTTCACGGTGTGCAAGAACTGCATTTTCGCCTTCAAGAACAGATACTACAACTGGACCAGAAGTCATGAATGCAACTAAGTCACCAAAGAAACCACGTTCTTTATGCTCAGCATAGAAACCTTCAGCATCAGCTTGAGAAAGGTGTTTCATTTTAGTCGCAACAATTTTTAAACCCGCTTTTTCAAAACGAGCAAAAATATCACCGATGTGGTTTTTAGAAACTGCATCAGGTTTTACGATAGACAAAGTACGTTCAATAGCCATGAGTGGCTCCTTTATTTTAAAATTTAAACATTAAAAAATTTGCCGCATTATACCGATGTCATAGGCAATAATCAGCTTTGAATGTGTAAAAGTTGCGATTTTTTCTACTGTTTTTAGCGAACTTCGTCTATCCAGGCCATTTGAATCCCTTCTAGCAATCCTTCTGTCGATTTATTTGGGTCATCATTGAAGTCTGGCAATGCGCACACCCATGCATGTAAATCGGTAAAACGAATCCATTGCGGATCAACTTCTGGATGTGCTTCTGACAATTCAATGGCAATATCAATCGTATCTGTCCAACGTAAGCCCATAGCGGCTCCTATCTGTTTAATCTGCTAAATCACGAACTGTGTACTTTAGCAAATCCACAAACCTAATCGATAGCTTAAGCTGATAAAAATTACCGATGCTTATAAAGCGATATTCAATAGTGGAGCCATAAAGATAATCATACTCGCGACTGCTGCACCAATGAGTGCACCGACAATCACATCACTTGGGTAATGAAGACCAAGTACCATACGAGACAATGCTACAAGCACCATGAAAGGAAACATCGCCGCAAGTAAAGCTGGCTGGATATAACCCAACACAATTGTCACCATCACAGCATGAAGTGTATGACCCGATGGAAAACTAAAATGATCAAGTGGTCTTTCACCGAGCACAATCACTTGATGCACTTGATAAGGACGGGGTCGTGTTGTCTTGTGTTTTAAAAATTTATAGATCGCGGTTCCAATAGAACCACCTAATAACAAGTAGATGATTTGCAGGCTATAGGTGATGCCTTGCATCCCCCACACGATTGCCAGCATTAGATACCAAAATGGGCCGTCACCCACACGACTGATGATTTTGAAGAAAAGGGCAACACGCTGTGAGTGAGAGAAATTGTTAAGATATAAACAGCCTCTTAAATCTAAATCGAGTATTTTTATTTTTGCATTCTTAAATTTCATGGTCATTCTCCTATTTTAGGATACTTAGGTGAAGTCCACCGAGGGCTCCTTCACTACCTGATAAAATGCCTGCTCCAATTGCTGAACCGGAAGTTGCCAACCGCTTTGCTGTACTTTATGACAGGCTTGTACGCCCATTTCTCTAAGTTGTTGTACTGAAGGAAGCTGATAAATTTGTTGTATAAAGTGGCTTTTTTGTCCAAGTGGGCTTAACCAGCCATTCACACCATGTGTTAAGTATTGATGTGCACATGCATAATCATACGCGATAACTGGCAAACCGCTTGCCATTGCCTCTAAAACTACGTTACCAAACGTTTCAACTTGACTCGCAAATACGAATACATCTGCACTCGCGTAGGCAGCCGCCAAATCTTGACCTCTCAAACTTCCGGTAAAGATAACACCCTTCGCTTCAGGTAATGACTTTAAACGAGCAAAATCTGGGCCATCTCCCACAATAACCAATTTCGTTTTATGGGGCTGGACAGTTTGTAAGTTGGCATAACTATCAATGAGCACTTGCACTTCTTTTTCAGGAGACAAACGCCCTACATAAAGCATAACGCGAGTATTCTCATCGGCATCCCATTGCTTTCGTAAATTTTCAGAGCGGTGCTTTAGTGAAAATCTTGTTGTGTCTACGCCACGCCCAACAACAACCAACGGACAAGTAATACCAAAACCGCGTAATGCTTCTTGGGTATCTTTACTTGGCACACAAGTCACTTGAGTATTGTTGTGAAACCAGCACAGGTATTTTTGAATCGGTTTAACCAAAAAAGCCAAATCGAAGAATCGACTAAAGTCTTGAAATGGCGAATGAAAGCCACTAGAAACTGGAATAGCTTTTGCCTTAGCAGCCTGCATGGCGGTTAAACCTAACGGCCCTTCGGTCACAATATGGACCACATCGGGCACAAACTTTTCAAAAGCTTTCGATACTTTTAGATATTGTGGCCAACCAAACTGCAAAGTCGGATATTTGGGAATCGCCTGCGACATCACCAGACATTCTTGCTCTGGCGTAAAGTCATGGCATTTTGCCTTTTGCTCTGGACGAATCAGTAAAATCTTATGCCCCTGTTTTTGTAAACCTTGGCATAGTTGTAATAATGAAAGTGCCACGCCATTAATTTCAGGTGGCCAAGTTTCGGTAACAATCGCAATTTTTAAACGTGGGCGCACCAAATCATGCAATGAATGCGTATTAGATAGCTGCTGCTTTTGTTTAAAAAAGAATTGGAAGCTTTCAGGAAGTTGCTGTTGTTTTAATAGTGCTGTCGCGTATGAGCTTTGCATAGCGCCATCCATCAATGTATTTATTTTCATGCTTAAATATTAAGCAGCTTTTTTGACATTTTGATGATAAATGCGTGACAGTTTACTGACATGAAAAATAAAAAAAGCACGCTGATAACAGCATGCTTTCCTCTTAAGACCTAGTAATATTTAGCGATTCTGCAATTTTGCATAATCCATGAGTACATTTGCAGCTTCAGTCACAAAAGTTTCTTCTTCTGGCAATGCAGGGCGTTGAGATGCTTTCATTTTAGCGCGAGATTCAGCTAGAGCATCTAATGAAGCTTGATAGCTTTCCCAGTTTGCAAAAGGCTTTTGACCAGTTGCAGCACGGCGTTCATTTTCTGCATCTAAAGTTTGTTTCTCTAAACCAAGTAATTCTGCACGGCGTTTATCAATATCAAGTACCACTTGTTTCTGATCACTCGTAACTTTGGCAATCGCGGTACGTTTATTTAGATATTTAAACTGGGCATCATTAGCAACACGTTGTTCAGAGAATTGAGACAACTTTGCCACATAAGGTTGAACAGAGCCTTCGCGCTTAAATGGTGCAGTAGGAATTGTGTCCCACTTCAACGCATTCTTCGATTTACGCTCACCAAACTCTTCGTTATAGATATCGACGAGTTTAATGTCTGGCACTACACCTTTATTTTGTGTACTACCACCTGTAATACGGTAGAACTTACGCTGAGTTAAAGTCGCTTGACCGTATGCCAGAGTATCAAGTTGCACCTGAGCTGTACCCTTACCAGTCGTTGTGCTACCAATAATAATACCGCGCTCATAGTCTTGGATTGCAGCAGAGTAAATCTCACTTGCAGATGCCGATGCCAAGTTCACCATTACAGCGAGTGGACCTGTGTAAACTTGCTGACCACCATCGTTGTCTTCAAAAACACTTACGTTGCCATTGCCATCACGAATTTGAACCACTGGACCTGACTTAATCACTTGACCCAGCATACGTGCAACTTCTTCTAATGAACCACCTGGGTCATTACGCAAGTCGATAATAATACCTTCTACTTTCTTCGCTTTTAACGCTTCAAAAGCATTGGCAGTATCTTCAGAAACTGAACGGTATTGTTGACCCGCACGACGTGAACGATAGTCAAAATAGAATGATGGAATTTCAATTACGCCCAACACATGCTTTTTACCATCACGTGTCACTTCAACTGTACGTGAACGAACACCAGCATCTTCTTCTTGAATCACATCACGCACTAAGGTCACATTACGTGCTTGACTCATTGATGCGCCAGCACCAAGAAGTTTTAACGTAACTTTAGTTCCGCGCTTACCACGAATGAGTCCAACAATTTCAGAACTTGTCCAACCAACCACATCAATCATTTTCTCGCCTTCTTGGGCGACACCAACGATTCGATCTCCTGATTTCACTTGACCAGACTTACTTGCAGGACCACCTTCTACAATGGTTTCAATCTTGGTGTAATCTTCATTGCCACGCTCTGGACGAATCGATACACCAATACCTTCAAGCTGCAAGGTGGTTTGGCGATTCAATTCTATCGCATCGATTGGCGGGTAATAGTTACTGTGTGGATCATAAGTCGCCAACATGGCGTTCAATGTTTTATCCAACACATCATCGCTTTTCACACGACTAATTCTTTCAAGCTGACGCGTATAACGTTTAGTTAAGGTCTGAGCTGGTGTTAAATCTTCTGGACCAGTTAAATCTTGACCATCAGCAAGTGATGGATTTTCTTTAAGCGCTTTTTGTTTCGCCTGCTCTTCTTCACGGCTAATCGTTAAGTTGATTAACTGCGAAACCAACATTTTACGCCAGTGATTTTGTTGCTCAGCCGATGTTTTAAAATACGGCGCTTTTTCACGATCAACTTCAATATAACTATTTGGCTGTTTCAAATTTTGCTGCTGTTTCAGCTCGGCTAACATGAACTCATAAAATTGTTTTAAGCGTTCACGATATTGCTGATGAATTGCAAATGGTCCAGTCAAATTCCCCGCTTTTAAAGAAGCACCAAAATTTGAACCATATAGTTTTTTATAATTTTGAACTTCAGCGTCTAAAAATAGTGAGTGATCTGGATCAAGACTATCTAAATACATATCGAGAATACGATTTGATGTCGTCGCATCCAGACGCATATTTAAATAATGTTGGCGATCAACTAAAGTTGCCAGTTGGCGAGCCACCAAAGCCTGTTCTTGCGTTGGCTGGATCGATTGAGAAACCACAGCAGTATTGGTTGCTGCTCTCGCTTCATTCATCGTATGAGTGAAGAATAAACCGCCAGTCGCGATCGCTACTGCACAAGCTATAGTTTGAAGTTTCATAAATTTTTAATACTTCCTTGGGTGTTCCTATCTTACACGCTCTGTTTTCGATATGAACTAAGCAGATTCAAAATCTTAACCAACTAAATTGTTTATACCGTGTAGTTTTATCATATTCTGTACTGACAAAATGTAGCAAAACATTGCAAAATTCGCTTATTGTTTTTCAATCAAAATTCAAATGGAACCAATATGATTGGCGCATTGATGCTGGACATCGCCGGCACAGAACTTACTCAAGAAGATATTGAACTATTACGCGCTCCGCAAGTCGGTGGCATGATTTTATTTGCACGAAATATTGAATCTCCACAACAAGTCCGTGCCTTAACGGACCATATGCGTCAAATTCGTCCAGATATTTTAATTGCTGTCGACCAAGAAGGCGGCCGAGTTCAGCGCCTAAGATCAGGTTTTACCTTATTACCGGCCATGGGTCGTTTCGGTGAGCTCTATATTACTCAACCTCAAAAAGCACTTGAACTGGCGGAACAGTGCGGCTGGCTCATGGCAACTGAAGTCTTGGCTGTAGGTATCGATTTTAGTTTTGCACCCGTTTTAGACCTTAATGCAATTAGTGATGTGATCGGTGATCGTGGCTTCTCTAAAAATATTGAGGATATTGCCCCGCTTGCTGGTGCATTTATGCAAGGCATGAAAAAAGCTGGAATGGCAAACACGGGCAAACACTTCCCGGGCCACGGTTCAGTGAAAGCCGACTCTCATGTTGCAGCTGCAATCGATAGCCGTAGCTATGACGAAATTTACAACCATGACATGCAAAGCTTCATTAAGCTTATGCCTCAGCTTGATGCGCTCATGCCAGCACATGTGATTTATGATCAGATCGACCCAAATCCAGCCGGTTTTTCACCTTTCTGGATTCAAGAAGTTCTACGCAACCGTTTGAAGTTTGATGGTGTACTTTTCTCTGATGACTTAAGCATGCAAGCCGCATGTGTAGCAGGTGGCGCAGATGCACGTATTCAAGCTGCTTTAACTGCTGGTTGTGATATGGGACTCGTGTGTAATGACCGTAGTGCGGCATGTACAGCACTTGAAGGTATTGCAAACCTAGAGCTACCAAATCAAGAACGCCTTGAACGCATGCGTGGTCAAATTCCACAAATTCAGATTGGTGAAACCTTATCGCTTGGCGACGAGTGGCAAGCTGTCAAAACAGCCATTGAAGAGTTTAAAAATTCGATCTAAATTGAGTTAAACGTATATTTGACTGATGGTCTCGATCATCAGTCAAACCACACAAAAACAATAAATCGAGCTCAGGACGAATGACACAACAACTTTCAAAACACCGCCACATCTCTTTTACAGCCCACTATACAGGCTATATCTGGTATCAAATGGGGATCTCTCATGAAGCACTTGCTACAACCAAAGGCAAATCACTAGCATATTTGGTTCATCCAATAGAATCTTGGGCTGAGAAATATGTGGGCGGTAGCATGCGCACGACGCTCAAACAACGCCACACCATGCTTGATCATCACTTAGAACAACTCATTCAAGAAAGTCCTGATTTACAAGTTCTAGAAATAGCATGTGGCCTGTCTCCACGTGGCTGGTGGTTTAGACAGCATTACCCTTCGATTACCTATCGGGAGCTTGATTTACCCGATATGGCACAAACCAAACAAAATGCGTTACAACAAATTGAAAAAAATGCACCTGAAGTTTTATCAGTTGATTTATTTACCGAAGCTTTTGCACAAGCATTTGAAGTATTTGACCCGAACCGCCCACTAGTTGTGATTAGTGAAGGTTTAATTAACTACTTTGATAAAGATTTATTAAAACAGCTGATTCAATCGATTGCTCACTATGGCACTTCTTTTAAAAAGTTCCATTATTTAACTGACCTCTACCCTGAACCAGTAAAAAACAAACTTGCCAGTATTATCTGGAATAGTAGTAAATTATTGAAATTAATGTCTCGAAGCTCGTTTAGTTTTCACTTCAAAAGTCCCAAAGAAGTTGAAGACTTTTTTAAAGATACCGAGTTCGGTCAAGTTCGCGTGGAACAACCACAAATTTTCTTTGGACAAGCTTCTCAAGACAGTCATGAGCAACATTTAGGTGACTTGGTCTGGACTATTCACGCACAAATAAAATAACCAATATAAAAAATGGAAGCTCGAAATAAACGAGCTTCCATCTATAACTATATTATTAAACTGCTTATTTTTGATGGGCAATAAAACGGCTTAAACGATCAGCAAGTTCGAAACTACCATGTTTAAATAAAGCTCGAATACCCTGCTCTGTACTCTCAAAAATTAAGCACTCAATTGCAAAGCTACCCTCTTCATCTTCTAAATGCAGTGCCAAGTCACGTGGATGGTCATTCACAAAATCAAGCTGCGAAACATCATCCATTTTTAAATACATACCGAAGAAAGTGACATCAACGATCGTTACAGAAACCTGCACATCAGACTCTCGGTGAGTAAGTTGAGTTTTTGATTGCAAAACTCGAACTCGCTCTTCACCACGGCGTTCCATGTTTTGCATTTGTTCACGTGTCATAGGAATAATGCCATCCAAATTTTGGATAGATTCACCTTTTAAGAATGATGTGAACAAACTCATGGTTTCTTTACGACGCTGGAGCTGCGGTACATGATCTGCGTTTGCGATCAATGCAAATTCCATATCTGGGCATTGCAACGCAAAGTTCGCATTTTCATGAGGCAGAGTAAAACTATCGTACTGCCCTGCTGCAACCAACGTTTTGCACTCTGGAATAGGTACATCCGTTAACCGCAAAAGACGATTACAGTTAATTTCATAACGCTCTCGCTCAGTACCCGTAAACTCAGCCATTTGTCTAAAAAATAACTTCTTGGCTGTTGGTGACATGCGGGTTTTATCTAATTTTGCATGATTAACTAAATATAAAATTACAGCTTGCCCAAACTCTTCCATGCGGTTTTCTTGCATGAGCTTGAGCGATTCTTCCAAAATCATTCGCCAACTTTTTCGGGTCTTTTGCATAACCCCCATCAAAATCATGCGATCCATTAATTCTGGACGATGATAAGCAAAGCAAGATGCGATTACAGACCCTAAAGACATTCCCATAACGGAAACTTTTTGTAGACCCACAATATCTAACCAGCGTCCCAACATTTTTGATAAATCAGGCAACTCTAAAGTACCCGCAGATACGCCAGTATCCCGATTAGTAATTTGCTGATTTGCCCCCATAGAAGGCAAATCGATTAAAATGACTGGACCACTTTCAAACAATTGTTCAACACAATATTTATAAGAATTAAAATTCTGGAAAGCACCGCCCACAATCACAATTGGCGTATTGTGAATCGATTTTGGATCGGCAATTGCCATATATTCAATTTTCCAACCGTCAATCCATGTTGTACGAGCAGGTTGTTTAAAACTATCTCTATGGTAGATATCGAAAAAGCCAAAACCGGCATAAGCTTGGTTGATCTCCGAATCCATTTGAATAATGGAATTCATATCCTTGCTTCCTCCTTGCTGTAATTTTTTTATGCTGCAAGAGTTCCTTCTTGAACACGTAATCTTTTATGCACAAAACTTTTAAATTTGTATTAGTTTGTATTGCACAATAACATTCTAAACAATTGTGTGAAATATACGCAATCGCTCAAATGACCGCTCATCTTGTTTAAGTCGCTAATAGTTTGCAAAATATTTAAATGTTTTTTTATGGCAGTCACATTTTTCAAAAAAAGCCATTCATTGTTCCGCATTTGACTGCTACTATCTTACTCATTGGTAAATGATTAAAAAATGCTATGCAAGACTCAATTGAACAATATATGCAAAAAGTCGGGCAACAAGCACGTCAGGCATCTCGTGTCCTAACAAGTGCTTCTACCTCACTAAAAAATCATGCACTCTCTGCTATTTATACTGCTTTAGAAAATAATCAGGCAGAAATCTTGGCAGCGAATCAAATCGACATGGATAAAGGTCGTAGCAATCAGCTCGACAGCGCATTGCTTGATCGTCTTGAACTTACGCCCACACGCTTTAAAGGAATGTTGCAAGGTCTAAAAGATGTGATAGCACTTGTCGATCCAATTGGGGAAATTACTGATCTTGCATATCGCCCCACAGGCATTCAAATTGGAAAAATGCGTGTGCCTTTAGGTGTTGTTGGGATGATTTACGAATCACGTCCAAACGTAACCCTTGAAGCTGCATCTTTAGCGATTAAATCGGGCAATGCCATTATTTTACGTGGTGGTTCAGAAGCACTCGAGTCAAATAAAGCGATCGCTGAAGCGATTAAGCATGGCTTAAAAGTTGCTGGCTTACCTGAAGATTCAGTTCAAGTGATTAACACTTCTGACCGTGCGGCTGTTGGTCATCTTATTACCATGGCTGAATATGTAGATGTAATTGTTCCACGTGGTGGCAAAAGCTTAATTGAGCGTGTAACTAACGAAGCGCGCATTCCTGTCATTAAGCATCTTGATGGTAACTGCCATGTATTTGTTGAAGCACAAGCCGACTTGCAAAAAGCTTTACCAATTACATTAAATGCAAAAACACATCGTTATGGCGTTTGTAATGCGATGGAAACTCTGCTCGTTGATGAAAAAATTGCAGATGTTTTCTTACCGCACATTGCTGAACTCTATGCTGAGAAACAAGTTGAGCTCCGTGGTTGTCCAGAAACACGTCGCATTTTGGGTGCTTCCGTAAAACCAGCGACAGAAGAAGATTGGTACACCGAATATTTAGGGCCAATTCTCGCAGTTAAAGTGGTGAGCGGGATTGATGAAGCAATTGACCATATCAACAAATATGGTTCACATCATACCGATGCAATTGTGACTGAAAACTACACTTTAGCTCGTCAGTTCTTGGCTCGTGTAGATTCAAGCTCAGTCGTAATTAATGCATCAACTCGTTTTGCTGATGGTTTTGAATATGGCTTAGGTGCTGAAATTGGTATCTCCACCGATAAAATCCATGCCCGCGGCCCAGTGGGTTTAGAAGGCTTAACTTCACAAAAATGGATTGTGTTAGGTGACGGACAAATTCGCCAATAACAGATTTAACACTTCAAAAAAACGCCTGATCAATATCAGGCGTTTTTTATTACTCAAGTTATGAGTCACTATAAAAAACCAACCCGAAGGCTGGTTTTTCTTAATCGTATATTTATTAGAAAATAAAGTCGGTATTCACAAATTTAGAGTAGTGTTCAGACACCATAGAGGCCAACATGCCTTTGCTGTCATCTGTCTGTTTAGCAGCAATCATAGAACGGATCGAGAATGCACGAAGCGCATCATGCACAGACAATGTACCTTCCGCAGAATCTTTACGTCCACCAAATGGGAACACATCAGGGCCGCGCTGACATTGACAGTTGATGTTCACACGACAGACCTGATGAACCAGCGGATCAACCAAGTGGCCAATTTGCTCAGGGTCACTACCAAAAATACTCACCTGCTGACCATGATCAGAAGTAGTGACATAGTCCAGCACAGTTTCAATGTCATCATAAACAGAGACTGGTATCACTGGACCAAACTGTTCTTCGCGATACAGCCTCATCCCCTCAGTCACTGGATAAACTACAGCTGGATAGAACATCGTTTTGCAGAATTCACCGCCTTCCAGATTAACCACTTTTGCCCCTTTAGCCATGGCATCCTCAATGACTTCAGTCATGTAGGTCGTACGGTGCATACCTGGTAACGGAGTAATAAACACACCTTTTTCCCAAGGCATCCCCACTTTAAGTTTGGCCAGTTCAGCCGTTAAGCGGTTAACGAACTCATCGGCTATTGAGCTATGTACCATCAGCATTTTAAGTGCTGTACAACGCTGACCATTAAACGACAATGCACCCAGCAGGCACTCTTTCACTGTTAGATCTAGGTCGGCATCCGGCAGAATAATGGCTGCATTCTTCGCATCTAGCCCCAAAATCGCACGCAGACGGTGAGATTTAGGATGTTGCTTCTTCAAGTGATCAGCTACTTTACTAGAACCAATCAGTGCCAATACATTAATTTGCCCAGATGCCAGTAGATGGGGTACCACTAGAGAGCCTGGTGCATAAATGGTATTGATCACACCTTTTGGAAATGAATCACGGAACGCTTCTAGTAACGGTTCAAACAATAAGGTACCAAATTGAGGTGGTTTAAAAATAATGGTATTACCCATCAGCATGGCTGGGATCAGAGTCGCAAAGGTTTCGTTCAGCGGGTAGTTGTATGGTCCCATACACAACACGACACCTAGTGGAGTACGACGGATTTGACCAATCGTACCTTCGGCAATTACAAAGCGGGAATTGGCATTATCCAAATCTTTCAGAGCATCAATCGTTTGACGCATGTAGGTAATTGTACGGTCAAACTCTTTTTCTGAATCCGCCAAGCTTTTGCCAATTTCCCACATGATCAACTTAATAATCAGATCTCGCTGTTCCACCATGCGCTGAATAAATTTTTGCATGCAGGCAATGCGCTCACTCACCTTCATCATTGGCCATTCGCCGCGACCATTATTGTAAGCCCGTACCGCTGCCTCTAGTGCTTCATCGCTTTCTTTTTCACCCATGACTGGATAACTACCAAGTTCAACTTGCTGTAGGCTACCGTCAGGCTGCTGAATCCAGATTGGAGATAATGTTTTCTTGGTTGCACCAGCCCATAACTTCAATTCACCATCTACCAGTGAGACACGCTGATGAATTTGGGAGGGTAAACGCACACTTTCAGGAATACTGTCCACTACTGGGAATTTATGTTGTAGATTATTTAACTGATTCATTCTTCTTAATACCTTATTATTCGTATGTCTTTTATATATTCCCGAACTTTCCATTCTAATTAGGATTTATTCGGGTCAATATCACTATTATTATCCGTACTCACCTTGCTTGAACCGTTAACCACAAGGTGAATATTTTAAAGCGTTGATAACCTTTCTAGCTGAATCTACCCCCGACACACACTATCAGTCACCCCTAGCTTCTGGATGACTTGTTCAATGATCTGTTCTGGTGTGAGAGCAATATCAATAGCAATTGCTTCATTCACATCAGGTTCCTCTAATGTGTCTAGCTGTGTTTGTAGCAACGCTGGGTCAAAAAAATGACCTGATCTTTCTGCAAGTCGTTGCTGCAATAATTCATAAGAACCTTTTAAGTAGACAAACTTAATATTCTGGTCCTGCCCTCTTAAAATATCGCGATACATGCGCTTTAAAGATGAGCATGTAAATACAGCCGTTTCACCATCTCTCTGTTTGGTTTCAATGACCTGACGAATTGCTTGCAACCATGGCAAGCGGTCTTCATCTGTTAAGGGAATGCCCTGACTCATCTTACTTTTATTTGCAGCTGAATGAAGCGTATCGCCATCAAGGAACTCACAAGCCAAACGCTCTGATAACAATTCACCAATTAGGGTTTTACCTGTTCCACAGACACCCATTGCAATCACAATCATGGATTACTCACCTTTAATTATAAAATAGTGCTAAGCAGTAGCGTGAAAGATAAACCCAACACCGAAATGATCGTTTCTAATACTGACCAAGTCTTGAGTGTCTGTCCTACTGTCATACCAAAATATTCTTTGATTAACCAGAATCCTGCGTCATTTACATGTGAGAAAACTAATGAACCTGAACCTGTGGCAAGTACCAAAAGTTCTGGTCTAACCGCAACTCCCGCTGTGGCTGCAATTGGAGCCACAATGCTACAAGCTGTAGCCATGGCAACCGTTGCCGATCCTGTTGCCAAACGAATTAATGCTGCAACAAACCAGCCCAACAATAACGGCGATAAATTTGCCTTTAAAGCTGTAGAAACAATCTCATTAGAAATACCGGTGTCACGCAAAATGCCACCAAAACCACCGCCAGCACCTACAATCAACATAATCCCAGCAATAGAAGCTAAACATCCGCCACAGAATTTTTCAATTTGTTCACGGTTAAAGCCCTGCATCGTACCGAAAGTAATAAAGCTGACCAATACTGCGATGAGTAATGCGATATCAGAAGTACCAATAAAACGTAGTAAGTCGTTTGCAAAAGTTTGTGGTGCAAAGAAAAGATCTGCCCAACTGCCGATTAACATCAATACAACTGGCAGCATGATGGTAAATAAGGTAATCCCAAAGCTTGGTAGCTCGCGAGTTCTATTCGTATCTGCTTCAATAAACTGCTTCGCTAACGGGTTATTTTCAGGCAATTTGACGTATTTATTGATCCAAAGTGCATACAATGGTCCAGCAACAATAGCTGTTGGCACACCCACTATCAGACTATAAGCAATTGTTTTACCAATATCAGCATGATAAGCCTGTACTGCTAACAACGCTGCTGGATGTGGTGGAATTAAGCCATGCACAACCGACAAACCAGCAACCATTGGCAAGCCTACAACCAGTAAGGATTTGCCTGTTCGCTTCGCAATGTTGAACGCAATTGGAATGAGTAGAACGAAACCTACTTCGAAAAATACGGGAAGCCCAACAATAAGGGCAATAAACATCATGGCCCAGTGAATATTTTTCTCACCAAACCACTTAATTAAAGTAATTGCTATTCGCTCTGCGCCACCCGACTCAGCCATCATTTTGCCGAGCATTGTTCCTAATGCGATTACAATCGCAAGGTGGCCTAGGGTTTTACCAGTACCAGCTTCATATGACTTAACAATATCGCCCATTGGCATGCCAACAGCTAAAGCTAAACCAAGTGAAACAATAATGAGAACCAGAAATGGATAAATTCTAAACTTCGCGATCATGACCACTAAAGCAATAATCGCGATTACAGTGTAGATCAGTAACATGCCACCCTGAACCGTCTCCATGGGACACTTCTCCTTGGAATAATTATTTAGGCACACTGCCTAAACAAAGGTCTTCAACCACAGTAATTCCTACTGTTAAGACATTAAATTTTTATATTTAGGTGTGACCAGCACAAACTGGTCACATCAATACAGCCTTTAAAGCACACAAAATGCACTTCATTTTTTATAAATATCGACTACATCTACGGTGCTCTCAACTGACTCGCAATTTGTGCCAAGCGAGTAATTTCAGCCCATTCTTGTGCAGCTACAGTAGCTTTAGGTGTTAACCATGAACCACCTACACAAACCACGTTAGGTTGCTTTAAGAAATCCGGTGCTGACTCTGCCGTAATTCCGCCAGTCGGGCAAAAACGTAAGTTTGGAAATGGACCATAAAATGCTTTTAGCATCTCAACTCCACCTGCCTGTTGAGCTGGGAAGAACTTTACAATGTCATAACCTAATTCAATTGCCTGAATCAGGTCACTTGGTGTCATCACACCAGGCAATAAAGGCAAGCCGGCATCTTGTGCAGCCAAATGCAGATCTTTAGTCAAACCGGGAGATACACCAAATTGAGCACCTGCTTTTTTAGCTTGAGCACAATGTTCTGGCTTGGTAATCGTACCTACACCGACCACAATGTCATCTGCCAATTGGCTAGCACGCTCAATAGCAGCAAGACCCGCAGCAGTACGCAACGTAATTTCAAGGACTTTTACACCGCCAGCATGTAAAGCACGTGATACATCTTCACCTTGCTCGGCAGAATCAAATGCCAATACGGGAATGACTGGACCTAATTTGACGATATCTTCAATTTTAATCATTATTTTTCAGTTCCTTTGACTCAAATCTGCTCTGGTGAAGTTTCACCAACTAATGCACCAAATACAGATGCTCCATGTTCAGCTGGCGCAGCAGCAGCACGGAAAACACCAAATAATTCGCGGCCAAAGCCAACTTCGTTTTCTGCCTGATGTTCTGGCTGTGCAACGGGACGCGACTGCCAAGTCTGTTCATCTATTTCAACATCGAGTACGCCTGCCTCAGCATCAATAATCAACATATCGCCTGTTTGCACTTTAGCAATCGGCCCATTTAGTAAGGCTTCTGGAGATAAGTGAATCACCGCAGGAACTTTGCCTGAAGCACCAGACATACGGCCATCAGTCACTAAAGCAACGTGGAAACCTTGATCTTGTAAAACACCCAACACAGGCGTTAAACGATGCAATTCAGGCATACCGTTAGCACGAGCACCTTGGAAACGAACAACCGCAATAAAGTCTCGGTGTAATTCACCACGATCAAACGCAGCTTGCACTGCTTCTTGAGAATCAAACACGATTGCCGGAGCTTTAACTTTGCGATGTTCTGGTGCAACAGCAGAAATCTTGATGACACCACGGCCAAGGCGACCCTGCATTAAACGCAAGCCACCATCTGGTTGAAACGGCGCATCAATACTACGTAAAACTTTGTCATCAAGACTCTGAACCACACCATCAACCCAAGTCAGTTTGCCATCAATCAGTTTTGGTTCTTTGGTGTAATGGTGCAAGCCTTTACCAGCCACTGTGATTACGTCGTTATGCAATAAACCAGCCTCAAGTAAGTTACGAATGAGGAAAGCAACCCCACCCGCAGCTTGGAAATGGTTTACATCGGCTTTACCATTTGGATAGATTTTTGCGAGCAATGGAACGACAGCAGACAACTCATCAAAGTCATCCCAGTCAATTAAGATGCCTGCGGCACGAGCAATCGCAATAAGGTGCAAAGTATGATTGGTTGAACCACCTGTCGCGAGCAATGCCACGATGCCATTGATAATGGCTTTTTCATCAATCACATGACCAATCGGCGTGTAGTTTCCGCGCTCAACTGTTAAATCCAGTACACGAATTGCCGCTTCTGCAGTAAGTGCATCACGTAATGGTGTGTGAGGATGAACAAAAGCCGCACTTGGCAAATGCAAGCCCATAACTTCCATCAGCATCTGGTTACTGTTGGCTGTACCGTAAAAAGTACAAGTCCCTTGTCCGTGATAAGCAGCTGACTCAGCTTCTAACAAAGCATCTCGGCCAACCTGACCCGTTGCAAATTGCTGACGGATCTTAGCTTTCTCATCGTTAGATAACCCACTGGTCATTGGGCCAGCTGGCACAAAAATAGTAGGCAAATAACCAAACTGCAAAGCACCAATCAGTAAGCCTGGCACAATCTTGTCGCAAACACCCAGACATAAAGCTGCGTCAAACATGTTATGAGACAATGCAATCGCTGTGCTCATCGCAATGGTTTCGCGAGAGAACAAAGATAGTTCCATGCCAGCATTACCTTGGGTAATACCGTCACACATCGCAGGAACACCACCTGCAAACTGTGCTACGCCACCATTCTCACGAGCGGCTGTTTTAATTAAATCTGGAAATGTTTTATAAGGTGCATGGGCCGAAAGCATTTCGTTATATGAAGATACGATGCCAATATTTGGCTCACGACCTACTTTAATAATTAACTTTTCATTATCTTCCATGCTGGCGAAACCATGAGCCAGATTGGCACATGAAAGTGCTCCACGAGCAGGAAATTTGCCTTGTGCATGTTCAATACGTTGTAAATATGCAGAACGAGTTTTTTGACTACGTGCGATTACACGCTCGGTAACTTTTGCCAATATAGGGTTCGGCAAGTCCATGCTGGACGCTCCTGTACAACCGGATAAGCCGGAATATAAAAATAGACCAAATGATATATTTCTTATAATCATTTGAAAAAGGATGAACAATATTATTCAGGCAAAAAGCGACATGCAACCCCAGTCAATGCTGCTGTAATGGCCTCAGCACAAGCTTTAAAGGCATAGTAAGTTTATATTTTAGACAAAATTCTTATTAATAATGAGGTATATTTAAACCTAAAATAAACCTTAAAAAATACGGTAAAATTATCGCAATATCAATGTAATGAAATATAATTAACAATATATAAATGATGTTCTTTTCATTCTAATTTTTAGTATTAATAAAACTATATTTGGTTCTTTTTAATTCTCTCGAATGCTATTAAAACTTAATTTAACTTACGTATATTATTTGTAATATATGCTTAAAATTTAATTTAAAGACATGAGATACCTATTCAATAAAGAATCAATCTTTAAGATTTAAAATACGTTTTTCATTCAGTTTTATTTTTTCATAAATATATACAAAAAACTCTTTTCTAGGCATATAAAAAAACAAGGAATACAGTGGTTAAGCTTTATACTGGACAGATATTAGTTAGAAATAATTTGATGGTCGATAGTGCTTAAGTCTAATGGGCTAAAGTCTATCTTGGACAGAAAAACAACACATGATAAAACATGACAACCCGTTCAATTTGTATCGGAAAATAATACATCTTGAACAGGAAGTTAGGAAAACTACTTTAAATCAGGACTTGGGTATTTCAACGTGGCTATATCAGTATTAGTTATCAATTGCGGCTCTTCATCTATTAAATACGCACTGGTTTCAGAGCGTCGTGAAGACCGTATTTACGGTTTAGCAGAAAACTTGGGGGCAGCTGACGCTCGTATTAAGGGAGTTACAGTAGGTGGCGAACCACTTGAACTTTCAATTCCTTATGCTGACCACGCCAAAGCTTTAGAAACTTTACTTGCACGTCTTGCCAACTACAAACCGCAAGCGATCGGTCACCGTGTTGTACATGGTGGAAGCCTTACCAAAGCAGAATTACTCACTCCTGAAATTATTGAACGTATTCGTGCTGCGACGCCTTTAGCTCCACTTCATAACCCAGCACATTTAATTGGTATTGATGCAACCGTACGCCTATTCCCTGAATTACCTCAAGTTGCCGTATTCGACACTGCATTCCATCAAACCATGCCACCGCATGCATATCGTTATGCAATTCCTAAATTTTTATATACTGACCACAACGTCCGCCGTTATGGTTTCCATGGGACAAGCCACGCCTATGTGTCTGATAAAGCAAGTGAGCTTGCAGGCAATCTGAAAAAAGGTGGATGGTTAACAGCGCATCTAGGAAATGGCAGTTCAACTTGCGCAGTATGGAATGGACAAAGTGTTGATACCTCTATGGGTCTCACTCCACTTGAAGGCGTAGTGATGGGAACGCGTAGTGGTGATGTTGATCCAAGCTTACATAGCTTCCTTGCGAAAAACCTCGGTTGGGACTTAGCAAAAATTGATAAAGTTTTAAATAACGAAAGTGGCTTATTAGGCTTATCTCAACTCTCTAATGACATGCGCACAGTGATTGAAGCGGCTGAAAATGGCAACGAAGATGCTTGTCTTGCAATTGAAGTCTTTAGCTATCGCCTTGCAAAATCACTTGCTGCATTAAGCTGTGGTTTACCAACTTTAGACGGTTTAATTTTCACAGGTGGTATTGGTGAGAACTCAGCTTATATTCGTGAAAAAACCTTAGCTTATTTACCTCATTTTGGTTTACAGCTAAATAAAGACCAAAACAATAACCTAAAACGTGGTACTGAAGGCCGAATCGACAATGGAACTGGTCCTCAAATTTGGGTCATTCCTACAGATGAAGAAGGTCGTATTGCCAAAGAAACTCGTCAAGTTGTAGAAGCGGCAGAAAATACAGCATCTGTAGCAAGCCTGGCTTAATTAGAGCTCAGCGAAAACTCGATATTCGTTTATTTATAGGTTTATATGAATACAATTTTATTGATTCCTACAGGCGAAGGGGTTGGTTTAACCTCTGCCTGCTTAGGCATGATTTACGCACTTGATTGTAACGGGATTAAAGCAGGCTTTTTAAAACCATTTTCTCAAGAAGACCAAGAACCTCTTGACCGAACCACTTCATTATTTGGTCATTTATTTCAAAGTAAAACTGTTCAATCTATTTCGCATGAAAAATTAACCCAGCTTATTGCCGCTGGAGAAGTAGATGAATTACTTGAAGAAGCGGTTAGCCTCCACCGTAGCGTTGCAGCAGACCATGATGTCATTATTGTGGAAGGCTTATTACCTAACGGACAAGACCACTTTGCCAGTGAACTCAATGCAAGTCTTGCACAAGCACTTGATGCGGAAGTTGTCTTGGTCAGTACAGCAGATATTCAAAATCCGAAAAAAACAGCAGAAAAAGTAGATGCTCATTTACGTCAATTTGGCGGTGCAGCGTCAAATCGTACTGCTGGTGTACTCTTTATGCGTACTCGTGGATTAACTGAAGAAACAGCACAAATTCCTGTTGCATTTGATCCATCATTACGACCGACTGAAGAAATCACAAAATTTACGAGCGAACTGCAAAAATATAATCGTTATTTCGGCTCTAGTGACTTACCAATTATTGGACTTGTTCCTTTTAGTAATACACTGAGCGTACCAAGGACTCTCGATATTGCAAATGTCATTGATGGGCAATGGGTACATCAAGGGGAAGCCAAAACACGTCGTATTTTGCATTCGAGTCTAATTGCTTCAAGCATTGAATATGAACTGAATAAGTTTATTGCAGGCGAATTAATCATTAGCGCATCTGAGCGTACAGATGTTTTACTTGCAAGCAGTTTAGCAACTAGCAATGGTATTCCTCTGGCTGGTTTAGTACTTACAGAACGAGAAGCGCCAGCACCTGAGCTTTTAGAGTTTTGTCAAAGTGCGATTAAACAAGGATTGCCGATTTTACATACCCGTTTAAATACATTGGAAACTGCACAGCGCCTGTCTAATTTTGGCAATGAAATTCCAACAGACGATATCGAACGTGCTGAGCAAGTGACCCGATTTGTTTCAAGTCATATTGATGTTGAATGGCTTAAGCAGCACAGTAACAATGCTGCTACCCCTCGCCTATCGCCATCGGCTTTCCGTCATGAACTGGTGCAAAAATCGATTGCAGCGAAAAAACGGATTGTACTACCTGAAGGTGATGAACCACGCACTATTCAAGCTGCAGCAATTTGTCAGGCACGTGGTATTGCTGACTGTATTTTGTTAGCTAAACCAGATGCTGTGCACGATGTTGCAAAAGCACGTGGTATTGAATTACCTGCCGAATTGGCAATTGTCGATCCTGATAGTATTCGCAACCAATACGTTGCACCAATGGTTGAGCTACGTAAAGGTAAACTCAACGAATTACAAGCTAAAGATCAATTACAAGACACTGTAGTGCTTGGCACTATGATGTTGGCCCTAGACCATGTGGATGGTTTGGTTTCAGGTGCGGTACACACCACAGCAAATACAGTTCGCCCCGCATTCCAGCTCATCAAGACAGCCCCTGAATATTCATTAGTTTCATCAATATTCTTTATGCTTTTACCAGATGAAGTCTATGTCTACGGTGACTGTGCGATTAACCCAGACCCTACAGCAGAACAATTGGCTGAAATTGCGATTCAGTCTGCTGACTCAGCGAAAGCATTTGGAATTGACCCGCGTATTGCCATGATCAGCTACTCAACAGGCACTTCTGGAACTGGCGCAGATGTTGAAAAAGTACAGCAAGCAACTCAAATTGCTCAGCAACGTCGTCCTGATTTACTGATTGATGGTCCACTTCAATACGATGCAGCTTCAGTTGAAAGTGTAGGCCGTCAAAAGGCACCAGACTCACGCGTTGCTGGCCGTGCAAATGTATTTATTTTCCCAGATTTAAATACGGGTAATACCACTTACAAAGCAGTACAGCGTGCTGCAAATGTTGTGAGCGTTGGACCAATGCTGCAAGGCCTAAACAAGCCTGTTAATGACTTGTCTCGTGGAGCATTGGTAGATGACATCGTCTTTACCATTGCATTAACAGCAATTCAGGCAGAACAGCAAGCCGCTGCCAAATAATTAATATAATTCACCTTTACTACCTCTCGCCATTTGATGTCCGCTCAAATGGCTTTTTTTATTTTAGTCATTCAAAAATAATTAATTTTCCGATTCCTGGCATTTAAATCACTTCAATATCTTCTTATGCGACTTTCGGTCAAAAGATCAACCAATCTCCCACAACACTATCTTTTTGTCATATAATTTAGCCCGCTAGCTAACAGCCCGCTCAAGAGATTTTCTGGTATGACAACGATTATCAAACAAGATGACTTGATTACATCGATCAAGGACGCCCTACAGTTTATTTCGTACTATCACCCGCAAGACTTTATCCAAGCGATGAGCCGTGCTTATGATCGCGAAGAAAACAAAGCCGCAAAGGATGCAATTGCACAGATTCTAATTAACTCTCGCATGTGTGCGGAAGGTCATCGTCCAATTTGCCAAGACACTGGTATTGTTAACGTTTTCCTTGAAGTGGGCTTAGATGTTAAATTTGATTTAACAATGAGCTTAGACGATGCGGTAAACGAAGGTGTTCGCCAAGGTTACCTTGAAAACAGCAATGTTCTTCGTGCATCTGTACTTGCTGATCCTGCATTTGGTCGTAAAAATACAAAAGATAATACCCCTGCTGTAATTCACTATAAACTCGTTCCGGGTAATAAAGTAGATATTACTGTTGCTGCTAAAGGTGGCGGTTCAGAAAACAAATCTAAACTTGCAATGCTTAACCCATCTGACTCGATTGTTGACTGGGTACTTAAAACTGTTCCAACTA
Organism: Acinetobacter sp. Li1LvA2; assembly: GCF_056156705.1. NCBI lineage: Bacteria > Pseudomonadati > Pseudomonadota > Gammaproteobacteria > Moraxellales > Moraxellaceae > Acinetobacter > Acinetobacter sp. Li1LvA2. The sequence goes on from NZ_JBSICF010000004.1 coordinate 145,587, forward strand.
TGGGTGCAGGCTGGTGTCCTCCAGGTATGCTCGGTATTGGTATTGGTGGTACTGCTGAAAAAGCCATGATGCTTGCTAAAGAGGCGCTCATGGAAGAAATCAACATGGACGAATTACTTCGCCGTGGACCAGAGAACAAAATCGAAGAACTTCGTATCGAAATCTTTGAAAAAGTAAACGCACTTGGTATTGGTGCTCAAGGTCTTGGTGGTTTAACGACTGTCCTTGATATTAAAATTAAAGATTACCCATGTCATGCTGCTGGTAAACCAGTTGGTATGATTCCTAACTGTGCTGCTACTCGTCATGCTCACTTCCAGCTTGATGGTACAGGCGTAGCTCATATTCAAGCACCAAAACTTGAAGACTACCCTTCAGTAACTTGGGATGCTTCACAGTCTAAACGCGTAAACCTTGATACCATTACTCAAGAAGAAATGGATTCTTGGAAACCAGGCGACACATTACTTCTTAGCGGAACAATGTACACAGGTCGTGATGCTGCACACAAACGTATGGTTGAAATGATCGACAATGGTGAAGAATTACCAGTTGATCTTAAAGGTAAGTTCATTTACTACGTAGGTCCAGTCGATCCAGTTCGTGATGAAGTAGTCGGTTCAGCAGGTCCAACAACTGCAACCCGTATGGACAAATTCACACGTAAAGTACTTGAGCACACTGGCATGTTCGGCATGATCGGTAAAGCTGAACGTGGTCCTACAGCAATTGAAGCAATCAAAGACAACAAAGCAACTTACTTAATGGCAGTTGGTGGTGCGGCTTATCTCGTATCTAAAGCTGTTCGTGAAGCTGAAGTTGTTGCGTTTGCAGACTTAGGTATGGAAGCCATCTACAAATTCGTCGTTGAAGATATGCCTGTTTCTGTTGCAGTTGATGTAAACGGTACTTCAATTCACGCAGTAGCTCCAAAAATCTGGCAAGCGAAAATTGGAAAAATTCCAGTAGTCGATGCAGCAGCTGGCTAATCAAGAAAAGCACCGAATCCGGTGCTTTTTTTTGCATTCTTTTTTTATTTTAAAATCTGAAAAGAATTGTAACAATTACTTCTTCAATCTGTGCTATTAATAAATGCACTCTCTCGCCATATATTGAATATAGGTCATTTCATGACTATTCGCCCTATTCTTAAAAACCTTTCAATCAGCCTCTGCTTAAGCTGTATTACAACAAGCTTATTTGCGTCTCCTGCTAAGTTAAGTTCAGTCAAAGAACTCATGCAAATGAGCCAAATTGATTACCTACTTAAAGAATCAATTAATGAATTAACACCTTACTATGATCAACAGGCAGAACAGATCGTTAGTAATATCACGGGTATCAAAACTTTAGGTCCAAAAGAAAAAGAGGCCGCGAAAAAGTTAGGTTTACTTTTGAAAGATTCGAGCAATCAGCTCATTAGCAATCCAAAAACCACTCAAGCCTTACAAGATATTTATCTTAAGACTTATACTGAAGAAGAAATTCAGGCTAATCTGAAATTTTTAAAAACCCCAGAAGGCCAATCAATTACACGTAAGAACGTGCAGATTATGGGGCAAATTTCAGAATATATGATGGAGTTGGGACAGCAAACATTTAATGACCCTAAAGCACGAGATCATATGCAAGAAGAGATGCTTAAAATTATTGCCCCACTCATGAAAGATAAAGAAAAGTCTTAATTTTTCTTTATCTTTTGCAGTCCATTACCAAGTTAAAGGATTCCATAATTTAAATGGCTTAATCAGATGTACATCTGATTTTTCATCATATTTGGCTGGCTTTAATTCTTGTGGTTTATGTCGAATCTTTCCTGAAGCTTCTTCAGCCACAAAGTTGTAGCTAGAAGATTTAAGCTCGGTAAATGCTATCTCTCTACGTCCTATATTGTCTTGCATTAACATAAATGGGCCAGTGTGTTCACCACGGTCCATTTTGTTCTCTTCATCATATTTCAAATAATAAGACGTTCCCGCCTCAACAGTGATATCAATATATTTCGGTTCTTGAAAATGAATACCAAGTAAAGGGCGGCTTGCAGAAAGACGATAAGTGCCTGCTGGCAATTCAATCCAGTAATAATGATTATGTAATAGACTCGGAATACGCTTGCCATTCACAAAGAGATTTATCGCCGCAATTTCCTGACGATTCCATTTCGTGTCTGGTCGATAAAGATAAACTACAGCAGCTTGCTGATTTTGTGGTTTGACTGGAGCAAAAGTCTGACCCAACTTTTGGTTAACCCAACCACCTACAGCAAAACCACCCACATGATATTGATCAAACAAACCAGGTTCTTTTTCAACATCAACTTTAGGTAAGGTTGCAGTCAATTCACCCGTATTTTTTTCTAAATGAGATGAATTTTGACAGCCCACAAACAATCCGGCACAGCACAAAGATACGATTAAATAACGCATGGCATCCCTCAAAGCGTTTTGTTTTTGATTTATTTTTTACAACGCAAAACTATGCGTATTTTGTATTTTTAAGATTAACACCGCGCACATAAATTGAAAACAAAAAAAGCATGAATCACTCACGCGATTCATGCTTTTTAGATGAATGAAATCTATGCAGACTTCGAATCAATAACCTTTAAATCTGCCTTAACAACACTTTCATGTGTTGTAGCTTCTTTAGGTTGACGCTCTGCTTTATAAACAGGTTCTGCTTCACCATTAATGACTGCTTCATTAATAATGACTGTCCCAACGTCAGTACGACTTGGTAAATCGTACATGGTTTCAAGCAGCACGTTCTCCATAATAGAACGTAAACCACGCGCACCCGTATTGCGTTCAAGTGCTTTCTTCGCGATAGCACGCAATGCAGAAACTTCAAAGATCAGATCAACATTTTCCATAGTGAAAAGATATTGATACTGGCGAGTTAATGCATTTTTTGGCTCAGTCAAAATTTGCATTAATGCTTCTTCATCCAACTCTTCAAGTGTCGCAATCACTGGTAAACGACCAATGAATTCTGGAATTAAACCAAATTTCACTAAGTCGGTTGGCTCAACCTGACGGAACAATTCAGCAAGTTTTTTGGTTTCATCTTTGTTTTTAACATCAGCTGTAAAACCAATACCGCCTTTCTCTTGACGCTGCTGTACAATTTTTTCCAAACCAGAAAATGCACCACCACAAATAAACAAGATATTCGAAGTGTCAATTTGGATAAACTCTTGCTGCGGATGCTTACGTCCACCTTGCGGAGGAATAGAAGCCACTGTACCTTCAATCATTTTTAATAATGCTTGTTGTACACCTTCACCAGAAACATCACGCGTAATTGACGGGTTTTCAGATTTACGAGTAATCTTGTCAATCTCGTCAATATAGATAATGCCCTTCTGAGCTTTCTCTACATCGTAGTCCGCTTTTTGCAAAAGCTTTTGTACAATATTTTCAACATCTTCGCCGACATAACCAGCTTCGGTTAATGTCGTTGCATCTGCCATTGCAAATGGAACGTCTAATAGGCGAGCCAATGTTTGCGCAAGTAAAGTTTTACCCGAACCTGTAGGTCCAATTAATAGAATGTTACTTTTAGCAATTTCTACTTCTTTAGACACATGTCCATTATGACCAACTTTTAGGCGTTTATAATGGTTATAAACCGCAACAGATAATGTCTTTTTGGCAAGATCTTGACCAATTACATATTGATCAAGCGCAGCACGTATTTCATGTGGTTTTGGCAATGCCTTACTCGCCCAGTCCCCTGCTTCAACCTGCTGGCTGGTTTGTACAAGGTCTAAGCAGACATCCACACACTCATTACAAATATATGCGTCCTCACCTGCAATCAGTTTCCCGACTTCAGACTGCGTTTTACCGCAAAATGAACAATGTTTTTGTCCTTGAGGATGTTCGGACATATTCACTCCACAAATAGAATCTTAAATATTAGGGCAAGATGCACTGCATAAATAACTAAATGGAGATCTTTTTCAACATCTCAAGTTATTTATATAAGAAGGTCCTTATGGACGCTTACTTAACACCTGATCAACCAAACCATATTCTTTAGCAGACTGTGCTGTCATAAAGTTATCACGGTCAGTATCACGAGCAACAGTTTCGTAGTCTTGACCACTATGCTCTGCCATTAAGCGGTTTAAACGTTCTTTAATAAATAGAATTTCACGCGCATGAATTTCAATATCCGATGCTTGACCGCGGAAACCACCTAATGGTTGGTGAATCATGACACGGGCATTTTCTAGGCAATAGCGTTTGCCTTTAGCACCAGCATTTAATAAGAATGCACCCATTGAAGCAGCTTGGCCCATACAATATGTTACGACATCAGGTTTAATAAACTGCATCGTGTCATAAATAGCCATGCCCGCTGTCACAGATCCACCTGGAGAGTTGATATAAAGGTGGATATCTTTATCAGGGTTTTCAGCTTCTAAAAACAACATTTGGGCAACAATTAGATTTGCCATGTTGTCTTCAACTTCACCTGTTAAAAAAATGACGCGCTCACGTAAAAGTCGTGAATAAATATCAAAAGAACGTTCGCCGCGAGAAGATTGTTCAACCACAACAGGAACTAAAGCATTTTCAATTGTTGGAACATACATACGTTATTTATTCCTAAATTTTTTGTGACTTAACCTATGGCAACAATATGCGGGATAATTTCTCAAATTGCAAAAGGTTCGCACTGAAATATTATATTATTTATACCTAAGTACTTAATGTCGCACTCAAATTGACCATATAAAGAAAAACAAAAAAGGCGCCTAAAGCGCCTTTTTCTGACTTCTTAAAAGATTAGCCCATACGGCGAGCTTGTTGTTCTTTCAATAAGTCATCATAAGATACAGCTTTGTCAGTCACTTTAGCACCAGCTAAGATGTGATCAACAACTTGATCTTCTAATACAACTGCTTCGATTTGAGCACGTTGTTGAGCATCATTCTTGAAGTATTCAATCACTTCCGTTGGATCTTCGTAAGAAGAAGCCATGTCGTCGATGTAAGCATCAACGCGAGCTTGGTCAACTTCAAGTTTAGCGTCAGCTAAAACTTTGCTTACCAATACGCCAAGCTTAACAGAACGCTCTGCTTGTTCTTTGAACAATTCGTCAGGAAGCATGCTCTTGTCAAAAGATTGCGCGCCTGCACCACCGAACTGTTGAGTGAACTGCTGAACCATTTGTTGACGTTGACGATCAATTTCTTGAGCAACCATTGCAGTTGGAACTTCAACTTCGTTCGCAGCAACAAGTGCATCAAAAGCAGCTTGTTTAACTTGGTTACGTAAACCATTGCGAACTTCACGTTCCATATTCTTACGAACGTCAGCTTTTAATTTCTCAACGCCTTCTTCTTCAGTTACACCGAAGATTTTCAAGAATTCAGCATCAATTTCTGGAAGTTTTGATTTTTCAACTTGCTTCACAGTGATTTTGAACTGAGCTGCTTTACCAGCCAAGTTTTCAGCTTGGTAGTCTTCTGGGAAAGTAACATCAATTACTTTCTCTTCACCAGCTTTCATACCAACGATGCCGTCTTCAAACCCAGGAATCATACGACCTGAACCTAATACGAGTTTAAAGTCTTCAGCAGAACCGCCTTCAAACTTTTCACCGTCGATAGTGCCTTCAAAGTCAAAAGTCACTTGCATGTCTTTTTTCGCCATACCCTTGGTAACAGCCCAAGTTTGACGTTGTTTTTGCAAGTTTTCGATCATAGCATCAACGTCAGCATCTTTAATTTCAGCTGTTTTACGTTCAACTTCTAAACCGTCGAATGCTTGTACTGCAACTTCTGGATAAACTTCTACAGTCGCTTCAAAAACTAAAGCATCTTCTTTATGTTCAACTTTATCAATGTTCGGCATACCTACCGCATTGATTTTTTCTTGTTGAATTGCTTCAAAAACGCTATCACGAATGATGTCATTTACAACTTCTTGATAAATGCTTGCACCGTATTCGCGGCGAACAACGTTTTCAGGTACTTTACCTGGACGGAAGCCGTTGATCTTCACAGTTTTGGCAGTGCGTTTCAAACGAGCTTCAAATTGCTCGTTAATACGGCTCGTCGGTACAGACACATTTAAACGACGGGCAACGCCCGAAACCGCTTCAGTCGTTACTTGCATGGCTTCCTCGATAAAAATTAGTGAGTAGGAACAGTTTTTTTAAAAGTGCTGTATTATATGACAACTTTCAAGATATACAAAATTAACCGATCACTTCATTTAAGTTAGCGTCATTATTCTCGTAAATTTCACAGTAATTTTATGATTCTTTAAATATTTTTCAAAAGACCTTAAGTAAAACTAATTTTTTAGTTATTCTTCATAAATCTAAAATTACAATCAAAATCTAAATTTAATCGTTTTTACAAACAATTACTAAGAATCAGTAGATTAGCTAAATAAAAGTACACTTTACTATTTAATCATTCACTTTGTCTTCACAATTCAATTGGCAAATCCAATTAACACAAACTGTACATATAAATAAGAATTATTATTATTCGCATAACGTTTTATATTTAAGTCCTGAATGTCATGTCATTGATTAGAACACGTAAAAAAATTGTTTCATCTGCAATCGCATCATCTCTTTCTATGATTGCAACAACAGCCATGGCACAAGAAGTAATTTCACAATTACCAACCATTCACACTCAAGCAACTCACGAAGAATCTTTAAAAGTAGATGAGTCGGCAAATTCAAAATTAGTTGCTCCCCTTTTAGATACTCCAAAATCCGTTTCTATTCTTTCTCAAAAATTAATTAAAGATACAAACTCTAATACTCTACTCGAAGCTTTACGCTATGAACCTGGTATTACGTTAGGTGCAGGTGAAGGTGGTACACCGTTTACAGATATGCCCTACATCCGTGGTTATAGTGCTCAATCATCTGTCTACGTTGATGGTGTTCGTAATTCTACTTCTCAAAATCGCGATATGTTTGCCATCGAACAAGTTGAGGTCATTAAAGGCTCTTCTTCTGCTCTTGGCGGCGGCGGCGGTGTAGGCGGAAGTATTAATTTAATCCCTAAAGTTGCTCATGAAGGTGACGTTTACCAAGGTAGCGTTCAAGGTGGTACTGACAACTATCGTCATATCCAGCTCGATGCTAACAAAGATTTTGGTAACGGAGTTGCTGGTCGTGTTGTGGTTATGGGCCATGAAAACGAAAAAGCTGGTGCAAATAATGGTGCTGAATATGCTCGTGCCGGTATTGCATCAAGTCTTGCATTTGGCCTAGATACTGCAACTCGTGGAACACTGAGCTACTACTATTTACGTAGTAATGATGAACCAGATGCAGGTATTCCATTTCTTCCTGTTGGTGGAAAACCAATTGACGTAAAACAAGGGACATACTACGGCTGGAAAGAGCGTGATTTTGATAAACGTGAAAACCATATTGGTACATTTAAATTAGAGCAAGATCTTGCTGATGATTTAACTTTGTCAAATACGATGTCGTATACAAAATCTAAATCAGATTACATCTATACAAATGCAGATGACTCAAAAGGTAATGTAACGAAAAACGGGACAATTTCTCGACGTGCTTTAAGTCGTATTGTAGATACTGATGCTTATAGTGATCAGCTTGCATTAAAAGGGAAATTCAATACTGGCGCACTTAAGCACTCTTTTAATACAGGTGCTGAGTGGAGCTATCAGGAATCAAGCCAAGGTGTTTATACTTTTACAAATGACTCTGGTACAACCTCAACTGTACATAATACAAGCTGCCCTGCGAGCAGTGCTCTTTCGAATGGTTGGTGTACATCAGTAAATAATCCAATGAATGGAGCATTTACCGATACTTTAGGTAGCATTACCAATCAATATACAACCCGCAGTCGTACCGTTTCTTTATATGCGTTGGATAGCATCGAATTTAACCCTCAATGGCTTTTAAATTTGGGCATACGTTGGGATAAATTCGAAACTGAACGTAAATATAATAAAAATATTTATAAAACAGTGGGTGGAGCTAACGGCAATTACTCAAATGATGTAAGCATTGCAGCTGGTCAGAAATTTGAAAACGACAGTGATTATTTCTCTTATCAAGCTGGTCTAGTCTATAAACCAACTGAAAATGGCAGTATCTATGCAAGCTTTGCAACTTCTGCTAACCCAGTTGGCGTAGACCAAGGTGACGGCGCAGATGCACTCTCTACATCTTCGCAACAAGCAAATGATTTAGACCCAGAAAAAGCACGTACTTTCGAAATAGGCACAAAATGGGACCTATTTAATAACCGTGCAAACTTAACTGCTGCAATCTTCCGCACAGAGAAGCAAAATACTCGTATCGCTATAGACGCCAACACTTCAACTAATGCGGGCGAAAGCAAAGTTGACGGCTTTGAAGTTGGTTTCAACGGCAAGGTAACTGATAAATGGGAAGTTTCAGCTGGTTATAGTTACTTAGACAGTGAACTTACCAAAGCAGCTTATAACGCAGTTGCTCAAGAAGGTAAGCCTCTTCCTTTCGTAGCTAAAAATAGCGCAACATTGTGGTCTACTTATAGAATCTTGCCTAAATTAACTGTTGGTGCAGGTGCGGAGTACCGTGACAAAGTATTTACGAATACAAATACGGGCACAACTATGCTTGAAGACAAGTATTTACCAACCTATACCCTTTACAATGCTATGGCTAAATACGACGTTAACAAGAACGTAAACTTACAGCTTAATGTTAACAATATCTCTGACAAACGTTATTTCACAAGTGCTCACCCTGCTCACTATGCGTTTGAAGGTATGGGCCGTAATGCTGTCTTAGCGATTAACTTTAAGTACTAAGTTTAAATTCCATAATTTATTTATGGAATTAATTAAAGTTCATATAAAATAGCCTCGTCACGAGGCTATTTTTACAAATGAAGTATCTATATTAAAAGGTGTTTGCTGTGATTCATCATATCCCCAATGTTTTAAGCAAAGAGCAAGTTGCCGAGTTTCGGAAACTTATGGAAGAAGCCAATTGGGTAGGTGGAAAAGTGACGGCTGGAACCTTATCTGCTTCTGTTAAAAGAAATCAGCAACTCTCGGAACAAGACCCGCTTACTCATCATTTGAGTGATATTGTCATCAAAGCAATTTGGCAAAATCCAGTGTTTCAGGCTGCGGCCCTACCCCACAAAATTATTCCACCGCTTTTTAATCGTTATGATAAACATGAAAGCTTCGGTTTTCACGTGGACAACTCAATTCGTCTTATCCGTGGCACTTCTGAGCAGCTCCGTACCGATTTATCTTGTACGCTATTTTTAAGTGAACCCGAAGAATATGAAGGTGGTGACCTTGTTATTGAAGATACTTATGGTTATCACGAAGTCAAATTACCAGCAGGTGATGTGGTGCTCTACCCGTCTACTAGCCTGCATGAAGTCAGTAGCATTACTTCAGGTACTCGTTTTGCTTCTTTTTTCTGGGTACAAAGTTTGGTACGCGACGATAGTAAACGCCATCTTTTATTTAATCTTGATGAGAGCATTCGAGAATTACGTAAATCACACGGCGATAACTACCCAGAAGTCATGAAGCTCACCAACATTTATCATAATTTAATTCGTATGTGGTCAGAACTGTAACACTATTTATTTTTGCCTTTTTAAGACTTAATAATCTTTTTTACCTTAAAAAGGCAAAAATATGAAAATAATTTTCCATAAAAAATAAAACAGCGCAAAATTAGAAAATTATTTTCTAAACAACTTAACTAAAATTATAATAAGAATTTTGCACAAGGTGTAATCATTGTTTAGATGTGATATATCTAAATATCAAGATTACCCGCAAACCATCAAACTTATTATTCTACGGTCTAGAGATGAAAACGAATTACTTGTTTGCCCAGCCTACTCAAGCAAGACATCATCTGCAACTCCTGATGCTGCGCCACGCGCGCGTATAAAAATTTTGTCTGCTTTTTAAAGCAGCACTTCAAAATTACCTTTAATTTTTCTGAATTAGATACCATATATTAAGTAGAGACGTTGCCTTTTAAATATATCCAGAGCAACCGCGCTACGAGACAAGGAGTTTTCTCATGATGTTGGCTGACCCTAGCAAAAAATACCGCCGTATGTACCAACGTGTGGATTTACCAGATCGCCAATGGCCGAATAAAGAAATTACAAAAGCGCCAATCTGGATGAGTACCGATTTACGTGACGGTAACCAAGCAATTTTTGAACCGATGAATATGGAACAAAAATTCAAAATGTTCAAAATGCTTGTGAAAATCGGTTTTAAACATATTGAAATCGGCTTCCCTTCTGCGTCTCAAATTGACTTCGATTTTACTCGCATGTTGATCGAAGAAAATCATATTCCTGATGACGTATACATTGAGGTTTTAGTTCAAGCACGTGATCATTTAATTGAACGTACTTTTGAATCTTTGGCAGGTGCTAAACGCGCAATTGTGCATATTTATAACTCTAACTCTCCAACCTTCCGTCAAAAGGTGTTGAATGTAGATGTTAATGGCGCAAAACAATTAGCAATTAATGCTGCTCAAAAAGTTAAAGAGTATGCAGCACAATATCCTCAAACTGACTGGATTTTCCAGTACAGCCCAGAGTGTTTCTCTGCAACTGAATTAGAAGTCGCTAAAGATGTCTGTGATGCCGTCACAGAAATTTGGGATGCACGTCCAGACCATAAAGTGATTTTAAACTTACCCGCGACTGTAGAAGTTTCTACACCAAATGTTTATGCAGACCAAATTGAATGGATGCATCGTAATTTGGCACGTCGCGATGGCGTGATCATTTCTGTTCACTGTCACAATGACCGCGGCTGTGGTATTGCTGCATCAGAACTTGCGATTATGGCGGGTGCTGACCGTGTTGAAGGTTGTGTGTTCGGTAATGGTGAACGTACAGGTAACGTTGACGTTGCAGCGATTGCATTGAACATGTACACCCAAGGCGTAGCGCCAGAGTTAGATTTCTCTAACATTAATGAAGTAATTGCAACGGTTGAAGAATGTACTGGCTTACCGGTACACCCTCGTCATCCATATGCAGGTGACTTGGTATTTACTGCATTCTCTGGTTCACATCAGGATGCAATCAAAAAAGGCTTCGAGTATCAGAAAAACGAAGAAGTCTGGGATATGCCTTACTTACCAATCGACCCGAAAGATTTGGGCCGCGACTATGATGCTGTAATTCGTGTAAACAGCCAGTCTGGTAAAGGTGGTATTGCATACTTATTAGAATCGAACTACAACGTTGTATTGCCGCGTCGTTTACAAATCGAATTCAGCCAAGTTGTTCAACAATATGCTGATGAGAACGGTACTGAAATTAATGCCAAAGAAATCTGGACATTATTTAAAGACACTTATGTTGATGTGAAAAACCATCATTACACAGTCAAGAACTACAAGTTATCTGATATTAACGGTACTCAGATTATCGAACTTGATGTGGATGTCGAAGGTGAAACACAACAACTTCGTGGTGAAGGTAATGGACCAATCTCTGCGTTCTTAAATGCACTTCAATTACCAATTGACGTATTGAACTATGAAGAACGTAGTATTAGTTCAGGTGCAAATGCGAAAGCATTAACCTTAATTGAGCTTCAAGTAAAAGGTACAGGTAAAGGTTCATTTGGTGCCGGTGTTCATGACAATACAGTCACCTCATCCATTGAAGCAATTATCGCATGTACCAACCGTTTGATTGATCAAGGTGTTTTAAGTACAGATCAGGTGGTTGCCGCCGCTGTTTAATTTAAAAAAACTCTTTTGAAAGGATACCTAGCTTGGTATCCTTTCTTTTTATTCCTGAAAGATTTAAAAGGCGAAATGTTCCCGTGTCTTTTCCAGCTGATTCAGTGGGGTTAGTCACTCCGCAAAAGTTCCAATTTGAAGAACCATTACATCTTGAATGTGGGCGTGTTTTGCCACGTTTTGAATTAATGGTTGAAACTTACGGCACTTTAAATGCAGATAAATCAAATGCCATTTTAATCTGTCATGCTCTTTCCGGACATCATCATGCAGCGGGTTATCACCATGAAGATGATAAAAAAGCTGGATGGTGGGATAGCTGTATTGGCCCGGGTAAAGCAATCGACACGAATAAGTTCTTTGTAGTTTCGCTCAATAATATTGGTGGATGTAGCGGCTCAACTGGCCCAACGTCACCAAATCCTGAAAATGATAATCGCCCTTATGGACCAGATTTCCCGTTAGTAACGGTACGTGACTGGGTCAAAACTCAAGCCATGCTTTCTGACCTGTTGGGTGTAGATGCTTGGTATGCAGTTGTGGGTGGATCATTAGGAGGCATGCAAGCACTACAATGGTCTGTCGATTATCCTGACCGCTTACAAAAGTGTGTGATTATTGCTAGCGCACCAAAGCTTTCAGCACAAAATATTGCATTTAACGAGGTTGCACGTCAGTCGATCTTATCTGATCCAGACTTCCACCATGGTCGTTATTTAGAAAATGATAGCTATCCGAAACGTGGCCTAATTTTGGCTCGTATGGTCGGTCATATCACCTATCTTTCAGAAGAAGCCATGAAACAAAAATTTGGCCGTGATTTAAAATCTGGCAAATTTATGTATGGTTTTGATGTCGAGTTTCAAGTCGAAAGCTATCTCCGTTATCAAGGCGAACAGTTTAGCCGTAACTTTGATGCCAATACTTATCTCATCATGACCAAAGCTTTAGATTATTTTGACCCATCACGTGAATACAATCATTCGTTAACAGAAGCGATGGGTAAAACCAAATGTCAGTTCTTGATTGTCTCTTTTACAACAGACTGGCGTTTTGCCCCTAGTCGCTCTCAAGAAATTGTAGATGCACTTATTACCAATCATAAGCCTGTAAGTTATCTCGATATTGATGCTGAGCAAGGCCATGACTCGTTCTTATTCCCGATTCCACTGTATGTCAAAACCATGCGCGCTTTCTTAGGCGGTGAAGAACACTTAAAATCGACATCACTGGAGGCAAGTTAATGCGTATTGATCAACAACTGGCAGAAAAGTGGATTAAACCCGGCTCAAGCGTACTCGATTTAGGGTGTGGTGATGGTGAATTACTCGCTCATATGAGCCAAAAGCATCAAATTCGTGCTTATGGTTTAGAAATTGATCAAGAAAAGATTGCAATTGCCGTCAGTCGCGGGTTAAATATTATTCAACAAGATTTGAATCTCGGTTTGAGCCGTTTTGCCGACCAGTCTTTTGACTATGTGGTTATGGCACAGGCTTTGCAAGCCGTAGATGCACCGGATGTTTTATTAAGAGACATGGTGCGTGTGGGTAAACAGGCAATTATTACTTTTCCAAACTTTGCGCATTGGAAGACTCGTTCTTTTCTTGCATTAAAAGGAATGATGCCTGTATCGGATGCTTTACCATATATGTGGTATAACACCCCCAATATTCATTTATGTACATTTAAAGATTTCGAAGCACTCTGTGCTGAAAATCAGATACAAATTATTAATCGACTCGCCGTCAATGGAAATCAGCAGGGAAGCCTGTTAAGCAAACATGTTCCTAATTTGTTTGGTGAAGTCGCTATTTATCGAGTGAGTGCACTATGAAAAAGACATTATTTAGCACACTATTTGCAGGACTGCTAAGTATGCAGGCTCATGCAGATTATATCGCCCAGCCACAATCGGTTGCGAGTCAGGCTGCACGCTTTTCAACAATGGGGGTTAATGACCTTCAGAAAGCTGCAAAAGCGGGTCAAGCAGGCGCGCAATTTTACCTTGGTACACACTACCAATATGGTAAAGATGTAGAAAAAGACGAAAAACAAGCTTTCGCATGGTTTAAAGCAGCAGCTGATCAAGGTTTATCACCAGCTCAACTTAACGTGGGTCGTATGTACGCCGACGGTATTGGTGTTAGAAAAGATGAGTCTATGGCTCGTAAATACTTTGAAAAAGCAGCAAGCAATGGTGATAACCGTGCAAGCTACAACCTCGCGATGATGGAAGAGCAAAAGAAAAACTACGTTGGTGCTTACCAGTGGTATGAGCTTTCAACTCGTGATGGCATGCTCGATAATAAAGTGATCAGCCTATCTGAAGGTAAGAAAACTGCTCTAGCGGCGAACTTAACTCAAGAACAAATCCGTACAGCGCGTGACCGTGCAGATAAATGGATTCAAGCACAATAATAACGGTTCATCCGTAAAAAACCTTACTCGACTAAAGCCACCTTGTATGCTCTACAAGGTGGCTTTAGTTTAGGTTGTCCCATTTTATATTCTATTTATTTCCCTCTATATCCCCTCTTAAAAAACACGTAACATAACTCACGTTCGATATTAGCTATAAAGTTTGGTTTTATTATGTCTACCCCACATTGGTTTGATCAGGGCAGTTTAGTTCTTGCCAGCAATAACAAAGGTAAAGTCGCTGAGTTTGAAAAACTTTTTGAACAGCTTAAGTTACCTGTAGAAATTATTCCTCAAGGTCGCCTTAATATTCCCGATGCAATCGAAGACGGCTTAAGCTTTATTGAAAATGCTATTATTAAAGCGCGTCATGCTTCTAAAATTTCAGGTAAACCTGCTATGGCTGACGACTCTGGTATTTGTGTACCAGTCTTAGGCGGCGCACCTGGTATTTATTCAGCACGCTATGCTGGAGAACATGGTGACGATGCAGCGAATAATGCAAAATTATTAAATGACCTTTTACCCTACCGTAAAAATGGTGAAGTGATTGAAGGTATGTTTGTATGTGTACTTGCTTTAGTGACACATGCCGAAGACCCTTTACCACAAATTTTCCAAGGCATCTGGCACGGCGAAATTTTAGAAGCTGCACGCGGTGAAAATGGCTTTGGTTATGACCCACTGTTCTGGTTACCTGAGCTACAAGTTTCTAGCGCTGAACTTTCTAAAGAAGACAAGAATAAGATTAGTCATCGTGGACAAGCGATGCAGTTATTTAGAGAAAGTTTAGTATAATTTTTTCCATATAGCCTTTGAATACCACGTTAGAGAGTATTCGACTTTGTATAGGCAAACCTTACTTTTCAAAGATGAAAAGTAAGCAAAAATCTTTTGTTAGACTGATGGCACGTCCTTGTGCCACAGTCTAACTAGCGGCATCCATGCCGCCTTCTCACACGCAAATGTGGGGAAAGAACTTTAAAAATTATAGTGGAAAATGCAAAAACACTGCATAAATCGCAATACATACACAACTCACAATCGTCCCTGAGGCGATATAAGCCGCAGATCTTCCTGTTCCTTGATAATGTGTTTCTAGCGCTACAATATTGGCTGCTGGTGGCAAACAGAACATTAAAAACATGACTCCAATTTGCTGACTTATATTTGGAATCGGTAGAAATCTATAAGTTAATCCACAAAGAATAAGTCCACACACCACCTTAAATGCTTGAGCTTTGGTGCTGTAGATTAAGTCTTTTAAATGCACTCGAGTACGACGTAACCACATTCCCAGTACACACATTCCAGCAAATGTCATTGCGAACTTGGCAACCTCATATACCCAATGTATGGCAGGATGCTCGATATGCTGAGCACCTAACAACCTGAGCACAAGCGCGCAAAAGATTGAAATACACGGAGGAGAAGTTAAAACCTTTTTTAATATGCTGAGCTTACTTTGTGGCGCAGTAGTGACTGCCGTAACAGCCCATGCATTTCCAAAAAGAGACATACCAATATATAGCGCAACAATTGGAGCCGTAGCATCAGGGCCAAATAAAGCCATGGCAAAAGGAAAACCGAGCCAGCCCATGTTGGTATAACTCACGCAAAGCGCTAATAATCTGTCTTTAAATAAAGCTAAATATGCAAAGAAAATAAGAAATGCTGAACCGAAGCTAAAGAGCATCAAACTCAAACTACCCGGCTGATAAAATACCATGTTGTAAATAATCACAACTGGAATCAGTAAGCGGGCAAGCCAAGCTGAAAGAACAGGTTTTATCGTTTCTGAAAGAGAAGTCTGAGCAAGTAAAAGTCCAGTGATAAACGCCAATATTGGCAATAACAACGCCACGTTTTCTCCTCTCACCCATCAAAATCAGTTTATTATGCTACACCTTTTCAAAGTGAAATGTACTTTCCATTTCAAGTAATTTAAGCGCCCGATATCGGCCTGCCTATAAATTAAATAATTAAATAACTTCTCTATGAAAATTATCTTCTTAGGCTTTACCCCCATTCACTGTCTTAAAAGTGACATATAAGTGTCACATTCCTGTCATGGCAACCTGTTGATATAAAGCAAACTGAAAAGAGGTATAAGATCATGGCCGGTTTATCTATTTGGCACGTCGTTATTTTTGCAATTGTCGTTATTTTATTATTCGGTACATCTAAATTAAAAAATATCGGTAAAGACGTAGGCGGTGCAGTAAAAGACTTTAAAAAATCAGTTCGTGAAGAAGACGAAACTGCTGCTCTTAATACTCCACGTACAATTGATGCCCAAGTCAAAACCCCTGACAGCACATCAGTGAAAAGCTAAAGGTTTTCCACCATGCTTGATGTAGGAATGACAGAGCTACTCTGTTTTGCAATTATTGCAATTTTAGTTTTAGGCCCAGATAAACTACCAGAAGCCGCACGCTTTGCTGGTCGCTGGTATGTTCGCCTAAAACGTTATATTACCAATTTGCAAAATGAGATTGATCAAGAGTTGCGTCTTTCTGAATTTCGAAAAGAAATGCAAGAAGAACTCAACCGCATTGAAGCACTAGAACGCAAAGTACAACAACAACTTGAAGAAATACAAAAACAGTCTACTTCAGACAACTCAGAAAAAACTGAGGTAGCTGAAACTATATCTCAGTCTACGATGTACTCCCCTGTATCGGGTCATTATGAAGTGCCCTTTCTTGCTAAATTTACACCTTTGGTATCTGAAAGCGACACTTTAGAAACACCTCCCGTTAAATTGAAGATTGCCGTATGAACCAACTGCCTTCAACGACTATAAATACGCAAGAAAATTTAGACCAAATGCCAATCATGAATCATTTGGTCGTTTTAAGACGTCATTTATTTAGGATTGTCGGGGTAACATTATTTTTATTTTTTTGCTTATTACCCTTTCGAAATAATACTTACCAACTATTATCTGAACCTTTAAGGCTGCAACTTCCTGCATCATCGTCAATGATTGCAACAGATGTAACAGCAACCTTTATGGCGCCTTTTAAACTCAATTTATTTGTCGCGCTTGTGCTGGCAATGCCATTTATTCTTTATGAAATCTGGACTTTTGTCCGCCCAGCGTTATATCAAAAAGAACGTCATTTAGCACTGCCCTTACTCATCGGTAGTATCGTTTTGTTTTATGCCGGAGTTGCCTTTGCATACTACATTACACTTCCTGCGATTTTACATTTCTTTATTAGTGTATCGCCTGAAACTGTTGCACCTATGACCGATATTAATAGCTACCTAAGCTTTTGCTTAAAGCTGTTTTTAGTTTTTGGTGTCACTTTTGAAATTCCAATCGCGACGCTTCTACTGATTTTAATTGGTGTGGTAAATACAAAAAGTCTTGCTGAAAAAAGACGTTTTATCATTGTGGGCTGTTTTTTTGTAGCCATGTTCATTACCCCACCAGATGCAATTTCTATGGTGATGTTGGCAATCCCGATGTGGTTGCTTTTCGAACTTGGATTATTGTTCGGTAAAATTCTTGAGAAAAGAAAAACTCAATCTGCTGAATAAAATAATATTTAAGAAAAAGCCTGAACCTCTAAGTTCAGGCTTTTTTATATAGACCACTTTTTAATCTACAAAGCAATAAACTGTCTTCAAAGTGACTTAAAAATGTAAGAAAAGTGTCATTTACAGTCCATAGAATCAACTCAACAAATATACTCACAAAAGTTACGGATTTATTATGACAACTGCTTCTAACCACCCAACACGTCGCGACATTTTAAAATGGTTTACGGGGATCCCTTTTCTTCCATTAGGTGCGATGGCTACGGCAGCAACGTTAGCAGGATGTAACGATAGTAATGATGATTCAGACGTTACCACTCCATCAAAACCAATTAACTTTAAAAATGCAACGTTCACGTCAATGCCTGCGCCTTCTACTGTAGCAGAGATGGCAACAACTGCATGTGCATCAAAGCTTGCTATTTCATGGGAAGATGGCAGCAAAACTGAATATCAACTTGCTTACAAACCATTCTTTTTAACAGGTACAGAAGTTCCTGATGGTAAAGGCGGAAAGATTATTGCGGGCGGTTATGTTGATATTAATAATCAGCCCATTATTGATAAATCAGTTGCAGGTAAAGAACGTCAATTCTTCTCTGACTGTCCAGATGGTAGTTCTCTGATTAGCTTTAAACAAGCGACTGGCAAAGATTTCACAGATGCAGATAAGAAAGCATTAGGTGTAACTGGTAACCCAGTGTTCCATGTGGTTCAGTTTGAATATTTATCAAAAGACCAAAATGGTGGTGATACTTACGGTAAATTATCATCTCCGATTGCAGTGCTTACTTTAGATCAAGACCCGAAAACTGGTCATTTGACTTTAATTAAATATCACAATGTAGACACTTCAAGTGCGCATGGTTTATGGATTACTTGTGGTGCAAGCTTGTCACCCTGGGGAACTCATTTATCGAGTGAAGAATATGAGCCAGATGCTTTCAACCAAAAGTTAGGTCAATCACTTTCAACACTTAAAGCATTTAGTAAAAATGTGTATGGTGATGAAAATGCGGCTAACCCATATAACTACGGTCATTTACCAGAAATTACCGTAAATGCAGATGGTACGGGTCGTGTGACAAAGCACTACTGTTTAGGCCGTATTTCACATGAGCTTGTACAAGTTTTCCCAGACAACCGTACAGTTTTGATGGGTGATGACTATACCAATGGTGGTCTCTTCATGTTCGTTGCAGATAAAGAGAAAGACCTATCTGCCGGCACACTTTACGTTGCAAAATATACAACGGTACTTACAGATACAACGACTGGTCAGATCTCATGGATCAAGCTTGGTCACGCAACAAGTGTAGAGATTGAAAACCTCATCAAGAGCGGTATCAAAGGAACTGATATTTTCGAATCGGTTCTACAAATTGCCAAATATCCAAGCGATGCAACGACAGCAGAAGTTGAAGCTATTGATGCTGGAGATAAAGGTACGCCTGAACAACAAGCTTTAGCGAAAGCTGCGAAAGATCGTTTAAAACTACAACAAGCTACTCAAAAAGCAGAATTAGAAGCTCAAGGTTTTAAATTTACTTATTTGAGCAAAACTGGTGTTTATCTCAAGCTTAAAGATAACAGCGACAAAACTAAACTTGCAGCGGCTTTCCTTGAGACACACCGCTATGCAGCTTACGTTGGTGCTTCAATGGCATTGACCAAGAATGAAGGTACAACTGTAAATATTGCAGATAAACGCGCATATTCAGCTTTAGCTAACATTGTTGATTCAATGGTTGAAGGTGGTAGCGGTTACCTTGCTGAGCACAACGTTAAATTCCCGAAAATAACGGCTGGTGGTATTTTGGAGCATAAACTGACAGGCGGCCAAAAAGACAGCTCAAATGCCGCAATCAATAGTGAATGGGTACCTAGCCAATCTAGTCTTCTCATTAAAGGTAAAGACATTAGCTTTGACAGCTTAGGTAACACTGCTGACCCAGAACAGATTGCTAGCCCTGACAACTTGAAGTTCTCTGAAAAACTACGTACGTTATTTATCGGTGAAGACTCTGGTAACCATTTGAATAACTTCTTATGGGCTTACAACGTTGACACTAAACAGCTCATCCGTATCTTGTCTACACCAGCAGGTGCAGAATCAACTGGTCTACACGCAGTCGATGAAGTAAACGGTTGGACTTACATCATGAGTAACTTCCAACATCCAGGTGATGAATGGAACCGTTTCTATAAAGAAACTAATGGTGTTCGTACTGGTATCAGTGCAGATTTACTTTCGCAAATTGATACAGCCATTAATACAAACTACAGCAATAAATTTGCAGCGGCGGTTGGCTATATCACTGCCGACCCAATTGCTCCATCTGTTGTGAAGAAATAATCTCTTTCACCAAAATAGAAGAAACCTGCCTTGTGCAGGTTTCTTTTTTGACTAAACGATCAATTATTTCATAAACCTATCATCAAAACGTCAAAGCCTCGTCACATTGCCCAACTAAGCTAATGAAGATTTTTAGAACAATCTCTTTATTTCTTTCTTTACTTACTTAGGAATTTCCCATGACAGAGCTGACGCCATATCATGAAGATCAAGAACTGGACAATAATACTTCTGACAATATCCACTTCCGCGACATTTTAGAACAACATGTAAGTCGCCGTAGTTTAATTACTAAAGCAGCAAGCGGTGCTGTAGCTTTAACTTTAGCCTCTACTTTAACAGGCTGTAATGATAGTAATGATGACTCAGGTTCTAACAACGGTGGAATCCCACCTGTAGATCCAAATAAAAAACCAGAAAAATTAACTTTTACAGCAGTTGCAAAAAACCACAACGATATCGTGACTGTACCCGAAGGCTATGAAGCAAATGTCATTTACGCTTTAGGTGATTCAATCAATCCTGCTTTTGGCGACTGGGATGACAATAATATTCCATCTGGTCCAAGCTTCCAGTTCCGTTCAGGCGACTGCCATGACGGTATGCATTTCTTTGGTTTAAATACGTCAAAAAATAACTTTGATGAAAGTGTTTCGGCTGAAGGTTTGTTAGTCATGAATCACGAATATATTAACCAGACATTCCTTCACCCCAAAGGCCCAACAAAAGTTAATGGACGCCGCCCTGAAGATGAAGTCATTCGTGAAACTAATGCACATGGCGTTTCTATTGTTCACATCAAAAAAGATGCAGCAACTCAAAAAGTAATAATTGATAAAAAATCAATTTTTAACCGACGCATTACAGCTTCAACAGAGATGAATTTTGCAGGTGTTGCTGCTGGGTCTAGTTTGCTTGCAACTCGTTTCTCACCTGCTGGTCGTCAAACACGGGGCACTCATAATAACTGCGGTAACGGTTATACGCCTTGGGGCACATATTTAACTACCGAAGAAAACTTTATTGGATACTTTGCTCGTAGTACGACTGATGATGCGTTACGTACTCCAGAAGAAATTATTGCACTGAAACGCTATGGCTTAAAAGCAGGATCTGGTTCACGCTACGGCTGGGAAACAGCAATTGGTCAAGTTGAATCACAAGACTTGTATGATCGCTGGAATGCCGATGTAAAAGCCGTACAGCCGACACAGGACTACCGTAATGGGCCAAACACATTCGGCTGGATGGTCGAGATTGATCCTTTTGATAACCGCCTGAATCCTGTTAAAAGAACATCTTTAGGCCGTTTTGCACATGAAGATAGTGCTTGCCGTGCAGTTGCAGGTCAGCCATTAGCATTTTATATGGGTGATGACTCTAAAGGTGAATACATCTATAAATTTGTCTCAAGAGCAGTGTGGGATGTCAAAGATGTAAACGGTGGCTATGGTGCTGGCGACAAATATATGAATGCGGGTAAATTGTATGTTGCCAAATTTAATAATGATGGTACAGGTCAATGGATTGAGCTTGCTTATGGCAAAAATGGCTTAAATGAAAGTAATTCGACTTACCCATTTAAATCTCAAGCAGACGTTGTCACATTTGCACGTTTGGCAGGTGATGCAGTCGGCGCTACAAAAATGGACCGCCCAGAATGGTGTACGGTTAACCCAGTAAACGGTGAAGTCTATGTCACCCTAACTAATAACTCGAACCGTGGTAAAGATTACGCAACCGATGCTGCAAACCCGCGTAACTACACAGATCTTAAAGATGGAAAAACCACTCAGAAAGGTAACGTTAACGGTCATATCATCCGTTTTAAAGAAACTGATGACAAAACCACTGCCGAAACCTTCAAGTGGGATATTTATCTGTTTGGTGCAGAAGCATCGATGGCTTCAAACATCAACTTGTCTGGCCTAACCGACAATAATGATTTGTCCTCTCCAGACGGGATGTGGTTTGACCCACGTGGTGTACTTTGGATTCAGACAGATGATGGTGCTTACACCGATGTTACTAACTGTATGATGCTCGCAGCACTACCGGGCCAAATTGGTGATGGTACTACTGCCACTACATCAAATGGCCAACAAACGCTAGTCGGTGCTAAAGTTACAGACTCAACACTACGCCGTTTCTTGGTTGGACCAAAGCAATGTGAAATTACAGGCATTGCCATGACACCTGATCACAAAGCTATTTTTATTAATGTTCAACACCCTGGCGAAGATTCCGCAAGTTACGCAACACCAGACAGTAACTGGCCTGCAACTCAAAAAGATCCAAATAATAAAACTGCACGCCCACGCTCAGCAACTGTGGTGATTACCCGTAAAGATGGCGGTGTGATCGCGGGTTAATTCTTAGATGATTAAAAATGCCGGTCAATTGATCGGCATTTTTATTGCTATCGATTTAAAAGAATCTGCTGCTGAACAATTTGACCACTGTGCTCACCTTGTTGGGTCTTTTCAAACCAAAGCCATTCATTATTAGTCATTCTTAGAAAATTCGAACAGCGTGTACCATACACAGGACTTTGAATAAAGGTAGATGACAACAACTCTTCCATCTCTGCTTGAATGCCAGTATTGGGTAATAAAGCAGTTGTAACTTTACGCTCATCTTCCAGAATATCCCACGCCGCATGTTGCAAAGTTAACTCTTCTGTCTGATGCTGAAGCATAGGCAAAAACTCTTGCGTAAAACGTGTTCGTAAATGTTTAGTTTTTTCCCAATGTTCAGACATCAAACCATTTGAAACCACGTAAACACCGTTAGCCAAGACTTGCGGAGCTTCACCACGGTTACTCATATACACCGCTTGATCAGCATTTCCCATAAACAAGTTAAAGCCAGCAAAATTCTGTTGCTGCTGTTCTAATTGTTGAGCAAATCGAATCGGCATTAAATCAGATTCTAAAAAAGCCTGAACCAAATGCCCCCGAGAAGTCTCATAAGACTTTTGATCCCGCCCATCACGGAAGTTAGTCAAAACAGCCCATCGACCTTGAGGCGTAATGCCCATCCACGTGCCACCCGACTGTAAATCTTGCCCCGCAACAATCGGAGTATGTTCCCACTGATGCAACAAAGCTGTTGGCCGATGATAAAACTCATCCCGATTTGACATAAGACACAAGGGCATATTATCCAGAACATGCCATGCTAAAGCGACAATACACATCTTTTCTTATTCCCTATCTTTACACATTGAATGTACAACATTTTTCACATCATTCCGCTACAATCTGTCAAAACGTAAGATCAAGGAGCAGCAATGCTGACCTATCCTAATATCGATCCGGTCGCAATACATCTAGGACCTCTTCAAGTTCATTGGTATGGACTCATGTATTTATTGGCATTTTTATGTGCTTGGGGGCTTGCTTCCTACCGTGCCAAACAACGTGATGGCTGGACATCAGAAATGGTTTCCGACCTAGTGTTTTATGGTGCCCTAGGTGTTGTTCTGGGCGGTCGTGTCGGCTATGTCTTTTTCTATGAATTTGATAAATTCCTTGAAAATCCGATTTGGCTATTTCAAGTCTGGACAGGTGGTATGAGTTTCCACGGCGGCTTTCTCGGTGTTATGGTTGCTATGCTATTTTGGTGTAAAAAATACCAAAAAACATGGTTTCAAACGCTCGACTTTATTGCCCCTTGTGTACCGACTGGCTTAATGTTCGGACGCTTTGGTAACTTTATCGGTGGAGAGTTATATGGTCGTGCGGTAACTGACCCCAATTATCCATTCGGTATGATCTTCCCAACAGATCCATTACACCTAGTTCGCCATCCATCACAAATCTATCAAGCTATTTGTGAAGGTTTACTCTTATTTATTATCTTATGGTGGTTTAGTTCAAAACCGCGTCCGCGCATGGCCGTTTCAGCTCTATTCTTAATGGGATATGGTGTTGCCCGCTTTGTTATGGAATTCTTCCGTCAACCTGATGCCGACCAAGGCTTTATTCTGTTTGGCTGGATGACCAAGGGACAAATTCTCACAGTTCCAATGTTGCTTATTGGTCTTTGGATGATGTGGTACGCCTACCAAAAGAAAATTTTCGATTGGGGTCCACAAAAGAACTCTTAACATTATAAATCAGAGGAGTTTCGGCTCCTCTTTTTTATGCTACAGTTTTTACTCTCCCAAAAATGAAGATATGCCATGCTGGAATTCTGGTTTGATACACAAGTCCCGACATTTAAAAAATTAGTTATTTTAATTATTACTTTGGCCATTTGTATTGTGCTATATCAGTACCAGCCTTTGCCCTTAGAAACAATTTTAATGTTTACTGGAACTGGCGTTATCTTTTTAATATGCCGCTACTTTAAATTGCATTTTGCTCAAAAAAATCCGACTGGTTTACTTTATCGTCTGTTGACTTGGGTGCCTATCGCGCTTTTGTTTGCCCTTATTTTTGTTAAAGCGATGCCAAACTTGCTGATCTGGGGTGTGCAAGGAATTGCTTTTATGGCACTTGCTGCTTTTATTTTTTCACCTCAATCGCTTGTTAAAAAATAGGTTGGGTTTTCATGTTGGCTTATTGGTACAACGCTCCGCGCCATATCAAACTCATTTTCATTATTGCGGTTTGTGCTGCAATTTATGTAGCCAATCAAGTCCAGCCTTTATCGCCGACTTATACTGTTCTTAGCCTTGCGTTAGGCTTCGGACTTCATTTCGGGCAATATTTACAAACAAAAATTTCAGATCGTGGTTCATCTAAATCTAAACTCCAGTTTCTACTTAGAATCTACCCTCTTATTATTGTTGGTATTGTGATGTGGATGCTACCACCTCAGCACAATTGGATCGTAATGATACAAGCTTTAGGCTTTGTACTGGTTGGTTTTTTTCTGGTTTCAATTTATCAAAATCGTGCCAAGCGATTTGAATAATTACGTTCATTGAAATGTCATAGAACTATTTTTAGATTTTCATCTTGAGCTACAACAGGTATCATCTTCAATGGTTCATGATGAAGCAGCTCTATTGCGTAATTATTTATCATTGAGCTATCTCCCCCTTTTATTTTATGGAATTAATCCGAACTCGAGAGTGTTATGCGTGCATATTTAGACCTACTACAACATATCCTTGATAATGGCGGTGACAAAGGCGACCGTACAGGCACAGGAACCCGTTCGGTATTTGGTCATCAAATGCGTTTTGATCTCTCTAAAGGTTTTCCTTTACTCACCACAAAAAAAGTTCACTTCCGTTCTATTGTGATTGAGTTACTTTGGTTTTTAAAAGGCGACACCAACGTCCAATATCTAAAAGATAATAAAGTTTCAATTTGGGACGAATGGGCAACAGCAGAACAAACTGCTCGTTTTGGCCGCCCAGAGCATGAGCTTGGTCCAGTCTATGGTCATCAATGGCGTAATTTCGGCGCAACAAAAAAGGCAGATGGCACTTATAACCAAGATGGTTTTGACCAGATTAAATGGTTAATTAATGAAATTAAAACCAACCCAAACTCACGTCGTTTAATTATCTCTGGTTGGAACCCGAATGAAGCTGGACAAGTAGCCTTACCACCTTGCCACACGCTTTTTCAATTTTTCGTACAAGATAACAAGTTGTCATGCCAGCTTTATCAACGTAGTGCAGACGTGTTCTTAGGTGTGCCTTTTAACATTGCGAGCTATGCTCTACTCACCCATATGATTGCTCAAGTGTGCGGTTTAGGAGTCGGTGATTTTGTATGGACTGGTGGTGATACACATCTGTATGCCAACCATTTTGAGCAAGCACAACTTCAATTGACACGTGAGCCTTTACCACTCTGCCAATTGAAACTAAATCCAGAAATAAAAGACTTATTTGATTTCAAATTTGAAGATGTTGAAATTGTAGGTTATGAGTCGCATCCTGCAATTAAAGCACCAGTTGCAGTATAACGACGACTCAAATTTCATTAGGTTACGGTTTAGAGAATAAGATTATGGCATGGCAAAATGTAGAAGTTGTTCACGTTGTGGCAATGGACAAAAACCACTGTATTGGTAAAGGCAATGCGTTGCCATGGCATATTTCTGCCGACTTAAAACATTTTAAAGAAATCACACAAGGTGGTGTGGTCGTAATGGGTCGTAAAACCCTTGAGTCTATGGGCCGTGCGCTACCAAACCGTGTGAACTGGATCATTACCCGTGATATTAACTGGCAATTTGACGGTGTTAAAATTGCCTATTCAATTGAAGATGCTTTAAATGCAGCTTTAGAAGATGTAAAAAATACTGAAAAACAAGCGTTATTCATCATTGGCGGCGGTGAGATATTCAAGCAAACTCTGTCAATTGCAGACCGTCTTGAACTTACTCATGTTGACTTAGATGTGCAAGGTGATGCACATTATCCAACAATACCGAGTGAATTTCATAAAACTGCAAGTGAACAGCAAGTTGATGAAAAATCAGGGACTTCATTCGAGTTTGCGACTTATAAAAAATAATTCAATGGATGCCTATGCACAATATCGGAACACGTGAATTTATTATTGCTCTACTTTTTGGGGTGTTACATAGTCTATTCACGCTGTTTATTGTGTTCTCTAGTATTTGGGTATGCGTAGCGCTCTGGGTTCAACAGCCTTTTGGCTGGCTAGGCAGCCGCATACTCATTGGCATCTGGATTGCTTTTGCGCTGAGTATGGCTGGCTTATATGTTGAAGGCCATCTTGTTAGCCGCCGTACAGATATCCTGATTTACCTTTTAGCATTTGCCTGCTCTCTCGTTTGGTATTTTTCAATTACTGCACGCCAAGATCGTGACTGGAACCCTGAAGTTGCCAATATGCTGAGCTATGAAAAGCACGGCGATGTAGTCACTTTGCATAATGTCCGTAACTTTAATTGGCATCCTGATGGAACCTATGATGTTCGCTGGGAAACCCGAACTTTTGACCTCAACCAGTTAAATGGAATAAACATCATTGCCTCTTACTGGATGGGACCACAAATTGCCCATACACTGGTCAGCTTCGAATTTGCACATCAACAACCTTTAGTCTTCTCAATCGAGATTCGCAAAGAAAAAACTGAAGAATTTTCGGCAATCGGTGGTTTTTTTAGAAAATATGAACTGAGCTTAATTGCTTCTGATGAGAAAGATATTGTCTATACGCGTAGCAACATCCGCAAAGAGCAAGTTTATAATTTTCCTATCAATATGCCACGATCTGAGCAAAAAGCTTTATTTTTAGAATATCTAAAAAAATCAGATGAGTTGCGTACAAAACCAGAGTGGTACAATACGCTCACGAGTAACTGTACAACTCTAATTTTTGATATGGTTCAAGCGATTAACCCATACCAACTTCCTAAAGATTATCGTCTAATCGCTTCAGGTTACTTACCTAATTATTTATATGATCTTAAAGCTCTTAATCAAAATGTCAGTTTAAAACAGTGGTATCAAATTGCACATATCAATCCACGTACTGAAAATTTTGAACAGCTTTCAGATCAGAGTAGTGAACACTTCTCTCAAATCGTTCGACAAGGTTTACCTAAAGCTAAATGAAATAAGTAATGCACTTTTCTTTACTTTTTTATACATGCTTTACTTTGTATTTTAAATACATAAACCCTATTGTAATAGGCAGGAAATAGAGGGAAAAACAATGCAACAGGCATTATTTGGCGGCGGCTGTTTTTGGTGCGTCGAAGCTGTATTTTTACAAATACGCGGTGTAGAAAAAGTAACTAGTGGTTACGCAGGTGGGCACACGACTAACCCTACCTACGAGCAAGTATGTCAAGGAGATACCCAGCACGCTGAGGTGATCTTAGTCGACTTTGATGAAGAACAAGTAACTTACTCCCAGTTACTTGACGTGTTCTTTGCGACTCATGATCCAACGACTTTAAATCGCCAAGGTAATGATATCGGCACACAATACCGCTCTGTTATTTACTATTATAATGAAGAGCAAAAGCAGGCAGCGGAACACACGATTCAGACTCTAAAAAATGATGATCTTGATATTGTGACTGAGCTGTCTCCTGTCCCGACCTTCTATCCGGCAGAAGAATATCATCAGAACTACTATGCAAAGAATCCTTCACAAGGTTATTGCAACTTTGCGATTCCACCTAAGCTGCTTAAGCTATATAGTAAATTCCAGCATCTGATGAAAGATCAATAAATCAGAACAATAAAAAAGCAACCAAATTGGTTGCTTTTTTATTAAGTAAACTAAATTTTAGTTTTCACTGACAAAGGCAATATCGCTCAGTCCGGCTTCACTGGCGCGAGACATTACCTGAGCAACAGTATCGTACTTCGACTCTTTATCAGCACGAAGTTGAACTGTTGGTTTAACATCACCTTGACCTGCTTCTTGAAAACGTTTTTGAAGCTCATCAAGGCTAATTACTTGAGTATCCCAAGCCACTTCACCATTTGCATTAATACTAATCGTGATTGCTTTTGGTGGTGGATCAATAATTTCAGCAGTTGTTTTAGGAAGCGTTAATGGAATCGATGGGTTGGCAACTGTTGCTGTGACCAAAAAGATGATCATTAACACCAACATAATGTCGATTAGCGGAATGAGGTTCATCTCATTTATGCCACTATCGTGGTCTTCACCCAATTGAAAAGCCATTAAGCTTGACCTCCAACATAACTTTGCTGTGCAGTTTTAACATCAGACTTTACAGTTGAGTCTTGCTGCAACATCGTATCAATTAATAAGCTGTGCGCTTGATCTTGTAAATCATGAGCAAGACCACGGTTAGCACGTACACAAATGTTATAAGCCAATACCGCAGGAATCGCAACAGCAAGACCAAGGCCCGTCATAATAAGCGCTTCACCTACTGGTGTAGCCACTTGAGCCAAACCTGCTTGTCCACTTTTACCGACTGCAACAAGTGCATGGAAAATACCCCATACCGTACCAAACAAACCAACGAATGGGGCAATTGAAGCAATTGTTCCTAAAACAGAAATACCTTTTTCAGCATTGACTTTTTCAGCAGAAATTTGACGAAGTAGAGCTTGCTCCGCAACCGCTTTACGCTGCTCAAAACTTAAAGGTTGTAACTTTGCTTTTAGCGAAGTGATAGCCTGAGAAAGTTGAGCATAAGCTTGTTGCTTTAATTGGCGAGTCCCCATCAAACGTAAGATGAAAACTGTCCAGGTAGCAATCGACATTGCCAATAAGATGAAATACAGGGTTTTACTCACTGCATCTGCATGTTGCCAATAGATTGAAAAGTTCATATGAACTCCTGATTAAGGTTAGCCGTTGGGACTCAAATTCATTTAAGGGGTTAAATCAAAGGGTTGCTCTGCTTTAATTGGATAAGCAACACCATTTTCCATATAAGGTTTAAATTTCGCACCGCGAACAGCACGGACAACTTTGTCATCTAGACTTGGAATACCACTACTTCTCGTCACTCGTACATTAATAATCTTGCCTTTTTCATCGGCTTCAATCAGTACCATGACAGAGCGTGCTTCGCCTTGTAAATCTTTTGAAGAAACTGTTAAACGTGGTGAACGACTCCACTGTACACCCGAACCACCAATTGAAACTCGTTTTGGTGATGGATCTGGAGCGGGTTGAGCTTTAGGTGCTTCTTGTACTACTGGCTTTGGTTTTTCAACGACTTTTTCAGAAACAGTCGTTGTCACCACTTTGGTTTCAACTTTAGGTTCTGTCTTTACTGTTTCTTTTGGTGTTTCAGCCTTTTTCACCTGTTGAATTTTTTCCACTTTTTTCGGTGGTGTCACAGGCTTTTCAACAACTTTAACTTCTTTTACCTCTTTCTTAGGTTCCGGCTTTTTAGGCGGTTCCTTTGGCTTAGGAGGTAGTGGTTTAGGTTGCTCTTGAATTTTTACGAAACGTACCTGTAAAGGTTTCTTATCGATTGGCTTTAATTCAGCAGGCTTAATATGGCTAACTGCCCATAAGACCCCGATATGACCAATTGCAACTGCAATTAGTGCTGTGATGACTTTCTTTTTCATCGGATTGGGAGCGTTTAAGGCTGCGGAAGATTGACTCATAAGAATCTAATTACCTAATGGATGATGATTTCAGATTTCTATTTATAGAAACGATTTCAAACATCGGATAGAACAATAAAGTGCCACAATAATAAATGAGAAGTGTTTTCATTTGCAACTATTTTTTGAGAAAAACATTTACTCTCTGTCATAGCTTCATGCCTGTTCAGTATGTTTACTTTAGTTTTCTCATAGTTACCTCAATAGATATCCCATGTTCACAATTTGTTTAGCCAAACTTAAATAGTTGAGCTATTTACACCATGAACAGATCTATTTTTATGATAATCCCACTTATTATTGATATGTTATATTATTTCAATTTTATTTTAAATATAAAAAAACACGCAAGAAGCGTGCTTTTTTAGAATAACCGTTACTTAAAAAACAACGGTCTTATTACCATCAACAATAATACGATCTTCTAAATGCCATTTCACTGCACGAGCCAATACATTACGCTCTACATCTTCACCTAGCTCACGTAATTGCTCAACATTATAGTCATGACTCACACGCTCAACGTCTTGCTCAATAATTGGACCTTGGTCAAGGTCAGCAGTCACATAGTGAGCTGTCGCACCAATCAACTTCACACCTTTTTCATAAGCTTGCTTATATGGATTGGCACCCACAAAAGCTGGCAAGAAAGAATGGTGAATATTGATGATTTTCATTTCCCATTTTGCAACAAAATCTTCGCTTAAAATCTGCATATAACGTGCAAGAACTAATAAATCATTGCCTTGCATCATTTCATCAATTTGCGCATAAGCTTCAGCTTTATTGTCTTTAGTAACTTTAATTACAGTAAATGGAATACCGAAGTTTTCAACAGATTCTCGTAAATCTTCATGATTAGAAATGACATGAGTAATTTCACAAGGTAACGAACCACGTGCATGACGCCATAACAACTCAAGCAAGGCATGGTCAACTTTAGAAACTAAAATACCGACTTTTTTAACATCGTTAACGAAAGCAAGACGCCATTGCATGCCGTAACGTTCAGCAACGTTCGCAGCAAAAGTTTGAATTAATGCATCTTTACGCGACTGTAAATGATCAAGTTCAAATTCAACACGCATGAAATAACGTCCGCCCTGAGCTTCCGTCGCATACTGATCAAGCGCGGTAATGTTTGCACCTTGATGATACAAAAAGCTCGATACCGCTTGTACGATCCCTGGCTTGTCTTCACAAGTAATCAATAAACGGGCTGTATTGGCAGTGGTCATATTCATTTGGTTAATATCACTTAATTGAGATAAATCTTTTAATAGGCCGAGTATTCTAGCGCCCTAAATAAACAAGCACAACTATTCGTCTTTTAAGGACGATAAGCTAGCAAATAGATCTGAAGGGCCAAGAGATTCAAGCAACTGCTCATAAGTTGCTCGGCTTTCACCCATAAGATAAGGACCTTCAAGGAAAACCATTTGGCGTAATGCTTGCCAAACCCATTTTTCTTCTAAATGGTTATTGTCACTAATATGACCAGACATATACAAAAAGTTTGTCCAGTTTGTTAATACAATCCAGAGGTTAATAATGAGAGCTTCAATTTCCGAAGCCGTCATTTTCATAAGACCTGCGTCTACAAAGGCTTGATAAATCTTTTGCCCCTGCTGCATCACCTGCCCTGCAAAACGCGGATAAATCTTTTTAAAGTCTTCGTTACTTTCAACTAAATGATACACATCACGATGAATAAAACGGTAACTCCATAATTGACCACTGAGCACCTGAAAATAGTTGATTTTATCATTGGTTGTTAATGGTCTATCTTCAGGTAAAGAAAGTAATTCTAAAGTCTCGGCCTGATATTGATACATTAATTCCTTAATGATTTCATGCTTATTCCGAAAATGATAATACAAGTTTCCAGGACTAATACCTAACTCCGCAGCAATATGATTGGTTGTAACTGACCGTTCACCTCGCTCGTTAAAAAGCTGCAAACTGATTTGTAAAATCCGGTCTTTTGTCTTCAGAGCTTTAGGTTGAGACATTTTAATAACCTTTAATAATTCACATGGTTAAGACTTGAACACATAAACTGTCTTGACTATTTAGAGTATTTACTCTAAAAAATAAACATATCAATGTATTTGGTAAGTACCGATGAACAGTCAAACAAAAACAAATCCAGAGACTCAGCTACCTTATGATGTTAAGCATTTACATGATTTGCTTGAACAACAAAAGCTTGCTTATTTACGTCATCCGGTACCCACTGCTAAAGAGCGTATTGATCGTTTAGCTCGTCTTAAAAGAGTCTTGGTAAAATATCAAGATCAGATTGCTGACGCAATTAACCTCGATTATGGCAATCGTGCAATTATGGAAACAAAAATTGGTGAGTTACTCACCAGTTTGGAACAAATCAAATATTACAGTAAACATCTGACAGCGTGGATGAAACCTTCAAAACGCCATATCAGTGTATTACATCAGCCAGCAAAAGGTTGGGTACAATATCAACCTATGGGTGTAATTGGTATTATTACACCATGGAATTACCCATTGCTTCTTTCAGTTGGGCCATTAATTTGCGCACTGGCAGCAGGCAACCATGCCATGATCAAGATTTCGAGTGCCTCTCCAAATTTTGGGCGAGTTCTTGAAAGTGCATTAGCAGAAGCTTTCCCACAGGAATTAGTTGCTGTAGTAAATGGTGGCGGCGTTATTTCAGATGCTTTTAGTCATTTGCCTTTTGACAAAATGATTTTCACAGGCTCAACCTCTGTTGGTAAAACAGTCATGGCAGCCGCAGCTCAAAATCTGGTTCCTGTTATTCTTGAGTTAGGCGGAAAATCTCCTGCTCTTGTACATGCATCTATGGATATGAAAGATGTGGCTCAACGCATTGCTGTAGGTAAATTATGGAATGCGGGTCAAACGTGTGTTGCACCTGACCATATTTTCTTGCCACGTGGAAAAACTGCCGAGTTCATCGAAAACTTTAAATTGATTGTGGCTGGCATGTATCCACATTTCCGTAACAATCAAGATTACACGTCTATTATTAATGACAAGCAATACAACCGCATTCAGGGCTATCTTGAAAATGCCCGCGATCAAGGTGCTCGTATTGTTGAAATTAATCCTCAAAATGAAATTTTAGATGATGTCCGTAAAATTGCGCCGACTTTAGTTACAGGCGTAACGACTGCCATGGATATTATGCAAAATGAAATTTTTGGTCCGATCCTACCAATTTTAGAATATGACCAAATAGAAGAAGTTATCGAATTCATTAATAGTCGACCACGTCCTTTAGCGATGTATTATTTTGACTATGATCAGGCGCGTGCTGACTATATTGCACAGCATACCCACTCAGGACATTTCGGAATCAACATGGTGATTACCCATGTGGCTCAAGATGATTTACCGTTTGGCGGAATTGGTGCATCAGGTATGGGTAAATATCACGGACCAGAGGGCTTTTTTAGCCTTTCTCATGAACGTTCGGTAATGTCCAATCCAAAACTTTATAGCCTGAAATACATTCTTCCACCGTTCAATAAGCCCATTCATCGTTTCATTTCGAAAACCTTGTTGCGCTAACTGATCAAGGCATGATCTGTTATACTAAATCATGCCTCGTTTTTACCAATTCCGCTTGTCTTTTAATCGTATTTTTGGTATAAAACGCCCCTTGAATGAATTCATCCGTTTACATTTAGTATGACTGGCCACAGATTTGCTGTTGGCTGAATCAATGGAGTTACACCATGTCTAAGGTTTGCCAAGTTACCGGCAAGCGTCCAGTCGTTGGTAACAACGTCTCACACGCCAACAACAAAACCAAGCGCCGGTTCGAGCCGAACCTGCACCACCACCGTTTCTGGTTAGAAAGCGAAAAACGTTTTGTACGTCTTCGTTTAACCACTAAAGGTATGCGTATTATTGACAAATTGGGTATCGAAAAGGTTGTTGCAGACCTTCGTGCTCAAGGTCAAAAGATCTAAGGAGTCTGAACAATGCGTGATAAGATTCGTCTCGTTTCTACAGCTGGTACAGGTTATTTCTATACCACGACTAAAAACAAACGTACTATGCCGGAAAAAATGGAAATCAAAAAATTTGATCCAAAAATCCGTCAACACGTGATTTTCAAAGAAGCTAAAATCAAATAATTTTAGCCTCGAAAAAAAACGACTTCACAATGAAGTCGTTTTTTTTGCATTTTTTTTATAGCTAGCTTTTTTTTGTTAAACTTTCCACATATTTCGCCTTGGCATTTTTTATGCTTGTCTTTAGCCTAACTCACGTAAAAGGAGTTTTTAGTGCCGCATGACGTAGATTTAATTATTTTACTTGCTGTTGGTTTCGGCGTTGCCCTCATTTTTGGCTATTTTGCAGCCCGATTACGACTCCCTCCTCTTATCGGTTATTTAATTGCCGGAATTATTATTAGTCCAAATACACCCGGTATCGTTGCAGATATTCATCTTGCCAACCAACTTGCAGAACTCGGGGTCATGTTCCTAATGTTCGGTGTAGGGATGCACTTTTCATTAAATGACTTGCT
Source organism: Acinetobacter sp. Li1LvA2 (assembly GCF_056156705.1). Taxonomy (NCBI): domain Bacteria; kingdom Pseudomonadati; phylum Pseudomonadota; class Gammaproteobacteria; order Moraxellales; family Moraxellaceae; genus Acinetobacter; species Acinetobacter sp. Li1LvA2. Next base: position 180,273 of record NZ_JBSICF010000004.1, read on the forward strand.
GCTAGTTCGTCGTATTGCCTTGCCTGGCGCAATTTTACAAATCGCTGTTGCAACCTTACTTGGTATTGGCGTTTCAATGCTATGGGGATGGAATTTCGGGTCTGCACTCGTTTTTGGCTTAAGTCTATCGTGTGCAAGTACAGTTGTATTATTAAAAGCATTAGGAGACCGAGGTCTTCTAGATTCAGTTAACGGCAAAATTGCTGTGGGTTGGCTGTTAGTCGAAGATTTAGTGATGGTACTGGTTTTAGTACTTCTTCCAGCTACAGCTGTTTTACTCGGTGGAAAAGCACCAGCAGGTGCAGACAGTAATATCTGGTTAACTCTTGGGATAACCTTATTAAAGGTGATTGGCTTTATTGCCTTTATGCTGATTGTAGGCAAGCGCGTTGTGCCTATTATTATGCAATTCGTTGCTCGTTTAGGGTCAAGAGAGCTATTCACCCTTACTGTTGTTGCTGCTGCTGTTTCGATTGCTTATGGTTCTTATGCCATTTTTGGGGTTTCAATGGCATTAGGGGCTTTCTTTGCAGGAATGGTTGTTAAAGAATCAGACTTTAGCCACCGCGCAGAAGAAGAAACACTTCCACTACGTGAAATTTTCTCAATTCTGTTTTTTGTTTCTGTGGGAATGCTGTTTGATCCCCATATTCTTGTTGAACGTCCACTCCAAATTCTGGCAGTGATTGCAATTATCATGATAGGTAAAACTCTTGCCGCAATGGCTTTAGTTTTATTCTTTCGCTATCCAATTAATACAGCCCTTACAGTTGGTGCGAGTTTGGCCCAAATTGGCGAATTCTCGTTTATCTTGGCAACATTAGGTGTATCTTTAGGCTTATTAACATTAGAAGCCCAAAACCTGATTCTAGCAGGCGCTTTATTTTCGATAACGCTGAACTCTTTTATATTCTCTGCCATTGAGCCAGTACAACGCTGGATTCGTGAGCGCTCTCATCTAGCCCGACTTCTTGAACGCAGTGGTGACCCACTAGCCATGTTACCCGATGAAGTGGATCAAGCTTACTTACGTGATCAGGTCGTGATTGTTGGATATGGCGGTGTGGGACGACGCATCACTGAAAATCTAATTAACGAGAATATTAAGGTCGTTATTGCAGAAGAGAATCGTGAAATCGTAGAAAAACTGCGTCAGGCAAATATTGCTGCTGTGAGCGGTGTTGCTACCGAACCGAGTGTTTTAATTCAAGCACATATCATGCATGCGCGACTCTTGGTGATCTCCCCTATGGATATTTTAGATATCCACCGTATTGTGAGCATTGCCAAGCAATTAAATCCTCAGATTCAGGTATTAATTTGCGCAGAAAGCAAAGAAGAAGCAGCAATTATCCGTGAAGAAAATATTGGCGAAGTGTTCTATGCAAAAGAAGAAATGGCAAAGAATATGAGTCACCACATATTAAATCAGATCGAGCTTGCCCATCAGTCAACTATGCATTAACCCATATAAAAAGCGTACTTAAAAGTACGCTTTTTTTAACTCAAGAATTTAGGCTGTTCGTCTAGTACCTCAGCCTGCCATTCATTTACCTGCTTTTCGAGCAGTCCAAATAGTGCAGCCTGAATCATATGCTGAGCAACAACTGGAGTTTGCTCACCCAAGATTGCTTTGACTTCATCGCTAAATTGAATTTTAACCAAGGGTTCATTCTCAGAACCTGCATTACGCAAGGCGAGTTCACCACCTTCGAGTTGGACTAATTCCAAAACGGCTTCTTGATTTCCAAATAACTCTTTCAATTGCTGTATAGACATATACTTCCTCCATGTTTCAACATGGTGGCAAAGCACCCTTGCACTTTGCTTCTCTTGTCTTATTTATATAGGCACACCTAGTCTAAATTTCAAGCATCTAGGCAGTTTAATTTTAGAACTCGACCATTTCATTACGAAAACCATCAATTAAATGGCTTAATTCACGATGCCATTCACGCAAAATCTTAACATCTGGCAACCAAGATTGAGGACCTTGAGTCACTTTGATAATGAGATTAGAAGAGGTTTCTTCTTCTGGGGTCGGCTCTTTAGGTTCTGGTGCATATTGACACATACGGTAAGCTCGTTTGAGCTCTGCAACAAAACCATCTTTCGCCAATTGTTGCAAAACGGACACTTCTGGAGAAACTTGTCCTTTCGCCGCCATATGTTCTTCAATAGATTTTAAAGTGGGTTGCAATTCATTTAAACGGTAATAACGTACGAGTTCTTGTAAGAAAGCTAACATTGCACCATGTAAATGAAATACAGCTGCTTCACGGTAAGCTTGTATCTGCTGCACATGATCGGTCTGTTCTGCCTGTTGACACGCTAAGCGCGCAAAATAGAGCTTCTGATTGGTACGATCGGCATGATAACGAGCAACACGTGACATAACTAAACTTTCCTGTTCTAAAATCGCTATTGCAACAGCTATTCTTTAGCTTAACGACTCCATTAATAAAATCAACGTTATTTATGGTAAATCCAGCTCAACTTGATAAATTTTACGTTTCGCTAAAACTTTTAGTGGCTGCTTTATAGGACGAACATTACTTAAAACCCAAGCAAAATACCCTTCGTCCCAAGCAGTTGCACATGCTGGCTCAATTTCATCATTTCGCCAAGCATGAATAGAGTCGACATCAACTAAAGCGACAGCAACTCCCTCTTCTTCATTTGTATCTTTAACCAAAAATTTTTGGTTCTCGACAATTAATAGATCTTTAATTGGCAGTTTTGTAGGTACCCATGAACGCACTTCAAGTGTTTTGATACCTTCAGCGATACGAGTACCATTTGGCATTACAATCGAAAGAGCTAAAAACTGTGTTTTCACACTGACGACTTATTCTTCAGCTGCTTTAACGCGAATTCCATTGCCTTTAACTTTAAGCAGGTTTAAGCCTTTAATTGCCTTAATTGCTTCACGTGGGTTAGGCATTTCAACAAAACCAAAACCTTTTGATTTACCTGTGTCTTTATCAGTAACAAGAACACATGTTTCAACTTTACCAAATGCTTTGAATAACTCTAAAATTTCAGTTTCACTCACAGCACGATCTAAATTACGAACTAATATCTTCATTTTCTAACCTTAATTGGCAATTAAAGGGAGCAGCCAATATATTTAAGTAATCACATTGTCTTATACAGTAGTTTAATCCAGATCGATACCAAAACCTAAATTTACTGCAGGTGAACGGTTCCATTGTTTTTTGGCAAATGGCTGAGGTACTTGCCTATGTATCTTTGCTTGAACTAAATGTGTAGGCAAATCATTTAAAAAATAACTCTCGATTTTACGACCTTGCTCGTCATACGTGTCTTGTGACCACGTATTAAGATTTTGCTTGGTCAAAATTAATTCATTCTCTGCACGTGTTAATGCAACATACAATACGCGGCGCTCTTCTTCGACATCATCAAAATCGCCCTGCGCCCTTGCATAAGGATATTGATTAGGCGATACATGAGGTACATAGCAGACTTTCTGTTCAGCACCTTTAGCGGAATGAATCGTAATTAAAGTCACTAAATCTTGATCAGCAGCTTTTTCAATTTCAGAAACTGAAATAGGTTCAAGAACATATTCTTCGAGGAACTCACCCAAAGATGCATGTTTACGCGCAAGTTGCTTGACCAAATCAAAGTCTTTTAATCGGCGTGACCAATCTTTAGTTTTATAATTTTGCTCTAGCTGTTCACCTAAAGCATCAAGTGCCAAGCCAATACTTGCTTCAACATGCTGCTGTAATACATCTAGCTGTTTTAAAATTAAAATCGCTTGTAAAGGGACTTTCCCATGACGTTCTAGACGATTGCAGCGCTCCTCAACGTCAACAATTCCCATCAACTCTTGCGCTAGCTTACTTGCCCCAACATCCCCAATACCATCCCACAAGGTTAAAAAACGCATCCAAGCCAAATCATCGTGAGGGTTGCTCACAATACGTAGCAGGCTAAGCACGTCTTTCACATGTGCAGATTCGAGAAGTTTTACACCACCAATAAAACGATAAGGAATTTCAGCGGCAATAAAAGCCCCTTCTATATAACGAGCGCTATAACCAGAACGTACCAAGACCATATGGTCATACCAGCCCGCACCTTGTTGATGGCGCGTTATTAAATCTTGTGCAATCCAGTTTGCTTCTTCAAACTCATTACCAAACAAATGTAGCTGTGGTTTTTGCCCTTGACCACGATGAGCTTGCAGCTGTTTTTGATAATCAATTGGACTGTGTGCCAACAACCAGTTTGATAAATCCAAAATCTCTTGAGTCGAACGGTAATTTAAATCCAGTGTATGAATAACTGCATCGGGTATCCGCTCTTTAAAAGAATGGATATTTTCAAAGTCTGCACCGCGAAAACCATAAATCGACTGGGCATCATCGCCAACACAAAACAGCTTCACTTTACCAATCAAGGGCTGCAATAAAGCCCATTGCAAAGGATTGGTATCTTGCATTTCATCAACTAGCAATGCCTGACAGAAGCCTGCCACCCAATTGGTGAGCGCTTCTGAGTTTTGTAAATGCACCGCCACAATCGACAAGATATCGTCGTAATCTAAAAAATTACGCTCTTTCTTACGTTGCTCATAAGTTTTCATCAACTCAGCAATTTGTGCCTTATGCTCATAGGCTTCTGGAAGTTGCTTAAGGAGTGCTTCAGAAAGTTTGGTTTGAGTATTTCTTGCATAGGAATATAAATCGCACAGCTCTGCGGCTTTGGGCAAGACGTTATCTTTATCTTTGCCTCTTAATAAGCGAAACATAAGCAACTGATCATCACGATCAATAATACTAAATTGATTTAACCCAAAAGCCTGCGGGTTACGGCGTAGCAAATACATACAAAACGTATGAAAAGTTGAAGCTCTCAGACCCTTTGCCTGTGCTCCCACATGTTGTTCTACTCTCGCAACAATTTCACTCGCAGCACGGCGCGTGAACGTTAAAATCTGGATTTGGTTCGCTGGTAAGCCTTGATCAATTAAATAAGCTGCACGAGCAACAATGGTTTTAGTCTTGCCACAACCAGCGCCCGCCAAAACTAAACAGTTTTGCGCAGATGTAGTAGCTGCTTTTTTTTGCTGAGCATTTAGTTCATTAATTAATTTTGCAAGACTCATAACACATATCGCTAAAACACCAAGACATAGTTTAACAGACCGAGGCAACAGATGGGTCTGCCTATCCTAAAAACAAAAAGAGCACTTAAAGTGCTCTTTGGTTGAATATTATTTTTTAAGATACTGTTTTTGAACTAGAAGGAAGATGTTTAATGGCTGAAGCCAAACCTAGAAAGTTAATTCCCTGAAATAAAATATCAATAGCAAGGAACATTCCTAATACCCAAAAAGGTGAATCTTTAGAAACTAAAATTAAAATACCTGTAGCGAGCGTCAATAACCCTGAAAAAAGGGTCCAGCCCCATCCAGTAATTGGCTTAAGTAAAATTGCATTTATGGTACGTATAGCACCAGCAATGATCAGCGCTATAGATAATAGGCTTGTCAGAACCACTGCTGTAGTGACTGGAGTAGAAAACGCATAATAACCAGCCATTAAATAAAGCACACCAAACAGTGCCCACAACCATCGGCTTGCGCCTTTAAAAACACTCATAGCCGCGACGAGATGCAAAACACCGCCAACCATCATGAGTATTCCAAATAAAAAAACAACAGAAAAAGTCGCAAATGGTAATGAACTAAATAAAATCAGGCCAAAACCAATAAGCACAAAGCCCAATATCAAATACCATTTACGGTCAGCATGTAACTGATTACGTACTAAATCATTACCTACAGTTTTCATCATGGCTACTCTTATTATCAGGTATTAGAATTTCATCTACCTAATAATAGTGATGCACTTCACATTTTTTGTCTGTATAAAATCTGCATCGTTTCTTAACAATTGATGTGGATAAAGCAGTATTTATCCACAGTTTTATTTCATCCAGCCAATTTCTTGAGCTGTAAGTAAACCTATTACTGTTTCATGTAAGCCATTCGGCATTTTACTGCTCTGCTCAGACAAAGGCGTTTGACCACCCATGATTTCGGCATCGGTTTGTGGATATAGAGGTACTTTTTCAGGTTGGGCATAACCTAAAGGATAAATAGGTTGTCCTGTTTTTAAATCATATTTGTCTTGTGCCCCAAAGCCATGTAATAGCTCATGAACAATCACAACCTGATTTTGTAAAGCTTGTGTCTTGGTTGCAAATAAATTCACACTACCAATACGACCTTTTTCTAAAGCAGTCGAATGGATTAAGACTTTCTGATAATTCGGATCATAATAATTTAAATAAAGTTTAAGTGATGCACCACTGTCTTCGGGTTGTTTTTGTCGCCATGCATAGAAACGAAATTTTAAGCTCCACCACATAACATGCAAAATATTGGCATTTTGAGGAACCTCGGGTGGTCGTTGCTGCAACTGTTGCCCTAATCGAATTGTAAAGTTTCCTGATTGCCCACGATAATGCTGTGACCACTCACTTAAATAGCTGTTAATTGCCCAAAAATCTTCATTTTTCAACTGATGAATATAGCTCTGTGTTGTCTCTAAACCATCTGCATTAATAGGATGTAAAACGACTACAACTGGTCGATTCCAATCTTGATTTTGATCTCGCCATGCTTGAACAGCAACAATCAATAAAATAATTAATAAACATAAGACCCGAATGTTTTTCCACATTCTTATTCCCCATAAAATTAAAATTTTCTTTTATTGTTTTAGACATAAAAAATGCTAGCTGAGCTAGCATTTTTTATGTTGGACTTGATTAGCCCTCAACCCATTTACCATCTTGGTAAACTAGGCTCCATTTTGTTTGTTTACCTTCTGGGGTTTCCGAACCGACATATTGTGATTGATTTTTACGACTGAATTTCACAATTGTTGGATTACCTTCAGGGTCTACATCTGGCGCTTGTAAAATAAATTGATATTTTGGATCAAGCTGAGCTGCCACACTACGTAACTCTGCAACTTTTGGCGCACGTGTTTCACGAATTTTCGGGAATTTACTCGCTGCCAAGAATAAGCCCGCTGCTCCATCACGCAACACAAAGAAATCATCATGTTTCGTTGAGCGTAAATGTTCCATCTTGATTGGCTCTACACGCGGAGGTGCAGGTTGACCACTTTTCAAGACTTTACGGGTATTGTCACAGCTTGTACAAGCGAAATACGGACCAAAACGACCCGTCTTAAGCTGCATTTCACCATCACATTTATCACATGGGATCGTTGGCCCATCATACCCCTTAATCTTGAACTCACCTTCTTCAAGCTCAAAACCATCGCAATCAGGATTATTACCACATACGTGCAGTTTACGGCCACCATCAATCACATAGCTGTCCATGGCAGTGCCACATTTTGCACAGCGATGCTTTGACATCAAGTCAGCAGTTTCAGCACCATCATCATCAGATAATGCAGCTAAAGACTCAACAGGTGTTAAGTTCAATGTACCCTTACAACGCTCTTTAGGCGGCAAGTTATAGCCAGAACATCCTAAGAATACACCAGTTGTACCCGTACGAATTTGCATTGGACGTGAACATTCAGGGCAATGTACAGCTGGGACTTCAACTGGTTGGTTACGGCGCATGCCATGCTCGCCTTGAGCATTGGTCAGACGTTTCTTAAAGTCACCGTAGAAAGTATCGAGTAACTCTTTCCAGTTACGCTCGCCTGTTGCAACTTTATCGAGCTGTCCTTCAAGGTCTGCCGTAAACGCATAGTTCATCAAGTTATTAAAACTTTCATCCAGACGATCCGTCACAATCTCACCCATTTTTTCGGCGAAAAGACGACGGTTTTCTAACTTAACGTAACCACGTTCCTGAATAGTAGAAATAATCGCTGCATAAGTCGAAGGACGACCAATACTACGTTTTTCAAGTTCTTTAACTAAAGATGCTTCAGTAAAACGTGCAGGTGGTTTAGTAAAGTGCTGACTTGGATCTAACTTTTCTAACTTTAAGATTTCGCCTACTTTAATAGCAGGTAAAATAATATCGTCATCTGACTTATTCGCGCCACGTACTTTAGTGAAGCCTTCAAATACAAGCGTACGGCCTTTCGCCTTCAACTCAACATTCGCCGCTTCAACAATCAAAGTAGATGATAAATATTCTGCTGGTGTCATTTGACACGCAACAAACTGACGCCAGATCAAATCATATAGACGCTGAGCATCACGCTCTACACCCGCAAGCTGATCACCTGTAAGTGCAACATTTGACGGACGAATCGCTTCATGGGCTTCTTGAGCACCGGCTTTGTTCCCATAGCGGTTTGGCTTTGCCGGTAAATATTTTTCACCATATTGGCTTTCAATATGCGCACGTACCATGCTTACTGCATCATCACTCAAGAAAGTTGAATCAGTACGCATATAGGTAATAAAACCAGCTTCATATAAACGCTGAGCCAACATCATGGTTTTCTTCACAGAAAAGCCTAAACGTGTACTTGCAGCCTGTTGCAGAGTTGAAGTAATGTAAGGTGCGCTTGGATTAACCTTAGTTGGTTTATCTTCACGCTGTGCAACTTTATATTCAGCACCTTTTAAAACATCTAATAAAGCATCAGTTTCAGCTTTATTTTTCAGTTTAAGGGTTTTACCAGCCTGTCTAAATGCCTCAAGACGAATCTCATCTTTTTTCGCTTGGGTATCTGCAAAAACTTGCCAATATTCTTCTGGAATAAAAGCACGAATTTCTCGCTCACGTTCTACAACCAGTTTCACTGCTACTGACTGCACGCGTCCAGCCGATAAACCACGGGCAATTTTTTCCCAAAGTAATGGCGAAACCATAAAGCCCACAACACGGTCTAAGAAACGGCGTGCTTGCTGAGCATTTACACGGTTTAAATCTAGACGTGTTGGCTGTTTAAATGCTTCTTGAATGGCATTTTTAGTAATTTCGTTAAATACCACGCGGTGATAACGGCTGTCATCACCACCAATCACTTCTCTTAGGTGCCAAGCAATGGCTTCCCCTTCTCTATCCAAGTCCGTTGCGAGATAGATTGCATCGGCATCTTTGGCGAGTTTTTTGAGTTCAGCTACAACATTTTCTTTACCAGGCAGAACTTCGTAATGAGCTTCCCAACCATGCTCAGGATCAACGCCCATACGATTAACTAAAGCCTGACTAGCTTTTTGTTCTTTTTCGGCTTCAGTGAGTTTAGTCCGGGCAGCCGGCTTTTTCTCTGTTGATTTACTGCCGCCTGTTGGCAAGTCACGTACGTGACCTACAGAAGACTTTACAATGAATTGCGAACCCAAATATTTATTGATGGTTTTCGCTTTGGCAGGCGACTCCACAATCACTAAGGCACGTTTATGTGCAGCAGGTGCAGTAGATGCTGTGCTTTGAGATGCAGAGCGCGAGGTATTCGCCATATAAAATGTTATTCCTATACCAATAAATTTAAAAATCAGGCTTTAGCCAAGGTCAACAGATAAGCCTTCATCTCATCTAATTGTGTTGCTCTTAGGTCTGATTCCTCATCCCAATAAAGCCCTACACAGTTTGCCTGCATATCAATAGCATAAATCCCTTTTAATGCAATGGGAGAATCATTAAATTTCTCATCGCCCTGAACCACTTTTAACTTGCCGTCTATAACACGAGCACGCATTAAAGATAAACGGGCATCAGGAATCAATACACTATAATAAGCAACCATGCTGGCACGTTTTTCAGTAGCCATTGGAACATGTGTCCATTCAGGTGCAACAATTACACGTGGATGTAACCCTATTTTTCGGGCTTTATCACGCATAATACCAAGTGCCTTTTCACGTGGGCTCACTCTTAAACCAAAAATGGAGCCTAGTACGAAAAGAACAATGATAACGGTAACCCAAATTCCCATATTGTCCATAGCAAAACCTATTAATCTCTTTTATTAGAGTTGCATAAGCTGACCAGAAAACGCAAGTTACATCAGAAAAATAATGCCCGATAAGATCGCAAGCCCCCAAATATCGGTATTTCACGGTGCAAATTGCAATGTTGTCACTCAAATATAGTTAAGAGTTCTGACCATCATTAACAAGTGTCAATTTTCCAAATCGGTCGATATGGGCATCCCCCCACAGTTTTAAAGCAAATAGAATTTGCTCAAGACTTTGCCCTAATTCGGTCAGGCAATATTCCACTTTAGGTGGGACCTGAGGGTAAACTTCCCGATGAATAATTCCGTCTTGCTCTAACTCACGTAACTGATTTGTCAGCATTCTTTGCGTAATGCTCGGAACACGCTTTCGAATTTCATTAAACCGTAAGGTGCCTTCATTAAATAAATGCCAAAGAATGACGCATTTCCACTTTCCGTCAATCAAACTAATGGCCGCTTCCACTGAACAACCCGGAGAGCAATCAAAACTTGAATGTCGTAGTTTTGCCATTTTACAGTATCCTTTTTGACACTATGAGCGTTATTTGTCTGTAGTCACTAAATTTAAGCTTACGTTATGATCAAACTCTCAACAAGAGGAATTATTATTATGAAAGCTGTGGCATATCAAAAAGCAGGTCCCATTACGTCACCAGAAGCACTCGTTAATATTGAACTCGATACTCCCGTTGCAGAAGGTCATGATTTACTTGTTCGTGTTCAGGCGATTTCAGTTAATCCGGTTGATACAAAAATTCGCAACAATGTAAGCCCAGAAAATAATCAGTGGAAAACTCTGGGTTGGGATGCAGTAGGCATCGTTGAAGCGATTGGAGACCAAGTCTCGCAATTTAAAGTCGGAGATGCAGTCTGGTATGCAGGCGCACTCAATCGCCAAGGTAGTAATAGTGAATTGCAGTTGGTTGATGAACGTATTGTGGGTCATAAACCAAAAACTTTAGAAGCAACTGAAGCAGCTGCTCTTCCTTTAACTGCTATCACGGCATGGGAAATGCTATTTGATCGGTTACAAGTACCTAAAGTTACCCCAGAAAATACATCAATATTAGTAATTGGCGGAGCTGGTGGAGTAGGTTCAATCACAATTCAGCTACTCAAGCAGTTGACTAACCTAACAATTATTGCGACAGCTTCACGAGCAGAAACTAAAGAATGGGTTAAGCAACTTGGTGCTGACTATGTATTAGATCATCGAGAGCCTTTAGCAGCCCAAATCAAGCACTTAGGTTTAGATGCACCTTTATATGTATTCTCAACCACTCAAACAGATCAGCATCTCTCAGATATCGTAGAGTTGATTGCGCCACAAGGCCATTTTGGCTTAATTGATGATCCGGCACAGTTAGATATTAAACCTTTTAAATCGAAGTCAGTATCGGTGCATTGGGAGTTTATGTTTACACGTTCTATGTTCCAGACTGAAGATATGCAAAAACAAAGTGAACTATTAAATGAGGTCAGCAAACTAGTTGACGAAGGAAAAATCAAAACGACCGTAACCGAGGTTATAAGTCCAATTAATGCTGAAAATTTAAAACGAGTTCATCAGCAAATAGAAAGCGGCACAACAAAAGGGAAAATCGTATTACATGGTTTTTAAATAAAATTGAAGATATTCCCTAATAAAATGGCAAGTATTGAACTTGCCATTTTATTAATAGTGAGGAGGTTTATTCGTTAATGGATCAAAAGCGGCAATGCCTTCTGATAAATCCGATGATTCCACACGTTGATAGAGAAATTGCATTTGTTTTTTTAAATCAGCTATTTCTAGAGTCTGAATAGCGAGTTGTTGATTTAATTCTTCAACTAAATCATCCAAAAATGTAATTCGCACTTGCAAATCTTCAATGGGTGCGGACAATGACGCTTGATCATCATGATATGGTGGTTTAGTCATTTAAATCCTCATTTGAGATTCTGGAAAACATTATGGCCTATATTACCCTAAGGGATGTCCAACTTGCTTTTGGCGGACCTGCCCTACTCGATGGCGCGAACTTTAATCTAGAACGTGGCGAACGAGTCTGTTTAATTGGGCGTAATGGTGAAGGTAAGTCTACTTTACTTAAACTGATCGAGGGAAGCCTATTACCAGATTCTGGTGAAGTTTCCATTCAAAATGGTCTAACTGTTTCAATGTTAGCCCAAGACGTTCCAATGGACTCTGGCAAAGTAGCGGACATTGTGGCAGATGGTGCAGGAGAAGCTTCTGAAGTACTCAGAGCTTATCATGAAGCGACCGACGCTTGCATGTTAGGAGATATGGAAGCCTGTGATCGCATGGGTAACCTTCAGCATAAGCTAGACCAACTAGATGGTTGGGCATTAGAAAATAAGGTAAATGCTCTTTTAAGTAAAATGGGGCTTGATCCAAATGCAGACTTAGCGGACCTGTCAGGTGGACGTAAACGCCGTGTTTTATTGGCTCGTGCTCTTTTAACACAACCAGATGTATTACTTCTAGACGAACCAACGAACCATTTAGATGTTGAAAGTATTGAATGGTTAGAAAAGTTTTTACTGGATCAAAATAATTTAACGCTTCTATTTATTTCGCATGACCGTTCTTTTGTAGATAGTATTGCAACTCGAATTGTGGAACTCGACCGCGGTATTCTACGAGGTTATGAAGGCAATTATTCTCGCTATTTAGAGCTAAAAGCTCAGCAAATGGAAGCAGAAGAAAAACAGAATGCTTTATTTGATAAAAAGTTAGCTGAAGAAGAGGCTTGGATTCGCCAAGGTATTAAAGCACGTCGTACCCGTAATGAAGGCCGTGTTCGTGCTTTAAAAGCTTTACGTGAAGAATCGAAAGCACGTCGCTCACAACAAGGCAAAGTGAGTATGGCAACTCAAGACGCAAATCGTTCAGGTAAATTAGTATTTGATATTGAACATTTAAGCGTTGCTTACGACGATAATTTACTGATCAAAGATTTCTCTACTCTTGTTATGCGTGGCGATCGTATTGGTTTGGTAGGTGATAACGGCGTTGGTAAAACGACGTTGATTAAAGCCATTTTAGGTGAAATCGAACATGGCGGTTCAGTTAAAACAGGTACGCAGTTAGAAGTTGCCTATTTTGACCAATTACGTAATGCCTTAGACCTTGAAAAAACGGTAATGGCAAACGTTTCAGAAGGCTCTGACTTTGTTGATGTGAATGGCAACCGTCGCCATATTTACAGCTACCTTCAAGACTTCTTATTTTCACCTGAACGTGCTCGTACTCCGGTAAAAGCACTTTCTGGTGGTGAACGAAATCGAATCTTACTCGCTAAATTGCTACTCAAACCGTCAAATCTGATTGTAATGGATGAGCCAACCAATGACTTGGATATGGTGACTCTTGAGCTTCTAGAAGAAATGCTGTCTGATTACAAAGGCACATTGCTACTCATTAGCCATGACCGTGCATTTATGGATAACGTCGTAACATCTACGTGGGTATTTGATGGTAAAGGCAATATTGCAGAGTACATCGGTGGCTACCAAGACTATTTGCAGCAACGTCCAGATGATAAAGTAGTCGATCAGAAATCTGATGTTAAAAAAGCTCAGGCAAAAGCTGAAGCGGAAAAAGCTGCTGCCCAAAGTACCATTAAAAAGGTCAAACTGAGTTATAAAGATCAGCGTGAACTTGAACAATTACCCGCTGAAATTGAAAACTTAGAAAAGGAACAAGCGGAACTTTCTGAGAAACTTGCAGATGGTTCATGGTTTGTTAAAGATGCTGATGCAGCAACAAAAGCAAGCCAGCGTCTTGCAGAAATTGACGAGTTATTACTTGAAAAATTGGAACGTTGGGACGTGCTTGAACAAATGAGCAAAGGAAACTAATTAGTTTTACTTTCCTAAAAAGAACTTTAAAAAAGAGCCTTCTTAAATTAAGCAGGCTCTTTTTTTATATTGTGAATATAAGCTTTTAAAAACTTAAAGCTTATAAATCACATTCCTATAATGGATTATATCTTCGCTATTTTTAGTATTTTTAAATAGCCTTGAGCTTGAATATAAGAATTATGTTATATCTAACAGCATAATAATATTGGAGTGTTTTAGCATGCTGGAGCTTTCTCAAATTTTGGCATTTGGACTAATTTGTTTAGCGATGGTCCTCACTCCTGGTCCGAATATGATTTACCTTATTTCCCGTTCAATTTGCCAAGGGAAAACCGCTGGATTTATCTCTTTAGGTGGTGTAGCGGTAGGCTTTATCTTTTATATGCTTTGCGCTTCTTTCGGGATTACAGCATTAATTGTAGCCGTTCCTTACGCTTACGACACTATTCGCATTGCTGGTGCAATTTATTTACTCTGGCTTGCATGGAAAGCCCTACGTCCAAATGCCGCTCCGATTTTTAATGTAAAAGATTTATCAGTAGATTCCCCTGCTAAACTCTTTTTAATGGGTTTCGCGACCAATCTGCTTAATCCTAAAATTGCGATTATGTATTTATCTTTACTGCCACAGTTTATTCACCCACAACAAGACAGTATTTTGTGGCAATCAATTCAACTCGGTACGATTCAAATTTTTGTCAGCGTTTCAGTAAATGCGCTTATTGTACTTTCTGCGGGTAGCATTGCCCTTTTTCTACAACAAAAACCTCTTTGGGCAAATATACAACGCTGGCTCATGGGAACAGTATTAGCAGGACTCGCTGTTAAAATTCTTTTAGAAAATCGCCGATAACTCAACCTTCTTATTGCATCCCTTCTTAACACTCAATTGAACAGTGTATTACGACGATAATTTCAGTTCGTGATACACTTTTGCCTGTTTTAACTTTTTGAACTCTTTATATCGTTATGAGCCAAAAGCAGCCTTATACGCCCGGTGAATTTCAATGGTCCTTTTTATTGCCTAAATATTGGGGTGTTTGGATTGCTATTGTCTTTTTAATGCTTTTGGCTATTTTACCTTGGGCCATACAATGGCGTCTGGCGCATGGCGTCGCTCATCTGGCTTGGAAATATCTAAAATCACGCCGTAAAACCACTATTCGCAATTTAGAAGTCTGCTTTCCAGAATGGTCTGCCGATAAGGTTCAACAACAAGCTCAACAAGTTTTCGTCGATATGATGCTTGGGGTATTTGAAACCTTAAATGCATGGTACAGCCCACGCTGGTTTAAAAACCGAGTCACGATTGAAGGTTTAGAGCACATTACCAATGCCCAAGCTCAGGGCAAAGGTGTTTTATTACTGGGTACTCACAGCACGCTTCTTGATGCAGGCGGCTATGTTTGTGCGCAATATTTTGAACCCGATGTTGTCTATCGACCTCAAAATAACCCATTGCTCGATATGCTCATTTATCGTTGCCGTGGCACGATTTATAAAGCACAAATCGACCATGATGATATGCGTGGTTTAATTCGTCATCTTAAAGATGGTGATGCAATTTGGTATAGCCCCGACCAAGACTTTGGACTTAAACAAGGTGTTATGGCACCGTTTTTTGGCGTACCTGCTGCCACAGTAACTGCACACCGCCGCTTATTAAAAATCTCAAAAGCAGTCGCCGTGCCTTTATACTTCTATCGCCATGGGGATATTAAGAACCCGAAATATCATGTTCTGATTGAACCTGCGGTTGACAATATGCCAAGTGAAGATGAAGTTGATGATGCAACACGCATCAATAAAATTATTGAAAATCAACTTCGCATCGCACCGACTCAATATATGTGGTTCCACCGTCGATTTAAGACACGTCCTGAGGGATATGAAGAAATCTATTAAATAAAGCTGTAATGATTTTAAATTGATCATAGGCACAGCCTCAATTTAAAGTGAAATTCAAATACTTTCGAATAGGCAGGCCTTACTTTTTAGGGATAAAAAGTAAGCAAAAATCCTTTGTTCCGCTGATGTTACTTCCTTGTAACACAGCGAAACAGCGACATCTTTGTCGCTATCACGATAGTAAATTCCGGATAATGATTTAGTTTGAAATGATGTATCTGTGGATGGTCCATCTTTTATGAATGTATAAGGCAAAAAACAATGAAAGTGATGCAACTTCTCCCAGAACTCAACAGCGGCGGCGTAGAACGCGGCACACTCGAAATTGCACGCGCACTTATTGCCCAAGGCCATCAGTCTTTAGTTGTATCTAACGGCGGGCGTTTGGTCTCACAGCTCGAAGCTGAAGGTTCTACTCATTTAACACTGCCAATTCATAAAAAGTCACTGTCAAGCTTGTGGCAAATCCGCCCATTACGTCAGCTGATTGAACAGCATCAACCCGATATTGTTCATGTACGCTCTCGTGTACCTGCATGGCTCACTCATTTTGCTTTAAGAAAAATACCTGTGAACAAACGCCCTCACCTCATTAGCACGGTGCATGGCTTTTATTCAGTCAATCGTTATAGTGCGATTATGACGCAAGCTGAAAAAGTTATAGCGGTTTCTGACAGCGTGGTTAAATACATCACTGACCATTATCAAAACTGTCCTCCCCAAGATATTGTTCGGATTTATCGAGGAATTGACCCAGCTGCGTTTCCACATAATTATCAGCCATCAGCACAATGGTTTAATCAAGTTTTTAATGACTTTCCTGAACTCGAAAATAAGTTTTTACTTTGCTTACCTGGCCGTATTACACGTTTAAAAGGTCATGAAAGCTTAATTGAATTGATGCAAAAACTAGGTGAACAATATCCTCAGCTACATGCTGTGGTTGTGGGTGGTGCCGATGCAAAAAAACAAGCTTATTTAAGTGAGTTGCAAAATAGTATTCAAAGCAAAGGTCTCGCAGATAAAATTACCTTCGTAGGACATCGCTCAGATATTCGCGAATGGCTCGCTTTTAGCGATATTGTACTCTCTCTATCCAATCAAGCAGAAACATTTGGTAGAACAGCATTAGAAGCGCTTTCAGTCGGTACGCCAGTCATTGGCTGGAACCGTGGAGGCGTAGCCGAGATTTTATCGAATGTATATACACAAGGTCTTGTTGAAGTAGGAAATGAAAAGGCTTTACTGGAAACAGTTAGACAGCATATTGAACAGCCTCAAATCGTTGCCCCTGTTACCATGTTTAGCTTGCAAGACATGTGTGATCAGACACTGGCTCTATATGAATCTGTACTGAAATAACTCCATAAAAAACCCGCGATCAACGCGGGTTTTTATTACAACAATAAAAATTCAGCTTTATTTAAGCGATGCTTCATAAGCTGCTGCTTTTTCATAGTCGTATTGTTTTTCCCATTTACTAATCACAAGTACTGCAAGTGCATTACCTACAACGTTCAACGCGGTACGTGCCATATCCATGATACGGTCAACACCAGCAATAAATGCCAAGCCTTCTACAGGTATACCAACACTACCTAATGTTGCTAATAGCACAACAAACGATACGCCAGGAACACCCGCAATACCTTTAGAAGTAATCATTAAAGTTACAACTAAAATGACCTGTTGGCTAATTGACATTTCAATACCGTAAAGCTGCGCAATAAAGATTGCCGCGATACTCTGGTAAAGCGTAGAACCATCAAGGTTAAATGAATAACCAGTTGGGATTACAAAACTAGAAATTGCTTTAGGCGCGCCATAAGCTTCCATCTTTTGCATAATACGCGGTAAAACTGTTTCAGAGCTTGCAGTTGAATATGCCAAAATTAATTCGTCTTTCAAAATCTTAAACAAAGTAAAGATGTTGATGCTGAACATTTTTGCAGTTAAACCAAGTACCACCAAAGCAAAGAATAAGATCGCGCCATATACCAACACGACTAACTTGCCTAAAGGGATAAGCGAAGCGAAACCGAAGTTTGCAACAGTTACTGCAATCAAACCAAATACACCCACTGGCGCATATTTCATGATGATGTGTGTTACACGGAACATTGTTTCCGATACAGCATGAAATACGTTTAATAATGGATCTTTAGTTGTTGCTGGTAATGAAGACAAACCAATACCAAATAACACAGCAAAGAAAATCACAGGTAACATTTCGCCATGCGCCATCGAACTAATAATGTTCGTTGGGATAAGCGATAATATTGTCTGCATGATGCCATGAGACTGTGACTGAACTTCTTCAGTTGTATGCTTATATTGAGAAATATCAGTTTGAACCAGTTGAGACATATCAATGCCTGAACCTGGATGGAAGATATTCGCTGCAACTAAACCCACCAAAATAGCAATAGTGGTAATAATTTCAAAATAGAGAATGGTTTTAAAACCAAGTCGACCTAAACTTTTCGTACTGCCAACACCTGCAATACCTAAAATTAAGGTAGAGAAAACGATTGGAATAACAATCATTTTAATCAGGCTAATGAAGATCTTACCAAGTGGCGTAAGAACATTAGTTACAATACTGTCTTTGATTTCAGGCTGATTATGTAAAACAGCCCCGACAACTATCCCTAGGATTAAAGCAATTAAAATTTGCCAAGCAAGGCTAAATTTAAAATTCTTCATAAGACAATCCTTATGCACCGCAAAGTATCAAATATGAGAGGGAGAAGACCACTAACTAAGAGTGAAACCTCAATATGTACAGTAATTTCCAAACAGAAATTTAAATGCACAAACAAATCACAACTCGCCGATCTGACGAGATAAACAACAATGCCTGTTGACGATCCAACATGTCAACGATCGGCACATTCTATTGAGATTTGTTAATTAAACAAGTCCAATTTATATCTAAATAGATTAACGCTCATATTTGCTCATCAATAACCTATAAAAACAAAAACTTAATGAAAAAAAAATTTGTATCTCTTTTCACTGAAAATTGCTCAAATATAGATGAGAACGTATGGGCGCTTAGCTATAATTAGATAGGTTTTAAAATTAAAACTAGCTTAAAAATATTTCTTTTTTACGATAAATTAAATAAGGTATGTATAAAATATTAACCCGAGTTCTGCGTCCTGCAAAACTCGGGTAAATGAGGTTGTGCTTTCAGGTTAATCGTTATTTTTATCGTTTCCGTTCCAACATCTAATCCGTGATGCTATTTCCATATCAGCTTTGTGTATCCTTACGTGGGATCGTCCATTCCCGTTTCCGTGTGCCGATGAATGTAGAATAAGGTTTTTATCCCCCCCTGCCTATTCGCCCTAGACTCAAATCTTTGTACGATATTGCTTACATCAATTTTTATATTCTTTTTATTTATAAGGCTGTGCAATTTTATCAGTCACCATTTTTTCTTCTTTTTCAGCCTTCGCAATCCCTTCTTGTATGGCGCTTTGAGCCTCTTCTTCATCAGTTTGAGTTTGTTCTAATTTCTCTTGAATATGTTCAAATATTCGGCCAGTCTGCAAAACAACATATACAGGAAAATGATCAGATCCAATATGTGGTAAACGCTGCATTTTGACTAAACCAAAATCGGTACTATGAAAAATATGATCTAAAGACCAACGCAGCAATGGGTAATCTGCATGAAACGTATTAATGAAATGTCGCCCAACTCGAGGGTCAAGTAACCCACTAATCCGCTGGAACAACCGCGTAGTACGTGACCACGCTACATCGTTTAAATCTCCCATCACAATACAGCTTTCATCTAAGTCTTTAATCTGGTCGCCAACAATTAAAAGCTCTGCATCACGTAAAGTTGAATCTTTTGCCTCAGTTGGACTCGGTGGCTTCGGATGCAAACAATAGAGTTGAACTGGCATACCAGATCGTAAAGTCACAGTAGTATGAATAGAGGGAATTTCATCACTTAAAATAAATTTAACTTCAGTATTCGATAGAGGTAATCGACTATATAAATGCATGCCGTATAAATTATCTAAAGGCACGGGAACACGATAAGGATAATCTTCTTCAATTTCTTTTAAAGCATTTTCCCAAGTCTTATCACTTTCCAATGTAAGTAACAAATCTGGTTTTAATGTCCTGATCTGTTCAAGCAATAAATGATATTTATCATTTGGGGTTAGAACATTCGATACAATTAAGGAAATTTGCTTTTGCTGATCTAACTGGGATGATTTGACCTGTTTAACCTGCTTTTTCCAGAGCAAGGTATAAGGCAAAACCATTTTTAGTTGGTAGGCGATGGCCGCCATAAGCACAGCAAGCACTATTTCACGCCATAGAGTCCATTCAGTCGGCCAAAACAGCATACCAACAAAGGCTAATAGACCAACAAATAGAATCTGCAAACGAGGAAAATCGGCGCCACGAAACCACCACTCATCACGAGGAATAAGTGACCAGAAACTTAACCAAATCACCAGACCAGCTAAAACTTCGATATAAATCATTGAATTTTCTCTTTTAAGATGATTTGGTTTTTAATATTTTGTCATCTTTATCAATTTTGTATGTAACATAAACAAGATATTCTACTCAATAAACATGGTGTTTTGTTTCTGTAACGCTTGCAGTTGTGGACACTTTTGATACACTCAACTCCCCCTATTAATTTTAACGCACCGAGGCAAAATGACATGAAAGTAGGTCTGGTCGGTTGGCGCGGGATGGTCGGTTCCGTCCTTATGCAACGTATGGTTGAAGAGAATGATTTTGCTCATATTGAGCCATTTTATTTCTCTACCAGTAATGCAGGTGGTGAAGCTCCTTCATTTGGTGGTAAGACTGCCCCAGCACTTATGGAAGCTAAAGACATTAATAGTCTGAAGCAAATGGATGTCATTATTACCTGTCAAGGTGGTGACTATACGTCTGAAGTTTTCCCACAGTTAAAAGCGACTGGTTGGGATGGCTACTGGATTGATGCAGCCTCTACTTTACGTATGTCAGATGATGCGATCATCGTTCTTGACCCAGTAAACCTTAACGTTATTAAAGACGGCTTGGTTAACGGCACCAAAACTTTCGTAGGTGGTAACTGTACAGTATCGCTTATGTTGATGGGTGTGGGTTCACTTTTCCAAAACAATTTGGTGGAGTGGATGACTGCTATGACTTATCAAGCAGCATCAGGCGCTGGCGCACAAAACATGCGTGAGCTCATTACTGGTATGGGCTACTTATATAACAATACCAAAACGTTGTTAGATGACCCTAAATCTGCAATTTTGGATATTGATCGTCAAGTTGCTGAGTTACAACGTGGTGAAGGTTTCCCATCTGCTAACTTTGGCGTGCCATTAGCTGGATCGTTGATTCCTTATATTGATAAACAGCTCGAAAGCGGTCAGTCAAAAGAAGAGTGGAAAGGTCAGGTTGAAACCAACAAGATCTTGGGCAATTCACAAATTGTTCCGATCGATGGCCACTGTGTCCGTATTGGCGCGATGCGTTGTCACTCTCAAGCACTGACAATCAAGTTGAAAAAAGATGTTCCACTTGATGAAATCGAAGATATGATTCGTACATCAAACCAATGGGCGAAAGTTGTACCAAACACTCGTGAAGCGTCTATGACTGACCTTACACCTGTGGCTGTAACTGGTACATTAACTGTACCAGTTGGCCGTTTGCGCAAACTTAATATGGGTAAAGAATATTTAGGCGCATTCACAGTAGGTGATCAGTTACTTTGGGGTGCTGCTGAACCTTTACGTCGCATGTTACGTATCTTAGTAGAGTACAAGAGCTCATAATTTGGTCTGAATTATTCAGTCAAAACGAAAAGCCGATCACATTAGATCGGCTTTTTCGTAACTGGTTTGTAAAAATTTTACAATTTATTTACATTTCATTATTGTATAATTTTGAACGACTTTACGACTTATTAGGTCATGGATTGAGATGACTGTTTATAACAAATTAAAAATTGCCATTTTCACCATTATGTCTTCGCCTTCTCTTTATGCGATTACATTAGACCCTATACAAATTCAGTCTGCGCCCGGGGATTTGTTATATGCAGAAATGAATTTCCAACAAGCTGACCCCAACTCTACCTTACAAGTGAGTTTAGCGACTCCTGAAGATTTAAGTGCTTTGGGTGTAACTCATCAGCCTCCGGGAAATCTTAATTTTTATACACGCCAAAATGGTCAAGGTTCTGGGGTTATTGTGATTACCTCATCCCGACCTGTTAATGATCCTGAGCTCAATATTGTTGTAAAAATCAGTGAAGGTTCTGCAACGCGTTTACAGCATATTAAAACTGTAATTAAACCTTCTCTGATAAAAAAGTCTGAAAATAACGAAAGTACTTTATCTCCTCAATTTGTTGTTAATGAGAAGGATATTGCTTTAAATCTGCCAGAAAGCACCCAATATGCTTCATCAACTTCCATCCCAACGACGACAAACTCTAATAGTGAACAAAATCTTAATATCAGCTCTGGCACTGCCCCTACGGTAAATACAAATTCATCTGCGCCAATTAGTGAAAACTCTTCGGCTCAGACAGCTCAACAAGTTGTGACAAGCACTGCGCACGATCAGGCACAAACCCAACCTACTATCACTAAGTCAAATGCCCATACTTCGCCAAAAGCAATAGTTAAAAGTTTAGCAGGACAAAAGAAATCGCTTCCATCAAAAAAGCTCAGTCAAAATACTGCGAAGAAACAAACCTTAAACCCACCTAAAGCACCAGTAACTTCAGGTAAATATGTAGTACAACAGAATGAGTCTTTATGGAGCATTGCTAATCGTATTGCAGCGAAAACCAAACAGCCTGTTGCAAAAGTCATGCGTGATATCCAACAACAAAACCAGCATGCTTTTATTCAAGGTGATGTAAACCGTTTACGTCAGGGAATTTCTCTAAAACTTACCCACACGCCTGTCACTAAAACTCAGCAAAATAAATCAAAAACAGAAATAACCCATACTGCAAAATCATCTTCTGGCCAAGCTAAATACCGATTGCAACAAGCAGAAATGAGCATCGTGGCTGAAAACAGTCAAAATTCTACACATGGAAGTGCTAAAAAGAGCACACAACAAAGTCAAAACAATACTGAGTTAGCAGTAAAAGTTATGACAAAAAGAGAAAAAACCGTTACATTACAAAGAAATGTAACCAAACTAAATCAAACTTTACGTTTAAAAGACCAACGTATTCAACTTTTAAATGCACGTTTGGCAGAGTTACAACAGCAGTTAAAAGTACAGCAACAAACTCACAAGCAAAAACATTAAGTTAAAACCAGAGTTAGCTCGCTTTATATTGCAGATATTTATTTTTTAAGGGGAAAGTAATGTTATATGTGATTCCGTTCATCATATTACTCGTGGTCGCTGTTATTTTAAAAAAGCGCGAGAATAGCCAGAAACAAGAGGCCACTTCCCCTAAAACGGTAAACAAAAAAACTAATAAAAAAGTGAGCTCTAAATCGAGTAAAAGCTCGCGTGAAAAAAGCAAAGTAAATGTAGTAGAAGACACTCTTCCACCTATTCCACAAAGTACTCCTGTTCCAGAAGCTGTACGTCAAACAATTCAGCAGCTCATTCAAGAAAAGCAATATTCAGCTGCTGAAGCTCAAGTCAACCAGGCGTTAAAAAAAGACAATACTCAGCATGCGCTTTATTTATTATTACTTGAAGTTCATATTGCACAAAAAGATGAGTTTGCTATAACACAACTAATTAGCCATATTCGTAGTTTGGCACTGAATGAAATAGCGACTCAAGCAGAAACTAGACAAAAAGAATATGAGTCATCAAGACAACCTGATGCTATCGATTTTCCTCAAGCTCAAACATACCAAGAACCAAAAAATACACCAGACACTACAGCTCAGTTTGACCAGTTAACAACAAGTTCTTCTGAAGCTTCTTTTGATGATTTGCAGAAAGACTATACACATTTAAAACAAGAACCTGCTGTTGAAGTTGCACCTTTAGAATTTAACTTTTCATTCGAAAAAACTGCTGCTACAGAAAATACCAGCCAACCAGAACATGAACCAGAAGTATCAACATCTCAGCAAGTACCGGAAGTATCGTCATCTCAAGAAACAAATGAGCTAGCTGATTTAGAATTTTCTTTTGACTTGGCACCTCTGCATGAAACTGAGGAAAAAACTCAAGCACTAGAGGTAAAAGCAGATCAAGAGAATAGCGTCAATGCTTTAGATTTTAACCTTGACTTAAATCCTTCAAGTTCAGAGACAAAATGTCTTGAACAAGCTCCATCACTAGATGAACTTACACTCGTAGAACAAGCGCCATTAGAAGCAACTTCAATCGCGCCTCTTGAGTTTTCGTTAGATGAGCCAGCGTTAGTTACAACACCAGAGATTGAAAATCAAAACCATATAGATGTAGTCAATGAAGAGGCGACTCCAACTCAAATAGAGGATCCACTTCTAGACGCATTTCCAGAATTAAAACAGTTAGATGAAAATGAGCTCGACTTACAACTTGCAGAACAGTACATCAAGTTAGGTGCTTACCCAGCAGCACATGCCTTGTTGGCAAGTAATGAGCAAAAATTCAACACAGAGCAACAACAACGCGCGAAAAATCTACTAAATCGCATAGCTTCTTAAAGCCGATCGTTTTACCATAAGCAGTCAAAGATGACTGCTTTTGTGCCTGAAAAAGATGAAAAAAATTGCCTTATTTTATATGGGTGGTACTTTTGGCTGTGTAGGTGAACCTTTAGCGCCTATGCCATATGACCAATTCTTGCCTCAACTTGAAAAAGTTATACCACCCCACTTAACAGTTGACTGTTTTGCTGCCCCAAATATTGTAGATAGCAGCGCTTGTACAGCGCCTGATTGGCTACGTCTTATTCAACGTATACAACAGCTCCAACTCGAAGGTTATCAACACTTCGTCGTTATTCATGGTACAGATACTCTTAGTTATGCTGCTGCAACCTTAGCTCGCTTTTTAGGCCAAAGCTGTCATATTGTGATTACTGGTAGCCAATACCCGTTACTCAATGTTCAAGGTGATAATACTCGTGAATTTACTGATGCAATTGAGAACTTATATCTTGCATTAGAACAAGTGATTGCCCTACCTGTAGGTGCGTATCTTGCATTCCATCATCAAGTATTCCATGCACAAACTGCATTAAAAACGCATACGACTGAACTCGATGCATTTTCAGGTTTAAGTAGTGAAGTTGAGTTTACACCTCAGCAAAATGAATTGATCGTACAAGATGCTCAAATTGAAAAAGCGGCTTCATTCCAAATTTTAAACTGGATGATGCAACCGATTGCAACACAGCACTTAGTGCAGCAGTTAAAAAACTTACTACCAGCCCCACCTCAATTTTTAGTATTACAAGGTTTTGGTACGGGAAACATAGCAGTTAATCAAGAGTTACTAGCAACCTTAGATGAACTGTATGCTCATGGTTGTGTTCCAATTCTTACAACTCAGGTGACGTTTGGTGGTATTGATCAACGTTATGCGATTAGTGCTTGGGCCAAAACAGCAAAAATTGTCATTAGTGATGCACATAGTCACGCAGATCTCTATGCAAAAGCACTTCAAATCTATTTAAAATACTCAACCCCAGAACAATGGTTCAGCCATTGGAACGAAAATTTGCATTAAATAGAGGTAAAGCCATGCAACGTTATGCAGTCGGTATTGAATTTAGCGGAGTTCAATATCGAGGTTGGCAAACACAACAGCCAGGCGTTGCCAGCGTACAAGAAACTATTGAACGTGTGCTTAGCAAAGTCGCAAATGAACCTATAGCACTCCATGGTGCTGGTCGTACCGATGCAGGAGTACATGCGACAAATATGGTGGCACACTTCGACACTCATGCCATTCGTCCAGAGACGGGGTGGTTAAGAGGGGCAAATAGCCAGCTGCCTAAAGATATTTCCATTCAGTGGATTAAGCTGATGGATGAAAGTTTTCATGCCCGTTTTAAAGCGACTGCTCGACGTTACCGCTACATTATATATAACACGCCTCATCGCCCTGCACTCCTGCATAAACAGGTTACTCACGTTTACCAAAAGTTAGATGTGAAAAAGATGATTGAAGCGGCAAGTAAATTTGAAGGCACTCATAACTTTGAAAGCTTCCGTGCAGCAGCGTGCCAATCAAATCAGCCTGTTCGACATGTAAAACATTGCCGTTTATTTGAACACGGGCGCTATTTGGTTTTAGATATTGAAGCAGATGGTTTTTTACACCATATGGTTCGCAACATTGTTGGATGCTTACTCGAAATTGGTCAAGGTATGTATGAAATTGATCATATCGATACAATGTTTGCTGCACAGGATCGTAAGGCAGCAGGTGTAACAGCCCCACCCGACGGTCTTTATTTTATTCAGTGTAATTATCCGGAGCAGTTTGATCTGCCACAGCCACCGCTTGGACCACATTGGCTAAACTTACCAGAGTAAGACACTGAATCTCAGCATCCAAATTAAGCACTAAATAAGATACTCGACAAAGTCATGCGCAACCTGAACAAGGTTAAAGTGTACTTTAACCGCAGTGCAAGACAAACGAAGTGCGTAGTTCGATAAATTTTTAATCTTGTGACATGGTAAGAATTATTACTCTTTACCGTGTCACAAGCTTTTGCTCTTGCAGAGCTTACGCTCTTCATCCCGAAAGAAAAGTAACTCTAGCTGAAGACCAATCCAGCTATGAAAGCCTCAATGGCACGACTCCGTCATGACATAGAATAAATTAACGATGCTGTTTACGTTTCCGATATTCAACTGGTGTCTCATTTGTCCAACGCTTAAATGCGCGGTAGAACGTACTCGGTTCAGAGAAACCAGTTAAATACACAATACGCTCAACACTCTCGCTGGTATTTGCTAAAAGTTTTTTAGCTAATCGACAACGATAATCTGACAAGATTTGCTGAAAACTAGTATTGGCTTCGCTTAGCTGAGTACGTAAGCGACGTGGAGTAATATTCAACTGAGCTGCAACCGTTTCTAAGGTTGTTTCTCCACTTTCCAACGTTGAACCAATTGCGCGACGAACTTCACCCACTAAATCATAACGAGCCAATTCCTGTAATTTTTCAATTGCGAGCTGCTCATGCAACTGCAATAACTCAGGCTCTGCTTGCCAAAGCTGAAAATCTAGAATAGCTGGATCAAAATATAAACGTGTCTCTTTCTGACCTAAACTGACTGGGCAGCCATACACTCGAAAATATTCATCCTCCGAGGCACCTTCACTAAAATTAAAATCGATGAAGATAGGATGAAATTGTCCTTCGGTAATAAACTTAAAAAATCTAAGGATGCCCGAAATTGCACATTCAGAGAAGTGACGATTGACAAGATTATCAGCACCAATTTGTTCACCATTGGTTAAATAACAACGCCCTTCCTCAACGACTAGTTTTGCATCAAAAGCATCACTAATAAGTCGCTGATAAGCCAAGGCCCGTTTTAGACCTTCACCAAAAGTTTCACTACTAATAAATAGATGTTCAATGACCTGACCACGGTACAAAGGCAAATGTTCGCCTAAATGCAGACCGATGTCTGGATCTTTACTGACTTCCTGAGCGGCAGTCCAAAAGGCGTACTGTGCACTTAACGGTGTACGTGCATTTGTATCAACCTGATTTAAAGCAACTCCCGCTTTGGTTAATATTTCTTCTGTTGGCAAACCCGCACGACGAATCGCTTGATAGCCAAAGCGTAATACAACTGATGCATCTGTTAGCTGACCCACGCAGTGCCCTTCCATGTAGATACTTCATTGATATTTAGGGCTGTTGACCTTTACGCAATTAACAGTCCCTAATAACTATGATTTTAGATTAGCGTTGATTGACCAAACTGACAACAGAATTACTCTTCTTTTGTGAAAAAAATTACATCTTTTTTTATTAGTCATACTTTAACCAGATGCTTTAGCAAAAGGATGTCTATCTTGTTTTTTTTAAATAAATTGACTATAATTTGCGCCTTTCCAATTTGATCATCAGGTAGGCTATGGCCAATAAAGAGGAACTCATTGAGTTCGAAGGCGTTGTCACCGAAACGCTTCCTAATACGATGTTCCGTGTACGTCTTGAAAACGGTCACGAAGTTATTGCACACATTTCTGGTAAAATGCGTAAACACTATATTCGTATTCTTACTGGCGACAGTGTAAAAGTCGAAATGACTCCATATGACCTCACTAAAGGTCGTATTACGTACCGTGCTCGCTAATTAGTGAATGCAAAAAAGCCACTTTATGATGTGGCTTTTTTATTGCGTTGTTTATTCACTTAAGCGACTGGTTTTACATCCTACCGTTTGGCATTCACGCAGTCTTTCTTGCAGCCAATGGTTTCTTTCTTGCGTTGTCTGCAAACGACATTGCACGTCTACGCTATTCCTATTTGAATCTGTACAATCTGCATCACGTTGACGTATCCACGCGAGCTGAGATTTTTTAAGAATATTTTTTTGCGCCGTATTTAATTTTACGCGCAATGCTTGATAGTTCTTATTCAGATCCGCATCAGCACTCGCATAAATTTTATTTGTACAGTAAATATCATCGTAAGTATTTCGGGCACTATCACAGTTATCTGCATAGACCGCCGTCATTCCAAAGCTGCATAAAAAAGCAAAAACTATTTTTCTCATACTTTTCTTCCTTAAGTTTTCTATGAAATTATTATTAAAACGATTTGTATGTAATGATAAATCGCAAGACAAATTCACCTTCTATTTATCATAATCTTCCTTTTTTACTTTACAAGTATTCAAATCCAACCTATTGTTCTTTAATAATAAATATAATTTTTTATTGAGATAAAAATGAATACAGCTACCCGATGCCAAATTGGCCTACTTTGTTTAATCATAATGAATGTAAGCGGTTGTACTAGCCATCCACGCCAATCTATAGATTTACAAGAATATTTAAAGGGCTTTCTAGGCAAATCTTCTGCAACTATTCGACAAGATATCAATCTACGAAGTCTTGGTTTTCAAGTCGCAAATACTCCACAGAAAACATCCAATCAACTCATCTATACGATTTTACGTCCATTAAACATTCCAATCCCGATGGTGACTAATGTCGACATGAGAGGTAATTCTGTCGCTATACAATCAGGTAATCTGGGTGGCAATTCTTACGATTTAAATTTCAACTGCAAAGTTATTTTTCAGCTGAAGAATGATATTGCCGAGTCTATTCAATATGAAGGTAAAGCCTGCTAAAACATAGGCACAAAAAACGCAGCGTTGAGCTGCGTTTTTTATAAGAAGCTTTTAAGCAAGAGCAGCGACAACTGCCTCACCCATTTCAGCTGTACCAACTTTTGTCATGCCTTCAGACATAATATCTGCTGTACGCAAGCCTTGATCAAGTACTTGTCCTACCGCATCTTCAATTGCTTTAGCAGCAGCTTCTTCACGGAAGGTATAACGAAGCATCATTGCAACAGAAAGAATCGTTGCTAATGGGTTTGCCACATTTTGACCTGCGATGTCAGGCGCCGAACCATGACAAGGTTCATACATACCTTTGCCATTTTCATCTAACGATGCAGATGGCAACATACCGATTGAACCTGTAAGCATTGCCGCTTCGTCAGATAAGATATCGCCAAATAAGTTACCCGTTACGATCACGTCAAACTGTTTAGGCGCACGTACAAGTTGCATTGCAGCATTGTCGACATACATATGTGAAAGCTGAATGTTTGAATAACTTGCTTGCTGCAAATCAGTAACTGTTTGCTTCCAAAGTTCTGTAACTTCTAAAACGTTGGCTTTATCCACCGAACAAACTTTACCGCCACGTAAACCTGCAAGTTCAAAAGCAACTTTTGCAATGCGCTTAATTTCGCTTTCCGAATAAACGTCTGTGTTATAGCCTTGTTTTTCACCATTTTCGAGTTCACGAATACCACGTGGCTGACCGAAATAGATACCGCCAGTTAATTCACGAACAATTAAAATATCTAAGCCAGCAACAATTTCAGGTTTTAAGCTAGAAGCGTCTGCTAATTGCGGATATAAAATAGCTGGGCGCAAATTAGCGAACAAGTTGAGTTCACTACGAATCTTTAAAAGACCACGTTCAGGACGAATAGAGCGCTCAATGGTGTCCCATTTTGGTCCGCCTACCGCACCTAATAAGATTGCATCAGCTTTTTTTGCTTGTTCACTCGTTACAGCTGGATACGGTTCACCATGCGCATCAATTGCTGCACCGCCTAGTAAACCATGTTCCCAAGTTAACGATAAATTAAATTTTTCATTTACTGTATTTAATACTTTTTCTGCCGCCCCAACAATTTCAGGACCAATACCATCACCAGCTAAAATTAAAATCTGTTTAGACATGAACTTTTTCCATTTTCAAAGACGAGCAGCGTTATAACTACCGCGGGGTTAGTTTTTTCTGTTCGACAAATTCACCTAGCCCTGTTGTCACATTAAATGGTCGACAGAAACGGCGAATAACACGCTCATCTTGTTCCAAGTCAACACATAAAGGATCTGGTACAGAAACATTCAGCAAACTACCCGAACGGTTGGTTTTGTCTCGGTACATTTTAAATGTATAGCGATGGTTGGCATTAAACTGGTGAATAACATGGATTGTTTCGGCCCGATCTGGAGAAATCGGATAGAAACGGATCACCACTTCATATTGTTTAGCGGGTACAGATAAATATAAACTGTTGGTTTGACCAAGCACTGAACCGTGCAATCTTACAATTCCTTGATGAATTGCCTGATTACTAATTCGTCGTGTTTGCGCATCCACTACAGTAATATCATTTAGTCGTTCAAATTCACAACTCTTCGCACCCGAACAATATATTGCTGCATTCTGCCCCAAATTTTCTTGTTCAGCCTGCTTAATACGGACAGTATCCACTACATTGTACGTGCTCTGACAAGCACTGAGTGTTATTGCGCACAGGCTCAACAAAAAGCTATGAGTAACGTTCCTCTTCATTGTTCAAGCCCAATCCTCATCTAGTGCATAATTTTAAGGTGTTTTTATGCTTTAGCATGTTAGCAAGAGTTTGAACGCTACGCCATGGCTATGTTTAAA
Organism: Acinetobacter sp. Li1LvA2; assembly: GCF_056156705.1. Lineage (NCBI taxonomy): Bacteria > Pseudomonadati > Pseudomonadota > Gammaproteobacteria > Moraxellales > Moraxellaceae > Acinetobacter > Acinetobacter sp. Li1LvA2. Next base: position 211,148 of record NZ_JBSICF010000004.1, read on the forward strand.
ATGCACCAAAAGGTTAATTTAACTCTTGGAATACCCAAGGACGAACTTGTTTAGTTTTTTCTTCATAAGCACGAATTGCGTCGGAATTTTGAAGAGTTAAACCAATATCATCCAAGCCATTTAACAAGCAATGCTTGCGAAATGGATCAACTTCGAATTTAAAAGCTTCACCTGTTGGCGTACGTACTTCTTGAGCTGCTAAATCAATTGTTAATTGATATCCGTCATTGGCAGCGCATTCTTTAAATAACTGATCAACAATTTCTTCTGACAAAATGACAGGTAACATGCCATTTTTGAAACAGTTATTAAAGAAAATATCAGCAAAGCTTGGGGCAATAACAGTACGGAAACCATATTCATTTAATGCCCAAGGCGCATGCTCACGGCTTGAACCACAACCAAAGTTAGTTCGAGCAATCAAAACAGTTGCTCCTTGATAACGTGGTTGGTTCAAAACGAAATCCGGATTTTTGGGACGCACTGAATTGTCTTGTCCCGGATAACCTTCATCTAAATAACGAAGTTCATCAAATAAGTTATCGCCAAAACCAGTACGTTTGATTGATTTCAAAAACTGTTTTGGAATAATTAAATCTGTATCAACATTGGCACGATCTAATGGTGCAACGATACCTTGTTCAACTGTATAAGCTTTCATGGTTTGCTCCAGACCGAATTAAAATGAACGAACATCAACAAAGTGACCAGCGATTGCAGCCGCCGCCGCCATTGCAGGACTCACCAAATGAGTACGACCACCATTGCCTTGACGACCTTCAAAGTTACGGTTAGACGTTGACGCACAGTGTTCACCCGGTTGTAATTTATCTGCATTCATTGCTAAACACATTGAACAACCCGGTTCACGCCATTCAAAACCAGCTTCCAAGAAGATTTTATCCAAGCCTTCTTTTTCTGCCTGTTGTTTCACTAAACCAGACCCCGGAACAATCATGGCTTGCTTAATGGTAGATGCCACTTTACGGCCCTTAACCACCTCAGCTGCAGCACGAATATCTTCAATACGAGAATTCGTACAAGAACCGATAAAGACACGATCAAGTTGAATATCAGCTAATGCTTGTCCTGCATTTAAACCCATATATTGATAAGCACGTGTCCAGTCATTACGCTGAACATCATCTTTCGCTTGTTCTAAAGTTGGTACAGCTTCAGTGACCGGAATAACCATCTCAGGTGAAGTTCCCCAAGACACTTGTGGCTCGATCTCTGCACCATTTAATTCAACGACTGCATCAAACACTGCATCTTCATCTGAATGCAAAGTGTCCCAGTAAGCAACAGCTTGTTCCCATTGCTCACCTTTTGGTGCGTAGCTACGGCCTTTCACGTATTCAACTGTTTTGTCATCAACTGCAACCATACCAACACGAGCACCAGCTTCAATCGCCATGTTACATACCGTCATACGCCCTTCAATTGACATATCACGGAAAACCTGGCCACCAAACTCAATTGCATAGCCTGTACCACCAGCAGTACCAATTTTAGCAATGATTGCCAACACAACATCTTTTGGTGTTACACCTTTGCCTAATACACCATCCACACGTACTAACATGTTTTTAGATTTTTTCTGGATCAAACATTGTGTTGCTAACACATGTTCAACTTCAGATGTTCCAATACCATGCGCCAAGCAACCGAAAGCACCGTGAGTAGCGGTATGTGAATCACCACATACGACTGTCATGCCCGGCAAAGTTAAGCCCTGTTCAGGTCCAACGACATGCACAATACCTTGACGGATATCATTAATGCTGAATTCAACAATATTAAAGGCTTTACAGTTGTCATCTAAGGTTTGAACTTGAATACGAGATGTATCATCTTCAATACCGGCAATACCTTGGTCACGTTCTTTTTTAGATGTTGGAACGTTGTGGTCCGGTGTCGCAACGTTTGCACTTAAACGCCATGGTTGACGACCCGCAAGTTGCAAACCTTCAAATGCTTGTGGACTAGTCACTTCATGCAATAAATGACGGTCAATATAAAGTAAACATGAGCCATCATCACGCTGTGAAACAACGTGGTCATCCCACAATTTGTCATATAAAGTTTTGCCTGCCATGTCGTCTTGCTCCATTGGACTGGGTAATTCTAATCTTTCTTCGATTATAGCCAGAGTTTCACATAAATCTAATTTATCATTTTTATAAATTAGAAAACTTTTTGGAATTAATTATAATCCTTTTGAGATACATCATATTTAATAAATCGTTTTTGTTAATGATTATCATTTGCATAATCATTTTTTAATCTTATACTCTACTCTCTATACTAAAAATATCTAAAGTGGCTAAAGAGAATGATCATGGCTAATATCCAAAAATTCGTTATAAATAATCAACGTACCTTAAAGAAAACCTTCAGCTATTACATTATGCATATTAGTGTAGCAATGATAGTTGCATACTTTGTAACAGGTAATATCTGGATGGCTTTAACCTTAAGTATGCTTGAACCAACTGTACAAGCATTTGCTTTTTTCTTTCATGAAAAAGTTTGGGCAGCTAAAGATCGTCGCGTATCAGCCTTAGTCGAAAAAGAAACAACGGCTTAGGCTAAGATTAGTGCGGTAATTCACAACTTTCTCACTCGTTTTGCTGCAAGCATGATACGATTTTGGCTCGGCAACTTTAGCCTCTTGATTTTTCTATTCCAAGTTGAGTTGTATTATGAATCTTGCAGCCTTTGAAGCTTTTGTAAAAGTTATGGAAACAGGGTCTATCTCTGTGGCAGCAGATCAGTTATTTATTACTCAACCTGCTGTTACCAAACGAATTCACAGTTTAGAAGAATATTTTGGCGTAAAGCTATTTGAATCCGCAGGCCGAGGTGTTCAGGCAACTCATGCTGCACATTCGTTACTACCTAAAGTTAAAAACTGGTTAAATGAGTTGGGTGATATCCACCATACACTTAGCCATGAACAAACTCAGGTACAAGGCCGCTTAAAAGTCGGTACAAGTCACCATATTGGTTTGCATCATTTACCTGCACCACTTAAGCATTTTGTTCAGCAATTTCCTCAAGTCACCTTAGATGTACATTTTGTTGATTCAGAGCAAGCCCATGAACAGGTATTGGCTGGAGATTTAGAGCTAGCGTTCTTAACACTTCCTCCTTCAGGAGATGAGCGTCTTAACTACATTACAATTTGGAATGATCCTTTAGTTTTTGTTGCTGCCCCTTTTCATCCACTGGCTCAAAAGAAGAATCTCACCCTACAAGATTTAATTGAATATCCAAGCTTATTACCCGCTGCACAAACTTATACAGCTCAAATCACTTTGGCTGAGTTTGAAAAACAAGGACTCAAACCGAAAATCACCATGAGCAATAACCCTCTTGAGTCTATTCGTATGTTAGTGTCGATTGGTCTAGGTTGGTCAGTTTTACCCAAAACTCTGCTGAATCAGGATATGCAGCAGCTTGATTTAAATGTTGAGATGAATCGTCAATTAGGCATGGTGTGGCATCCTGCACGTACTCAATCTAGAGCTATGCAGGAGTTGATTAAAATGATGCAGTAGTAGTCAATTAAATCGACCAGTCCTGAATATCCCAATTATTTTCTTGAGCCAATTTTTCAAGGCGATCATCAGGATTTACTGCAATCGCATGCGTTGCATATTCAAGTAAAAAACGATCGTTAATTGAATCTGAATAAGCCCAAGACTCAGACACGCTACGACCTTCCAACCAAGCATCTAGACGTGCAAGTTTGCCCTTTTGGTAACATGCCAAACCAGCAACTTTACCTGTATATTTACCCTCAGCAACTTCAGCATTGGTTGCCAAAATTTCTGTAATTCCAAATTCACGGAAAATCGGCGCAGTAATAAAATCACTTGTTGCAGTAATACCCACAATCGTATGTCCTAAGTCCTGATGTTTTTTAATTGCATCAAAACCTTTAGGACGCATTTGTGGACGAATCACTTTTTGCATGAACAACTGATGAAGTTCGGTTAAATAATTATTGTCGTGCTTTGTTAAAAATCCAAAGACAAATTCGTTATAAGCATATGGGTCAAGTTGTCCTGCTTTGTAATCTTCATAAAATTTATCATTCATCTGACGATGATGAACCGGATCAACCAAACCTTCATTGACTAAAAATTCACCCCAAGAATGGTCTGAATCGGTATTTAACAAGGTATGGTCTAAATCAAACAACGCCAGTTTCATGAAAATTCTCGTTTAAACTGAAATTTAAGAAAAAAAATGTAAATCTATCTCCGCTAGTCGATAGAAATTCGTTAAGATCGTAGCAATTTAAACATTTTACTTTGATCTTTTCGAGCTGGACATAAAAAAGTGTTTGTCCCCGCGATTAAAGTCAACGATATAGACAATATTTAGGTAGCCAAATGATCGATTCAGAAGGTTTCCGACCGAATGTCGGGATCATTTTGGCAAACGATGATGGACAGGTTTTATGGGCAAAGCGCATTGGTCACAATGCTTGGCAATTTCCACAAGGAGGCATTCAGTTTGGAGAAACTCCTGAACAGGCACTTTTTCGAGAACTGAGAGAAGAAATCGGCTTATTGCCCGAACACGTCCAGATTATTGCGCAAACCAAAGGATGGCTGCGTTATCGTTTGCCACATCGGTACATTCGGTCAGACTCTGACCCCGTATGTATCGGACAGAAACAAAAATGGTTTTTACTGAAATTAACTGCGCATGCAAAAAATATTCAGTTAAACCTCTCCGACCCGCCCGAATTCGATGAATGGCAGTGGGTTAGCTATTGGTATCCTCTTGGACAAGTGGTGAACTTCAAGCGTGATGTTTATCGCAAAGCCATGGTGGAGTTGTGTACACAGTTGCCGATGCAACAATTACCCTAAAAATCATTTATCTAGCAAATGATTTTTATTAAAAGTGCTGTTATAAATACATTCATAGTCTAAAAAAATACTGGAGTATACATCCATGTCAAACATGCAACTCGACACTTTACGGCGCATTGTCCAAGAGGTTAATGCGTCCGTCAGTTTGCATGAATCATTAGACATCATGGTCAATCAGGTTGCTGAAGCCATGAAAGTGGATGTTTGCTCTATTTATTTACTCGATGAACGCAACCAGCGCTATGTTTTGATGGCCTCTAAAGGCTTAAATCCAGAATCTGTGGGCCATGTTTCACTGCAACTCGGTGAAGGTTTGGTCGGTCTGGTCGGGCAACGTGAAGAAATTGTTAACCTTGACAACGCACCAAAACATGAGCGTTTCTTGTATTTGCCGGAAACAGGCGAAGAAATTTATAACTCATTCCTCGGCGTACCTGTCATGTATCGCCGTAAGGTTATGGGCGTTTTGGTTGTACAAAACAAACTTCCTCAAGATTTTAGCGAAGCAGCCGAGTCCTTTTTAGTCACGCTGTGTGCTCAGCTTTCTGGCGTTATTGCTCATGCTCACGCGGTCGGAAATATTGACGTATTTCGTAAACCAAGTAATGGCCCTGCCTATAAAACCTTTCAAGGTGCTTCAGGTGCAGGCGGTGTTGCTTTAGGCCGCGCTATTATTTTATATCCACCTGCCGATTTAGCCTCAGTACCTGACCGTGAAGCAGAAGATATTAGTCATGAACTTCGACTTCTAGATCAAGCCATTTCATCAGTTCGTTCAGAGATTCGTTCTTTAGATGAAAAAATGCATGATTCATTAATGGCAGAAGAACGCGCTTTATTTAGTGTTTTCTTAAGAATGCTAGATGAAAATGCATTGCCAGCCGAAATTAAAGAACTTATTCGTGACGGGCATTGGGCACAAGGTGCAGTACGCCGCGTGATTGAAAAACATACTGCCCTATTTGCACAAATGGAAGACGATTATCTACGTGAGCGAGTTTCTGATCTTAAAGATTTAGGCCGACGTATTTTAGCCTCTTTGCAAGAAGAAGATTCTAGTCACCGTGAACTGAGTCCAGACAGTATTTTAATTGGTGAAGAAATTAGTACTGCGGCACTCGTAGAGCTGCCTGTAGACAATATTGCAGCAATTGTGACATCAGAAGGTGCAGCCAATTCACATATGGTGATTGTGGCTCGTGCATTAGGTATTCCAACCGTAGTTGGTGTAACCGAACTGCCTGTTAATACACTTGATGATGCAGAAATGATCGTGGATGCCTATCAGGGCCGTGTTTTTGTTAATCCGCCACGTCGTTTACGCCAACGTTATAAAGAAATTCAAAAAGAAGATGAACAGATCGCAAAAGATCTTAAACAATACGAGACCAAAGAAGCGATTACGCCAGATGGTGTATCTGTTCAGCTTTATGTGAATACGGGTCTCATGATTGATGTCGTCCGCGGAGTACAACGTGGCGCGCAAGGTGTGGGCCTCTACCGAAGCGAAATTCCATTCATGTTACGGGAACGCTTCCCGGGTGAAGAAGAACAACGTGCAATTTATCGTCAACAATTAAGCCACTTCGCCAATAAACCTGTGGTGATGCGAACTCTCGATATTGGTGCCGATAAAGACTTACCGTATTTCAGTATCGAAGAAGAAAACTCGGCATTAGGCTGGCGTGGTATTCGTTTCACGCTTGACCATCCTGAGATTTTCTCGTCTCAAATTCGCGCCATGCTCAAAGCTAGTATTGGTCTAAATAATTTGCATATTTTATTGCCAATGGTGACCACAGTAAGTGAAGTCGAAGAAGTGCTTTATTTACTTGAGCGTGACTGGATTGCGGTGCAAGAAGAAGAGCAAGTTAAAATTACCAAACCTAAAATTGGAATTATGGTTGAGGTGCCAAGCGTATTGCTACAAATTGATGAGTTTGCCGAACTCGTCGATTTCTTCTCGGTCGGTTCAAACGACTTAACCCAATATTTACTCGCGGTTGATCGTAATAATCCACATGTGGCAAACGTTTACTCGCATTTCCACCCATCTATTCTACGTGCTTTATCTCGCCTGGTTAAAGAATGCCATGACCACAAAAAACCAATCAGTATTTGTGGTGAAATGGCAGGTGATCCATTATCGGCAATTTTACTTATGGCGATGGGCTTTAATACCCTTTCGATGAGCTCGAGTAATATTTTGCGTGTACGAAAAGCAATTTGTCATGTACCTATGACAGATGCACAAAAATTACTTGATGATGTTATGAAAATGAATAATCCACTCATTGTGAAAAGCTGGCTTGAGTACTATTTTAAAACTCACGGCCTAGCCGACATGGTCAAATCAAATCGAATCGTAAATGTTTAATATATAAACAATAAAGGAGAGCAATGCTCTCCTTTTTTTCTTTCAAATAACCTAATAAAACTAAATATAAAAATTTCTTTTCACTCTCGCTGATACCTGCTTTTTAAACCAAACTTCAATCGGTTTTTTAAATCAATATTGACAATTTAATCCATTTGAAAAATAGAACCTCTACTTCTACTATATTTAAAGAGCGTTATTAAAAGATCTTAAGTTGTTCAGCAATTGAAGAGGTAATTGTATGCATCGTTATTTACAGGTTTCATCTTATTTTTCCTTTTGTTTTTTAACCTCCATACAGTAAATTGGAGGAATAACAACTAAAGGAATCTGATGCATTATTAAATAAAAAATAATGAGCAAACATCTTAGTGAAAAGAATTTTTAAACGGTTTCTCTCACCATGTGTTCACTCATTTCTTTATTTAATAAACATGAGTTTTTAAACCAGAAGTCCAGGAAAATGAGCCCTAACATTTTCACGAAGAGCTCAATAATTATTACCCAGAGAGAATATAACCATGTCAGACGAATCAAAATGCCCTTTTTCAGGCCATAAATCAAAACCAGAGGTAACGGTCGGTGGTGGCACGCCTAGTTTACACTGGTGGCCAAAACAACTACGCGTCGACCTACTCAATCAACATTCAGAACGTTCTAATCCACTCGGTAAAGATTTTAATTATCGTCAAGAATTTAAAAAACTCGACTACTATACCCTCAAAGCTGATATCAAAAATGTATTAACCGATTCTCAAGATTGGTGGCCAGCCGATTGGGGAAATTATACAGGCTTATTTATTCGATTAGCATGGCATGCTGCCGGTACATATCGTATGGGCGATGGCCGTGGTGGTGCTGGTCGCGGACAGCAACGTTTTGCGCCATTAAATAGTTGGCCTGACAATGCGAGCTTAGATAAAGCACGCCGTTTGCTATGGCCAGTTAAACAAAAATACGGTCAAAAAATATCATGGGCAGATTTATTTATTCTTGCCGGAAACATTGCACTTGAGTCTTCTGGCTTCCGCACCTTTGGTTTTGGCGCAGGTCGTGAAGATGTTTGGGAACCAGACAACGATGTAAACTGGGGCGATGAAAAAGAATGGTTAGCTCATCGTAACTCAGAAGCTTTAGAGGGCAGTAATCTCGCTGCAACCGAAATGGGTCTAATTTATGTAAACCCCGAAGGTCCACAAGCCAGTGGTGATCCAAAATCGGCTGCACCGTTTATTCGTGCGACTTTCGGCAACATGGCAATGGATGATGAAGAAATTGTTGCTTTGATCGCAGGCGGTCATACCTTAGGTAAAACCCATGGCGCTGGCTCTGCTGACCATGTTCAGGCTGATCCTGAGGGAGCGTCAATTGAACAAATGGGCTTTGGCTGGTCAAACAGTTTTGGTACTGGTGTTGGTAAAGATGCGATCACTTCAGGCTTAGAAGTCATTTGGTCACAAACGCCAACCCAATGGAGCAACTACTTCTTTGAAAACCTATTCAAATACGAGTGGGTACAAGAACGTTCCCCTGCTGGTGCAATTCAATGGGTAGCAGCAGATGCTGAGGCGATCATCCCAGATCCATTCGACCCATCAGTTAAACGTAAGCCAACAATGCTTACTACAGATTTGACCTTACGTTTTGATCCTGAGTTTGAAAAGATCTCTCGTCGCTTCCTTAACGATCCACAAGCTTTCGCCAATGCTTTTGCCCGTGCATGGTACAAATTAACTCACCGTGATATGGGACCAAAAGCACGTTATTTAGGCCCTGAAGTTCCGGCTGAAGATTTAATTTGGCAAGACCCATTACCTACTGCTAGTGCTGTACCATCAGTTGCCAGCATTGCTGATGCAAAAGCAAAAATTATTGCACTAGGGCTATCTGCTGGCGAGTTGGTTTCTCTTGGTTGGGCTTCAGCGTCAACTTTCCGTGGTGGAGACAAGCGTGGCGGAGCAAACGGCGCACGTATTGCCTTATCACCGCAACGTGATTGGGAAGTAAACCAAAAAGCTGTTGAAACTTTAACTAAAATTGAAGAAATCAAAGCCTCAACTCAACTATCATTAGCTGACTTAATTGTATTTGCAGGTAACGTTGGCGTAGAGCAAGCTGCTCAAGCGGCAGGTTTCAATATTAGCGTTCCATTTGCCGCGGGTCGTGTTGATGCACTACAAAGTCAAACTGATGTCGAATCTTTCCAATTACTCCTCGGCCTTGCCGATGGTTTTAGAAACTGGAAAAAAGACGGCGTCAGCGCATCAACTGAGGCATTATTAATTGATAAAGCACAAAAACTGACTTTGACTGCACCAGAGTTAACAGCATTGATTGGTGGTTTACGTGTACTGGACACTAACTGGGATGGTTCACAACACGGTGTATTCACTCAGCAAGTTGGTGTACTCAGCACAGACTTCTTTACGAACTTACTCGACATGTCCACTGTATGGGCACCTGTTGATTCAACAAGCGAAGTATTTGAAGGCAAAGACCGTAAAACAGGCGCAGTAAAATTTACTGCAACACGTAATGATTTAGTCTTCGGTTCAAACTCAATCTTACGTGCATTGGCCGAAGTTTATGCTCAAGCAGATGGTAAAGAAAAATTTGTTCAAGACTTTGTTGCTGCATGGACTAAAGTTATGAATCTTGACCGTTTTGACTTAGCATAATTTTGTCAAAATAATAAAAAGCCAGTTCAAATTGAACTGGCTTTTTTAATATCAAGAATCTAGTTTTAAACAGTTAATTTATGCCCTTCTCGAATGCAATAAAAAGGATTTGCAAGCTTTGATGAGCCTTTAATGGCTTGACCTAGAGCATGCTCTGGATCTTCTCGGTCCTCATCAGTCAACTGGAAAGTCCGATAATGAATCGCGAGAGAACGATGGGCTTGTAAATCAAAGTGTGCATGTAGCGCATCTTGTGGATTCATATGAACATAACTCATCAAGTCACGAGGTTCATACGCACCTATGGGAAGTAATGCCACTCGCGGTGCACCGTAACGAGCATGAATTTGCTTAAAATGCCCTGCATAACCCGTGTCACCTGCAAAGAAACAATGACCTGTTTTAGCCACAACCGAAAAGCCCCCCCAGAGTGCTTTATTTTGGTCACGTAGACCACGACCAGAGCCATGCTGTGCAGGTGTATAGATTATTCTTAGTTCGTGATAGGGAATTTCTTGCCACCAATCCATCTCAATCACATGAAACTCTTTAGGTAGATAAAAGCCATTCCCAAGTCCAGTGTAAATCGGCATTGCAAATTTTTTATGTAGCCACTCAAGCGTAGCCAAATCCATATGATCATAATGATTATGGCTGAGTAGAACACCATGAATCGTCGGCAATTGTTCTAATGCAAAACCTGCTGGACACACACGGCGAGGACCACGACCCTGTGAAGGGCTTGCATAATCACACCATACTGGATCGGTAATAAAGTTATAAGGCCCGATCTGAATCAATACGGTTGCATGCCCAACAAACCAAACTTGCCAATCATCTAAATCTGCCTGAGGACGATTTTGAGGCAATGTAACAGCCGTATTTACACGGGTATCGTATTCATTTTGAATATCAACTTTCCATGTAAAAGACTCACGCGTAACTAACCAACGTAATAGCTCTTTTGAGCCTCTAGCCGGCGATTTAGGCTGTTGGTTATAAAAACGTGTATCAGATTCATGCCCTGACTCGGGATGATAAAAAGGAGGTTTTATCCATGTATGCGTCCAACAGGACTGAGTCGGCAATTGATATGTTAATGTCGGCTTGTCTTTCATGGGCTTTTCTATGTTTTAGCATCGGCAGAATGGATGTGTTCAGGTTTCTATCTTAACAATTAAAACAAATTAAGCTATGGCACTTACATTTATTTATCATATAAATATCCCTTTTATTGTGGTCACAGCCAACATAAGTTGAATTAGATTGCCATAAAAAATACATAGATGTGTTGGGTTTATGCGTCGATAATTACCATTCTTATTAAGACTGCTTGTATAACATAACAATAATTAGTCACATGAAATTGGGGGTGAGCTACTTGGTTTTACCTTGGTAAGCCCTACTTTTCCAACTTCAAACGTTTTGCCAGCTTATAGAACAAAATATTTAGTAACATTTAAAGTCAATTCATTCTTAAAGAATTTATATTTTATAATATTATTTTATATTTCTTCATTTTTGCATAATATGAGAATCGCCTATACGAATATTTAAAACATTTAAATATTTCTTTGATTAAGTAAAAATAATGTATTTAAACTATCCTAATTAATATATTTTATGAATTACTTGAACTTATATTTATATATTAAATGTTTAATGAAAATGAAAATTCCATTTATTTTATAAATACCTAAACCACCTTCACGCTATATCCCTTTATGCTTTATACTTCACATAAATCATAGTAAGACATTTTTTGGATTAGTCTTATGGAACTACGCCATCTCCGATATTTCATTACCGTTGCTGAAGAATTAAATTTTAGTAAAGCCGCCCTTAAACTTTTTACCGCACAACCCTCCCTTAGCCAACAGATTAAAGATTTAGAAGAAGATGTTGGTGTACGACTTTTAAATCGCACTAAACGTAAAGTTGAATTAACCGAAGAAGGTGAAGTCTTTTTAGAACATGCTCGCCTGACCCTTGCTCAAGCTGAAAAAGCAGTTGCTCTGGCACGACAGGTTTCTAAGGCTAAACAGCAACTACTCCGTATTGGTTTTGTCCCCATTGCAGAAATGAAAATTTTTCCTTACGTTCTTCCTAATCTGCGATTACAACACCCCGATCTCATCATTGAACTATCAAATCTAAACAATACTGAACAACTTAAATCCTTAAAAAAAGGTGAGTTAGACATTACATTTACCCGTGAAAACACAGATAGTGATGAAATCCAAAGCCAATTTGTTCTGACTGAACCCTTGATTTTTTTACTTCCTAAAAATCACCCACTTACTCAATATGAACGAATTCCCGTCCATGCTTTACAGGGCGTTGACTTTATTATTCCTGCTGCCGAGCAGTCACAAACATTACATAATACGATTTTAGACTTTGCCAAAACTCACAATATTGACCTCAATATTGTTCAAAAAGCAGATAGCATGTTGTTTAATATTAACTCTCTTGGCTCTGGATTAGGTTGTACAATTTTACCTGCTTACGTTGCACCTTTAGGCATCAAAAATACAGTAGTCCGTCCCCTTGATGTCGATTTACCGACATTGGATTTATTCGTAAATTACCGTAGAAATTCACAGTCTTTAGGAGTTCAAAAATTTATTGATCAACTCAATAAAGTATTTCATCTGGATAAGAACTTAACTCACACCTAATCAGAAAAGCTATATTTTATTTTAAGCCTATGATTAATAAGGACACCTTTATAAAAGGTATAAGTAAATAATATTTTTTATTTATTTTATACTTTTTATAAACAGTTTAGCCCGCGCTTTTGTTCTATTTTACCTACTCGGTAAAAGTAAATATCTCTTAAATACAATTTAAAATCTTGGAAGAAAATCCATATAAAACTAGATATTATTTTCACCATTTAATAAAAAATAATATATTTACCACTTGGTAAAAGGAGATTAGGAAAATGGTTGCAGTATTTCAACATCTTGGACGTAGTGTACTAAACCGCCCTCATTTCTTTATTGCTTTATTTATAGGATTTATCACAGCAAGTATTCTCACATGGTTCACCTCATGGAAATGGTCAACTATTTTATTAGTCAGCTGGAATACTTCGATTAGTATATATTTATTACATGTTTGGCAGCTCATGAAAAGTGCTGATCATTCTCAAATGCAGCAGCAAGCCAAAAAACAAGATGAAAGCAAATGGGTCATTATGCTGATTGTTCTATTGGCTTTAACCATGTGCCTAGTTGCTATTTTAATACAGCTCTCACAGCTTCCTTCTGATCATTCTGCAAAGTTAGGCCATGTGGCTTTAGCTTTACTCACTATTGTTTCTGCATGGCTTTTTATGCATACCGTTTTTGCTCTACATTATGCCCATGATTTTTATATGGCTTTATCTAGAAATGAAGAAAATGGTGGTCTAGATTTTCCGGGCACAAAACAGCCCACTTATCCTGATTTTCTATATTTTAGTTATATTATTGGGACTTCTGCTCAAACTGCCGATGTTTCGATTACCACCAAACACATGCGTCTTTTAAACTTATTTCACGCGGTGTTGTCTTTTGGGTTTAATACCACCATTTTAGCGATCTGTATTAACGTTGCTGCTGGCTTCCTTACCAACTAAAACTTGTATTTAGGAAATAAAAAAGTCACCCAAATGGGTGACTTTGAACAGCAGAGGTTTACAACAATGAACCCATCGTGCTTTGTTTTAAGCCTTCACGTTGCTTGATGGTTTCAACATAACGCGTAATAGCAGGATGGGATTCAATCGCTCCCATTTTCAATTGCCATAACAGCATTGCTCCAACGCTTACATCTGCGGCGGTAAACTGTTCGCCACACACGTACGGATTTGCTTCACTAAGCCCTTGTACTAAAGCTTGGTAGGCATCGTTGTAATCACCATAACCCACAAACATTTTTTGCTCAGGAGATACATCTATTCCGAGAGCTTTATCAACACCAGCAGCTTCCCATGGGCCGGCCATCACAAATAACCAGCGATAGTACAAACCACGTTTAGGATCATCTAGTGCAGGAGCTAAACCTTTATCGAAAAATTTATCAGCAAGATAAGCACAGATTGCTCCTAGCTCATAAATCACGACATCACCATCTACCAATACTGGTACTTTTCCAAAAGGGTTAATTTTTAGATATTCCGGTGTTTTCATTTCAGTCTTGTATTCGACTTCAATACGTTCACACTCAACACCTAATTCGACTAAAAGCCAGTCGATCACAACACCACGTGATTCTTTGTTAGTATAAAGTTTAAGGCTCATTTTTATGGCTCCTTGTTTATCGTGGAACCTAGTCTACAAAACCTCTTTGTCAGTTTTTGTCAGTAGTCTTCGACTCTTGTGCCCACCACTGCTCAAATAGTTTTTGCTTAAATGATGGATATAATTCTTGGCTTAAACTCAGATGTTGAATACGATCAAGTCTAAAATGCCTAAAATCCTGCCGAAGTTCACACCATGCAGCCAACACAATTTTGTCGTTAAAATATCCCAAAGCAAAAGGCCACAAGGTTCGAACACTACTTCGTTGCTGCTCATCATGATAATGCAGCAAAATTTTGACTTGCTGCCGAATGGCTAAACGCACCTGTTCGACTCGATTTTCATCTACAGGCAGCCACGTATTAAACGCTCTTAAAGTCGTTTGCTGTAATAAATATTGTCGATGCTCGGGCAAAACAGAATTCAATTTAGCTAATACAGATGTAGATGCCGATTGTAACGATTGATCTGGCACACTCTTTAACCAATACAATGCCAAAAAAATAGCTTCGACTTCATTTTCATTGAGTGTCATTGGTGGGAGTACAATATCTTCTTTAAGCTGAAAACCGATACCTGCCGATGCCTCAATTGCTACACCCTGCTCACGTAAGCTATCGATATCGCGATAGACACTTCGGACACTAATTCCCATACGTTCAGCGAGAACTTGTGCAGTGATTGGATAACGGGCTTCTCGAAGTTGTTGTAAAAGATTTAATAAACGAATTGAACGACTCATTTTTCTCTTCTTATTGTTATTAGACATACAATAAGAGGGAATAAATTCCCCCTTCTTGTATTATTCTAAATTATGCAACATCTACCGTAGATAACTTTGCATATTCTCTTAAAAAGTTGTGCAGCTCAGGTACATCTTTGGCAATCGTTAAAGGCTGGAACTGTTGTAGAACTTCGATCGAATGCACACCATAGCCCACACCAATTCGTGGCATGTTTAACCGCTGAGCCATCTCAAGATCATAACTACTATCACCAATCATTACTGCACGCTCAACACTTACCCCAGTGACTGTTAAGATTTCTTGCAACATGAGAGGATCTGGTTTCGATCTAGTTTCATTGGCTGCTCGAGTCACATCAAAAAGATGAGTACTCTGTGTTTTTGCGATTACACGATCTAGCCCACGACGGTTTTTACCCGTTGCGACTGCAAGTTTTAAACCTTGCGCTTTTAAGTCATGTAATAGCTCAGCAATACCATCGAACCATGCATCATTTGTAGAGTTTGCAATATAGTGATCGCCATATGCCTTTAAAATTGAATCATGTAACTCAGGTGCTTCTGGAAATAGGGTTTGCATAACTTCCGGCAAACCTAAACCAATAATGCTTTTTGCTGCTTCATCGGTTAAAGGCAATTCATGCTGCTCTGCGGCATGTTGCAAACTAGCAACAATCTGCCCAACAGAGTTATATAAAGTCCCATCCCAGTCGAAAATAACTAATTCGGCTTTTAGACTCATTTTGCCACTCTCAAAGCCTTTAATAACTGGGTCATGTCTTCTGGTAAAGGTGCTTCAATCGGCGGATAACCTGGAATATCTAAACGCATCGCATGTAAACATAGACGACGTGCTTCAGGGCCAGTGTACTCAGTCGTGTGTCCATATTTATCATCACCAATCAATGGGTGTCCAATGCTTAAACCATGCACACGGATCTGATGAGTACGGCCAGATAAAGGTGATGCTTGAACCAGAGTCGCATTTTTAAAACGCTCTGCTACAACCCATTCAGTTTTACTTGGTTTACCATCTTTAGTTACACGTACACGACGCTCGCCATTTGCCAGCTCATATCTCAATAAAGGTGCATCAATCAGCTGTTTATCTAAGCTCACTTGACCTTTAACAATCGCTGCATAGGTTTTACGAATTTTGTGCTCACGCAGCATATCTTGTAATTGTTTTAATATGCTACGTTTTTTACTAATCATGACCAGACCAGAAGTATCACGGTCAATACGATGAATAAGTTCTAAGTATTTTTTGCCCGTCGCTGCACGTAGTGCCTCAATCAAACCGTACGCCATACCACTACCACCATGGACAGCAATACCTGAAGGCTTATTAACAACTAACAAACCTTCATCTTCATAGACCACACGGCTTAATAGGCCTTGTGCCACACTGTCACTGACAGGCGCGGCTGTTTCATCTTTTTGTTCGTAACGAATTGGAGCAACACGAATCTGATCGCCAATCTCAAGTTTAGTCTCAGCTTTAACACGTTTTTTATTTACTCGAACCTGACTTTCACGAATCAAACGATAAATACGACTTTTAGGTACACCTTTTAAACGCGAGAACAGGAAATTATCAATTCGCTGTCCTGCTTGATGTTCATCCACCTCAAACCAAGTGACACTTTGCCATTGCTGTGTAGAATTCATACTAATATTTAAACCTGAAATTTTGCTAAATTTGATTAATAAATGACCGTTTAGCTTAGTTTTTTCACAAGAAATCTAAGCTTAGCCCATAGGCAGATGCTGCAAGGTTTGATATAGTCAGCGCACGGATACCGCCGTAAGTGAACATCTAATAGGGAATTTCCCTGATTGAAACCTCAATCAAAATGATGCTTTCACCATCAGCTCGGATAGGTCCTAAAGAATTATGCCGACGCCGAAGGCTTATTATATCGGCAAAATGACAAACTGTTGCGTTTAATTCAGTTTGTTCAAAAAAATATGTTACCAACTCTAGTTGGTTATGGAACGTAAACTGATACACATCAGACAAATCGCTCCTTAATGTTGCCTTCAGGCTAAAGCGTTGATGCATTGGAACTGCCGAAAGCACCGATACGATGAACATTCCGTATCAAACTTCCAAAAAGAAGTCACTTCGCGCTCAATGACAGTGAAAGTCATTAACCAATGTACCGCTCACCCGCCAGTGAAGCACTAAGGAAGTCCGATTTAAAGGTTGAAGCAGTATTGCCTACATCACAGACGAGAATCGAAGTTAAGGCTAAATGTAGCCGGTAACAGATGACTCAGACCACAAATATTTTGAGATCTGGGAAATGATCCGTCATGTTCGATGTTCGTTCAGAACCTTTAAGTTTGTGCGATATGTTTGTGTGGGTCACTATTAGGTGTCACACCCATGAAACGTATGTTGATTAATGCAACTCACGCAGAAGAAGTCCGCGTTGCACTTATCACTGGTAATCGTCTTTACGATTTTGATTTAGAAAATCGTACCCGAGAACAGAAAAAATCCAATATCTATAAAGGCCATGTAACCCGCGTAGAACCTTCTTTAGAAGCTGTGTTTGTTGAATATGGCGCAGGCCGTCAAGGCTTCTTGTCTATGCGCGAAATTGCAAATAGTTATTTCCAAGCAGACCCGCGACAAACTTCAAACATTCGTGAACTCATCACTGAAGGTACTGAATTACTTGTTCAGGTTGAAAAAGAAGAACGTGGTAACAAAGGCGCAGCCCTTTCTACATTCATCTCACTCGCAGGACGTTATTTGGTTCTTATGCCAAACAACCCGAAAGGCGGTGGTATTAGCCGTCAAATTTCAGGTTCTGTACGTGAAGAATTAAAAGAAATTTTAGCTTCTTTAAATTTACCTCGCGGCATGAGTGTTATTGTGCGTACCGCAGGTATTGGTCGTACTCAAGAAGAATTACAGTTAGATTTACAGCATTTGCTTGACCTCTGGGCACAAATCCAAAGCACTGCAAGTTCTGGTCCGTCTCCAATGCTTGTTCATCAAGAAGCTGGCGTAGTTACTCGTGCTATCCGCGATTACTTACGTGATGACGTTGCAGAAATTTTAATTGATAGCGAACAAGCTTATAACGAAGCGTATAACTTTGTTAAAGCAGTTATGCCACGTCAATTAGACAAACTTAAAACTTATACTTTAAACGAGCCGTTGTTTGCTCATTTTGGTATTGAAAGCCAAATTCAAACTGCTTACGAGCGTGAAGTAAAACTTCCTTCTGGTGGTTCAATCGTAATTGACCAGACTGAAGCTTTAGTTTCAATCGACATTAACTCTGCGAAATCGACTCGTGGACATGACGTTGAAGAAACTGCGCTTAATACAAACCTAGAAGCAGCAGAAGAAATTGCTCGCCAACTTCGTCTTCGTGACATTGGCGGTTTGGTTGTTATCGACTTCATCGATATGACTAAAGAACGCAACCAACGCATGGTTGAAGCAAAACTTCGTGAAGCAACACAAAGCGACCGTGCACGTATCCAGTTTGGCCAACTCTCTCGTTTTGGCTTAATGGAAATGAGCCGTCAACGCTTACGCCCATCACTTGAAGAAGCAACTGGATATGTGTGCCCACGCTGTCATGGCACGGGTATGGTGCGTGACTTACGTTCACTTTCGCTTTCAATTATGCGTAAAGTAGAAGAAATTGCTCTTCGTGAACGTCATGGTGAAGTACAAGTAGAAGTTCCTGTTGAAATTGCAGCGTTCTTACTCAATGAAAAACGCCATAGCCTTGTTTATTTAGAACAAACTTCTGGTGTTCGTGTGACTGTTTTACCTCACCCGCACTTAGAAACACCTCACTATGAAATTCAGTACAATCCAGATGGATTTGCACCATCTAGCTATGAACGTACTGAAGCAACTCGCTCAAGTGAAAAAGAGTTAGGTTATGAATCTTCTGAATGGCATTTAGAAGAAGCTGATCATGGCCATGCTCCTGCTGCAAATAATGTGGCTGGTCAAAAGAAAGTAAATCAAGCAGCTCAACCTGCTGTTGCTCAGGCAAGCGTTCAAAAAGCAGCAAGCCCTCTTGCATGGTTAGAGAACCTTTTTGTTCAAAAACAAGCTAAAACTATTGATCAATCTCGTTCAGCACAAAATGCTGCTGCGACAATTGAACAAATGGTCAATACTGGCGCTGTAAGCCGTGGCCAGTTTGGACAAGTTGCAGTACCGCCAGTTGCTGAAACTGTTACGGCTCCATCTAATAATGCTTACATTTCACAGTCTCCTGCTAAACAGGAAGTTCGTGAAAATGTTGAAAAAGACGATAAAGTACAACAACGTCCAAACAACAAAAAACGTAAGCACAAAGAGCAACGTGAACAACATCATCATGCTCAAGAGCCACAACAACAGCAACAACCACAACAGGTTCATGAAGAAGTTGTACAGTTATCACGTCAAGAACAACGTGAGTTAAAACGTCAACAAAAACGTCAGCACCCAGATCAGTCACATCAACAACATCAAAATGATGGACAACAAACTGAAAATGCCGTGCCGCGTCGTGACCGTAATAATCAACAACGTCCGAACCGTCCAAATCGCCACCGCGATCCAAGTGTATTGAATGAAAATCAAAATGCACCGGCGGCACCAGTAGTTGTTGATGAGAAACAAATTAAGGTTGATTTGATTGATGCTCCAAAGCATGAAGTCATGAATACAGCCTTAGTGATCAATGTTGATCAGGCACAAAGCGAAATTATTGCTTTGACTCCAGAGCAACCTATTGAACGCACTGAAACAGCACCTGTTGTTGAAGTCGCTCAAGAGTCAGCTCCAGCACCAGTTGCAGTTGTAGAAGAAGCAGTCACTGTTAAAGCAGAAGAAACGACGACTCCTCCTGCAGACAGCAAAACTCAACCGCAAATTCAACGTGCAAGCAATGACCCTCGTATGCGTCGTCGTGAACAACGCAACGCGAAACGTGCTAAAGCTGCGGTACCATCTATTGCCCCATCGCAAATTCCAACGTTGGCGCAATATACGATTGGTAGCTTGATTCGTCATGTTTATGGTGAAGACTGCACAGTATTGATTGAACAGTTTGGTTTAGTTCCAACATTCAATCGTGCATTGCAGAAGTTTGCTGAACAGTACGCTAGTACGCTAGCAACAGAAGTCGTGTCTGATGCTGAAGACAAAAAGCCTGTTACTCGTGATGCAGAGCTTCCAAGCAACAAGCCATCACAAGAAGCAGAGCCTGCGCCTGTACTTGCATTAACACCACAAAAAGAGCAAACACCACGTGTTGCTAATGATCCACGTGAGCGTCGTCGTTTAGCGAAACTTGCTGCTGAACAAGCTTTTGAGCAAGTTAAACAACAACACGCCGCACCAGAAGAAGCTGCACCTGTAGCTCCAGCTGTTGAAGAAACGGTTGTTGCTCCTGCTGCTGAAACACAAGCACCTGTTGAGTCAAAACAACAACCGCTTGAGCTTAATCAAGTGGCTGAAGTAGTTCAAAGTGAAACAAGCGTAGAAGAAACACCAGCGACAACTGTAGTTGAAGCTCCGGTTGTTAAACAACCTAAAGCATCTGCAAGAGCAAAAGCTGCCGCAGAACAGGCTGTAGCACCAACGGAAGCTACTACAGAAGTTGAATCAGACGATTCTAAGGCAGATCAGGACAAACCAAGTCGTCCTCCTCGTCGCCCTCGTGGTCGTCCACCAAAGAAAGCAAATCCTGTAGCTGAGTAAATCATTTGCTCAATTGCAGCTAATTTAAACAAACCTAGCCATTTCGATGACTAGGTTTTTTTTGTTATTTTTAACCAATTAGGTTGATTGCACTAGAAGAAAAGTTTTAAAAGCATGGTGAACCATGAAAAACACTGTACTTTTGCCAACGCAACCTTTTTTGGATTGATCGAAAAATAAATAGGATTGATATGAGCCAGACAACACAGACCGATATCATTACGCTTGGTGATGTTGCAACAAGACTTCCTAGCTTCATCCCCAAAGTACCCCATATCCTGAATGGTCTTAAACAGGCTTACTTAAGAACAGCAAATACACCAACGGGATTAGGTGTAGCCTTTGAAAAAGCTGTTAAGCGAAATCCGCAAGGCATTGCTTTATTATTTGAAGATCAAAGTTATTCATATGAAGCTTTAAACGAATGGGCTAACCAGATTTCTCACTATTATCTATCTCTTGGCGCACAAAAAGGTGACGTGATTGCCGTAATGGTTGAGAACCGTTCAGAGCTCATTGCCACGATTGTAGGTTTAGCTAAAATTGGGGTAACGATTGCGCTTGTTAATACCTCTCAAGTAGGTAAGGTCCTCGCTCATAGTATCAATCTTGTAAAACCAATCGCCGTAATTGCAGGTGAAGAAGTTAGAGCTGTAATTGATGAAATTCGTCAGGATCTAAATGTTCCTAAAGACCGTTTTCATTGGTTTGCAGATCAGGCTACACGCCAAGATGCGGGTACAGCACCTCAAGGTTATGCCAATCTTGCAATAGAAATTGATCAATTTCCAAAATTTAACCCATCGACTACGCAATCTGTTCATGGAAATGATGGCCTGTTTTATATTTATACTTCGGGCACTACAGGCTTACCAAAGGCTGTTATTTTCAAACACAGTCGCTGGACACTTGCCTATGGTACCTATGGGCACATTTTAAACCTTGGCCCAGATGATGTGATGTATGTCACTTTACCGCTTTACCATGCAACTGGTGTCGTAGTTTGCTGGTGTGGTGTGATTGCGGGAAGTTCGACCCTTGCAATTCGACGTAAATATTCAACCAGTGCATTCTGGAAAGATGTTCAGAAATTTAATGCCTCTGCAATTGGCTATGTAGGAGAGCTTTGCCGTTACTTAATGGATGCCCCTCCTACAGAAATTGACCGTGTCCACCGCGTAACCAAAATGATCGGTAATGGCATGCGTCCAAACATCTGGGATAAGTTCAAACAACGTTTTGGTGTGCAAGAAGTTCTTGAGCTTTATGCATCAAGTGAAGGCAATGTCGGGTTTAGTAATATTTTTAACTTTGACAACACAGTAGGCTTCTCTCCTACGCCATATGCCATTATTGAGTTTGATAAAGAGAAAAACGAACCGATACGCGATAAAAAGGGTTGGTGTAAAAAAGTTAAAGCAGGTGAAATTGGTTTGCTAGTGGGTAAAATTACCAGTCGCTCACCTTTTGACGGTTATACAGATCCAGAAAAGAATAAATCTGTGATTATGAAAGATGTCTTTAAAAAAGGTGACTCATATTTCAACACAGGTGACCTTGTTCGTAATATTGGTTTCCGTCATGCTCAGTTTGTTGACCGCTTAGGTGATACCTTCCGCTGGAAAGGCGAAAATGTATCTACTACTGAAGTTGAGAACATGGTTTGTGAATATGACAAGATCGCTGAAGCGGTAGTTTATGGGGTAGAAATCCCAAATACCAACGGTCGTGCTGGTATGGCAGCAATCACACTTGCTGATGGCGCTGAGCTAAATGAATCTGACTTAACCGAAATGGTCATTATATTTAAAAAATGCCTGCCTGCTTATGCAGTACCCGTGTTCTTACGAGTGCAAGCTAAAGTTGAAACAACAGGTACTTTTAAATATCAAAAGAATAAATTGAAGGAAGATTCGTTTAATCCAAGCAAAACTTCTGAACGTTTACTGGCTTTATTACCTGGTGAAAGCAGTTACTGTGATGTCACAACTGAAATTTTTGACAACATTCAGGCATATAAATATCGTTTTTAGTTCATTTTTTAGCTAAACAAGAGGAAATCGTGCTTTTTATAGGCAATCATGCAAATGTTTTTGATTTACCTCTTGTGTTAGTTGAATAACTTGCTAAAATACGCGACATCAAAACGATACGGGTCGTTAGCTCAGTTGGTAGAGCAGCGGACTTTTAATCCGTTGGTCCCGCGTTCGAGTCGCGGACGACCCACCACTTATCTGTTTTGAACCTATTTGGGTCGTTAGCTCAGTTGGTAGAGCAGCGGACTTTTAATCCGTTGGTCCCGCGTTCGAGTCGCGGACGACCCACCAAATTCTAAAAAGCCTCTCAGTTCGAGAGGCTTTTTTTATTGTTATCTTATTTGAGTTTCATGACTAAAAGATGACGATGCATTTCTTATATAAAATCTCTTTAACCCAATTCATAAAGATTTCTAAACGTTTAGGAATATAACTTCGGTTCGGATACAAAATATTGAGTGGCAAAGATTGAGCGGTATGCGTACTTAGTACTTCAACCAAGGTTCCTAGCTCTATTTTATCCTGAACATCGTAGTATGGAAGTTGAATAATCCCTAAGCCAGCACAAGCTGCAGCAACATAGGCTTCTGTATTATTTACACTTAAAGCACTATCGATCATTACTGTTCCATTTTGATATAAAAATATACCCTGTTTTTCTCCTACGGCTCCTGCGTAGTTAATGAGTTTGTGCTGAGATAGATCTTCTAATTGTTCAGGAATACCGTATTGTTCTAAATAATGGGGACTTGCACAGTTCACCATTATCAAGTTACCGACGAACTTCGCGATTAAACTACTATTCTCTAGCTGCCCCACCCGAACCACACAATCGATCCCTTTCTCGATCAAGTCAGTCATGTCATCAGAACTATTGAGCTGTAAATGAATGTCTGGATAGCGGCTATAAAAATCGGGAAGTTCAGGAATAATCACTTGATGCACGATTCGGCTGGGCATTGAAATTTTTAGCGTGCCACGGTAATGCTGCTTTTGTGTCTGTATGAGTTGTTCGAGCTGTTCATAGTCAAATAATAGATTTTGACATTCGGGCAATATTCTTTGCCCATCTTGAGTGAGGCTTACTTTGCGCGTAGTTCGGTGAAATAAACGTACCCCATAGTGAGTTTCTAATTGTTGAATTGCACTCGTCACTGTAGAGCGAGGTAAATCAAGCTGATTTGCTACCTCACTAAAGCTTTGTCGTTTAGCGACTTCTGAAAAAATAAAAAATTGCTGCAACCGATCCATTTAATTGTTCGTATTTTCTGAATAGTTAAACCAAACTAGCATAATTGATCAAAAATTACCGCCAATCTAGACTAAAAACACATTAAAACAAGTCATCATAGGAATAATCATCATGGCAACTCATACACTGAAAGATAAAGTTGTACTGATTACGGGCGGTGCAAAAAACTTAGGCGGACTTATTAGCCGTAAATTTGCAGAACAAGGTGCAAAAATTGCAATTCACTACAATAGCGCTGAAACTCAAGCAGATGCGGAAAAGACACTCGCGGATGTAACAGCATTCGGTGTAGACGCTGTTTTAATTCAAGCAGACCTAACGGATATTGATAATATTGAAAAGCTCTTCTTAGATACTAAGCAGCATTTTGGTGGAATTGATATTGCCATTAATACAGTTGGAAAGGTTTTAAAGAAATCGTTTTTAGACACCACAGAACAAGAGTTTGATAGCATGAGCGATATCAACTCAAAAATTGCCTATTTCTTTATTCAATCGGCTGGTCGTCATTTAAATAACGGCGGCAAGATCTGCTCAATCGTGACTTCTCTTCTTGCAGCTTACACTGGGCTCTATTCAACCTATGAGGGTTTAAAAGCTCCTGTTGAACATTACACTCGCGCTGCATCAAAAGAATTTGGTGATCGTCAGATTTCTGTTACTGCTGTTGCTCCAGGGCCTATGGATACACCATTCTTTTATAGGCAGGAATCTGCCGAGGCAGTGGCTTACCACAAATCAGCTTCAGCTTTAGGTGGGCTTACCAAAATTGAAGATATCGAACCTCTAGTTCGCTTCTTGGTGACTGATGGTTGGTGGATTACCGGTCAGACGATTTTTGCAAATGGTGGCTATACTACTCGCTAAAATCAAAAAGCCGCATTTGATAATGCGGCTTTTACTTTGTTTTATTATAAAAACTCTTCAAGCACGGAGTTCAAGAAAATATGCCCTTGCTCTGTACAAGCTAAACGAGAACTATCCTCTACCAAAAGCTTTCTAGCTCGTAGTGAAGTGAGTACCTCATTTAAATGATCTAAGCTTAAGCCTGTACGCTGTTCATATAACTCAGCTTTTACACCATCATTTAGACGTAAAGCATTCATCATAAACTCAAAAGGTAGCTCTTCTGCCTCAATCTTTTTCATTTGCAAATGTTCAGCTGGAACCTTAGCCAAATAGTCTTTTGGCAAACGGGTCTTTTGGAAACGATACACACCATCCGGTCGTGTCACTTTGCCATGTGCCCCTGCACCAATCGCAAGATAATCACCAAATTCCCAATAATTCAAATTATGTGCTGAAGGTAGCTCTTTACGCCATGCCGAAACTTCATAATTTATAAAACCATTTGCCTTAAGATATGCCTCACCCTGCTCTTGAATGTCTTCAAGCATTTCATCTTGTGGTAAAACGGGTTGGGTACGGAAGAAAACGGTATTCGGTTCAATGGTAAGTTGATACCAACTAATATGAGTTGCTCCACTTTCTACAGCAAGCTTGAGATCATAGAGCGCCTGCTCTAGCGTTTGCTCAGGCAAACCATGCATTAAGTCTACATTCACTCGCTTAAAGCCAGCCTGCTTTGCTTGTTGAATCGCTTCAATTGCATTGTTTGCAGAATGAATACGTCCAAGCTTTTGCAAATGATTAATATCAAAGCTCTGGACACCAATAGACAAGCGATTAATGCCTGCCTCTAAATACCCTGCAAATGGGTCATGCTCTACCGTTCCCGGATTTGCCTCTAAGGTAATTTCACAGCCATCTTCAAATTTAAGCAATGACTTAAGTTCTGCAAACAACCATACATAACCCTGTGCCGAAATCAGTGAAGGTGTTCCACCACCAATAAACACACTATGAATTGGGCGTCCCTGTGCCATCTCTAGTTGAGTTTCAAAGTCGGCGACCAATGCTTTTAAATAGGTTTGCTCAAGTTCTGATGAAAGTGCTCCGTCTGGTACTGCATGCGAGTTAAAGTCACAATATGGGCATTTACGCACGCACCACGGCATATGGATATATAAAGATAGAGGAATAGAAGCAGGGTTTAATACGGCCAAGGAGCAGGTCCAATTTACACAATATTTCTATTTTAACATGACTGCATCAATGGGCTTATGAAAACATACCTTAATTGCTTTAGACTAAATTTAAACATTCTTAAATACTGATAAAAATGATGAAATTCTCTAGCCAACTTTTCCTGATCTTACCCTTAGCTATGGGAATCGGTGTTGCCATGGCTTTTCAGACCGCAATTAATGCTCAACTGCGCGAGCAACTACACTCACCCTTACAAGCAGCTTTATTATCATTTTTCATAGGTACTATTGTTTTAGCAATTATGGTTTTCTTTCAAAGTGCCGAGAAGCCCTCTTTAAGTGAAATATCAAATATTCCATGGCTTCTTTGGACTGGAGGATTTCTTGGGGTTTATGCAATCAGCATGAGCATTTATACTGCACCTAAGCTTGGTTTTTTAACCTTTACAGGGCTAGTCGTTTTTGGGCAAATCGTTATTTCTATGTTACTTGATCATTTTGGTTGGTTGGGCACAGAAAAGACACCTGTTACATGGCAACGGTTTCTTGGTGGAGTCATCATCTTTGTCGGTGTGGTACTCACTTTGCAGCGTTAGCTTCATTTTTTATATTTAAAAAGAGTACCTTTTGTGTCGAATGTCACATCTTTTCGGGCTGAATTAAAACAACTCTTCCACTTAATGCTACCGATTTTAATTACCCAGTTTGCTCAAGCAGGATTCGGGTTAATTGACACTATTATGGCTGGGCATTTATCTGCAACCGATTTAGCAGCAATTGCTGTAGGGGTCGGTTTATGGGTTCCAATCATGCTCCTGTTCAGCGGCATTATGATTGCAACAACACCCTTGGTAGCCGAAGCAAAAGGCGCAAGAAATACAGAGCAGATCCCTGTCGTTGTTCGTCAGTCATTATGGGTTGCTGTCATTTTAGGTGTACTGGCAATGCTCATTTTGCAGCTTATGCCGTTTTTCTTGCATGTGTTCGGCGTACCAGAGAGCTTACGACCTAAAGCAAGCTTGTTCTTACATGCAATTGGTTTAGGTATGCCAGCTGTGACCATGTACGCAGCCCTACGTGGCTATTCAGAAGCATTAGGCCATCCACGTCCTGTCACAGCTATTAGCCTATTAGCTTTAGTTGTATTGGTCCCTCTTAACATGATCTTTATGCATGGATTAGGGCCAATACCTGCATTAGGTAGCGCTGGCTGTGGTTTTGCAACCTCCATTTTACAATGGCTCATGTTAATTACATTAGCAGGCTATATTTATAAAGCTTCGGCTTATCAAAACACCTCTATTTTTGGCCGATTTGATAAAATTAATATGGCTTTAGTTAAAAGAATTTTACAGCTTGGTTTACCAATCGGTTTAGCTGTGTTCTTTGAGATTAGTATTTTTAGTACAGGTGCATTGGTTCTTAGCCCTCTTGGTGAAGTGTTTATTGCTGCACACCAAGTCGCAATTTCCGTTACCTCTGTGCTGTTTATGATTCCGCTTTCACTAGCCATTGCCTTAACCATCCGTGTCGGTACTTATTATGGTGAAAAGAACTGGGCTGCAATGTACCAAGTACAAAAAATTGGTCTCAGCACAGCAATATTTTTTGCCATATTAACCATGACTTTTATTGCTCTAGGCCGTGAACAAATTATCTCGATTTATACTCAAGACTTAAACGTAGCTCCTGTTGCGATGTATTTACTCTGGTTTGCAATGGCATATCAGTTGATGGATGCATTACAAGTGAGTGCCGCAGGCTGTTTAAGAGGTATGCAAGATACTCAAGCACCGATGTGGATTACGCTTATGGCGTATTGGGTGATTGCTTTCCCTATTGGGCTTTATTTAGCGCGTTATACCCATTGGGGCGTGGCTGGTGTGTGGCTAGGTTTGATTATTGGTTTGAGCATTGCTTGTGTTTTATTACTTTCAAGGCTTTATTTAAATACCAAACGTTTAAGCCAGACCTAATAAAAAAGCCGATGAAACATCGGCTTTTTTTCATTATGCAGACTTTGCCCGAGGGCTTGCTCCAATTTGCCAGACAAAGGGTAAATCGGTACGGTTCACTTCCCAATCTCCAATCACCTTTTCTTTATAGATGAGCGGATTATGAGAAGAGACTGTTCGTGCATTACGCCAGAAACGGTCGAGTTGTTTAACCTGACTACTTGCCGATGCACCTAAAGCGTTAAATAACTGGCTGGTTAAATCCAATACCAAATTAGAAATCACCACCTGCCCTTGTGCCGACTCAAGCTCGGCATCTACATTAAACTGATGTTCTTTCACCTCTAACTCACTAAAGTGACTTTCATAAGCCTTCTGTAAGGCTTCTGCTGTTTTAATCGTAATTGCTAGACTTCCATAGGCTTGAGCCGAGGCTTTACCCACCACCTGTAAAACTTGTGGGTCGTGACGAACAAGGTCACCATTACCATGACTAAAAATACGCTTTCGCTCACGTATTTCTTGGCTAAAAGTTTCGACCGCGGCATGTGCAATCCCTGTTAGGGTTGCAAGGTGGACAACCTGATAAAAAGCGGTCTGATATTTAAAACGCTGATCAAATGGAATAAGGTGCGAAGCTGGTAAATGAACCTGATGTACTTTTAAAGTACCACTGCCCGTTGTCTTTTGACCAAAGCCATCCCAATCATCAATTACACTTACCCCAGTTTCATGACGATAAATAGCAGCAATCACATGACGGTCATTCACTTCATCGTAAGCAAATAAATCAATCCAGTCAGCAAAAATACTTCCTGTTGAATAGTACTTTTCACCATTCACCACCAAGTTACCCGAAGCATCTTTGGTTACTCGGGTAACGACATCACCAATCTGTACATTTCCAACTTCGGTCCATGCGTTTCCAACTAAATCACCTTGTACAAAACGCTGAAACCAGACTTCCTGCGAATGCTCTTTATGCGCAACTAAACGGTCTTCGACAAAAGCAAAGTGTCCACGCAACGCTTGCACAATATTCGAATCTGCTTGCGCCAATTCTGCTAGAAGCTGGAAAAGTTGTGGCAATGATACCCCATCTCCACCATATTTAACCGGAACACGTACCGCACCTAATTTGAGTTCTTTTAACCACTGAATAGGTTCAAAAGGCAAGATTCGTTCTTTTTCTCGTTGAATTGCACCTTGGGCAATTTTTTCAAAAACTGGACGAAATCTACTTGCTACCTTTTCATAATCGGCACCTACCGATAGCTCTTCTAATTCAATTTGGGTAATTGTCATCTTTATTCTCCTAATCTTATTTTTTCTTCACTTTAGCTCCACGCATGACGAGGTGGATGGATGCCATTGAGGTAGTAATTACCGACAATGTGATATTTCCAACGCACGGGATCATGCAAGGTGTGAGTGCGAGCATTACGCCAATGTCGGTCCAGATTAAGTTCTGACAAGGTCGATCTTGTTCCAGACAGCTCAAAAAGCTTATTCGCTGCTAAAATCGCAATTTCTGTGGTTAAGACTTTTGCTTCTGCAACTAGTAATGTCGCTTGATTTACATGCTCTTCTGTCGTGTCGGCAATTGCCTGATCAATCGCATCTCCTGCTAAATCTAATACCGCTTCTGCTGCACGAAGTTTTATTTTTAAATCACCAATGTTTGCAATTGTGTAAGGGTCATCGCTGGCTTTTTCCAAACCTGAATCGACCCATGCGCGGCTATGATTTTTGACATAGTGAATTGTTTCTTCAATTGCACCACGTGCAATACCAGCATCAACAGCAGCTTGAATAAATTGTGAAATTGCACCTGCCGGTGTAGGACGTTCGAAAGCCTGATAAATCGGAATTAGATATTCTTCACGTACTGGAACTTGATTAAGTTCAACGGTTCCACTGGCCGTGGTTCGTTGCCCAAAGCCAGACCAGTCATTAATAATATTAACCCCTGAAGTTTCCCGAGGAACTAGTGCCGCATAAGGCTGCCCCTGTTCATTTACAGCGACAATTGGAACCCAATGTGCAAGCAATGCGCCTGTTGCAAAAAACTTCTTCCCATTAATTTCATAACCGTGCTCGGTCTTTTTTAATGTGGTAGTGAGGTCAGCCACCGTTTTGCTATGTTTTTCCGAAAATGCATTGCCAAAACGAATCCCTCTCAACACTAAGTTAAAGAAGAACTGTTGTTGTTCTGGGCCTGCATCAAGACGTAAATGTTCAATAAAAGCCAAGTGATTTTGGGGAAGCTGTGCAAGAGATGGATCAACACTCGCAATTGTTTTGATGACCTCAGCCAAAGTTCGATATTTGACTTGTGCACCACCAAATTGCTTGGGAACTGTAATGGCCCATAAGCCGCTTTGTGAGAACTGTTGAATTTCATTTAGGGGTAAACGGCGCTCCTTGTCTCGATCGGATGCTTCGTGTGCGAACTCTTGCGCAAGTTGTTTGGCAACCTCAATTGCTTCTTCATCAGAACGAATAATATGCGCATCTTTTGACTGCTCAAACACAGATAAAGGAACCGCCTGAGACCGCCCATGGGCTGAACTTAAACTTGTCATAACTTTTGTTATCTCTATTTTTATTTAACCGACCATTCACATTAGCACCAAAAAAACAGACACTTTATAGATATTAAAGCTTTGTTTATGAAATGGATTTTCACAAGCTTTTCATAATTTTTACTATAAAAATAACATTTTGTTTTTCGAAAATTTTCTTACATGAGATAAACAATTTCATATAGGCTTTTTAAGCTTAGTCACCTATGATCAAAACTAGGCAATATTATGTTGTAGTCAATGAGGTATCGAAGATATGGCAAAGAATGCAAGTTCACCCGGCAAACGATTTATGAAACTTGCAGGAATGACCGCGAGCATTGCAACGAAAACCGTTTCTAACTCGATTCGAAACTTGACCGCAGATGAAGAACAAAAGCTGGCTTCAAAAACCAAGTTATTTCAGGATATTGGTTTGCAAATTGCCGACACCTTAGGTGAAATGAAAGGTGCCGTCATGAAAGTCGGCCAAATTGCATCTCAATATAAAGATATTTTCCCACCCGAAGTCGCTAAAGCAATTTCAAAGTTACAACGCCAAGCCCCAGCCATGCCTTTTGCTGCCATTCAGCAACAAGTTGAACGTGAGCTTGGAAAACCGCTCAATGTTGCCTTTAAATCTTTTGATCAAGAACCTTTTGCAGCTGCTTCAATTGGCCAAGTTCACAAAGCTACTCTACCTAGTGGCGAACAAGTTGTAGTGAAAGTTCAATATCCTGGTGTTGATGAAGCCTGTGAAAGTGACTTAAAACAAGTGCGTTTAGCTCTTCGTTTAATGGGTGTACTAAAAATTGATAAAAAGCTACAAGATCAACTTTTTGCAGAAATTCAAGACAGTCTTTCAGCAGAACTTAACTATGAAATCGAGGCTCAAAACCTTGAAGTTTTTAAAACATTTCATAGCCAGTTAGATGACAAAATCATCATCCCTACTGTTTATAAAGATTACTCTTCAAGACGTATTTTAACCTTGAGTCTAGAACAAGGTGACAGCATTGAAACTGCCAGTGTATGGCCTATCGAAATTCGAAATACGATTGGACGTCGTTTGATTCGTGCTTTAGGTCAGGAAATGTTCTTTCTAAAACGTTTTCACTGTGACCCTCATCCGGGTAACTTTGCCTTCCGCCAAGACGGTAGTGTCATTATTTATGACTATGGCAGTGTTAAAACGCTTTCAAACGAAATCGTGCAGCACTTTAAATGTTTAGTAAATGCAGCTCGCCATGAAAATATTGATTTGATTGAAACTGAGTTACTTGAGCTACATTCAATTTCTGAAAAAGGTAAATTCCCGACTGATCTATATAAACTCTGGATTGAAGTGTTATTACGCCCGCTTACCACCACTTATGATTTTGCCGAGAACTCATCACATCATGATGGCATGTTGCTTGTGAAAAAATCTTTGAAGTACTGGGATGTCTTTAAGCCTTCACCAGACACTTTGATGGTCAACAGAACCATTTCAGGACACTACTGGAACCTCATTCACTTAAAAGTACATGACAATCTGAACGGTCTATTTGAAGAGCTTGTCCCACCTTCTAACTAACTTAATTTACTGATCAATGTAGCCTTCTAGGGGTTACATTGACTTTTTAATTGTTATGTTATAACATTTCTTTAATCAAAAATAATTTAGGACAATCTCACATGCGTAAAGATATTCATCCTGCTTATCAACAAGTGTTATTTCATGACACCAATGCAGACGTGTACTTCTTAATTGGTAGTACTCTTCAGTCTAAACAAACCAAAGAATATCAAGGAAAAGTCTATCCTTATGTAACCCTTGATATTTCAAGTGCATCTCACCCTTTCTACACAGGTGAAGTACGTCAAGCAAGTAACGAAGGCCGCGTTGCAACCTTTAATAAACGCTTCGCTCGCTTTAATCGTAAGAGTTAATCTTACGTTAAGATTTGACCAATACACTTAAATCATTGGAAGCCTAAGACTATCTCCTCCACTTAGGCTTCTTTTTTTATGTGTATTTTTTCGATCTTTTTATATTGTGTATAAAAGAGAACTTATCCACAACTTGTCTAAAAACTCTTCTTATTTTGCCCACAACTCATCATTTTTTGTATTCGCCAAGCTTTCAAAGTTGCTATTCGATGCTATGCTTAAACCCTCATTTGATAGGAAGTTTTAGATAATGGCACAAGAGTTACTTGCCCAATTACAAGCAGGCACAGCAAAATTTTCAGACGTTTTAGCTCATATTGAAGCACGTTACCAACATACTCCAACGGCTTTTCAAAATGGCGCACAGCATAACGCTGCGACTGAAAATCAAGGCAGTGCGAAAGTTTTCTCTTTTGCCAAGTTACAAGGTTTAGACCAAGCTCAAACTTTAAGTTTATTTGCAGAACACTACGCATCTGTATTGGCTACACCTGAGGGCACTGACCATCAAAATATTCGTCAGTTTATGCAAAATGGTTGGGATGGTGTGAAGTTTGAAGGTCAGGCTTTGGCTGAAAAAGCTTAATCATTTTTTAGTACAGCCTCAAATTATGAGATTTTCTAAAGCCTATTAATAGGCAATGCCTCACTTTTGAGGGCAAAAGTGACAAAACCCTTTGTTGCGCTGATGCTACATCCATGTAGCACAGCGAAACGACGGCATCCATGCCGTCTATCACGATAGTAAATGCCTTATTTTTCTTATTTATTTTATTAGCCCCTTATATTTGATACGTAATAACGTCATTCGCAGCCTGCGTGGTGTCAATAAAAAATCGTTTTTGCAAAGCATAAGATAAATGGATTCAGTGAACAGGTTCTGCGAATGACAGATGCCTTTGGTTACTTTGGGCAAAACCAAAGTAACTTAATTAGCTGCTCCCATTAGATAATTCAACGGTAAGACTCCGTCGTGAAAATCCTACCCAACATTCAACTTCGATGAGCTCTCACAACTTAAAATCATACTCAATTCTTAAATATAAAAACTCAATGCCCCGTTACCCAATAATAAGTCGCCAACCCCAAACACGTAAAAATTAACGATCCAATCAAATGAATAGAAATCCCCAACATCGCCATTCCCAATTTGCCACTTTGTAATAAAGTCACAATCTCAATCGAGAACGTTGAAAACGTAGTTAAAGCACCACAAAAACCCGTAATCACAAAAAGCTTATAGTTCGGGCTTAAATCACTTTGAGCAAAATAGGCAATCGCAAAACCAATAATAAAACCACCAACCAAATTAACAGTGACAGTACCGAGTGGAATTTGCGGGTAAATCGGGTTAAGTTTTAAACCTAAAAACCAACGTAACCACGCCCCTAGAACTGAGCCTAAAGCAATTGAAAGTAGAGAATAATACATATGACCACCCCTTTAGATAGACGCTAAAAGAGCAAAAAATAATGAAGAAAAATATGACATAGCGTACTCCAAAAATAAGCAGAGTACGCAATAACCTACGTACCCAGCGATATATAAATACATGAGGGTAACGTAGGCATCATTAGCCAATACGGCGGTTTTTCAAGGGAGGAATGCCATCTCCCCGTTTTAAGTATATTAGATCATCTTGAATTTGATTTAAATATACATTGTAAAATCATGGACGTTCATCGTATTGCGGTAAGTCGTCACGAATGCATTCCCACTCTGCCTTAGAGGCAGCAAAAATATGCATTGTCGGTTTTTGGTTTAATGGTGTATCCAGTGTCCCAATTCTTACACGATACAGTTCAGGCTGCGCATCACGCGAACTAATCAAAGGTGAACCACATTCGCTACAGAACCAACGGTATACACCTTCCACAGCGAATTTTTTGACTAAGTCTTCACCTTGGGTAATTTTAAAATCTGTACTTTTAACAGGAGCATTCGTGGCAAATGCTGTTCCATTGGATTTTCGGCAACGTTGACAATGGCATTGAATAATATCCCCGATATCGCCTTTAATTTCATAGCGAATACCTTGGCACAAACAACTTCCTTGATAAACTGGTGATGCTTGAGACATGTTCTCGTAAATCCTATTATTATTGATCGCTCAAAAATAACACTTTTCACATACCAAACATAGCACCGAATTCGTTGTTATTTTTCTAAGAATAAATGTACCCCTTCACCAGCCGCTCGCCCTGTTGCAAAACATGCAGTAAGTAAATATCCGCCCGTAGGAGCATCCCAATCCAGCATTTCACCACAGCAAAACACACCTGAGATTTGTTTGAGGCTCAAATTCTCAGTTAATGCTTTTTGCTTAATACCACCAGCACAACTAATCGCCTCTCCAATAGGCCTAAAGCCATCTAACTTGATTTGAAGTGCTTTAATTTGCTGAGCCATAGTCTCTGGTTGGCTCCATAACGCTTTATCAACGACTTCTCTAATTAAGTTAATTTTGGCCGTGTCTAAGCCTGCTTTACGCCAGATATTAGTGAGCGATTGTTTTTTACCAGCCTGCAATTTTTTAATTAACTGGAACAACTCTACATCGGGCAATAAATCTAAAAATAGATTTAAGCTTTTTCCTTGTTTTTGTTGTTCTCTTAAGGCACGTCCAAGTTTATAAATAACGCCACTCTCTAAACCATAGTGAGTAATTACAATATCGCCATGAGTAACTTGGCTAGGCTCAACCCACGCATTGATACGCTTTAAAGGTTCACCAAAACAGCTTTCCATAAAAGCTGACCAAGTGTGCAATACCCCGGCATTACTTGGCTGGAAAGGCTCAATATCAGATTGATCCACCCATTGCTGCCATGCACCATCACTACCTAATTGTGACCACGACACCGCACCACAAGCCAACACGACTGCATCATATTGCTGGGTAAAAGTTTCAGTGCTTTGATTATTTTGGTTTTCTAAAGTCACCGTTGTACCTTGTAAATTAATACAACGATGACGATAAAAGAATTTAACCTGTTGTTCTGCCAAGCGCTTGAGCCAAGCACGCAGTAAAGGAGCAGCTTTCATTTCGACAGGGAAAATGCGACCTGAGGAACCCACATAAGATTCAATTCCCAGACTTTTCATCCAGTTCTGAATCCAGACTGCATCCCATTTTTCAACCCACGGTTTGAGCCATTCTGCATGATCATAACGTTCAATGAACTGTGCTAAAGGTTCAGCATGTGAGATATTTAAGCCCGTTTTGCCCGCCATCAAAAACTTGCGTGCCGCTGAAGGTTTTTGTTCATAGACATCAATATCATAAGCGTATTGGCTGAGCACCTCAGCAGCCATAAGACCTGCTGGGCCTGCTCCAATAATGGCAACCCGCTTATTCGCCATGTGTTTGCCCTTGCAATGGCGCAAACTCATCAAATCGAGTTTGATAACCTTCAGGCTTAGTCATTATGAGTTGCTGGCAAAGCTCACCGCGCTCTAAATACTTAATTTCAAAATGGGTACGTGCAGAGGTTTGAGCAATTTTTTCTTTTTGGTAAGGCAGCTTCCATACATTTAATAACTGCTGCTCTGCCTCTTCAATATATTCGGGAATATTACTTGCCAGAGTAATGGTTCCACCTGTTTGCAGACGCGAGATTAAGAACTCAAAAAATGGCATATTCAACCAGCGCTGTGCTGGATTATGTGGTTCTGGATTTGGGTAGAGAATAAAGAAATGTTCAACTTGAGCGGGATGCAAAGCATGCACTACCCAAGGCAAAGCATCCGCATGTACAGGCACCAAGTTATCTCTTGGTTCCAAACCATGCTGCTTTTGCATTGCCAAGAATTTTTCTCGGGTTCGTTCAATTGCATACAACGTGTGCTGTGGCTGTTGCCCACTAAAAAGCAAAGCATGTTTGCCCTTGCCCGCTCCAATTTCTACACAAATCGGGGTATTTTCAATTGGGGTAAAATCACGAGGCGCTTGCATACGTTGTGCTTGAAATTGACGAATCGGCATAATCACATCAAACTAAATAAAAATCGGCATAAGTCTAACAAGTCACCTGACTTTTGCCTAATCTATTTCTCTTCACTTTGAGGATATCGCTTTATGCCACGTACATTTCCCTGTCCACGTTGTGGTGAACCAAGTGTTTGGGAAGGCAATGAATTTCGTCCGTTTTGTTCTGAACGTTGTAAACTAATTGATTTAGGCGCTTGGGCAAATGATGAATATAGACTGCCTACCCAAGATGCTCCTCAGCAAAACAAGGGTAGTCAAAATGAAGATGATTATGAGGATTAACCTGCTTTACCCGCGACAAACGGGTTAAATTGCTTTTCATAGCCAATGGTACTCATTGGACCATGTCCAGAAATAAACTGAGTATCATCTGGCAAACTAAAACACTCACGTTTAATCGATTCAATTAACTGCTCATGGTTACCACGTGGGAAGTCTGTGCGCCCAATCGAACCTTTAAACAGAACATCGCCTGTCCAAAGTAAGCCATGGTTTTTATTATAGAAAACCACATGCCCTGGTGTATGCCCTGGTGCAAAGCGTACTTCAAATTCATCTTCACCCAATTTTAGTACTTCACCACCTTCAAGCCATTGATCGACTTTGACAGGTTGTGGAATCGGAAAGCCATAACGTGCTGATACTTCCTGAATCATATCTAGCCAGAACTGATCTTCTTTGTGTGGACCAATAACTGGAACGCTCCATTCTTGGGCAAGCTCACCTACTGCTCCCGCATGATCTAAATGCCCATGAGTTAGCCACAAAGCCTTCACTTTTAAACCTAAGGCTTCTACTTCTTTTTTCAAAACAGCAGCATCGCCACCTGCATCAATCAAAACTGCTTCTTTCGTTTCACTGTCCCAAACAAGGGAACAATTTTGAGCAAATGCAGTAACGGGAACAATTTTGACTTGCAGCATAAGAACCTCTGGCTAAAACGCAATTAACGGTGGGCTAAGGTATGGGTAAGGGCATCAAGATTAGCCTGAACTAAACCTGCAAGCAAATCAATATGAGCCTGATCGCTATTTAAAGCTGGAATATAAGCATAGCTACCACCACCTGCTTCTTGAAACAACTCTGCATTTTGAATGGCTAATTCTTCAAGTGTTTCTAAACAATCGGCAGAAAAAGCTGGGCTTAATACCTGAACGGACTTAACACCTTGCTTCGCCCAATCTTGTAAAAGCTGGTCTGTATAAGGCTTAACCCATTCTTGTTTTCCAAAACGTGATTGGAAGCTAATTGCCCATTCATCATCTTTTAAATGTAAGGCTTCAGCGACTAACTTTGCTGTAATACGACAACGATCTGCATAAGGATCGCCTTTATCTGCATAAGGCTGTGGAATCCCGTGAAATGACATCAACAGTTTTTCAGGTTTACCGTGCTGCTCTTGGTAGGCTAAAACGCTTTCTGCCAATGCTTGAATAAACATAGGATGCTGATAATAGTCTTTAATAATGGTCAGACCCGGCAAGTTCCGCTGAGCTGGAATCCACTTGGCAAATGCATCGTATAACGGCGCAGTAGACGTTGCAGAATATTGAGGAAATAAAGGCAATAAGATGACATGCTCTTGTGGGTTCGTCGCCAATTTTTCTAAAACTGCATCAATACCCGGATTACCATAAGTCATTGCGGGTAAAACGGTTAAATCAAACTGTTTATTTTCTTGCTCTAAATAAGCCTGCACACGTTTGGTTTGTTCAAACACAATTTCGCGCATTGGCGAATCTGCTGACCATACCGAAGCATAGGCATGCGCTACTCTTTTCGGGCGAAAAGGTAAAACAAACAGATTTAAAATAAGCCACCAAATGAATTTCGGTATTTCAATCACACGTGTATCAGATAAAAACTGTTTTAAAAAACGGCGCACCGCAGGCACAGTCGCCTCATCTGGCGTACCTAAATTCGCTAAAATGACAGTAACTTTCGGTTTTTGTTCAAACGACATGTGTAAATGCCTTTCAGTTCATCTTATGACACTAATGTAACAGTTTTCAGTGTCATATATAAATTGAATCGCTCTAAGCTTTTAATCGAACACCTCGATGGTTCCATTTATAACTAAGCAATATCTTTTGGGCTTTAGTTGTTAGTTTCCAAAGGTCATATGATTGCTCAGTTTGTGTTGGGACAATCCAACCTTGTGATTGCATTTGATTTTTAATTCGAAACAGCGCTTTATGATTAATCTGTGCACAGGCCACCGCATGTGCACGAGGTAATTCCTGACGAGCATCTTCTAAGCCTGCCTGATTTAA
Organism: Acinetobacter sp. Li1LvA2; assembly: GCF_056156705.1. NCBI lineage: Bacteria > Pseudomonadati > Pseudomonadota > Gammaproteobacteria > Moraxellales > Moraxellaceae > Acinetobacter > Acinetobacter sp. Li1LvA2. Next base: position 249,914 of record NZ_JBSICF010000004.1, read on the forward strand.
ATATTCATTCAGACAAATTCCAAAATTCTCTTCTGGCACAGCTGTTTCAAAGCGTTTTGCCAGCACGCTCAACAACTGAGACCATGTCATTTGTCTCTGTCGTTTAAGCTCTTTAAAGTTGCCATCCTGAAATGCTTGAATCTGATATTCAAATGCAAAAATATCTTGCGGTGCAACTTCCTTTAACTGAGTTGATGGCTCTGTTACTTGCTGTTCTAACTGCAAAATTTTACTTCTTAATAGTCTAATTTCATCTTCTAACTGCTGAGCTTGATGAGCAGGAACCCAACCTTGTCCCATATGTTGCTCAACCATTAAAGGTATATTTAAACGGACAGCCAACTCCAATTCACGTGGAGTTTTAAAGTAAAAAATATGCTTTGCTTCGTGTAATAACTTTTTTCTAAATGCGAGAAATTTATCTTTAAGTTGTGGATGTGTTTCTTGTAAATCTATTTCGCGGCTTTCAGGCTGTTCATGCATGAACACAATAATAGGTTTAGCCTGACTTAACGCGTATTGATATTCTAAAGACAGATAACTCACACCAGAAATCGATTGTTCTCCATACTGACTTCCTAGAAGTAAGATTACATAATCACATTCATCAATTTGTCGACGTGCAAGTGTGGTTGTTAAAGGTGTTCGATGTTCTAGTCCCCAAGCAAAGAAACCCATTCCCACCAAGGTTTGAGACAAAACCATTCGCTCTGGCTGCATATCGCGGCCAGACGTTGAAATAAAAATCTGATAGCGTGTATCGAGCATAACAATACCCTTTCGCCTCATGATCTGTATCTGACTTAAAATCAGCCAAGATCATGAACCGCCCCAAATAAAATAATAAATATAAAAAAACACTATTTTCTAAATGATGCTAAAACATCAGTTCAGATTATGAAGTGTCCAAGTTAACTCTTGTGGAATCATATGTTGTAAAACAGGTTGTAGTGCGTCAGCATTATTTCCACTGACGTAACATTCAATACGTGCAACATTCTGACCTATTTGGTCACATAATAACGCATTTTTTATTAAAATACGGGCTGTTTGTCGGGCAACTGCGAATCCCGAATCAACCAGTGTGAATTGGTTATCAAAAAGATGATGAATTGCTTCATTTAAGAAAGGATAATGCGTACAACCGAGTACTAAATAGTCTGCACCTTGCTCAGCGGCAGGCTGTAAAACTTCTTTTAATGCTGTTAAACACGCCTCTCCCATTTGCTGTCCCGCTTCCACACAAGGAACAAGTTCAAGGCTGGTTAAGGTCATCACTTTAACACCCGCCGGAACAGCAAACTTCTCAACAACATCTTTAATGAGTTGCCCACGAAAAGTAGCAGGTGTGGCCAACACAGCAACCACTTTAGAACGTGTCTGTAATACGGCAGGTTTTAATGCTGGAACTAAACCAACAATTGGAAAATGTTCACCATAATGTTCACGTAAATGGTCAAGACTAAATGCTGAAGCGGTATTACAGGCAACCACTGCAATTTTACAACCTTGGCGGTATAACCAATCAACGGCTCGGGCTGTGAGTTCTCTAATTTCTTCATCAGAACGTGGGCCATAAGGAACGTAGGCTGTGTCGGCATAATACACAATGCGTTCATTGGGCAAATATCTAGCTATTTCTGCTGCAACTGACATTCCCCCAATTCCCGAATCAAAAATACCAATTGGGGCATCTGCTGATGCTTTAGGCATAGGTTCTAGATCGGTAAATAGAGGTTGTATGGCGGTCATAGCTGTACTGAAGTGTCAGAAAATTTCACTTCCTAAAGCTTAAACCTCAAGTGCCTAATTGCAAGAGCAAATTACCACTTTTTAACTCTAAAACGGTCTCACCATTCTCTTTTTCGATGAGTGTTCCATAGTTCACTAAGTGATAAAAAGACTGACGTTGAATAAGCGCATTAATTCCAAAACGCACATGCACATAAGGACGCAACTCGCCTGCATATTCACGCATAAAAATTGGATGTTCGGCATCAACCAAAATCACATCTTGATTGGTCGTGGTCAGTTGTAAAAATTGATCACCTGAAATTTCAACTTGATCGACCTGATTGACTAATAAAGGTTCATCTTCAACCTCAATTTCAATTTGTTCTACGGGGGTTTTCAGGTAGAATTTCCCTTCTTCTTTCCATAGGACTTTGGTAAATAGATCTAATAGGGCTTGGCGCTTAATTAATTGACCTTCGTGCCACCATTCTCCATTGGCTTTAACCGTCAAATCCATTTTGCCGCAATGCTTTGGATGCCACTGCTCTAAAGGTGGAATTGACCTTTTGTGACTTTGCTGTACACCTTTTAAGTATTGTGCAATGTTCATTAAGTTTTTATCATCAGATAACGGTATTTTTCCCATATCCGATGGGGAATTATTTTGATTTACCATAGTTTATGCCTTGCTGACGAAAAAATATGACGACTCAGCCAATTGGCTAGATCATGGTTTAAAACTATACTAGCCAAAACGATAAAAGGCACAATAGCATATTTGCGCCTATGGATTAAAACACTCACGGCAGCACCGAATTTCTGAATATGACGGTTGCCACCTTTAAGTATTGAGGAGTCCTACATGGAACACATCGAACGTGAATCGATGGAGTTTGACGTTGTCATCGTAGGTGCAGGACCTGCCGGTCTGTCTGCTGCGATTAAGATCCGTCAATTAGCGATTGAAAAAAACTTACCCGATCTTTCTGTTTGTGTAGTTGAAAAAGGCTCTGAAGTAGGTGCGCATATCTTGTCTGGTGCTGTGCTTGAGCCACGTGCCATCAATGAACTTTTCCCAAACTGGAAAGAAGAAGGCGCGCCTCTTAACGTACCTGTAACTGAAGACAAGACATTCTTCTTACTTTCAGAAACCACTTCTAAAGAAGCACCTCACTGGATGGTTCCTAAAACCATGCACAATGATGGTAACTATGTTATCTCGTTAGGTAACGTTGTTCGTTGGTTAGGTCAAAAAGCTGAAGAACTAGAAGTTTCTATCTTCCCTGGTTTTGCTGCATCTGAAGTGCTTTACCATGAAGACGGTACGGTAAAAGGTATTCAAACTGGTGACATGGGTATTGGTAAAGATGGCGAACCAACGCATAACTTTACTCCAGGCTATGAACTTCACGCTAAATACACCCTCTTTGCTGAAGGTTGCCGTGGTCACTTAGGCAAACGCCTCATTGCTAAATACAATCTTGATAAAGATGCTGATCCACAGCACTACGGTATCGGGATTAAAGAGCTTTGGGAAATTGACCCAGCAAAACATAAGCCAGGCTTAGTCATGCATGGTGCTGGCTGGCCATTAGCTGAAACAGCTTCTTCAGGTGGCTGGTGGTTATACCACGCTGAAAACAACCAAGTGACTTTGGGTATGATCGTGGACTTGTCTTATGAAAATCCACACATGTATCCATTCATGGAAATGCAGCGCTGGAAAACTCACCCACTCATTAAACAGTATTTAGAAGGTGGTAAGCGTATTTCTTACGGCGCACGTGCTGTAGTGAAAGGCGGTTTCAACTCATTGCCTAAATTGACTTTCCCAGGCGGTTGCTTAATTGGTGATGACGCAGGTTTCTTAAACTTTGCAAAAATCAAAGGCTCACACACTGCCATGAAATCAGGCATGTTATGTGGTGAAGCTGTATTTGAAGCGATTGCTGCTGGTGTAGAAAAAGGCGGTGACCTCGCGATTGCGCGCGTTACTGAAGGCGAAGATTTATTCACTAAAGAATTAACTTCATACACTGACAAATTCAACAACAGCTGGTTAAAAGAAGAGCTTTATAACTCTCGTAACTTTGGCCCAGCAATGCATAAATTTGGTCAATGGATTGGTGGTGCATTTAACTTTATCGACCAAAACGTCTTTAAAGTTCCATTCACTTTACATGACCTGAAGCAAGACTTCGCTGTATTGAAAACTGTTGATGCAACTAGCTTTAAGCCAAACTATCCAAAACCGGATGGCAAGCTTACATTTGACCGTTTATCTTCTGTGTTTATCTCAAACACTGTACATGAAGAAAACCAGCCAGCTCACTTGAAGCTTACTGATCCTTCAATTCCAGTGAACGTAAACTTACCGAAATGGGATGAGCCTGCGCAGCGCTACTGCCCTGCTGGTGTTTATGAAATCATGGAAGATAATGATGGCTCTAAACGCTTCCAGATTAACGCAGCAAACTGTGTTCACTGTAAGACCTGTGACATTAAAGACCCATCTCAAAACATCACGTGGGTAACGCCAGAAGGCGGCGGTGGTCCAAACTACCCTAATATGTAATAAAAAAAGCCCCGATTATTCGGGGCTTCTTATTGGAATTCACTTATTGAAAAGGCGGTATTTTTGCTACGTTTAAATTAAGATTCTTTTTATAAAAAATAAATGTGCCTAATAAAAATAGGCCAAGAAAACCAAAGTTTCGCGCTAAATCGAAGCACCAATCCGATTTACCAAACAATAAATCAATAACTAACATAAGCCCCATAAAACTTGTATGCAAAATCAGACTCATCTTTATTTTTGGTTCGGGAGCAAAATGTGTATTTCTATAACCTAATAGAATTGAGCCAAAAATAATAACAGTAACTAAAATAATGGTGGCAAGAGTTTCAGATAACCAAGGGGTTTCTAGGTTTAATAAACCAGCAATAGAGAAAAACCAAAGAAAAATAAATAAGCTTCGTTTCACAAAATATTCATTCATTTTTATACGTCATTTATACTTAATTTTATAAATTATATAACGATTCTTATTTGTAAAAAATTATCATTTCAAATTAAATTATTAATGGCTTCTAATCGTCGTTATTAGAAGCCTCATTATTGTATTACCCTTTCTTCACCAAATAATGAAATTCTTTATGACCATTTTCATCTAAGCGTTCTTCTTGCAACAACAACTCATGGCCTAAATGCATACAAAATTTAGGAATATCCCACGAGGTCGAATTATCTGTTGCGAACACTTCAACCACATCGCCAGATTTAGATTTGCGGATGGCTTGATGCAACATCATGACAGGTTCCGGACAACGTAAACCACGCGTATTGAGTTGTACAGTAGGTGAAATGGGTTGCTCTGACATAACAAACTCGAACAAATAGAATTTTCACATTTTAGCATAAACAAATTACTGCGCTGTTAACTGTAACTGGCTTTTACATAACAATATGCGTTTTGTCTTTTAGCTTGTTTTATAGATGCATAAGCATCTTTTCTTCGGTATGATTCAAAGTATTCATTTGATAGATTGAGTCTTTAGGAAAGATCATGCAAGAGGAACCAGGTCCGTCGTGGGGAATGCGCGGCTTACGAAAATGGTTAGGTACAGCACCAGAAACCCGTGATGAATTATTAAAATTAGTCCAAAATTCACGCCGCTTTTTAGAACCAGATACTGTTGCCATGCTTGAAGGCGTTCTTGACCTTCCAGCTACAAAAATTCGTGAAGTCATGACACCACGAACAGCAATGATCAGTTTGCAAGAAGATGATCAATTACTTGATATTCTTGATGTATTGGTTGAGTCTGCTCACTCACGCTTTCCAGTCTTCTCTTCTGATCAGCCTGATAATGTTGTCGGGATTTTGCTCGCAAAAGATTTACTGCCATTTCTAACCGAACCTAATACCAAAGTCGATATTCGCGTTCTTATGCGTCAACCCTTATTTGTTCCAGAAAGTGCGCGTTCCGATCAGGTTCTACGCATGTTGAAACATACTCAGACTCACATTGCTATTGTGATTGATGAATATGGTTCAACTGCGGGTCTTGTGACGCTCGAAGATATTCTTGAAGAAATCGTTGGCGAAATTGAAGATGAACATGACACTGCTGATGAAGATGCCCAGTACATTGTTCCAGACAATGACCATACCGTAGCAAATGCATGGATGGTGCAAGCACTTACACCAATCGAACATTTCAATACTGTTTTAGATGCTGATTTTTCTGACGATGAAGTAGAAACTGTCGGCGGTTTATTGCTTCAAGAGATTGGTCTGGTAAGTGATTTACAAGGTCAAACTGTTGAGCTTGGAAATTGGTTATTTACAATCGTTGAAGCAGATGCCCGCACTATTCATCTGATTCGAGCTGTACGTCAATGAGAGCATACTTTGAAAAGCTGTTAGATTCTTCGCAACAACAAAAACAGCTTCCTTTAATTTTTCCTTTACTCATTGCTTTATTTTCAGGTGCCGTGTTCAGTTTTTCACTGGCACCTTATTATTGGTGGTGGTTGGCAATATTATCTCCAGCCCTACTCTACGCATCACTACATAAACGCTCAGCTAAACAAGCATTTGCGATTGGTTGGAGCTATGGCTTCGGCTTATGGTTTGTAGGCGCTTTTTGGCTCTACACTTCCATCCATGTATATGGCGACACCAATGCTTTTCTAAGCGTGGGTATGATCGCTGTTATGGCCCTTGTGATGGGCTTATTTACCGCACTTCAGACTTGGGTTTACCGACGTTTCTTCCCTGAAACGCCACTGACTTTTGCACCGCTCTGGATTGTTTTCGAGTGGGCAAAAACTTGGGTATTTACAGGTTTTCCATGGCTGTTTGTGGGTTACGCTTTTACTGAACGTCTACTCGATGGTTACGCACCTCTATTCGGTATTTACGCAATTTCCTTCGTTGTCATTGTATTAGCATGTGCTTTAGTTGAAGTTCTGCGCAAACGTATTTTCTGGGTTATCCCGTCTGCCCTATTGGTTTTAGGCGCATGGGGAGCATCATATATACAGTTTGTAAAACCTAAAGCTGCTAAACCACTTAGCGTTTCGCTCATTCAAGGCAACATTCCACAAGATTTAAAATGGTTGACTGAATATCAAGTTAGAACATTAGAAATTTACGCTGGTCTGACTCAATCTGAATGGGGCCGTGACTTAATTGTATGGCCTGAATCATCAATTCCACTCTTCCAAACTGATATTGAACCGTTTTTGGATGCAATGGATGCCCAAGCTAAAAAAAACCACACTGCATGGGTAACCGGAATTCCCTACTGGGATGTTACCAAATCTCATGAAGTTGGTAGCCCGCTGTATTACAACAGTATTATGGCTTCTGGTAGCGACTCAAGCGGTCTCTATAAAAAGCAGCGTCTTGTGCCGTTTGGTGAATATATTCCACTGTCAGGTTTACTCTCATGGGTATTACCAGCCATGCAAAATGATATTAGCATGAGCGGTTTTTCACGTGGGGAGAGTAACCAGAAACCCCTCATGATCAAAGGACATGCGCTTGCTGCTGCGATTTGTTATGAAGTGGCTTATCCGAACCTTACCCGACGTAATGCAGAAGACAGCGACTTCTTGGTTACTGTATCTAATGACGCTTGGTTTACGGGTACTGCTGGGCCGTGGCAACATTTACAGATGGTGCAGATGCGTGCTAAAGAAAATGGACGTTGGTTTATTCGTGCAACCAACACAGGTGTAACAGCTTTTATTGATCAAAATGGCCATATCACTGAACAAGCTCCGCTCGATAAAGAGTTTGTCTTGAGAGGTGATTTACCTGCCATGCAAGGTCAAACCCTTTATAACCGTTTAGGTGATTATCCAGTGTTAGGATTTGCAGTATTACTGCTGATTTTAGGTTGGGTGTATCGTCCACGTAAAGTTGACGTTTCTTTTAAATCACGTCGCTAAATTATAATAGCTTTGTACCCAGAGGAACTTCAAACTCTGGGATACAAAGTGCGACATCCCCATCTGCGTTATGAAACCCTGTCACCAAGCATTCTGACTGAATAGGCCCTATTTGTTTTTTAGGGAAATTCACCACAGCAACAACTAATTTACCTATCAAATCTTGTGGCTGATAGAGCTTGGTAATCTGTGCACTTGATTTACGTACACCCAATTCTTCACCAAAATCTACCTGCAAAATATAGGCAGGTTTACGCGCCTTTTCAAAAACTTCAGCTTGAATAATTTTACCAACGCGAAGCTCTACTTTTAAAAAATCATTCCACTCGATTTGTTCCATTTACTTTTTCTCATGTTCTTAAATATCTGATTTGAAGCATATAATATGTACAAATAAAGAAACACCCTCTTTTTATTTCCAGTTAAAAAATAAAACGTAGATGTTGAGTCTACGTTTTATTTAAAAATTTGGTTTTAAAATATCATTAAAAAGCGATAGATAGTTCCAAAGATAAATAAGCAACTAAGCTTGATAAAAAGGCCATTGGGACATAACGATAAGCTTTAAACAGTAATTGCTCATATTGAGTAGATATTTGTTTAACTTGCCAGACACTCGCTTTTAATGCGGTAAAGAAGCTCACCATCAACCATGCACTCACAATACTTAATGCAAAGAAGCCAATCATAATTTGGCTACTTCCCTCTGTACTCAGCCATAGCTTTAATGAAAATTCAGCAAGCGGCAATAAACCCAAAATCAATAGGACAGACTTGAGCATTACCCAATGAAACTGAGTCAGTTCATCTAATATGAGAAATGCTTTCATTTAATCTCTCCTTTTTAATTGAATAAAGTGCTTTTTATTTATTATGCAAAGCTTTTATTTAAATATATAGCTTATTTTTCTCTACATTTTAACTTTCTTGTAACTATTAAATATGGGAATAATTCTTATTATAAATCTCAAATATCATTATTAATTTTAATTTATATTTTTCAAATATTTATTATATTTTCCTGATTGAGAGAGATTATCAATTCGAATTTATCGGTTTATCTTTTTAACTGAATTGATAATCTCTACTATATTTTCAATTAAGGCTGATAATAAATATCCGCATCATTACCCTCACCACCATCTTTGCCATCTGCGCCAAATGAATACAAATCAAAAGCGCGACCATCCGCCCCTGGAATTACATATTGAACATCGTTTTTCCAACTGTCTTTAGGATAACCACCTTTTACATAGCCACCTGGCATCCAGTTTTTCGCTGTTGCAGGTTGATTAACTAAAGCATCTAGTCCGCCTTCTTGCATGGTTGGGAAATGTCCATTATCAAGCTTGTACTGATCTAAAGCACCAGCTACACCTTTTAATGTAATTTGGGTGGTATCAATTTTAGCTTTTTCACTACGCCCCATGACATTGGGTACGATTAACGCTGCTAACACGCCTAAAATTACAATCACGACCATCACTTCAATGAGGGTAAATCCTGAGGCACGTTTCATTCGAGCACCGCTCGAACGTGCCGCAAGTCCGAAAGCTGTGCTTGAGGAGCAAACATCTGATTGAGAGTTATGCTCGGAATGGCACGTTGGCTCAAACTGATTTGAAACCGCAGATTCACTATGTTGTTCCATCGCTATTTCGCTTTGAATATTTTTTACTTTCATCATTATCTCTAATATCAAAGTTATTAAATCATATTGTTCATATTTACGATTGGCAGCATAACCGCGATTACAATAACCAGTACAATGCTTGCCATTAGAACCAGCATAAGTGGTTCAAGTAATGCCAGTAAGGTTGAAATAAATGTTGTAACCTCACGGTCTTGCATGGTCGATGCACGTTCTAACATGCGGTCCAGTTCGCCTGATGCCTCACCACTTCGAATCATTTGTACCATCATTGGTGGGAAATAACCACTACGCTCAAGCTGTGTACCCAAGTTACCACCTTCGGTAACACGCTCAGCTGCATGGGCAATTGAATCGCGTATGACCCAATTACTGGTCACTGCTGCACCAATCTTTAAGGCATCGACCAAAGGTACGCCTGAACGAGTCAAAATAGATAATGTACTGGCAAATCGTGCAGAATTAATACCACGGGATAGTTTACCGAATAATGGCAATTTGAGTGTTAATCGATCAAAAGCATAATGCCCAGCAGTCGTTTTTAAAAATCTTACGAATGCGACAATTCCCACAACTGCAAAAATAATAATAAACACCCAAGCATGACGGATAAAATCACTGGCTTTCATTAAAGCAACTGTAATCCACGGCAAGGCATCTTTACTTTGGTCAAACGTTTTTACAATCTCTGGCACAACGTAAGTCATTAAACCCATCACAATACCAAAAGACATCAGCATTAAAATGATTGGGTAAATCATGGCGCCCTGAACTTTCTTTTGCATGGCAAAACGGTTTTCGGTGTAATCCGAGAGCTGATCTAAAATCAGATCTAAATGCCCAGAACGCTCACCAGCGGCAACCGTTGCAATATAAAGGTCTGGAAACCGTCCAGATTGCTGCATCCCTTGTGCGAGTGAATGCCCTTCTAAAACGCGAGAACGGACAGATAATAAAAGGTTTTGCACATGCGGTTTTTCACTTTGCCTGCTCACCGCACGTAAAGCTTCTTCTAGAGGAATGGCCGCTGCAACCAAAACAGATAGTTGTCTGGTCATGAGCGCTAAATCATAAGCACTAAACTTTTTTTGGAATAACCCCTGACTCTGATGTTTATCTTTTTGTTCAACAGGGTCAACACTAATTGGTGTCCATGCTTTATCGCGTAATTGTTGGCGAATCTGGCGTGCTGAATCTCCTTCAAGCACTCCTTTTTGCTGCTTCCCTGAAGCATCAATGGCAGTAAATTGATATGCAGGCATGGTAATGTTCTAATTTTCCAAAAATAATAGTCGCTGCTGTTGCATCTATGCTACGCAATCATTCATATTCGTTCTATAGCCTGTGTAGAATACCCAAGTCCTCTTCACGACGCTATGCCGTTTTTTAAAATTGACGAAATGAGCCTCTATGACCATAACGCCAAAGCCTGATTCAGTTGTTTATCGTGTGCGTGTAGCCGTACCTGTGCATCTGTACGACACTTTTGACTATACACTCACCCAAGCACAATATGAACGGGCTCACGTAGGCTCACGCGTCGCCATTTCATTTGGACGCCAAAACCTGATTGGCATCATTACAGAAAAAGTGAACCCAAATGAATCATTTACAGGTACCTTTCAGCTTAAAACCATTTCTGAACTTTTAGATGAAGAACCAATTTTAGATGAACAAGTTTTAAGTTTATTGACATGGTCCGCACAATATTACCAATTTCCAATTGGTGAGGTCATGCAAACCGCCCTACCTGCATTATTGCGTCAGGGCAAACCGATGGATGTTTTGTTCCATCTTTGGAAAATCACACCCTGTGACAATGTTGAAGCCCTACTAAAGCGTTCTGTTAAGCAACAAGATGCGTATCAAATTTTAAAATTACATCCTGCCGGAACTACAGAAAATATTCTCAATTTAAGTGGTGTAGAAACAGCAACACTTAAAGCGCTTCAAAAGAAAGGACTGGTTGACTGCACGCTCGAACCACACGACTTTAGCCCGACACCTGTTCAATTAGCCCAAATGCCGCTCACGCTAAATGAAGACCAAAAGCAAGCAACCCAGCACGTCGTAAACGCACAACATCAATACCAAGCATTTTTGCTAGATGGTTTAACAGGAAGTGGTAAAACTGAAGTTTATCTGCACATCATGCACGAGGTGCTAAAGCAAGGTAAACAAGTACTGGTATTAGTACCTGAAATTGGTTTAACCCCTCAAACGATTTCCCGTTTTAAGTCTCGTTTTAACTGTGATATTGCTTTATTGCACTCTGGCTTAAATGACTCCAAACGCTTACAAGCATGGCAACAGGCACAGACCGGAAAAGCGTCTATTATTTTAGGAACGCGCTCTGCCATCTATACGCCACTGCCACGTTTGGGCCTCATCATTTTAGATGAAGAGCATGATTTGTCTTATAAACAGCAAGAAGGCTTCCGTTACCATGCACGTGATGTCGCACTGTACCGCGGTCACTTGCAAAGCTGCCCTGTTATTTTAGGTTCAGCAACGCCAAGTATTGATAGTTATTATTTGGTCGAGACTGGCAAATTAACTACACTGCAACTCAACAAACGTGCTGGACATGCACTTTTGCCTAAAATGCATTTGATAGACCTTAAAATTGTCAAAAAACAGCATGGAATTAGCCAGCCCCTTATTGAACAAATCAAACATACATTAGCTAGAAAAGAACAGGTTTTAATCTTTTTAAACCGTCGCGGCTATGCACCTGTACTGGTTTGTGAAAGCTGTGGATGGCAAGCAAATTGCCCACATTGCGACGCACATTTTACTTTGCACACTCAGCCTTATTCTTATTTACATTGTCACCACTGCGGAACCATTCATCGCTTACCCGATCATTGCCCTGAATGTCAGCAAAAAAGCTTAAAAACTTTAGGTGCAGGAACCGCTAAGGTTGAAGAGCACTTACAAGAATTATTTCCAGAGCATGATGTTATTCGGGTTGATCGTGACAGTACCAGTCGTGTCGGGAGCTGGCAAAAAATCTATGACCGTATTCATCAAAACAAACCAACAATTTTACTCGGCACTCAAATGTTGGCAAAAGGCCATCATTTTCCACATGTCACATTAGTTGCCATTTTAGATATTGATGCAGGTTTACTCAGCGTAGATATTCGTGCGCCAGAACGTACGGCGCAGTTGATTGTGCAAGTTGCTGGTCGTGCAGGTCGTGGTGAACACAAAGGCCATGTTTACTTACAAACCTTAAGACCTGATCATCCGTTACTCACCACACTCATTGAAAAAGATTATCGGGCAGTTGCCAAACAAACGCTGGCTGAACGTAAAGTTGCTTTGCTACCGCCTTATCGCTATGCCGTACTCATTCGTGCAGAGTCCAAAGATCGAGACTATACCTTACAATTTTTAAATGAAGCTGCCGAGCAACTTCGCCAAGTCGCTGGTGAGATTGTTGATATTTGGGGACCTATTCCTGCACCGATGGAACGTAAAGCGGGACGCTATCGTGCTCACATGGTTATTTTATCTGCTGATCGTGCTCGCTTACATTTTTACTTAAGACAATGGTGGTCTCAATTGGTTCATGCACCAAGACAGCATCAACTCAGGCTATCAATTGATGTCGATCCGCAAGAATTTAATTAGATGATTTGAATATCATGGTGTGAAGAAGCCTTTTTGGCTTTACACTTAAAAGAGACTAATACATTCGAGGCAATGAATGTCATTCCTACTGCAAGCAACAATCTTTCTTGGAGCTTCTCTGATTTTAGTCCCTCTTGGCAAACGCCTAGGGATAGCAACAGTTTTAGGTTATTTATTTACAGGAATACTTCTAGGTCCTAGTGTTTTAAATATTGCACATGACCCTGAAGCAATTATGGAACTTGCCGAATTCGGTGTCATTTTATTGATGTTCCTGATTGGTTTAGAACTAAGACCACAGCGGTTGTGGGAAATGCGTGACTCTATTTTTGTAATGGGAAGTCTGCAAGTCCTCATTAGCGGTGGCGTACTTATGCTGATCATACTATTACTCTTTAAGCAGCAGCTTTCTGTTAGCTTTGTCATTGGTTTTGCCCTTGCACTGTCTTCTACCGCTTTTGTATTACAGCTTCTGACTGAAAAGCAGCAACTCAACACCACTTATGGTCAGCAGTCTTTTTCGATTTTGCTCTTTCAAGATATAGCGGCGATTCCCTTACTTGCCATCATTCCATTATTGGCAGGAACAGAATCAACCCATCACGGGATCGCTTATTTTGCGGCGATTATTGCGACCTTTACAGGCTTGTTTCTGTTTAGTCGCTATGTGATGCGTCCATTTTTCCGTTTTGTTGCCAAAAGTGGAGCGACTGAACTTATTACAGCAGTAGGATTATTTATTATTCTTGCTGTTGTCTTGCTTATGGATACTCTAGGAATTAGCACCACATTAGGCGCGTTCCTTACAGGCGTATTATTAGCAGATTCAGAATTTCGTCACGAAGTTGAAGCGAGTATTGCACCGTTTAAAGGTTTACTACTTGGCTTATTCTTTATGACCGTGGGTATGACCACCCAACTGTCACTACTCATTGAAATGCCTTTACTTATTATTGGTGGAGCAATCGGCTTATTGCTCATCAAAACACTGATATTGACTGCCATTGCCCGCTATAAAAAATACAGTTGGAACAATAGTTTACTTTTAGGTACTTGCTTGGCACAAGGCGGAGAATTTGCTTTTGTAATTCTGAGTCTTGCCAAAAGTGAGAAGATTTTAACTCAAGCTCTATTAGAGCCAGTGACTCTTATTGTGACGTTGTCGATGGTACTTACCCCAGTGATTTACTGGATTATGGCAACCAAGGTCATTCCTCTGTTTAATAAGGAACGCCCACCTGAGTACGATGAAATTCCTCAGCAGGATAACCCGATTATCATTGCTGGTTTTGGCCGATTTGGACAAATTATCGCGCGTATTGCCCGTCTGCAACATTTAGGCTTTACCGCAATCGATAATAATCTTCATCAAGTGGACTTTGTTCGTCGATACGGCGGTAAGCTTTATTATGGCGATGTGACCCAGCCAGATTTATTGCGTTCGGCGGGTATTGAAAAAGCCAAAGTATTTATTTTAGCGATTGATGATGTTGAAGATTCAATGAATGTCGCTCGCCATCTTAGATTAAATTATCCAAACTTAAAGCTGTTGGCTCGTGCTCGTGACCGCCACCATGTACATCTTTTAAGAGATTTAGGCGTTGAATACATTTGGCGTGAGACGTATTTATCTTCATTAGGAATGGCTTATCGCGCCTTACGAGAACTCGGTATCTCAGATGAACAAGCTTATAACAATATCGAAATCTTTCGGGATTATGATGAGAAATTGCTCATACAGCAGCAAAGTATTTATACTGATGAACAGAAGATCTTTGAAACACATCGAAATGCCTTAGCCGAACTTGAACATTTGTTTGAAAGTGATGCGCAACAACAGGCTACATCAAAACATGATGTTAATTTAAAGCGTCATTTACAACCAAATCGCATCGACATTACAAGAGATCATCTAGAATAACTTGAGATTTCAGAAAATGGCTATATTAAGGACTTATTCACATTGCCTAAATAATTGGACAATGGGCACAAAGCTGCCCCTGTCCGGCTTGCGGCTTCGCTGCATTTCCTGAGCTTGATTAAAACGAAATAGTTATACTCTGCTTAGGGCCCTGGAGAATATTATGTCTGATTTACGCCAACGCTTTTATATAGAGAACTTTCCAGTACGTGGGGAAGTAGTTCATCTAGAAGAAGCATTACAAACTATCTTAGCTCAACGTGACTATATGCCTGCAGTTAAAATTCTGCTAGGTGAAATGTTGAGTGCGACTGCATTACTTGCAAGTACACTAAAAATCAAAGGCCGTATCAGCTTGCAAATTCAGGCTAGCGGCACCTTTAAGTGGGCAATGGCTGAATGTAATCATTTGGGTGAAGTACGTGCTTTAGCTGATTATGAAACAGACCCACGTTTCCTTGAAGCAACAGACAGTAGTACAGTTCTTGGCGCTTTAGTTAATCCAGTTTTATTTATTAATATTGAACCTGAATTTGGCGAGCGTTATCAAGGGATTGTCCCTCTTGATCAAAAAACTTTAGCTGGCTGTTTAATGCAGTATTACGATTTGTCTGCACAAATTCCAACTCGCATTGTGTTAGCAAGTACAACTAAACGCTCTGGTGGTTTACTGATTCAGCTTTTACCACGTCATGATGAAGAAGAGCAAAACTTGGTCGATGAAGATTTATGGCCACGCTTGACAATGTTGACCGAAACATTAAAGGCCGAAGAGCTGACCAATTTAGATGCAAACGAAATTTTATATCGTTTATATAACGAAGAAGAAGTTCGTTTACCAGAAATTGAAGCACTAAAATTTGGCTGTACATGTTCAAAAGAACGCTGTGCAAATGCGCTGATTCAAATTGGTGTAGACGCTGTTCATGAAACCTTAGAAGAACAGAACCCTATACGTATGGATTGTCAGTTCTGTAATACTCAATACACCTTTACAGCTGAAGAAGCTTTAGCATTATTTGGTGAACATTTAAGTTAATTATTAAAATTTATAAAAAGGCGGATATACCGCCTTTTTTATTTACCTTTATTTTTTGATGATAATTTTCAACATGTTAATTTAAATAGGATAAGATAAGGCTACTTTATAGCCTAATAAATAAGATGCCTAAATACCATGAATTATTTTGATTATTTTCTCTTTATTTTTAGCGTAGTTATTATGATTGCGACCCCTGGCCCCGTCATGATTTTAGTTGCAAGCGCTGGACTTAAAGGAGGCTATAAAAAAGCACTTGAAACCATTTTTGGTACAAATCTAGCATCCCTTGTCTTAATTTTTATTTCAGTACTCGTTTTAAAGGGAGTACTGAGCGTTAACGATAGTTATCTCAATATCATTCGTATTTTAGGCTGCCTATATATTGGTTATTTGGGTTTTAGTATTCTCAAAGAAGTCATTCAAGCACCTCACCCAGAAGCAATACAAACAGTTTCAGCACAAAATGGCGGCTTTAAAAAAGGCTTTCTCGTCGGTATTTCAAACCCTAAAGATATTATTTTTTTCTCGGCTTTCTTCCCGCAATTCGTCTCTATTACCCCCCAATTAAATTTAAGTCTAACCATACTGACCCTGACATGGATTGTTTTAGACTTCCTCACTTTATCTTTGGTTTATATATTCTTCCGTCGCCTATCTAACAGTCATTTATACCCAAAAATATTAGGGCTATGCGGTTTATTACTTTTACTTATTGCCCTTTACGGCTTATATCAAAGTTTTATCTAAATCATGAAAGGTATGGGCCTCATTTGCCTATATCTTTTTCTATTAATTTCATTTAGGAATAGAACAACTCTTATACAATCTAGCTTATTGAAAACTCTAAAAATCGTTTCATAATGAAATAAACAACTCCATCGTGATAAAACATTATGGCAAAAAATTATTATGAAGAATTAGGGGTTACACGCAAAGCCTCTGCTGATGAAATTAAAAAAGCTTATCGGAAACTAGCCCGTAAATATCATCCTGACATCAGCAAAGAAAAAGATGCTGAAGAAAAGATGCAGGCGATTAATGTTGCCTACGACACGTTAAGCAATGCAGAAAAAAAAGCTGAATATGACCAGATGTTAGATCACCCTCAAGGTTTTAATAACTTTGGTCAGGGTGCTGCACAAGGTGGTTTTGATGGAGCACAGTTTTATCGCCAAGGCTTTACAGGCGGTGAGCAAGCAGACTTTAGTGGTTTTGAAGATTTATTTGGTCGCTTTGGTGCGGGCTTTGGTGGTGGGCAACAGCAACACCAAAGACAGCAGCGTAGTTATCGCGGTGAAGACCAACATGCCAGCATAGAGGTTGATCTTGATATTGCCTATCATGGATCAACGCAACAAATTACCCTGCAAATCCCGACCATGAATGCTTATGGTGAGCCTGAAGTTCAACGCAAAACCTTGCAGGTAAAAATACCAAAAGGTATGAAAGAAGGTCAGCAAATCCGCTTAAGTGGACAAGGACAAAGTGGTATTAATGGCGGTGCCAACGGCGATCTTTATATTGAAATTCAGTATAAAGATACAGACCGCGTTCATGTTGAAGGTAGCGATGTATATTTGACTGTAGATGTAGCGCCGTGGGAAGCTGCGTTAGGTCAAGGTATTGAAGTAAAAACACCTGCTGGACCTTTAAACGTCAATTTACCTCACAACGCAAAACAAGGACAGCAACTACGTTTAAAAGACAAAGGGATACCAAATAAAACGCCAGGGCATCTGTATTTAATTTTAAATATTGTATTCCCACCAGCACATTCTGAAAAAGAAAAAGAAGCGTATCAGCAATTGGCAGAAGCCTTTGCTTCATTCGAACCTCGTTCATCTCATTAGGGAGCAAGATCATGACAACCATTCATTATCGCGAAATTGTATATGACGGCCATACCTTTAGTGCGGAGGTCGTTGATGAACAATCTACATTTGACCTACAACAATTTGCTCAAGCTTGTGGTCAAAGCCCTGACTGGATTATTCAGTTAATTGAATATGACATTTTATCTGTCGACAATACGCCTGAAGCACATCAGTTTATGGGCGAAGATGTCGCACGTGCACGTAAAGCATATCGTCTGCAACGTGACTTTGACGCAAGTTTGGCAGCAGTTGCGGTGATGCTAGATTTGATTGATGAAGTACAACAACTTAGAAAACAGTTGAAGCATTTTCATTAAGATTTTTTCTCAATAGCTTTTTCAAAAAGGCATGAGCTAACGTGATGGGCGGCATGGATGCCGCCTTTTGGACTGCGGTAATATGGATGTACCGTTAGTCCAATAAAGGGGTTTTGTTACTTTTGCCCAGTCAAAAGTAAGGATACGCCTATACAAAAAACATCTAATTCATCCTTAAATTTGAGGCAGTACTAACAACTCAAATTTACTGATTTTTGAAAATTCTTATTACTTCAACCGAGTAATCTTCTCTAATTCCTTCACAGTCTGTTTAATCGGCTCATATTCCAAAAACCAAAACAAATTCATCCGATCTTGACGATGCTGTTGAGCCAGTAAATCAATCACACTTTTTTCACCACGCCCAACCAAGTGCTGCCGATAAAAATAGTACAGAAGCAAAATCGTACTCAGTAGCATGACCCCTAACATAATCCAGAAACCAACTGGTGATTTAAGACCAGGAATAAACTCAAAATTCATTCCATAAATGCCCGTTAAAAGGGTGAGCGGCGCAAAAACTGCCGTGATAATTGCTAGAATCCGCATGTTTTCATTGGTTTGGTTTGCAATAGCAGAAAAATGCAAATCAATGGCCGACTGAATTGCGCTACGTAACCGTAAAGTATGTTTCTGAATACGTTCCACATGACTCATTAAATCATTTAAACGAACCAGTAAAATATCTTGTGAATTGCGGATATGTCCACCAACCACATGATGGTAATTTTCTACAATTTCATCTCGAAATTCTTGAAGGGTTTCGATTTGTTCTTCACATAAATTTTCGACCTGTTGAAAGGCCATATTTTCATGGAATAACTGGTGCCATTGTTTAAAACGACGATTACCCTGTAATAGTTGTTGCTGCCAATGCTCGACTCTTCTCGTCAATGGTGAACGGATATCAAGATAACCATCAACCATACTATTTAACAAGCGTAACGATAAATCGACGGGTGAATTCGGTAATTTACGGGTTTTGTTTTGTTCTTCTAAAGTTTTACATAAAATATTTTCGAGACGTTGAATATAGTTTTCAATCGACTTATTGCCCTGCTCACGCACGCTAATCAGTACATCAGGCGTCAAGATAAAACTGATGGGTGTCGTCGCTAATCCAAAAACACTATCTTGGGATTCAGCATGTTTAATTTCATCATCAGGTGTAACCAGCTTTTTAAAAATGAGCAGGTCATATTCTTCAAGTGTGTCAAATGCACAGGGATGTTCAATATTGGCAATATCCCGCATATGAAACTCATTAATAACCACACCCGAAAGCTGATGAATCCTTTGTTGCCATTCTTCGTTATGATTCACCACATCCGTTCTGACACTGTCAATCCAGAAAAACTCCAGAACATGTTCACTATGCTGTTCTCGGCTTAAAAAGACATAGCCGTCAGCTTGATGGCGATAAAAATAATAAACCTGCATACCACAACGATCTGTTTTTATATTACTTGCATCATGCCATAAAAAAAGTCCGCATCAAGCGGACTTTTTCATGTCACTAGAACAATTATGCTTGTTCAATGTCTTTCATAGTCAATTTAATACGACCACGATTATCAACATCAGCAACTTGTACTTTCACTTCCTGACCTTCTTTAAGAACGTCAGTTACGTTCGCAATACGTTCATTTGAAATTTGCGAAATGTGAAGAAGACCATCAGTACCCGGCATGATATTTACAAACGCACCGAATTCTACAATACGGATTACTTTACCGTCATAGATCTTACCTGGTTCAACTTCAGCAGTAAGTGCTTGAATTTTTGCAATCGCAGCACGAGCAGCAGCTTTAGTTTCACCAAATACGCGAACTGTACCGTTATCTTCAATATCAATTGCAGCTTTAGTTTCTTCAGTAATGGCACGAATCGTTGCGCCGCCTTTACCAATAACATCACGGATCTTGTCTGGATTGATGTTAATCACTTCAAACGTCGGTGCATGAGCACTGATTTCAGCACGAGCACGTGAAATTACTTTATTCATTTCATTAAGGATGTGCATACGACCAGCAAATGCTTGGTTTAATGCAACTTCCATAATTTCTTCAGTGATACCTTCAATCTTGATGTCCATTTGAAGCGCAGTAATACCGTTTGCAGAACCTGCTACTTTAAAGTCCATATCACCTAAGTGATCTTCATCACCCAAGATGTCAGAAAGTACTGCAAAACGCTCACCTTCTTTCACTAAGCCCATTGCGATACCAGCAACTGGTGCTTTAAGTGGAACACCTGCATCCATAAGTGATAATGATGCACCACATACAGAAGCCATTGAAGATGAACCGTTAGATTCAGTAATGTCAGATACGATACGGATTACGTACGGGAAGCGGTCAGCAGCAGGAAGAACAGCTTGAACACCACGACGTGCTAAACGACCATGACCGATTTCACGACGCTTAGGGCCAGACTCACGACCAGTTTCACCTACAGAGTATGCAGGGAAGTTGTAGTGCAACATGAAGTTGTCAGTTTTAGTACCTGACAATGTATCAACCATTAATGCATCACGAGTATTACCCAAAGTTGTTGTTACCAACGCTTGAGTTTCACCACGTGTAAATAATGCAGAACCGTGAGCGCGGTCTAATACACCAACTTGAACGTCGATACCACGAACAGTTTTAGTATCACGGCCATCAATACGTGGTTTACCTGACAAGATGTTGTCACGTACTGTACGGTATTTAAGGTCTTCAAATAATTCATTTACTTCGTCAGCAATACCAGTTTCGTCATTTTCAGGAACGAACTGAGCTACAGCTTCTGCATAAAGTGCATCAAGTGCTGCATAACGGTCTTGTTTAACCGCAATTGTATATGCTTCAGAAATTTTAGCTTCGAAAGCTGCTTTTAATTGCTCAAGAAGTGCTTCGTTTTTGCTTGGAGCAACCCAAGTTGATTCAACTGCACCAGCAGCAGCAGCAAATTCTTTAATTGCTTGAATCGCGATTTGCATTTCGTCATGACCGAAAAGCACAGCACCAAGCATTTGGTCTTCTGAAAGCTCTTTCGCTTCAGATTCAACCATTAATACAGCAGATTCTGTACCAGCAACAACAAGGTCAAGATCACTTTCTTTCAACTGTTCAAAGTTCGGGTTAAGAACATATTCACCGTTGATTAAACCAACACGTGCGCCACCGATTGGACCACGGAAAGGAGTACCAGCAATAGATAATGCTGCTGATGTACCAAGCATTGCTGCAATATCAGCATCCATAGTTTTGTCAGAAGAAACAACTGTTGCTGTTACTTGGATTTCGTTGAAGTAACCTTCTGGGAACAATGGACGAATTGGACGGTCAATAAGACGTGAAATTAAAGTTTCAGCTTCAGAAGCACGGCCTTCACGCTTACCGTAACCACCAGGGATACGACCAGCTGCATATTGTTTTTCTTGATAGTTAACTGTTAACGGGAAGAAGTCTTGACCCGCTTTTGCTTTAGGTTGAGCAACAACTGCAACTAAAACAGTTACGCCACCCATTGTAATTAAAACTGTGTTTGCTTGACGTGCAACGCGACCCGTCTCTAAAACGACTTGATGTTGACCGAATTGGAATTCTTTACGAACGATATTAAACATTGACATGTATTGTATTTTCCTAATTTTATTCTAGTGAGACCCCTAAGGTTTGGCATTCAGACTACAACTGTTGGTAGATAAATGACAAAGCTTAGAAGCCATCACACTAGGCCAAAAATTTTAAATAATATTAAACGCAAAGAAGGAGCGCACAAGCGCCCCTTCTAAACATCACTTAACCTAAAATTAAGTGAAACTCTCTTTTCAGCGATAAAGCATTGCGACATGCGAAATAGCGAAAACAAAGTAAAAATCGAATTAACGACGTAAACCTAAAGCACCGATCAAAGCAGTGTAACGACCGTGGTCTTTACCATTTAAGTAGTCGAGCAATTTACGACGTTGGTTAACCATACGGATCAAACCACGACGGCTGTGATGGTCGTGTTTGTGAGCTTTAAAGTGACCTTGTAAATCATTGATTTGAGCAGTCAATAAAGCTACTTGTACTTCTGGTGAACCAGTGTCATTTTCAGCGCGAGCAAATTTAGCAATGATCTCTGCGCGGTCTGCATTAGTTAAAGCCATTCGATTTCTCCGAGATGCTTAAAAAAGTAAACGATATGAATCAGTTGAGGCAACTGACTGCCGTGCATCACTACAGCAAGTTGCCTATTTTAAGGTATCTATAGGTGGATTGCAAAATAGTTTTCAGTAACTTGTCATTTTAGACACTGACACAAGCATGCTAACCCTGCACACTAGCTTTGAATAAAAAGAAAGAAGCGCGAGGGACGTGTGAAAATTTTTTCAACCAACACTTGTCCAGTACCGGACAATATTGAGCAAGTTATTCGTCGTCAAGATGAAGTTGCTGCTGAACAGGGTGGAATGACTGAGCGCCAGGTTCAAAAAATCTGGAACAGTATAGAAGCACTATATAAAACCGGAAATTATCCACTCATTACCTTCTGCTTACGTAGACAAGGTAAAATTTTGATGAACAGAAGCATTGGATATGCTCAAGGGAACTCTCCGGCAGGATTACAACAGAATGCTCTGATTGCGACTCCAGATACACCCGTTTGTCTGTTTTCAGCATCGAAGATGATCACGGCCATGCTGATTCATCTACTAGATGAAAAGGGCGAAATCAATTTACTTGATCCTGTGAGCTACTATATTCCGGAATACGGCGTAAATGGTAAGCGCCGTGCAACACTCTTTCATTTATTAGCACATCGTGGCGGCATCCCCTATATTGATGGCGATGTCACGCCCGAACTTCTATTTGATAAAGACGAAATTTTAAAACGTTTATATGCTGCCAAACCTGTATCTCCTGCTGGTAACCATCTTGCCTATCATGCGGTTACAGCGGGTTATATTTTAGGAGAAGTCATTGAACGGGTGACTGGGCAAGATTTACGTGAGTTTGTGCATCAAACTATCGAAAAGCCAATGGGAATGCCTTATTTCAATTATGGCTTAAAACCAGAATACCGCTCACAAGTGGCCTTAAACTGTGCAACGGGTCTACACCCTCGGCTTGGTACCGATCACTATCTAAATCATGTGTTAGGTGGAGGGTTACAACTTGCAGTTGATGTGACTAACGATAGTCGTTTTATGGATACAATTTGCCCAGCCGGCAACATTTATACCAGTGCGGAACAAGCTGGACGTTTCTTTGAAATGCTTTTAAGTGGTGGAAGCTATGGCGGTCAGCAAATCTTCAGTGAGAAAACGATTTTCAGGGCAACACTGCCGACCACAGGCGTTAATATTGACCGTACTTTATTAATTCCAATGCGCTATGCCTTAGGTCCAATGTTAGGTAGTAATCCTATAGGCCTTTTTGGTCCAATGACGGGGCAAGCTTTTGGTCATTTAGGATTCTCCAACATTTTATGTTGGGCCGACCCTGAAAGAGATATTAGTGTTTCTTTATTAACAACGGGCAAATCGGTCGTGGGAACTCACCTTCCAGCTTTAGCCAATGTGCTTTATCAGATTTCAACCCAATGCCCCCGCATTCCTAGAGATCAGCGCCGATCTTTGTTTGGCAGCGATGCTCATGAAACGAACTTAGTGTAAATCAAATAAAAAACCCAAGCATTTCTGCTTGGGTTTTTTGCGCTGTAGTTTTTGTTTATCGTGTTATTTCTATTTTTATTATCGTTGGTGAGATGCTAGGCACATCCTTCTTGTTGTTTTAACTGACTTCCGTTGTTTTGTTTCTATTTCCTTATGTGATGTATTGTGACACATCCAATTATGAAGAAAAGTAGTATTTTTCTTATCATCATGTAAGCAAAAACGTACAGGTCTGTCTAATATTTAATAAATAACGGTTTTTGCCCCATTATCGTACAGTTCTGTATAACATTTAACTTAACAATTCACAGGAAAAATGGGTGTTTAAAAATCATATTACAGATAAATATATTGATATTATTGATATAAATTTTTAAAAGAAATTACACTCAATATTGGCTTAAATCCGAACTTTTCTGATAATTTTTAGAAGTAAATAAAATTGAGAATATAAAAAAGCCCTGTAGTCTCTCCCAAAACTACAAGGCTTAGCGGCTGTAAGTTTCCTCTTTATACACCTACATCATTGTAAGTTCGCAGTCTCTCGACTTAAGCTATTATTATTGTGCGATTTTGCCCGACATTCCTTGCCAAGCTCGTTGTGCGTTTATAATCTCAAAAACGTGGGGTGTACTCTAGCAGCAAATATCTCGAATCTATGTAAGCTTTTTCTTACAAGGGTGAAAATATTAAGTTTGACTTAACGAACTAACCGATTAACTTTCTGAACTAAACCACTTTTTCGTGTCGTACGAACTGTAAAGGACTGTAGTAAAGCTTCGGGATGAACCAAAAGACTCACTACTTTTTTAGCACGTGTAATCGCAGTGTAAATAAGCTCTTGGCTTAATAAATTCTTTGCAGCCTGATCCAGAACAACAGCAGTGTGTGTAAATTCAGACCCTTGCGACTTATGAATCGTTAAAGCGAATGCACTTTGAATACTCTTAGGTAATCGATTTGCAGCGACCCATTTATTCAAACTTGGAAAATATACTTCAAACTGCTGAGGTTGAGTTCTGTGTTCAAAACACAGACCAATGTCACCATTTGAAATACCGAGCTGATAGTCGTTATAAGTCATCATTACCGGGCGACCCACATACCATCCCCCTGCTGTCACTATTGAAAGTTGTTGCTGTATCCAACGCTGCGCATATTGATTTAACTGCTGTAATCCAAATGGACCATGACGAACAGCCGTTAAAATGCGGTAGTCATCAAATGCTTTTACTACGTTTTGGACCTGTTCAATCGAGCGTTCTTCTTTTAAATAATTTTTTAGGCTTTTTACATAGCTTTGGAAACCGAGCATGAGCTTCTGATAGTAAATTTCAACTTCTGCGTGATTCCCTTCTGGCAAATACTCAAGCTGAACCACATCGGGCATATCAACTTCTAAAGGAATTGAACGTAACTCTGAAACCTGAACAATGTCGATTTCAAACTGTTGCAAAACCGCTGCATGATCTTGTTGATAGGTTTGTGCCTGAATAAATTTAGCAACCTGCCCAATCAACGCCCCTTCCGCAAAACGGCGACTGGTTTGTAATTGTACCCTGTTGTCGGCGAGTGCCTGTATTTGTTGCAAGTCAGCAAGAACCGCTCCGACGTCGACGGAAGCGAGCTGATTTGCATCTCCTAGTAAGATAATTCGACAAGACTCTGGCACTGCTTCAAATAGAAGAGTAGCTAGATTTAAATCCAGCATAGAAGCCTCATCCACGACAATCACGTCATAAGGAAGCGGTTGTTTTTGATTAAACCGTGGTGTTTGGCTATGTCCCATTCCTAATAATCGGTGAATCGTTTGTGTTCCCTGATTCCTTAGTTCTTCGCTCACTAATCCAGACTCAAGCAATTTAGGGTCATTAAACGAGTTCTGTAAGGCTTCTTGCATGCGCTGTGCCGCTTTACCGGTTGGAGCAGCCATCGCCACACGAATATTCGGAATCGCTTGGCTAAGCACAGCAATAATACGTGCAAGCGTATAGGTCTTACCCGTACCTGGCCCACCCGTAATGATACTCAGGCTCTGCCGAGCAACCATTTGTAAAGCTGCCTGTTGATGCGGGTCTGTGAGTAGATCTAAGTGGTCATCACAAGATACAGGTTGAATTAATTGTTGCTTTAATCGACAAATTTGTTCTGCAAGTCGTTGCTCTAGGTGCCAATATCGGTATAATGCCAACCCCTGCTCATCATAGACGCATGGGGCAACATTTGAGGTTGCTTGATCGGCAGATATAGCAAGCTGACCAAGTGCTGCAATTTGCTCAGAACTGACATCGATACAGCTATCGCCTTGTAAGCTCGCTTCAATAAGCTGCTGCAAGTAAGAAGTGGCTTCTGACACTTGCGATTGCTCAGTAAATGGAGCCTGATTTAGGAAGTTACTCCACGTTGTTAACCAGCTTAAATCGGCCTGTTCAGAGCTATTTAGATTGTCCACACACTTATCCACCTAGTTTTCCACACGCTTGTCCACATGGTTATAGACAGGCTTATCCACATGCCAAATATTTGTTAATATTAAAATTACATACTTTATCAGCATTTTTCATGCAATTTTATCCTCAGCAAAATACCCTAAAATGGCATCAAGACGCAGAATAAACTCAATGCTAGGTTGCCAGTAATAATAGCCCTGCTCAGCTTCACCATTCATGCCACGTAAATAAAGATAAGTTGCCCCACCTAAGTGTTGCTCAATTTGGTAATCCTGCATTTTGACTTGCAAATAGCGATGTAATGCAACGAGATATAAACCTGCCTGTAGCCAATAACTTGCTAAAGACATGCTTTGAGCAATGTTATCGCTACGATAATCTGCAAGATCATCACCTAAGTAATTACTTTTATAATCGGCAATGTGGTAACGCTGCCCATCAAAATAAACTAAATCGATAGAACCATTGAGGTAACGCGCTGAACGTGCTTCAAGTAATTCAGGCATATTCAAACCATACTCAGCGAAAAGCTGCTGAATACGTGTCATCGCTAGAACCCGATCTGACAACGCCAAATAAAAAGGAAACTCTGACAAATACTGCTCTTGTTGAAGCTGGTTTAGTCGGAAACCTTGATAAAGCGGCGTTCGCAAAATATCTTTCAGCCACTCTGCAACTGACTGGTAAAGCAGATTTTCGGCATCTTCTTGCTCTGGGAAGTTCTCGTTATATTTATTAAGTAAATCTTGCCAAAGACTACTATAGTCATTTTTAAAACGACGACGTATTTCACTTACCCAGTCGTCTGAACACTGAAAATCAATATGCTCAAAGATTTCATGCAAGAAATTACCGGCAAGCGTTCCTCGCGGGAAGTTACTCTTTATCCAATCAATCGGCTGAGCACTGATTGCTTCAGCAGTGTTAATTAAATCCAGCTCATCTTCTGCTAATACAGCATCATTACTCTGACTGGCCAATAAATCTGTGCCAGCCTTATGTTTTAAATGCTGTGCCAAGTAACTGAAACTGGTTTTACCTCTCGAATAAAAACGTTGTTCCGGAAACCGTTGTGCTTGTATTTCAATAATACTTGTTTGTTTGGCTAAATGAATTGCCTGTGGAATCTGCTCCAAAACCGTTTCATCCGTACAACAACGGTGTTGAAAAGGCTCAGTCCTATTTTTCCAAAACGCGAGGCCTGATATTGATTTACCGTCTGTATCTTGTAAAAGTGCATAGACGCGGTGGCTTGCTCGCGTTAAAGCGACATACCAAAGGCGATTCTGTTCAGCAAGCGCTCGTTCTTCGTGTTGCTTAAGTTCAACTTCATTCAAATAAGTCTTATCAGCAATCGCAACTACACGTTGAGTCAAGGTCTGACTTGAGTTTGGTTGGACTACATCTTGGGTCGAAAAATTCAGAGTTTTGTTATTTTCTCGAAAGGGCTTGTCTGCACCTAATAAGAAAACAATCTTAAATTCCAGTCCTTTTGACTGGTGAATTGTCATGAGCTGAACACCAGCTTCACTCGACAATTTACGCTCTAACTCCCAATCACGATCCAGAGGAGAACCCAACTGTTTGATATACCAGTGATAGAGATTTTGCGCGCCTGAGTATTTCTCACTGTGCTGACTCAAAATTTCAGTCAAATGACGCAAGTTCACCACAACTCGTTCATTATCTTTACTCTGGGCAGCGACCAAATTTTGCCATATATCAAACTGGATTAAGCATTGTTGCCATGCCACTAAAAAACCTTGAGCGGACCACAACTCACGAATGACGTCAAAACCAGTCATAAACTGGCTTAACCCTTCGGCTGTCTGCTCAAGCTGCAATAGTTGTTTTAAATCCATGGCAAATAGACGGCTAATTAAAGCTCGCTTCACTTTTGCCTCATCGTAAGGATGGAGTATGGCTGTCAACAAAGCACCAACATCTTGAGCAATCGTGCAATCGAAAACACTTCGTTTTGATGGCCTGTTAACCCGAATTCCTAAACGCTCTAGCTCAAATTGAACTTTATCGAGGCCATCATGATTACGGGACAATACCGCAATATCATCTTCGTTTAAGGTTTGGGTCTGAGCATCTTTTTGAAAATATAGTTGTCCAGCATGTGACTGGTTGAGTAGATCTCGAATCTTCCAAGCAACTTGCTGTGCCTCTGTTTCTTTATCTTTGAGCATGAGCCAACGTAAAGGATGAGGATTATGATTGTTGTGTTCAATCAGTACAGGATGAGGCCGAGTTCCCGCTCGAATTGGGTCATATTGAACCTCTTCGCCGAAATCAATTTGTCTTTGAAATAAGGCATCGACCACTTCAACCAGATCTGCAACGGAACGATGGTTATGAATTAACTTATATTCACGACCATGTTTAGTTTGAATATCCTTATAGGCATTTAAGAAGGTGAGCATATCCCCACCGCGGAAACCGTAAATCGCCTGTTTCCGGTCACCTACCATAATCATGCAACCTTTTTGGTAGCGCTCAGGATGACGCCAAATGCTGGCGAGCATGTCGTCTTGATCTTGGTTGGTGTCTTGAAATTCATCGACCAGAATTAAGGGATAACGTGCCTGAACAAATACAGCAAAACGCTGCCCCTGCTCACCTTTTAAAGCTTCAGAAAGTGTACGAATTTGCTGAGAAAAAGTAGTTTCACCTTTATTTTGCAAAACCTGAGGTAAACGTTTTTTCACCTCTACACACAAATAGGCTTTTAAAAAAATATGAAGCTGGTCGAACTGCTCGGCGTAGTTTTTCAGCACACCAAATAGCTGTTGAATCTGTTGAATACAAGGATGTTGATAGAAACCATCTGAAATTTCAGCAGGACATTTCTTGAAAACTTTCTGATCGGCAAGTTGACCTAAAAACTTAAAAACAAGCTCACGTTGTGCAATCAAAGACCCATCAAAAACCAAAATGCTGTCGCTTTGCGTTAGAACTTTCAACAGCTGCGGCAAACATTCACTAAATAATTTGTTAAACGCCCCATTCCGAAATACGGTACCACTCACATGTTTATAGTGCTCGCCATCAAGCAAGTAATACGGCTCTAAAAGGCTTAAGTCAATTTCTGTTGCTAACTGTTTGAGCTGTGCAAGTTGTTCAAATTGAATGGTTGGTTTTTCAGGAAGTTTAAAGTGAGCCGAACTAAAATTCAGTGAGTCTTCAACAAGTTTGACAAAACTATCGACACTCTTGAGTTCACCTGCCAGATATAACGCATCAATCACGGTCTGAGGTTGAGACTGTATCCATTCACGTAAAACATCATGAATTAGTTGTCGACTATAAGTTTTGGCATCATCGGTAATTTGAGCGCGTTCAATTTTGCCACTCTCAAAGGCAAACTCACGTAATAGTTTTTGGCTAAAGCTATCAAGTGTTCCAACAAATAACTCGTCTAACTGATCGATGACCAGTTTTAAACGTTCACACGCGTAGGCAATACGCGTCGCAAAGCTTTTTAAAATATGTTGAAGTAATAAGTCAGACTCTTGCTCAGCCTGCGTAATTAATTCGTGTTCTGTAAAACTACGCTTGGTCTCTAAGTAACGATACGTTTCGACCAAACGGGCGCGAATACGACTTTTCAACTCAGCAGCGGCAGCACGGGTAAACGTGGTTGCAATCACTTGTCTAGGCAAATACTTTTCAAGAAAGATACGGACCATCAAACTTGATAAGGTATAGGTTTTTCCTGTACCTGCCGAAGCTTCAATTAAGTGTAAGCCACTAAATTCAATATCAATAATAGGTTGATAAGACACCTGTACTCTTGAGTTCATGTCTTACTCCGAATGTTGAAATTGAAAAACCGGATGATACAGATCATACGCAAACTCATCACAAGCATGTTGAAGCAAAGCTTGCGCATCTTGTTCTTGTAAAATAAAGCTCCAGTCTCGATGCAACTTGCAAGCTTCATTTTGAGTCATATCCATTGTGGTAAATGACCCTGTCTCATTCCAGTATTTTAACAGCTCAGTGTAGCTCTTCTCATCCAGTTTTGCTTTTTCGGCCTGATTTGTTGTTTCCCACTGATATACTTTGGCTTTTTCTAACGGCTTTAATAATAAGGCTGCTGGTAGAACCAAGGGTTGTTGCTGTGCATGACGCCAGATTTTAAACCATGGCTGTAAATATTGCCGAGCTTGCTCAGAACTAACCCCACTACAAATCACAGTTTGATCGCTAAAAACCACAATACGACGTTTTTCAGCTCCCGCACTTCCCTCGTTCAAATAAGCTAACCAAAGTAAGTGTTCCAACCAGACTTTCGCACGTCTTTTTGCTCGGGCGCTTGAAGGTTCCATACTCACCCAATCCTGAGTTTCAGACTTCGGAACCGTAATATTCATATGAAGCTGTTTAGCAATTCGCCAAATACGCTGAGTCGTTGGTGTCACTGCTGGTGCATAATGATGAAGGCGTTCAAGCAAACATTCTTGCTCAAACACACCTTGTTGGCATGCGCTATATTTGACTTTACCTACAGGCAACTGATCAATTAATACTTCAGGTTGTGCTTGCTGTTCAGATTGCTGTAAAAAATGTCGGATCGCATAGCGCCCTAAACCATCTAATAATAACGGTTCATTTTGGTCGAGCACTCCGACACTTCCTAAGTTTTCCACCCCTAAAGTTTTCAAATATAAACGTGCAGGGAACGTCACATCCTGTATCCACTGCTGGCTATCTAAAACCAACATGTCAGGGGCTTGTAGCGGATAGGTCGTATTCGCCCAAGGTTGACGGTTTCCTGAGATTTGATGAATTTGTGAAGCGACCTTAAACCAGTGATCTTGATAACGGATAACACTTTTTTCTACAGTAAAACCTTTCGGGTCGAAGGGCTGTAAGTCATGTAAGTGATAGAGTTGTTTTAACTGTGATGGAATCTCAATCCCTTCAACAACTACGTTCTCAGGTACATCGTCTTCAGCTTTCACAATCAAGGCAAGGTGTTCACGGAACTCTTGAAGGATACTAGATGGTTCTCGCACCTCACCATCATTCACATCAAAACCGTTATAAAACAGCCATAAATTGTCTTGTGCTAATAATAATGCATCTAAAAAAGCACCTTGATCATCTTCAAGCCGAGAGCGGTCACCTAACTGTTGACGCAGTGCATCCATTAAATCAAATGGCACATGGGTATCTCGGTTTGGAAATTGCCCTGCATCCAGATTTAGCATGACTATTAAACGATAAGGTAATGGCCGAATGTGTCCAATTTGAGCAAAGGTAATTTGCCCTGTCGGTTCAGCTTGTGCACTTTGGCTTTCTAAAGTTCGCTGAATTTCTTCAATAATATAAGGCAAAGGCAACGTAATTTTGCGCAAAGTTCCTGTTTCTGTCTCGGCGTAATAGCTTGCGAGCGTCAACATTCGCTCTTGTTTCTTAACAATTTCCCGAACAGCTTTTAAAGCAGCAACACCGACCTGTTCAAACTCAACAATATCTTTGCCCAACACCTGAAGCCAATATTCAACCGTGTAGACTTTCCCCTGTTCATGCAGCGTCAGCCAATCACGGCGCCCATTCAAATCTTGATAAATCTGAATGAGTGTACCAATCAGCTCAAAATCACTCGGTTGAACTTTGGCATAACTCAACACCTGATTAAATGTGGCGTGCACAGGCACGGCAATACCAAGAGCCAATCGTTCTAAGGCAAATTTAAAGCTATATCGATAATCATCATCACCGTCACACAAACTTCGCTTGAGATGCTCTGCATCAAGCCCTCGTTTAAAGCCTGCATCGGCAAGTAAATTTAAAATTCGCTCAACCTGAACATATTCAAGTTCGTAACGTTGCTGAGTCGCATGCAAGCTTAACCAGTCAGCAAAATCATCAAAGCTAAAACGTCCCTGCATCAGTTGAATACGCCCAATCACAGCACGCCATGCATTCAGTGCATCAAGTGATGCAACACCTGCAATTTTAACGGGCAAATGTACACCTTGCTCAGTGGCAGTAGCGGGAAATACACTTCGAATTAAAGGCTCTATGTCAGCCAAATTAGGAACTAAAACTAAAATATCGTTTGGTCGGCGCGGCTGGTCATGCGGTTTAGCCAACCAACCAATCAATTGCTCTTTTAATACTTCAAGTTGACGTAAAGTCGAATGACAAACATGAATCTGAATAGAGTCATCATCGGAAGAGAGCTCATATTGTTTAGCTTGGGGCTCCACTAAATGCAAAATATCTGACTGAACTTTACCGAGTAAACTTTCTGGAAAATCATCCACAAAAGCATCAACCCACTTACCTTCTTCGCCCGTAGACAAATTTGATAACAGCGAAAAGTGGTCGCGGGCTTGTTTACCCAATCTGGTTAAAAGCGGATGTCTGGACTCACGTGCTTCAGCATTAAAGTTGAGTGTAAATTTATTAAAGAAATCACTAATTTCAGCATCTGTTGCCTTCGGATTTTTTGCAATGAAACGTTCTTTTACCCCTAGGTCATAACGCTGCTTCCACAGTGGATCGACACTATCGGCCCAATATTCTTGTGAAGGGTTATAGTGCAAAATCAATACATCTATATATTGGCCTAAACGGCGCAAGAACTGTAACTGGCTTGGTGGTAAATCTAATAACGTAAAGATCACCACCTGATTAGGTAATCTTGAAATAGCACGCTTACTGCGGTCTGGATGATCTAACTCTTGCCAGAACAAAGCATCAATTTGCTGCATCTGCACAAAATCATCATGAAAATGTTGCTGCCACAACCAACGCTGCCAGCGTTCTAGTTCCTCAGTTTGGTGCAATGCAAAAGCAGTCACTTCTTCATCTTTTTGTACTATATATTTTTCAATATCGAGTGCTCGACCCTGCCCCCAAGCAGACAACCAGTTTTCTGGACAGATACAACTATTTTCACAACCACGCTGGCACTGTCCACGATAAATCATATAGTTGCTAAATAGATCAGCAACCTGCTCAGCGACCCAATACAGCATTTTTTGTTTTTTTAATTGCTTATCTATGCCTTGTTCGAGTCGATCTGCACTGTCATAAATACGCTGAACAATAGAATGTAAAGGATGCGATGTGTCTATGCTCATCGTGTCAGGTTGAATAAATTCGTGTAAAGCCTGATGAACCCGCCATTTAAAAATCAAACGGGGGATGTTGGCTTTACGAACCTGTTCTTTATGTGCAGTTAAGACTTGCTGGTAGGCATACCACTGGAAACCGCGTACCCGTTGATGAAACTGGTAATTGGCACTCATGCCCTGCTGTTCTGCAAGTTTTTGTATCAGCCACTGCTCGACCGCAGGACTTGGAACAATAAAATGCTGGGTTTTCAAAACCTGTAATGGATGCGTTGAAGCTTGAGATGTAGACGCCAATACACCTTGCAGCAACACATCAATACGTTGACTTTGAATAACGTGGATCCCCATTTATTTCATTTCCTGCTTGCATAATTTATGCACAAAATCATAAACATTCATTACTATACAACTGAATCTGACTATGTCACGTTGGTTTAAACACAGCATAATCTAACTTTAAGTGTCACTTACACTTGGTTTTGAAGAAGCATCAAGAAACTGATACAGGTAAACATGATGAAAATTGATAATATTCCTGACTATATTGATCCTAGCCTAAATCTGGAACAAATTCGCGATGAGTGTCATGACCTCATCAAAAAAAGAGCTTACATGTCAGCTGGGGCGGCAATTGTACCGATTCCATTTTTTGACGTGGTGGTAGATTTAGGAATTTTGTCGCACCTCATTCCAGATATCAATTCCCGTTTTGGTTTAGCACCTGAACACGTAAGTGTCTATGACCCAAAAACTAAAACAATTCACTGGGATGAGCTACGTAAACGCGGTTTTGAATTTTCAGGCTTTGTAGTGGCACGCACTACCGTTAAAAAAACATTTAATGGCTTTTTTGGCAAAATCGTAACGAAACAAGTCACTAAATTTATACCGCTAGGCGGACAAATTGTAGCAGCTAGTTTGGGCTATTTCATGATGAAAAAAATAGCAGAAACACATCTTACTGACAGTTATAACCTTGCAAAACGTATTCAGCAAAAAAGCCGCACCACTATTGTAAATTAATCTATGCCTTATGGCTGAGAGCTTAATCTGCTCTCAGCTGTTTTAACACCGCCTTTAATACTTCTAGACGTGCTGTATATTTATCATCAGTTGCAACAATATACCAAGGTGCGTAGTCAGTACTGGTTCGCTCAAACATATCTGCTGCCGCTTTTAAATAATCGTCCCACTTATCACGATTACGCCAATCTTCTGCGGTAATTTTAAAACGTTTATGCGGTGTTTCTTCTCTAGCCTTAAAGCGCTGCTCTTGCTCATCTTTGCTAATCGCAAGCCAAATTTTTACCACAATCGTTTGACTATCAAACAAATCTTTTTCAAATCGGTTAATTTCGTCATAGGCACGCTGCCATTCTAAAGGTGAAGCAAATCCTTCAACACGTTCAACGAGTACACGTCCATACCATGTCCGGTCAAAGATCGTGATTTTCTCGGCTTCATTAATGCGGTTCCAAAAGCGCCATAAGTAAGGATGTCGTGCTT
Source organism: Acinetobacter sp. Li1LvA2 (assembly GCF_056156705.1). Lineage (NCBI taxonomy): Bacteria > Pseudomonadati > Pseudomonadota > Gammaproteobacteria > Moraxellales > Moraxellaceae > Acinetobacter > Acinetobacter sp. Li1LvA2. Next base: position 284,760 of record NZ_JBSICF010000004.1, read on the forward strand.
CAAAGCGTTCAGGTGCTCCAATACAGTGAATATCATATTCACGCGGGTCTAGGTTTTTAACAATTCGCTTAATTGCCCCCCCTTTACCGGCAGCATCCATTCCCTCAAAAGCAATGACGACATTGCGTTTATCGAAACGCATGGCATCAGCAATTTTTTTGCTTAATTTATCGAGCTCTTTTTTATAGTCAGCTTTTTCAAGTGGTTCATTAGAAGGTTTTAATAAACTCTCTGGAATTTTTGCCTGAGGCCATTTCCCCTTTACTTCAGTTTCATGATCAGGGAGTTGGCGCATATGTTGTAAAAGGTATTGAGCAAAAAATTGATCACGTTGTTTTTCATCTTCCCCATCAATAATGTACCAATCATCGGTAAAGCGACGGCGTAACTTTTGCAAAGTGTCGTATTGTTTTTTATTACGCCAGTCTAGACCATGGAGCTTATGCCAGTGTTGCTCTGACGGGTCAATTTTGTCTAAACGTTTTTGTAGTGATTTCCATGAAAGATCGAACCAGACTTTAACGACATCGACATAGTTATTTTTTAGATCTTGCTCAAATGCCCGCATATTTTCAACATAAGCATCAAAGCGTGCTTCATCTAAAGGTTCAGACACATGTGTTGCTGTAACGAGCAAATCGCTATACCAATTACCAAACATCACCACAATTTGACCTTCGGTAGGAATAAACTCCGAGTAAGATTGCCAAAATGCTTCTGTATCTGTCAGCACACGTGGCGCATCTGCTTTGACTCGTAAATATCTAGGGTCTAACCACTCACGGAGCTGCTTAACTGCCTCCCCTTTACCTGCCAGCTCAATACCACTCATTAAAATCAGCGTGCTTTTCGCATTGGGTTTTCCCCGACTTTCTTTTAACGCATATTGTGCTTCAATCAAGTCAACTGAAAGCAGTTCTTCATCTCGAATTTCAAATTTTGGTTGTTGTTCACTCATAGTCCACGGCTCTAATATTTTATTGTTTAATTTCGATGATCTTTAACTTATGCGGTTAAATGATGAATTGCTATACAAATTATGTCATTGCGACAAAAATCTGTCTAAGAATTGACGCATGAATCATTTTTTTTACATCTACTCGCCATAGTACAAGGTTACAATGCCTCTTATGATTTTTTACAAATAGCCCAATATTAGAGCCTTAAATGTCTAAACTCGCTGCTTTTGATGAACTTTTACAACAATATAAAACATTTAATTATCACGATAATCCAGTGCTTGCCCAACGTTTGCAAGATGTACAAACATGGCTAAAAGAGCGGATGAAAGATACGCATCACGACTTTTTTAATCTGCCTGAACATAAACTTATGTCAGAGTATTTTTTAAATCGCTTATATGGTGGTCCAGAGTTTGATGCTCTTGCAGCTCAAATTGAACGCTTATTGAAATATGCCCATAAAGCCGAAAAAGTATTGCCTGAAAATGCAATTAAAACTGGCACTAAATCGGTAAGTTTAGCTGTGCTTGCAACTCAACTTGATGAACAAGTGGCTATGCAGCTTCTTGAGGACTATCCGGCAGATACAGTACTCACTGATGAGATTATGCGTTTAACCTTAATCAAGCTTGATCAGGCAGAAGCGCGTTATCAACAGCTTGCTCTTCTTGATGATTTAGGTGCGGCTCTCGATAAATACATGCGCTCATTTATGATGTTTACAGCTTTTAAAATGTGTAAAGGCATTGCCCAAAAATATCACTTCGAATTGATGTATGATTTCATTCAAGATGGTTTTAGCGCGATGAAACCGTTAAAATCAGCCGAGAACTTTATCAAGACTTTTACTGAAAAAGAACGCCAAATTATTGAAAATGTACATTCAGGGCATCCGAATCCGTTTAGAGTGTGATAAGGTCGGCACAGAGAAAAAATCAACCTTACGAAGTTGAGATTTTATTCATTATATTTGCATGATGATGCCTGTAAAAATAGACAAAATCTGTCATCATGCAGAACTTATTCCGTTTCACTTGAGTTTGAGTCTAGGAGAGACAATATGTCTAACGAAAACCAAAAGCCAACATCTCCAACTGAGCAGGCACAAAGTTCAGACAAAGTTAGCCCATTCCTAAGCTCACCTTTACCGTCAGGTACCCCTCAAGGGCAACAACAATCTTTACAACAAACCTTAACCGATACACCGGTTAATGGTTCTGTACCGAAATATAATTTACCACGTGGTGCTGGCAATACTGGCAACGTTGGTGAAACAACACACTTCGGTTATTCAACTGTTAGAACTGAAGATAAAGCTCAAAAAGTTGCAGAAGTATTCCACTCGGTTGCAAGCAAATATGATTTGATGAATGACTTAATGTCATTTGGTATTCACCGCCTCTGGAAACGCTTCGCAATTAACATGTCTGGCGTACGCCGTGGTCAACACGTGTTAGATATTGCTGGTGGTACAGGCGATTTAGCGAAAGTATTCAGCCGTGAAGTTGGTCCTCAAGGTCATGTCGTTCTTTCAGACATTAACGAATCTATGCTGAATGTTGGTCGCGACCGCCTAATTGACGCAGGCTGTACCAATGTTGATTTCGTACTTGCCAATGCAGAAACTTTAGAACCTTTTGCAGATAACAGCTTTGACTTACTCACCATTAGCTTTGGTTTACGCAACGTAACAGATAAAGATGCAGCGCTTGCATCTATGTTCCGTGTATTGAAGCCAGGTGGTCGTTTACTTATTCTTGAGTTTTCTAAGCCTGTATTTGAGCCATTCTCAAAACTTTATGACCTCTATTCATTCACTGCTTTACCGATTATGGGTAAATTGGTTGCGAATGACTCAGAAAGTTATAAATATTTGGCTGAATCAATTCGTATGCATCCAGACCAACGCACCTTAAAAGGTATGATGGAAAATGCCGGCTTCCAGAACTGTGACTATCACAACCTTACTGCTGGTATCGTTGCCGTTCACCGCGGCTTCAAACTGTAAGGGATAACGATATGTGGTCGATTCTGGCACTCGGTGCAGTCGAACGTATCATTCATCATCTGATCGATCTGGATGCGGTTACACGCATTCAGCTTAATCAGTTACAGGGCAAAATGCTGCGTGTTGTGATTGATAGCCCTCAGCTTTCTGTCGATGTATTCTTTGACCAAGAAAAAGTACGTCTTGAACCTACTGCAACAGGGCACAGTGAAAAGCCTTCTATTTTTGAACAACGCCCTTTTGATGCGCAATTCAAAATTTCTGAAGCAACAGCAACTTTGCATGTTAAAGATGTCGTCGAACTGATTAAATTATTGGTCAGCGATCCAGATCAGATTGGCAATATTCCATTGCAAGGTGACTACCATCTGCTACAGGATATTCAAAAGATTATGCAGCAAGCTGAACCAGATTTAGCTGCGCACTTATCAAGATGGGTAGGTCCTCAACTCGCCCACGAAATTGGCAAGATTCAACTTGCACCAAAACATTTGAAACGCTCTCTTCAAAGTCATCTATTTTTTGCAGAAGATGCATTAAAAGAAGACAGCGGTCTATTTACCCCTCGTTGGGAAATGGATGATTTAACTCAAGCAACCCGCAAGCTTAATCAAGACATTGACCGTCTAGAAGCAAGATTGCAGCAACTCAACACACAACTACAACCCTCTCAAGACTAGGTAAGACCGTATATGATTCCGCACGTTTCACGTTTACTCGAACTTTGGCGTATTGCAGCGCACTATAGACTCGATACGTTGTTCCCTGCGGATGAATTACCAGTTAAAGCTCAACGTGCATTAAGTGTTATTAAAATGCACCCAGCTGCATGGTCTAGTCGCGAACGTAAAAATCCTTTAAAGCTCAAAGAAGCTTTGGAAGAGATGGGGCCGCTTGCAATTAAGCTTGGACAATTATTGTCAACTCGACGTGATTTGATTCCACCTGAAATACTCGCTCAATTGGTCTTACTTCAAGATCAGGTAAAACCTTTTGATAGCAATGTTGCCAAACAACGTATTCAAGAATCATTAAAAGCTGACGTAAATACCTTGTTTGCACGATTTGATGACCAGCCATTAGCAGCTGCTTCAATTGCACAAGTTCATACTGCTGCTTTGCACGATGGTCGTGAAGTCGTTGTTAAGGTAACTCGCCCCGACATTCGCAACCAAATTTTGCAAGACTTTGAGATTTTGGCATGGTTAGGCAATACATTAGAAAGTCGCCTTGAAGCTGCTCGTGCCTTACATCTCTCTGAAATTATTCAAGACTACCGTCAGATTATCTTAAATGAGCTGGACTTGAGTATCGAAGCAGATAACACCCGTCGTATGCGTCATTATTTTACTGGCTCAACCATGATGTATGTGCCTGAAGTCTACATGGACACCAAAGATGTCATGGTAGCAGAGCGCATTACAGGTGTTCCTATTTCAGATACGGCAACCTTTGACCGTCTAGGCATGGACCGCGCACAACTTGCAGAAAAAGGATTAACCATTTTCTTTACGCAAGTATTCCGCGATAACTTTTTCCATGCTGACATGCACCCCGGCAATGTTTTTGTAGAAACAATTAACCCAAGCAATCCACGCTTTATTGCGCTCGACTGTGCAATTATGGGGGAGTTATCTAAGCATGACCAAATGACGATTGCCCGCATGTTGCTTGCTGTAATGAACAGCAACTTTATGCAGCTCATTCAAATTGTGCATCAAGCTGGTTGGATTCCACCGGGTACAGACCAAGATGCGCTATCGCGTGAAATGCGTCGTACCGTTGGCCCAATGGTGTCTAAACCAATGGATCAACTTGATTTTGCTGGTATCTTGATTCAAGTGATGGATATTGCCCGTCGATTCCATTTAGAGATTCCACCACAACTCATGTTGTTGCTCAAGACTTTAGTGCATGTCGAGGGTCTAGGGACCGATCTTTATCCGCAGCTCGACATCTGGAAATTGGCAAAACCAATTTTGACTGAATGGGTCAAAGCCAATATGAACCCAGTCAAAAATATAAAAGAGTTAGGACAACAACTACCTGACCTGCTTTTAGGTGCTCAAGATTTCCCAAGCTTAATTGTTGATAGTTTAAATGGTTTAAAAAATCAGTCTGCTTGGCAAGACCGTCAGTTACGCGAAATGCAGCAACTTCGTTTGCAAATGGAACATCAACAACGCCGCAGTTGGATGTTCGGCAGTAGCATGCTGATTTTACTCACCATCGCGATTATTAGTCCTTGGTTTGTTTCTATTATTTTAATTGTGCTAAGCAGTTTATTAGCGCTTTGGCGTATATTGAAATAAGTTTTAAATCCCTTGCCCGCGCAAGGGATTTTTTTATGGCTAACTTTAATTTTTAAAAATATAGATCGCTTGTTCTTTCATTGCTAAATTAGCATTCATAAATGCATCAAAAGAACAAACAATGAAAACACCTCATTTTGCGATTATCGGCGCCGGTACCGCAGGTTTAGCCACTGCGATTTTGCTCGCCCGTGAAGGTAATAACGTTACTATTTTTGAACAAGTTGATGAGTTATCTCCAGTAGGTGCAGGTTTATTACTACAACCTGCAGGCTTAGCAGTATTTGAACATTTAGGGGTGCTCGATAAGGCTCTAACATTAGGTGCAAAAGTAACGGGCTTAGAAGGACAACTTCCCAGCAAGCGTCTTTTAGTCGACAGCCACTATCACGAAGCATCTACAAATCTCTATGGTTTAGGTATACACCGAGCTACTTTATGCCATGTGCTCACCCAAAAACTTAGTGAATATTCAAGCCAAATTACTTGGTGCATGAACCATTCTGTTGAGCGTTTTGAAGAACATAATGATGAAGTTCGGCTATTCGGAATTCATCAAAATCAAAAGTTTGATGCTTGCTTTGATGCCGTGCTTATTGCCAATGGTGCTCGCAGTCAATTACGCCCCAAAGCATGGGTAAAGGTTGACCAAGCCTACCCTTGGGGTGCAGCGTGGAGTATCGTACCTGAGTGCCAAGTACTCGACTCTGAAATTCTGCATCAATTTTATGATCGCTCAAAGATTATGATGGGAATTCTTCCTACAGGAGCGATTCCAACAGAACCTCAACAGCGCCTTTCAAGTATCTTCTGGAGTTTACCTACCCCACAATTACAAAGCTTCTTGCAAGATGAGCAAGCTAAACAAACTTGGTTACAACAAGTCTCAGAGCGATGGCCCAAAGTTGCAGAATGGCTAAAAGGGATTTTATACGACAGCCAAATTCAGCCTAAATGGCTATCTGCAAACTACCGCGATGTCGTCATGACTCAATTTGGTCAAGGTCGAATTGGTGTGATTGGAGATGCCGCTCACGCGATGAGTCCACAGTTGGGGCAAGGTGCAAATATGGCATTATTAGATGCTTGGGCTTTTTCTCAATCCTTACAACATGCTCAAAAGCATCAAACTATTGATTGGCCCTTGCTCTGGCAGCACTACCACCAGCTCCGCCGTTCATCTACTCAGTTTTATCAATTTCTCAGTCGTTTACTAACACCACTTTATCAATCTGACCATTGGTGGGCGGGAAGTCTAAGAGATCTTGTTTTCCCTTGGATGTATCAAATCCCCTATTTTCGAAAGGAAATGGCAATCACAATTTCAGGTTTAAAGACTGGTCCATTTCAGCAACTTGATTATGAGCGAGTAGCTCAATGGCCTAAAGAAAACAGTGCTTTTCATTTAAAAAGTGAATCTCTATCTGACTTTTAAAAGTAATCGTATTCAACCTACTCATTACGCTGACAAAGACAAAAATGACAAAGAATTTTTCCTAAAACTGACGTTGATGCCGTACACTATACAAGCTATTTTTTAGCATCTGATTGAAATCAATTTATAGTTCATATTTCTTTGGTGATTCCTCATGAATAACACGCAATGGCTCGATGAAGTAAAATTTAACGAACAAGGTCTTATCCCTGCCATTGCTCAACATCATCAAACCGGACGTATTTTGATGGTGGCGTGGATGAACCGTGAAGCACTCGCGCTCACAGCAGAAAAAAATCAGGCTGTTTATTTCTCTCGCTCTCGCCAAAAACTTTGGCACAAGGGTGAAGAATCAGGCCATTTTCAAACAGTTTATGAAATTCGTCTGGACTGCGATGCTGACGTGATTGTGCTACAAATTGAACAACACGGTGGTATTGCATGCCATACGGGTCGTGAGTCTTGTTTTTATCGTAAACTCACACCACAGGGCTGGGAAATTGTCGATGCACAATTGAAAGACCCTACTGCAATTTATGGTGACAAAGCTAAAACTGAAAGCCACGATCATGCTCATACCACTGAACAAGTCGATGTACTTGCTCACTTAGGGCAATTGATGCAAGAGCGTAAGCAAGCTGAAGCAGATACTTCATATGTTGCAAGCCTCTACAAAAAAGGCATCAATAAAATCTTAGAAAAAGTCGGTGAAGAAAGTGTAGAAGCAATTATTGCTGCTAAAGATTTTGCCGTACAGGATTCGGAAGCTCACTTAAATGATCTCGTTTATGAAACAGCAGATTTGTGGTTCCATACTATTGTGATGTTGGGTTATTTCGACCTTAATCCACAACTTATTATTGACGAATTAGCTCGTCGTCAGGGTTTATCTGGTTTAGTTGAAAAAGCTAACCGCAACAAGGTTTAAAATCACTCAGTGTCGAATATTGAAAAACCTAAAGCCACCTATGAACAAGCAATTGCCATAGATAATGCACGTCTTGGGCAGTCATTTAAAGTGATTGCCTATGCTGGCACAGGTAAAACCACCACTTTACAAATGATTAGCGATGCCATGCCTGAACGGCGTGGTATGTATCTAGCATTTAACAAAGCTATTGCTGGTGAAGCACAAAACAAATTCCATCGTAATGTAGACTGCCGTACTTTTCACTCGCTTGCTTTTCGTAGCGTGCCGCGCGGTGTGACTGATAAATTACGTCTACCACGACTAAGCCCAAGTTTTATTGCTAAAGAATATCGATTAGAACCCATTACGCTGCGACGTATGATGGGTGGACGTTATGAGAAATACGTCTTAATGCCAAGCCGTCTAGCGAGTCTTGTAGCAAATGCAGTAAGTTATTTCTGTTCAACGAGTTCTCAATATCCGGCACCTCGACATATTCAGGCGCCTAACTGGTTGCATCCAGACGATATTATCGAATTACAAAATCACCTTTACCCTGCTGTGGAACGACGTTGGTTAGAGTCGATTGACCAAAACCATCAAGCTGGTATTGGGCATGATATTTACCTCAAACTTTGGGCATTGTCTGAGCCAAACATTCCTACGGACTATGTATTGTTTGATGAAGCACAAGATGCTGATCCTCTAATGCTAGGCATTTTGCTTCGCCAAAAAAATACTCAAGTTATTTATGTAGGTGATGCACATCAACAAATCTATGCTTGGCGTGGTGCAATTAATGCCATGCAACAATTGCCCTTGCCAGAATCTCGGTTAACCACTTCTTTTCGTTTTGGCGAAACGATTGCCGATGTAGCCAATGCACTGCTTGGCGGTTTAAATGAAACTGTTCCCTTGCTTGGTAATCCAAACCAAAAATCAAGTGTAGTGAATAAACCGCATACCAAAATGCGTGATGCGATTTTATGCCGTACCAATGCGCGTGCAATGGAACTTTTACTGGCAGGCTTAGTTCACGGCGATAAAGTGAGTTTGCAGGCGGATCATCAAAAACTAAACCGTTTTGTAGACGCCGCAAGCCTATTAAAACAAGGCAAACGAGTTACTGACGTTCCTGAATTAGCATGGTTTAACTCATGGCACGATGTTCATGAATACTGTGAAACCAATGAAGGAAGTGACATTAAACCATTGGTTAAACTGGTGGATGATCACGGCACCGACCCACTAAAAAAAGCACTTGCAAAGATTACTCCACTTGAGCAAGCTGATTATGTCATCTCTACAGCTCATAAAGCGAAAGGGCTAGAATGGAATCGCGTTCATATTGAAGATGACTATCAATTTAAAATTAATGGCTTAGAACACAAGATTAGTGATGAAGAGTTAAGATTACTTTACGTTGCCTGTACTCGTGCTAAAGTAAGTCTAAATATCCATCATCTTTATGATCTGATACAACAATTAAAAGTAAGGGCGCCTTTAAGTCTTCGAAAGTCGGTTGGTTGAAGCGCTCATAATTAGGTGAGCCTATGCAACTTGAATCTATCCAATTTAAACATATTGCTCTGTTTCACGATCTTAAAATACAGTTTCAATATGAAAAACAGCCGATTACCTTAATTTTAGGTGAACAAGCAACGGGTAAAAGTATGTTGCTCAAACATACTTACCATGCTCTAACTTGGTTCCCTGCCCGTTTTAAAGATTTGCGTAGTCCCGGTATTGTTATGCCTGACCAAGACATTACTCAATCGCGTCTACAGTCAAAAATCGAAGTAACCCTTCAAGTTCCACCAGAAATTGGCTCTTTACCAGAAAGTACCTCTGCTCAAGAGGTAGATTCTTCACTGTGTAGCTGGAAACTTTTTAAAACCCTAAATTCAAGTGGCATTGGAATCAGCCAAGTTGAAACTCAGCAACTTGACCAGACGATGGCCCTTTATCAACAAGTCATCAAAAAAGATCCATTACAAGGGTTACCCTTAATCGCTTACTACCCAGCCGAGCGATTTGTAAATGATATTAATCTACTCAATAAAAATTTACCCGGCATCACTCAAGCCATTTCAGCCTATGATATTAGTCCAGTTCCGTTCACAACCTTCACGCGTTTTTTTGAATGGTTACGTGAAATTAGCGATATCGAAAATGCTCAAGCTGCACATTTAGTACAACGCATTAAATCTAAGCAATTAGATCCAGAAGATCAGACAGAACTATTAAATGAGCTTCAAAAGGAGTTAGCTGGGCAGCCGAAACAGCTCACCACACCTAATCTCTATGCTCTTAAAAATGCATTAAATATCGTTTTGCCAGAGCTCAAGGACTTATATTTGCAATATCAGCCTCGGCTTCAACTTATGGCTGACTATGATGGCCAAACCCTACCTTTTCAGCAACTTTCCAACACCACAAAAACATGGATTGCTTTAGTAGGCGATATTGCCCGCAGGCTCTGTTTACTCAATCCGTTAAGCCTAAATCCTTGCCTTGAAGGTGAAGGAATTTTATTAATTGATCAGATTGATGCGCAACTCGATGCACAGCATTGTTCAGAAATTTTAAACAAACTCCATCAAGCATTTCCGCGCTTACAAATTATTGCAACGGGAAGTCGTGAAGAGTTACTAGAACATGCCTCGGCCTATCAATGTTTAAAATTAGAGCATGGTAAAATTAGTCATCTTGATTTAAATACCACCAAACAACAGCTTGAACACATCTATACATTGCTCCAAAGAAGTGAGTCATTAGTACCCCATATAGAAGCACAGCTTCCAAGCTTAATAGACCCTACTCCCTCTCCAGCACAGGTTGATGTTTTATTTCAGCAAATTCAGGGTTTAAATGAACAACAAAAAAATGAATTGCTACGAATGATTCATGCAGGAGACACACCAGAAGAAAGCCCTTCTGTTTAAATTTTATGCCACTTTTAGCTCTATTTTTATAATAAAAAGCGCTCCTGCAAAATATACCGCTTCATTAAAATTTTTAGGCATTAAAAATCACTAGATGTTGTTACTACATGTAATAACATCAGATTTTTAATGCTTTTTTAGTGTACAATAAATTTCATTTTGCGTTTTTATTCTTCAAGTTGCGCAATACAACTTGTTTCTCGCTTTATTTTCTAATTTGGATGGGTTTTCAGAATAACAAAGCCTTGGAACTCTCTTTGAATTCCTATCTATTCTGAAATTAAAAATTCACCTTTAGGTTTCGGCCTAAATCACATATGGATACGAGTGTGCTACCGATAATTATCTTATTACCGTTAATATTAGGCACCACCCTTGTTTCATTGCTTCAACGGTTCTCGCGTGGAGTAACGGCTTTAGGGGCAATTGGAGTCAGTTTAACCAGTTTTGGTTTATTACTGACTCAAGCTAAAACTGTGCTTGGTGGTGCAAGCATTCAACAAAGCTGGGATTGGCTACCTCAATTGGGGATTAATCTTAGCTTCAGGCTCGATGCTCTTGGTTTACTATTCTCTTTACTTATTACCGGTATCGGTACCCTCATTTACATATACGCCTATTACTATCTTGGCCCTAAAAATTCTTTAAGCAAACTCTATGCTTTGCTCATGCTGTTTATGGCAGCAATGCTGGGTATTTCGCTCTCTAATAATCTTATTATTTTATTAGTCTTTTGGGAGCTCACCAGTATTTCATCTTTCTTGTTAGTTGGTTACTGGAGTCATTATGAAGCTGCTCAACGTGGCTCTCGAATGGCACTTACCATCACAGGAATGGGCGGTTTGGCGTTGTTGGGTGGATTTGTTTTATTAGGACAAATCACCGGAACCTATGAAATTAGTGACATCATGGGCATGAAAGACACCATTCAAGCCCATGCTCTATTTATTCCAATGCTATTGCTTATTTTGCTTGGCGCATTTACGAAGAGTGCTCAGTTTCCATTTCATTTTTGGTTACCCAATGCAATGGCTGCGCCAACTCCGGTGTCTGCTTACCTACACTCTGCAACCATGGTAAAAGCAGGTATTTTCCTGCTCGCACGTTTACTGCCAATTTTTGTAGGCGCCGCGCTTTATCACAATATTGTTACCTTCGTTGGCCTATTTACGCTCTGTATGGCAGCATGTTTTGCCATTTTCAAAGAAGACTTAAAAGGGCTGTTAGCCTATTCAACAATTAGCCATTTAGGTCTTATTGTCTGTTTACTTGGTATCGGTTCACCTTTAGCAGTTGCTGCTGCTATTTTTCATATTATTAACCATGCAACATTTAAAGCTGCACTCTTTATGATTGCAGGAATCATTGACCATGAAACAGGTACACGTGATCTTCGAAAACTCAGTGGTATTTGGCAATTACTTCCTTTCACTGCCACATTAACCATGATCACCGCTGCCTCTATGGCAGGTGTGCCACTCACCAATGGCTTTATTTCAAAAGAGATGTTCTTTACCGAGCTATTGGCGAATCTTTCAGGTTCAGCAGTTATCTTTGCCAGCATCATTGCCACTCTTGCTGGTATTTTTGCAGTGAGTTATTCAATTCGTTTAATACACGGCGTGTTTTTTGACGGTCCGATTGGTAAACACGTTCCAAATAAAGATGCACATGAACCGCCAATGGGCATGCGCGCACCAGCCCTTCTTCTTGCTGTGCTATGTATCCTAGTCGGTGTTCTACCTTCTTTGTTGGTAGAACCACTGGTAAATAGCGTAACGAGAGCAAGCTTGATGCAACCAGAATTTGTAGGAACTCATCTTGCGATCTGGCACGGATTCAATGCTCCTCTTGTGATGAGTATTATTGCTTTAGTCGGCGGCTCACTGTTCTATTTTGCTTTGGCAAAAGATGGCATGATTCGTAAAATTGACCTTGACCCACATCTTGGCAGATTGCAAGGCCGCATTTTATTTGATTTATTTTTAAAACACCTATTGCTCACCAGCCGAAAAATTAAACAAAAAACTGAGAATGGCTCATTGCAAAGTTACTTGTTCTTGATCATTGCTTTTAGCGTCATCATGGTAACTATGCCGCTACTTAATCAAGGGCTCACTACAGGCACACGTGAACTTACTCATGCCCCATGGATTGCTATCGTTCTCTGGCTAACCCTGTTCTCAGGTTGCTGGATGATGTTGTGGTTCCATCATGAACGTATTAAAGCAGTCCTCATTAGTGGTGCAATTGGTCTAGTGGTAACAATGGTATTTGTCACCATGTCAGCTCCAGATTTGGCACTAACTCAAATTACCGTGGATGTTGTAACCACTGTTCTTTTACTAATGAGTTTATCTTTACTTCCACAGCTAACGCCATATGAATCTCTTCGTTCTAGACGTTTAAGAGATGCTGCTTTAGCCATTGTTGGAGGCTTAGGGATAGGCTGGATTGCATGGCTGATTTTAACCCGTGATCATAATTCGATTTCTTGGTTCTTTGCGCAGCAGTCTTTACCACTTGGCGGCGGTTCAAATATTGTAAATGTCATTTTGGTTGACTTCCGTGGCTTCGATACCTTTGGTGAAATTACTGTATTAGGCATTGCTGCTATTGGTGCACTATGTCTTATGGATGGTATGCGTGTCCATGGTACAACCATGACCCAAGGCCTCACCTACCGTTTTAATCCATCTCCGCTCATGTTCCGTATTACAGCCTCTTGGGTATTACCGTTAGCACTTGTCGTAAGTGTTTATATTTTTATGCGTGGCCATAATTATCCGGGCGGTGGCTTCATTGCAGGTCTAATCACCTCAATGGCTTTAATCATTCAATATATTGCGCTAGGTCAAGACCAAACAGAACAATTACTCAAAGCAAAATCAGGCCGTCTTTACGAAGTCTGGATTGGTTCAGGTTTAACGATTGCTGGGCTTACTGGTGTAGCTGCATGGTTCTGGTTACGCCCATTCCTGACTAGTGCGCACGTTTATGTTGAATTACCAATTTTAGGAAAACTACATTTGGCTTCAGCTGCGAGTTTTGACTTAGGGGTTTATATTACCGTGGTTGGTGCAACGATGTTACTTATCTCAGTATTAGGAGACTCTCGCCACTCAAGCATGGCTGGTCCTGTAGTACCACATCGGGAGGAATCATCATGATCAGTTTAGAATTCTTATTGGCTTCTGCAATTGGTTTACTTGTTGCCACAGGTATTTATCTGATTTTACGTGCTCGTACCTTCCCTGTTGTGCTTGGATTAGCTGTAATTGGCTATGCTGTAAACCTATTTTTATTTGCTATGGGCCGATTACAAATTAGCTCACCCGCAATTTTAACTGAAACAACAAAAATAACCGATCCACTTCCTCAAGCGCTAGTGTTAACAGCCATTGTGATCGGTTTTGCAACCACCGCTTTTATTGTACAACTGGCACTGCGTAGCCGTTATGAATCAGGTAGTGATCATGTTGATGCTAAAGAAGACATCTCTCCGACATACGACCCACGCGAGGATGAGCCGTAATGTTTGATTTTTTATCTTTCTGGCAAGAACATGCGCCTATTTTTAGTATTCTCATCCCGGCATTTACTGCTTTTATATTATTACTGCTTGGCAACCCGGGAGCAGGTGCTTTAAAAGATGACTGGCGACAACCATGGCGTCGTGGCATTAGTCTTGTTTCTGCAATTGCTGGATTAATTACCGCAATTATATATTTAAGCTTTGCCAGCACTGGACAGATTACCATTTACCAGTTGAGCGAATGGTCAGCGCCATTTGGTATTGTGCTTGTGTTAGATCGCCTTTCTGCTTTTATGCTGGTGCTGACTTACGCATTAGCAGTACCAGTTCTATGGTATGCAAGCGACAATTGGGATACCCGTGGTCGCTATTTCCATGCCATGGTGCATTTCTTATTAATGGGTATCTGCGGAGCATTTTTAACAGGCGATTTATTTAACCTTTTCGTCTTTTTTGAAATCTTGTTGATGGCTTCGTATGTTTTGCTTTTACATGGGCAAGGCAAACCACGTTTTCAGCTTGGCGTTCACTATGTCATTATCAACCTTTTAGCCTCTGCCCTCTTCTTAATTGGGCTTGGTATGATTTATGGCAGTGTGGGTAGCCTCAACATGGCGGATGTATCACGTCTTATACCAACACTTGAAGCAGATCAACACAAATTAGCAGTCGCTGGTTCCTTACTTCTTTTTGTTGTTTTCGGCATTAAAGCAGCAATGCTTCCTGTCGGTTTTTGGCTGCCAAAAACCTATGCCGTTGCAAGTACGCCTGTAGCTGCAATTTTCACCATTATGACCAAAGTCGGGATCTATTCTATTTTACGTGTAAATGGAACAGTATTTGACGATGCGCTTAGCCAAGAAATCTTAAAAAGCTGGTTATTGCCTATTGGTTTAATTACTTCACTCTATGGTGTGATTGCAGCAATTGGAGCAGATCGTTTACGTCGCTTTGTCGGCTTTATGGTACTTTCTTCAATTGGTACCTTGCTCACCGCAATTGCCATGTCTAATACGCAGGCATGGTCTGGTGCTTTATATTACTTAGTGCACAGTACCTTAATCGGTGCAGCTTTTTATCTATTTTGTGGATGGATCACTTCACAACGTGGAGATTTCAAAGATCATTTAAAAGTTGCCCCAAGAATCAAACAAGAAAAAGCGGCTATGGTGACTTATTTCTTGATTGCCATGATGCTTGCTGGGTTACCGCCTTTTAGTGGTTTTCTTGGAAAAGTATTCATTTTACAAGCGACAGTTGAAGCTAGCTATCAAGGCTGGATTATTGGTGTTGTGCTTGTTGTGAGCTTATTAAGTATTATTGCACTCACACGTGTTGGTTTTATCTTATTCTGGCGTGCATCTCCTCCAGAAGAAGATCCAATCCATCCAGCTTATATTCTTTATCGTGCTTTGCCGGAACGCGCACCACCACGTAACGATCAAGTTATTTATCTATTACTGGCTGGTTTAATCGCTTATGTTGTCTTTGCTGCACCAATTCAGCATTACACATTAAGCACCGCACAACAGATTCAAGACCATGCACTTTACCAACGCACTATTCTTAAAGTAGATAAAAATGGGGAAGTTATCAGCGTACAGCCATTTGATCCCGCCTATCTGCCAGAAACTAAATATGGGGGAGAAGTTGAAGATCATAATGCTTATCTTATTCCCGATATTATTTCGAAAGATACGTTCAATGGTGAACATATTTCTGAATATAAACAACGACAAATTCAGCAACAGGACAAACTCCAAACACCTTCCATTGTTGATGAAAGTCAATTGAAACCTATGGAGCCATAACAATGCAGTTATCTCATTTGCTTGAACGTTGGTTTCCACATCCATTTGTTTCGGTTCTGATCATTTTATTTTGGTTGATGCTGGCGCATAGTCTTGATGCGAGTGATCTTTTGACTGCAATGCTTTTGGGCTTAATCATCCCTCGTTTAGTCAAACCATTTATTACCCGTACACCGCATATTCACTGGAAACCTGCGGTTAAACTATGTTTTGTGGTTCTTTGGGATATTATTATTTCTAACTTTAAGGTCGCAAAACTTGTTTTAGGGCCTACTAAAAAATTACACCCTAAATGGTATCGTGTACCTTTAGAGACAGAACATGAGCAAGTCAATACCTTACTAGCGATGATCATTACCACAACACCAGGTACGGTTTCTGCGGGTATTGATCAGGAACGTGGCGATATTCTGGTTCATGCTTTGAGCACAGATAATACCGAATCTGATATTGAAGACATCAAACAACGTTATGAAATTCCACTTATGGAAATTTTTGATGTAAAAAGTAAAACGGAGGCAAGTGCATGACCATCCTACCCTATGCTCTAGGTATTAGCTCAATTGCCATTACAATCTCTATGCTACTTTGTCTCTTCAGATTGGTCATAGGTCCATCAATTGTAGATCGGCTTTTAGCACTCGATACTCTCTTCTTAAATGCAACTTGTCTCATTGTTGTTTTAGGCATTTATTGGATGACGACCTCTTTATTTGAAGGAGCCCTACTGGTTGCGATGCTAGGTTTCGTATCTACGGCAGCCTTAGCACGTTACTTCACAACTGGTCACGTAATCGATTAAGGAGAGATCAAAATGCAGTTCGTAATGGAAGTTATTGTTTCAGTCTTTCTGGTTTTTGGTGCTTTCTTTATGTTAGTCGGTTCGATTGGCATGGTGCGCTTACCTGACTTATTCATGCGCTTACATGCACCCACAAAATCGAGTACGTTAGGATTAGGCAGCTTTTTGATTGCGTCTATGATCTTTTTTGCTTTTCAAGGCCGCTTTGGTTTTGCCGAGCTACTGATCACACTTTTAGCTTTTATTACCGCACCAGTTTCAGCAAATTTAATTGCTCAAGCTGCGCTACATTTACGTTTGCGCTCATTGAGTGGAGAAGTTCCTGAGTCAATTGAACGTCCCTTGCCGTGGGACCGTTATAAAATTGGACAGCGTTTCTCGCAAAATAAACCACCTATGGACCCTCCTAAAGACTAGGAAAAAGCCCACCAATAAAAAAGCCACCCGAAGGTGGCTTTTTTATTTTTTATATTACTGTTCGTCGTCTGAATCGCGTTTCGGTAAATCATTTACCGCTTTTTCGATCAGACCAAACATATAGTTACCATAAGCATTCGTCTTGTCATAATGGAAACGCAATCTTGGCGTAATACGTGTCTTGATACGACGGCTCAATTCATGACGCAAGAAACCAGAAGCTTTATTTAATACCTCTAAAGTTTCTTTATTTGCTGCTTCACTTTGCTCATCGCCAAGCTCACGCCCCATTACGGTGACATAAACTTCAGCATAACCCATGTCTGCACTGACTTTCACCGCAGAGATGGTCACTAGACCACCTAAGCGAGGATCTTTAAGCTCTTGACGAATCAGCTCAGACAACTCGCGTTGAACTGAATCCGCCATGCGCTTTAAGCGTTGGCTACCCGCCATTAAAGACTCCGTTTAATCAATTGAACATCATAGACTTCAATTTTATCTTTCACTTTGATGTCTTTATAACCTTTCACCGCAAGACCACATTCCATACCAGCACGAACTTCTTCAACCACTTCTTTATAGCGACGAAGAGATTCAAGCTCACCTTGGAACACAACCACGTCATCACGTAATACGCGAATCGGTTTATTACGATGCAATACACCTTCAAGTACCATACAGCCTGCTGCTGCACCAAACTTACTTGAGTGGAATACTTCACGTACTTCAGCAACACCCAAGATAGTTTCACGATGTTCAGGAGCAAGTTTACCGCTCATGGCATCTTTCACATCATCAATTAATTCATAGATGATGCTGTAGTAACGAATATCGATACCGTCTTGGTCACTTCTCTGACGAGCAGTCGTATCAGCACGAACGTTAAAGCCTAACAATACAGCTTCTGAAGATTCAGCAAGAATCACATCAGACTCAGTAATCGCGCCAACACCCGAACTAATTACACGAACTTTTACTTCATCAGTAGATAATTCATGTAAAGCTGCATTCAATGCTTCTAAAGTACCACGTACGTCTGTTCTTAAAACAACGTTCACTGTAGGAACATCTTTTTTGCCCATTGACGACATGATATTTTCAAGACGCATTGCGCTTTGACGATCAATACGTTTTTGACGTTCACGGTCAGCACGAGCATCAGCAACTTCACGCGCTTTCTTCTCGTCATTTACAACAAGAACTTCATCACCTGCCATTGGAGCATCTGGAAGACCCAGAATTTCTACTGGAATAGATGGTCCTGCTGATTTAATCGGCTTACCATTTTCATCAGACATTGCACGGACACGACCATATGACGAACCTGCAAGAACAAGATCACCAATGTTTAATGTACCGTTTTGAACAAGAATAGAAGTTACTGCACCACGGCCTTTATCAACACGCGCTTCAATAACAACACCTTGTGCAGCACCTTGTGCAGATGCTTTTAATTCCATCAATTCTGACTGAATAAGAATTAAGTCAAGGAGTTCATCAATACCTTGTCCACTGTGTGCAGAAACCTTAGCAATCGGAACATCACCACCCCATTCTTCTGGAACGATTTGTTTCGTTGTTAATTCATTTAACACACGGTCTGGATCAGCAGATTCTTTATCCATTTTGTTGATTGCAACAATAATTGGAGTACCTGCTGCACGCGCATGGTCAATTGCTTCAGCAGTTTGTGGCATTACACCGTCATCTGCCGCAACAACCAATACAACGATATCCGTTGCTTTAGCACCACGTGCACGCATTGAAGTAAATGCAGCATGTCCCGGTGTATCAAGGAATGTAATAATTCCTTTGTCTGTTTCAACATGATATGCACCAATATGCTGGGTAATACCACCTGCTTCACCTGCCGCCACTTTCGAACGACGGATACGGTCAAGCAAGGATGTTTTACCATGGTCAACGTGACCCATAATGGTAACAACTGGCGGACGAGTTGTTTGCTCACCACGTGCTTCTTCAGCCGCTTCAAGCAAGTTATCTTCCGCTTGAGTATCAGAAACTAAAACAGGGTTATGGCCCATTTCTTCAACAACAAGTGCTGCTGTATCTTGGTCAATAGCTTGTTCCTGATTAACCAACTCACCCATTTTCATAAGTGTTTTGATAACTTCACGTACTTTAATCGCCATTTTTTGAGCAAGATCGGCAACAACAATGCTTGAACCGATTTCTACATCATAAACTTGCTTTTTAACTGGTTTTTCAAATCCATGCTTATTCGCTTGGCTTGATTTTAAACCACGTTTGTTATGGTTAACAAAGCTTTGCTCTTCTTGACCACGACGACCACCCTTTTTACCCGCACGAGGGTTAGTGGTTGCGCCACCGCGTTTAATTTCACGGTCTTCTTGCTTGAATGAATCTTCATAAGCTTGGCCTACAAGACCTGAAGCAAGTGGAGAATCATCAATCACACGAATTGTGGTAGTAGCTTCGTCACTTGAATACTTAGACGCCATTTTGCGCATTTGTTCAAGTGTACGTTGCTGAGCTTCTTCAGCCGCTTTACGACGCGCAGCTTCTTCAGTTGCTTTCAACTGAGCTGTTTGTGCTTCACGCGCTTTCTTTTGCTCTAATGTTTCTGCTGGTTTTGGTGCAGGTTTTACTGTACCACCACCACGTTTTTTCACTACTACAGCAGCTTTAGGAGCTGTCTGAGCAGCGCTATCTTGTTGATGAGCAGCACGCATCGCATCTAAAGTTGCTTTTGCTTTTTGCTCTGTTTGAAGACGCGCGTTTTGCTGTGCAGTGTCACGCGTTTGCTGTTCTACACGTGCTTTAGCTTCAGCTTCTGCACGTGCTTTAGCTTCAGCTGCAATTTGTTCAGGGTTTGGTTTAGCAAAAACCTGTTTTTTACGTACTTCTACGTTAATTGTTTTTGCTTTACCTGAAGTACTTGCAACTTTAGCGGTACTGGTTGTTTTACGTTTCAACGCAATTTTTCCTGTGTTACCACTTTCCTGACCATGCACTTTTTTCAAATGATTGACTAAAGTATCCTGTTGTTCAGTGGTAATAATGTCGTCTGCTGTACGTTGAGGCAAACCTGCTTCACGAGCCTGTTCTAGGAGCTTCTCAACAGGACGTTCTACACTGAGAGCTAACTCTTTAATCGACTTGTCCGTCATATTTCATCTCCTAGTTAAACCATGATTCGCGAGCTTTCATGATCAATTGACCTGCTTTTTCATGATCAAGTCCTTCAATATCAGAGATATCGTCAGTAGCCTGATCTGCCAAATCATCGACAGTAATAATACCGCGAGCGGCAAGCGAGTAAGCGATCTCAGAAGTCATGCCTTCCATAGTGAGAAGGTCTGCGCTCGGTTCTTGAATATTTTCTTGCTGTTTCAAAGCATCAGTAAGTGCTGCTTCTTTTGCACGACTTTGCAATAACTCAACCAATTCAGCATCAAGCTCAATTTCGTCAAAAGTTTCAGCTGGAACATAAGCAATCTCTTCTAAAGAGGTAAAGCCCATTTCCACCAATGCCATTGCTAAATCTTCTTCAATATCGAGACGTGATACAAACATATCAAGATATTGCTGAGCTTCATTTTGCTGACGAGCACGATACTCTTCTTCAAGCATCATGTCGAGTTTGTAGCCAGTTAAATCAGAAGCCAAGCGAACATTTTGGCCTTGTGAGCCAATTGCACGAGCCAATTGATCGCTGGTTGCAAAAATAATATCGGCACTTCTTGCATCTTCATCAAGCACGATGCCTGAAACATCAGCTGGTTCTAATGCACTTGCAATGTACTGAGCTGGATCATCAGACCAGACCACTACATCAATACGTTCACCGTTTAACTCTTGTTGTACTGCTTGAATACGCGTACCACGCATACCAATACATGCACCTACAGGGTCAATACGATGGTCATTTGTTTTCACTGCAATTTTAGCACGAACGCCCGGTTGACGTGCCGCTGCTTTAATTTCAATAATTTCTTCAGAAATTTCAGGAATTTCTTTTTTCATTAAAGCAATTAACATTTCAGGCTTAGCGCGTGATAACAACAACTGAGCGCCACGACCTTCACGGTTCACATTGTATAAAATAGCGTTCATACGTTGTTTCGGACGAAGAATTTCTTTTGGAATCATTTCTTCGCGCGCAAGGTAAGCTTCAGCGTTGTCGCCTAAATCAATAATAAAGCCATCTTTGGTTTGTTTTTTCACTTCACCGTAAATTAACTCACCAACTTTAGACTCGTATGCATCAGCAACTAAAGCACGCTCAGCTTCACGAATTTTTTGTACGATAACTTGTTTTGCAATTTGTGCAGCGATACGACCAAACTCAATAGATTCTACTTCGAGTTCACGAACATCACCAATTGACCATTTAGATGGGTCAAGGTCAGAAATCGCATCTTGGCAAGCTGGCATTTCATGATCTTCATCTGCCACAACAGTCCATTGACGGAATGTACTGTAATCACCAGTTTTACGATCAATTTCTACACGAAGCTGAGCTTCTTCAGCATGCGTACCTTCGTAAAATCTTTTCTTCGTTGCAGCAACTAGAGCTTGTTCTAAAGCCTCGAAGATCGCTTCACGACTAACACCTTTTTCATTACTAACCGTTTCAACAACGGTAAGAATTTCGCGGCCCATAAGTCACCTACCGATTTCTTATAAAATTTAATAAATTTAATCTTGATAGATCAAGTTTGCTTTATCGATATTGTTGCTGTCGATCTCAAGCACGTGCTTCCCATCAACTTCAACCTGAATTTCTTCATTTTCAAGGTCTACTGCGATAAGCTTTGCTTGAAATTTACGACGGTTTTCTACTGCTGCAATCAAACGCAAAGCAATTTGTTGTCCGATGTAGCCTTGTAACTGTTCTAGTTGAAAAAATGGACGATCCCAACCTGGTGAAGAAACTTCTAATGAATACTCACCCGAAATTGGATCATGAACATCCAGCATTGCGCCAACTTGTTGTGTTACACGCACACAATCTTGTACACCAATACCACGGCCTAGTTCTACTTCACCATCTTCATTAAGTACTGGCTCAGCATCTTCTTCACTTACCGCTTTATCGATATAAATACGCAATAATGAACGTTTACCTTGTGGGAGAAACTCGATTCCCCAAAGGTCGACACCACATGCTTGTACTGCAGGAACAATTAAGTCATGCAATGCTTGGGATTTATTTGATAATTTCATTTACTCTCGTCATTCTCGTGCGATTCAATCGGTTGTTTTAACCGACACAGACCTACTATAGTGAAGCATGACTATTTGACCAATTGATGTCGAAACTACACGATAGCGATACGATAACCAATAAAAAAGGGCGTTAATCGCCCCTATGTAGCACAGAAAACAATAGTCCACTGTGCAAAAAGGCCCACTTGTCTGTGAGCCTCTTTTAAGAAACTTGGTAGCGGGAGCTGGATTTGAACCAACGACCTTCGGGTTATGAGCCCGACGAGCTACCAGACTGCTCCATCCCGCATCAACGTGCAAAAATTATATACAAATATCAAATAAAGTCAATGTAAACTTTCTAGATACTGTCTGATTAAGTTGCACCTTAATCAATTTGGTAGCGGGAGCTGGATTTGAACCAACGACCTTCGGGTTATGAGCCCGACGAGCTACCAGACTGCTCCATCCCGCATCAAAAAACTGCTTGCACTCAACTTTCTGGTTCAAAGTTGGTGCGGAAGGGGGGACTTGAACCCCCACGCCCGAAGGCACTACCACCTCAAGGTAGCGTGTCTACCAATTCCACCACCACCGCAGCTTGTGGGACGCATTCTAGTCCTTCCAACTATAAAAGGAAAGCCCTATTTCGAATTATTGACCCGTTTTTGGTGCATTTGGTGAAGTTTCAGGCGATGTTGTTTGAATTGGTGCTGTTGTTTGTACAGATTTCAAACTATATGCCTCATTCGTCTGTTTTTTTGCAAAAACAGCCAAGGTTAAACTCGTCACAAAAAACAGTGCCGTTAAAATAGCAGTAAGGCGAGTAAGGAAATTAGCTGAACCCGATGCGCCAAATACAGTTGCTGCTCCGCCACCACCGAAAGAAGCACCAGCATCCGCACCTTTACCGTGTTGGACTAGAATCAAGCCAATCATCAGTACCGCTAAAATAATATGTACGATCAGTACAAAAGAGTGCATACCCTATCCTCGTTATTTACTTTGTGCAAAGGCATGTACGATTTGATAAAAAGATGCTGCATTTAACGAAGCACCTCCAACCAACGCGCCATTAATATCTGGACATGCTGCCAACTCGACTGCATTCTCAGCTTTTACACTACCGCCATATAAAATCGCAATGTCTGGACCCGCAGAAGTAATCTGACTTAAACCTTCACGGATTTTAGCATGCATTGCCTGTGCATCTTGTGGTGAAGCAGTTTTACCTGTACCAATTGCCCAGATTGGCTCATAAGCGATTACAATTTGCTTTTGCCATTGCTCTGCAGTCACTACAGGTGCTATATCACAGATCTGTTGCAATACAACCTGCTCTGCCAAATTTTGTTCACGCTGTTCGAGACTTTCACCCACACAATAAATGACAGTTAAGCCTGCATTTAAAGAATTTTGGAGTTTTGCCTTCAAAATTTCAACGTTATCACCTAACAAATCACGGCGCTCAGAGTGACCCACCAATACAAAATTAATTTGGCTATCTTTTAATAATTCTGCACTGACTTCACCAGTATAGGCGCCTGTACCTGCTACACGCGATACATCCTGTGCAACTGTATATACTGTTTTTGCAGCATCTTGCAATTGGGTTTGTACCATTGTAAGTGCAATAGAAACCGGAGCAACTCCGACATGGCAGCTTTCATCTGCAATTTCGTTTTGTTGCAATAGTTGTTTAAATTCTTCTATAAGTTGTTTGGCATTGGCACGCATTGGGTTCATTTTCCAGTTGCCAACTACCCAAGGCGTAATCGTCGAACCCGACATACGGCTCACCTTTCATCAAAAATGCAGCACATTCTACACGCATTTCTACAAATTTCAGATACTTTTCTTTAACGGCTTTGCTCATATCTTTTCTACTATTTGAAAACAGTCATAAAACTTTATTAAGACTAAAGCTCCGCGTTTTAAAAATTAATGAATAAAAACTTCGACTGGTTCAAGCTTTAATATATGGATCAAGACGAGAGCATCATTTTCTCAGGTAGTAATTTTAGATAACAAAAGTATAATTTTTTATATACCAATTATAAACATATGAGCACAGGTAGGCAGATGTCAGTCATACATACATCTCCAAAATTTTCGGGGTTTTTTCGACGATTAGTCGAAGAAAAACATGTGTCGGCAGCGACCATGCAAGCAGCACTAGATGCAGCAAAAAGAGCTAAACAGGATACTGTTGCGTACCTGATTGAAGAGGTTAATCTCTCCCCTTCTTTATTAGCTGAAACAATTTCTATTGAATTTGCTGAGCCATATTTTGATCTGGACGTTTACGATGTCAGCCAGATTCCTAAAGATTTGGTCGACCAGAAACTGATTTTAAAACATCGGATCTTGCCTCTCGTAAAAAAAGGACAGATTTTATATGTTGCAACCAGTAATCCTAGCAATATTGATGCTATTGATGCTATTCGCTTCAACAGCAAGCTTATGGTTGAGCCGGTTATTGTCGAGCATCATAAACTCGAGAAAATTCTGGTACAGCAATTTACTGAAGAAAGTAGTTTCGAGTTTAGCGATGAAGAGTTTGATCTAGATGTAGATCTTGATACCTCAGCTGCTCCAGAAGAGGATGAAGATACTCCACAAGGCGATGAAGCACCTATTGTTAAATATATTAACAAGTTATTGATTGATGCGATTCGTATGGGGGCTTCTGATTTACATTTCGAACTTTATGAGAAATCATATCGGGTCCGTTATCGGGTCGATGGCGTTTTGCGTCAAATTGCAAATCCGCCTTTGCAACTGGCTAATCGTTTGGCTTCACGCTTAAAAGTGATGTCTCAAATGGACATTTCTGAGAAGCGTGTCCCTCAAGATGGTCGTATCAAGCTCAAGCTGTCAAAATCTAAAGCAATTGATTTTCGTGTGAACTCTCTTCCGACCTTATTTGGTGAAAAGTTAGTTCTACGTATTCTCGATCCATCGAGTGCCATGCTGGGAATTGATGCACTAGGATATGAAGAAGAGCAAAAAGCACTCTTTATGGAAGCCTTAGATAAGCCACAAGGTATGCTTTTAATCACAGGTCCAACAGGTTCTGGTAAGACTGTATCTTTATATACAGGCCTCAACATTTTAAACACTGAAAGTTCCAATATTTCTACTGCCGAAGATCCAGTCGAAATTAACCTTGAAGGCATTAATCAGGTTAACGTGAACCCTAAGGTAGGTCTAACTTTTTCAGCTGCACTTAAGTCATTTTTACGTCAGGACCCTGACATTATTATGGTCGGTGAGATTCGTGATTTAGAAACAGCTGAAATCGCGATTAAAGCTGCTCAGACAGGTCATATGGTGATGTCCACGCTACATACCAACAGTGCTCCTGAAACACTGACTCGTCTACGCAATATGGGCGTTCCGTCTTTCAATATTGCAACATCAGTCAATCTGGTCATTGCTCAGCGTTTGGCACGTCGACTATGTTCTCAATGTAAAGTACCTACTGACATTCCTAAACAAAGCCTATTGGAAATGGGTTTTACCGAACAAGATCTGACGCATCCCGATTTTCAAGTTTTTCAACCAGTCGGTTGTCCAGAATGTCGTGAGGGCTACAAAGGTCGAGTTGGTATTTATGAAGTAATGAAAGTCACACCTGAGATTTCCAAGATTATTATGGAAGATGGCAATGCGTTAGAAATCGCTGCCGCTTCTGAAAAACTGGGGTTTAATAATCTGCGTCGCTCAGGTTTAAAGAAAGTTATGCAAGGTGTTACTTCTTTACAAGAAGTCAACCGCGTAACCAGTGAATAAAAGACAATTTAAAATAAGGATAATGTCATGACTGTCAAAA
Organism: Acinetobacter sp. Li1LvA2; assembly: GCF_056156705.1. Classification (NCBI taxonomy): domain Bacteria; kingdom Pseudomonadati; phylum Pseudomonadota; class Gammaproteobacteria; order Moraxellales; family Moraxellaceae; genus Acinetobacter; species Acinetobacter sp. Li1LvA2. The sequence continues at coordinate 310,928 of NZ_JBSICF010000004.1, forward strand.
AGGCACAATTGATGCCGACTTTTGCTTATGAAGGGGTTGACCGTAAAGGCGTAAAAATTAAGGGGGAACTTCCGGCTAAAAATATGGCTTTAGCCAAAGTCACCCTACGCAAACAAGGTGTGACTGTTCGTAATATTCGAGAAAAGCGTAAAAATATTCTTGAAGGTTTATTTAAGAAAAAAGTATCAACGCTCGATATCACGATTTTCACACGACAACTTGCAACCATGATGAAAGCCGGCGTCCCACTAGTACAAGGCTTTGAAATTGTGGCAGAAGGTTTAGAAAACCCAGCTATGCGCGAGGTGGTACTCGGTATTAAAGGTGAAGTTGAAGGTGGTAGTACTTTTGCCTCAGCTTTAAGAAAGTATCCTCAGCACTTCGATAAACTGTTTTGCTCTCTTGTAGAGTCTGGCGAACAGTCTGGTGCGCTTGAAACCATGCTGGACCGCGTGGCAATTTACAAAGAAAAAAGTGAGTTGCTTAAACAGAAAATTAAGAAAGCTATGAAATATCCAGCAACGGTTATTGTGGTTGCTGTGGTTGTTACTATTATTTTGATGGTTAAAGTCGTTCCCGTCTTCCAAGATCTATTTTCCTCCTTTGGTGCAGATCTACCTGCTTTTACACAAATGGTCGTAAATATGTCGAAATGGATGCAGGAATACTGGTTCATTCTGATTATTGTGATTGGGGCAATCATTGCCGCATTTCTGGAAGCTAAAAAGCGTAGTAAAAAATTCCGTGATGGTTTAGACAAACTTGCCCTGAAACTACCCATCTTTGGTGATCTGGTTTATAAGGCGATTATTGCCCGTTACAGCCGTACTTTAGCAACAACTTTTGCAGCTGGTGTTCCTCTCATTGATGCGCTTGAATCAACAGCTGGTGCAACTAACAATGTCATTTATGAACAAGCCGTCATGAAAATTCGTGAAGATGTTGCTACAGGTCAACAACTCCAATTTGCAATGCGCGTTTCAAATCGTTTTCCATCTATGGCTATACAAATGGTCGCAATTGGTGAAGAATCTGGTGCACTAGACAGCATGCTAGATAAAGTTGCAACGTACTATGAAAATGAAGTTGATAATGCCGTTGATGGCTTAACTTCAATGATGGAACCTTTAATTATGGCAATTTTAGGGGTACTTGTAGGCGGTCTGGTGATTGCTATGTATCTTCCAATTTTCCAAATGGGCTCAGTTGTATAATGCAAGAAATTATTGCTTATTTTATTCAAAACTTAACTGCACTTTATATTGCAGTTGCATTATTGAGCCTATGTATTGGTAGCTTTCTTAATGTGGTGATTTATCGCACCCCAAAAATGATGGAACAAGATTGGCAGCAAGAATGTCAAATGCTACTCGACCCTGATCAACCCATTATTGATCATGAAAAACTGACATTAAGCAAGCCTTCTTCATCATGTCCAGAGTGCCATCAGCCCATCCGTTGGTATCAAAATATTCCTGTCATAAGCTGGTTGATGTTAAGAGGAAAATGCGGTCATTGCAAGCATCTTATTAGCATTCGCTATCCAGCGATTGAACTATTAACAATGGCATGTTCACTGGTTGTGGTCATGGTGTTTGGTCCAACCATACAAATGCTTTTGGGACTAGTTCTGACTTGGGTCCTGATTGCCCTCACCTTTATAGACTTTGATACTCAGCTGCTACCCGACCGTTTTACTCTACCTTTAGCTGCGCTTGGTTTGGGCATTAACACCTTTAATATTTACACCTCACCTAACTCAGCCATTTGGGGTTACCTGATTGGTTTTTTATGTCTTTGGATTGTGTATTACTTATTTAAAGTGATTACAGGCAAAGAAGGCATGGGCTACGGCGACTTTAAATTGCTTGCCGCATTAGGCGCGTGGATGGGGCCATTGATGCTGCCATTAATTGTGTTATTGTCATCTTTACTAGGTGCAATTATTGGCATCATTTTATTAAAATTACGCAATGACAATCAGCCCTTTGCCTTTGGGCCCTACATTGCCATTGCGGGTTGGGTTGCCTTTCTATGGGGTGATCAAATTATGAAAATCTATTTGGGAGGTTAAGATGGCTTTTATTCTGGGAGTCACAGGTGGTATTGGCAGTGGAAAATCTGCTGCAACACAATGGTTTGAATCCCAAGGAATACAAGTCGTCGATGCCGACATCGTTGCTCGCGAAGTGGTTGAGAAAGGCCAACCTGCCCTGCAAAAAATCCAACAAACTTTTGGGGATTGGGTACTTCAATCCGATGGTAATCTCGATCGTCGTGCCCTACGCGAATATATTTTTCAAAATCCTGAAGCAAGACAAACACTCGAGAAAATCACGCATCCAGCCATTCGCCAATCTATTATTCAGCAGTTGCAAAACCCAAAGAGTCCTTATGTGATTTTAGTTTCACCACTACTTTTTGAAACCAACCAGCATGAATTGGTAAACCACACCTTATTAGTTGATGCGAGTGAACAAACTCAAATTCAGCGTGCCAGCCAACGCGATGGGCAAAACCAAGAACAAATTCAGAAAATTATTGCAGCCCAAATGTCACGCGAACGTAAACGCGAACTTGCCAATGACATTGTGTTTAATGATGGATTACTCGAACATTTACATCAGCAATTAGAGCCGTTACATCAAAGCTATTTGAAGCGTACAAACTAATTTGATTTATTTTGCTGCTTAATTTGTTGTGCCAAGCTATCTGGTCGGAACCATCGCCAAGGTTGTAAGGCACCGATCCCCATTCCAACCAAACCTACAACAATAGATGGGCTTAATGCTTCACCGAGTAAAGGTACAGCTAAAATGGCAGCAATAAATGGCGCTAAAGTTACAATACTTCCTGTTTTAAAAGCGCCAAGTCGCTGAATCGCTGCCACATAAGTCAGAGTTGCAATAATAACCACAAACACACCATGGAAAATGCCCTGTATCGCTAAATGGATAGGACTAACTTCCATGAAATGCTTTGGTAAAAATAGAGCATAGATGGGTAAGTAAATAATTGCAGACCAAATCGCAACACTTGCCATAGAGTGCCATGCAGAAAGTTTCCACTGTTTAAGTAATACAGTGAAAATACCCCACCAAATCGCACTAATAAAAAGAAGTAAATCACCCACGCCAAAAGCAGAAGCATTACCTTGCAACATCAACACGCTCATGAGAGTCAAGGCAGTAATCATAATTACCAGACTCACCCAGGTATGCTTATCAAACGGCTGTCTAAATAAAATGTATGCTGCAAACGCAGTACAAATTGGAATACAACCATTTAAGAAAATTGCAGCATGCGCAGCGGGAGCATAGAGAAAAGCGGTATAGACGGTGAGACAATAAATGACCCCGCCAATCAAGGCTAAAATAACAGCATGCTTACTCCATAAAAAAGCGAGATCTTTTTTATAGATTAGAATAGGCATTAAAATTAGAAAGGCTATAGCGAAACGCAATGCGGCTATGTCCCAAGCACTGATATGCCACTGTGCATTTAAACGGGCAAAAAGCGTAAACCCGCCCCAAATGCACATGGTCACCAATACAAAGAAATAACCTTGCTTACGGGGAGACATATCAAGATGACTTAAAAACTAGAAAGGCAGTGAGATTATACCTCAGAACGCTGACGGCAAGCCTCATAAAGTGCCATACCTGTCGCTACGCTGACATTTAGACTTTGTAGGTTTCCTGACATCGGAATATAAACTTTATGATCACACTGCGCCTGTGTAATAGGACGCAAACCTGTGTCTTCAGCTCCCATTACAATTACAACTGCGCCAGAGAAGTCACACTTTTGAAGTGGCAACGCACTTTCATCAAGCATAGTGCCAATTACGCGTACATGAGTTGTTTCTTTAAGATGAGCCAATGTACGAGCTAAATTCGTAACTTGAATAAATTTAACTTTCTCGGCTCCACCTGCTGCAACTTTACGAGCAGTTGGTGTCAAACTAGCCGAACGATCACGAGGCACAATAACAGCTTGCACGCCCATCGCAGCGGCGGTACGAATGCAGGCTCCTAAGTTATGCGGGTCTGTCACCTGATCCAATGCCAACAACAAAGCATCCGGAGTTTCTCTTAAAATTTGATCGAGGTCTTGCTCATTCAAGACAGGATGTGGACGTACTGCGGCAACTACACCTTGATGAAATGGTAGACCTGCAAGTTTCTCAAGGCTATCGCGGCTTGCTTTTTGTACACTGATTCCAAAAGGCTCTGCCAATTGCAAAATCTTTTGCAAACGCTGATCATCCCGTCCTTTTAAAGTAAACAGGGTTAGCACACGCTCCGGCTCAAGTTCTAACAATGACTCCACTGAATGAACGCCATAATAATATTCCTGTTTTGCCATGCATGACCTCTAACAACGTTTGAGCAAAAAAATAAAAATCCTGCAAAGCCAACTTCACAGGATTTCTTTGAGCATAGTGTACCCGATTTGAACAGGAATTTCTTAGCCTTCTAAATGGCACACATAATCGAGTACTTCGTCAGTTTCGATTTTAAAAAGACTGTTGCCCGGTACATAAAATGATTGGCCTGCACGGAACAACTCACTTTCAGTGCTGTCCGCAATTGTTACGCGACATTCACCTGAAATAATTTCCATACGCTCAGGAACATGCGTCTCAAAAGTTAAAGCCTGCTCAGTCGGCAAAATAACACCTAATGTTTTTTTAGTTCCATCTTCAAATTGCACGGTATGGCTGATACATGCTCCACCAAAATAAACGTTTGATTTTTTGATGACCGTTACATGATCAAATTGGGTTGAACTCATGCAGATTCTCCAGATAATGCCGTATTTATATAAATTATGATGAATGTAGTTTAATTGTGCCTAAATAACTAATCAATCAGTTTTCATACGGATAGACTTGTAATTTCCACTGCTGTGCCTGAATTTTTTTGGCAAAAGCATAAGGTAAGTTAATCTCAATATTTCGACTATTCGACACAATTGCATCGTATCTGCAAACTTCGACCTGATTTTCATCTAGGAGTATCCAACACACTTTTTGCGCCGTTGGATGGGCAATTGCTGTAGCAATTACCGGTGAACCGTCATTCATTCCTACATGAAAATTTTCACTGTCATTTTGCATTAACGCCAGATCATAAGCTGGAAAATCGATAGCATCTGAATCGAATTGCTGGCTATCGTGTATAAGCACACTTTGTTTTAAAGTCGGCCAAATACAGTAGCGCAAATAATGCTGATCCATCACCCGATTATCCAGATAACGTCCGGTGGCAACATAATCTCTGATATGTGCTTCAATATTATGAAAAATCCCTGTACACCCGCCCCACATTCCAGCCAAAATTAACTCAGTATGAGAATAATTATCGCGCATTAAATGAAACCATTTATCACTCTTGAGCCATACATCTACAGCCGCCTTTTCGCGGTGCGACACAATAGAGTCGGCATCACGTATTAGAAAACGCTTAATTGCAGGATCATCCATCACAAAAAAGCGCCAAAATAGTCCAGATAGTTGTTTTTGAGAATCTGTAACTTGGATGACTTGCGCGCCCTTTTCTTTTAACCGCTGTTGCACCAGTACTGGCACAGTATCATCGACATAAAATCGACACGTCCATTCTGGATAAATCTGTTTGGCTAGCTGAGTATTTAAAATAGAGGTTTCACAATAGCGAGGATTTGCCCCAAATAATGAGAAGGCAATAATATTTTCTTCAGGGTTTGTACTAAATGCTGGTGGTGCATGATCTGGAATCGATAAAATAGGTTCGCTCTTCGCTAGCTCTTTTTTTGTTGTAATTGCTAAGCGTCCAAATTTGATCGTTTCTTCTTTTTTATTTAAATGATGACAAACCTCTGTGAGTCCATCATATAAGTTTGTATTTACATTAGTTCCACTCACCTGAATCGCTTGCAAATAATGTTGATAGGCCTCGTTATAACGGCCTAAGCGCAATTCGGTATAAGCCAAGTCAGATAAAGCTCCCGGATGCTTAGGAACTAAGCTAACAGCTTGTTTAACATGTTGATAAGCTTTGGCATAATTACCTTGTGCAGCTGCTTGTTTAAATGCATTAAAATGTTGATTTAAAATTTTATTCATTTCCGCAGGATTGTTTTTTTTATGACGATTGACCATCCCTATGGGTGGTTTCGGTAAGCTTAATGTTTTTTTCATTGTAAATATCCGCAATCTTGCTGTTCTATAATTTCAGTTAGAATAATAGATCACTTGTAGCAAATTCAAAACTTCTCTATCTTTAACCCATAATTTGGCGCGTTGGATGCGTTTATGCTCACACATTTAACTTTAATTAATTTTGCATTAGCTGATCATTTAGCTATTGATATAGAACAAGGATTTAATGTTCTAACAGGCGAAACAGGTGCCGGAAAATCATTATTACTGGATGCACTCTCTGCCTGCCTCGGGGAACGTACAGATACAAATTATGTCCGTTATGGTTCGGACAAAGCGGATATTACCGCGGTTTTCACCTATCAGAATAATAGTCCTGAAGCAAAATGGCTCCAAGACCATGAGCTAGATGATGATTCTGGGGAAATTCATTTACGTCGTGTTATTTTTGCAACCGGACGTAGTAAAGCATGGGTTAATGGGCGCCCGAGCAGTCTATCTGAACTTAAAGAGTTAGGGCGTTTGCTGGTTCAACTCTATAGTCAGCATAGTCAGCAACAACTTCTTGAACCGCCTTATCCAAAGCATTGGCTAGACCGTTATAACAATTTTTATGCTGAAGCGAATGATGTACGTGAAGCCTATAGCACATGGCAACGTACCATTCGTTTACACCAAGCTGCTCTAGATGCACAAGCAACCCGTCTACAACGGATTGGTACTTTAGAGCATCAAATTGAAGAACTCGAAGAAGTCATTCAAACCGACTATAAAGAAATTGAGCAAGAGTTTGATCGACTTAGTCATCATGAACATATCATGCAAGACTGTAGCTTTAGCTTAAATGTTTTAGATGAAGCTGAGCAGAACATTACTCAAGAAATATCTTCGATTATTCGCAGATTAGAATCCCATGCGGGGCGCAGCGAACAACTTTCTGAGATCTATAATTCTCTACTTAATGCTCAAAGTGAAATAGACGATGCAACGGCAAACTTACGTCAATTTATAGATCGTCAAAGTTTTGATCCAGAGCGAATGGAAGAACTAAATTCCAAATTGGAAGTTTTCCATCGTCTGGCACGTAAATATCGCACTCAGCCAGAGACGCTTAAAGAAGAATACGAAACTTGGCAGAGTGAGCTTGAGCAATTGCATCAACTTGAAGATCCAGAAACATTGGCAGAACAAGTTGAAAAATCGCATGAGGAGTTTTTAGAAAAAGCTCAGCATTTAGACAATATTCGTCGTGAAGCTGCCGCTCCGCTTGCGAAACAATTAACTGAACAAGTGAAACCTTTAGCCCTACCAGAGGCACACTTCGAATTTAAGTTCGAACCATTAGAGCAACCAGGTGCAGAGGGTTTAAGCTTTATTCAACTTTTATTTACTGCCAATAAAGGCATTCCTCCACAACCATTGGCAAGAGTAGCCTCAGGCGGTGAACTTTCTCGTATTGCTCTCGTAATGCAAGTCATGAATGCTGAAAAAACTGAATCTGAAGTTTTGGTGTTTGATGAGATCGATGTCGGAATTAGTGGTGGCACCGCAGAAGTTGTAGGACGTTTACTTGCTGACTTGGCACAACATGTCCAACTCTTATGTATTACTCACCAAGCACAAGTTGCTGCACAATCTGATCAGCATTTATTAGTGAAAAAACAACAAACTGATCCAGCCAGCAGTACAATTATAGAACTTGATGAAAATCAAATCATTTTTGAGTTAGCTCGTATGTCAGGGGGTGTGGAAATTAATGAAACAACCTTGCAGCACGCAAAACAATTACGCCAACTTAAATTTCAGGCTTCTTCAAATTAATAAAGAAAATGAGAGAAAAAGATTGGCGAAATCCGATTAACTCTTGTATGTTGATAAAAAGAACCTATATAGATAAAAGGGTCGAGAGGCCCTCTAGTGACATTTTTTGAGGGAGAACCGCTTAGGTGACCAAACAATATCTGACTCACCGTTGTCTGATTGCCCCGCCAGAAATGGCAGATGACTTTTTCGCAAACACTGTAATTTATCTTGCCCGTCATGATGAAGAAGGTGCTCAAGGCATTATTATTAATCGTCCTTCTGGTATCCAAATTAAAGAATTACTCAATGATCTCGACATTGAAGCAGACAATGTAAACCCACATGCGGTTTTACAAGGTGGCCCATTACGTCCCGAAGCTGGATTTGTTCTTCATACCGGACAACCAACATGGCATTCATCTATTGCTGTAGGTGAAAATGTTTGTATTACCACCAGTAAAGATATTCTGGATGCGATTGCCCATAATGAAGGTGTCGGTCGATATCAGATTGCTTTAGGCTATGCGAGCTGGAGCAAAAATCAGTTAGAAGACGAAATCACGCGTGGTGACTGGCTCATTTGTGATGCTGACATGGATCTGATTTTTAACCTGCCTTATGACGACCGTTGGGATGCAGCTTATAAAAAAATCGGTGTAGATCGTGCGTGGTTAGCTTCTGAAATCGGACACGCTTAATGACCGAGACACTATCAAAATCGATTATGGCTTTTGACTTTGGTACTCAAAAAATGGGAATGGCGATTGGCCAGTCTTCAATTGAAAGTGCCAACCCTCTCCCTCTTTTTGTTATGAAAGATGGCATCCCCAATTGGGATCAACTCTTAAAAATTGTGAAAGAATGGCAACCCAATTTATTTTTGGTTGGCCTGCCGTTAAATATGGATGATAGCGAGTCTGAACTCTCTACACGTGCCCGCAAATTTGCGAGACGTTTACGTCATCAAACCAACATAGAAACGTTAATGGTGGATGAGCGCTTAACTACACGTGAAGCGAGAGAAGAGCTAGGTTTTTACCAAGAACAGGGCCGCGCAAAAAAGCTCTCGGCAGATAGTTTTGCTGCTGCACTACTCATTCAGAGTTGGTATCGAAATCCCGTTGGATTAACGCCATAAAACAAAAAAGCATGTAATTAAAACTACATGCTTTTTTTAATTAAATCATTTCGACTTTATTTTTCAACGATATGCACAGTTGCAGTTCGTCCAGAAACAAAAGCAAGTTCATTCTTTGGTGTTTCATCTAATACAATCTTCACAGGTACGCGCTGTGCTAAACGAACCCAACTAAAAGTTGGATTTACATTAGCAAGAAGCTTGGAGCTGCTTGAGCGCTCACGATCTTCAATTCCCGATGCAATACCTTGTACATGACCTTTAATTTTCTGGTTATCACCCATTAATTGCACAGTAGCTTGATCACCTACATGAATACGATTTAACTTCGTCTCTTCAAAGTAACCCACCACATAGAGCTGTTTACGATCAAGTAATGCTGCAACAGCCTGTCCAACTTGAACATAGTTACCTGGGCGCATATCAAAGTTAGATAACGTACCATCAGCTGGAGCAATTACCGCAGCACGATGCATATTAAGCTCGGCCAAATGCAAATTGCTCGTTGCAACCTCAATGAGGGCCTGTTGTTGCTTAACAGTTGCTTCAGCTTGCTGAATTGCTGCTTGGAGTTGCTCATGTTCTGCAAGAGATTGATCACGTGTGGCAAACACTTGGTCTTGTTCTTGTTTAGAGATAGCGCCATCCATTAGGTTCGAGTAACGACCGGCATTTTTCTCGGCCAATTTGATATTACTCGCCGATTTAATCAAGTTCGCTTTTGCTTGTGCCAAACCCGCCTGCGCTTGAGCAAAGGCTGCGTTTGCTTTTGCTAAATCCGATTTGGCCTGCTCTACATCTAAAGCTCGACGAGAAACATCAATTTTAAAGAGCACCTGACCTTTTTTTACAGTCTGGTTATCTTGAACCAATACTTCTGTGACAAGGCCAGCGACATCCGAAGATACTTGAATAACATCACCACGCACTCGACCATCGCGTGTCCACGGCGCTGCATTATAGTAGTTCCACAAATGCACAATGGTATAGACCGCCACCATTAATGCGACAATCAAAATTACTGGACGGATGACCTTTTTCAAATCCACCTGATTCATTTCACTCACCTAACTCAATCTTTAATTTCGCAATCATCTCTATGCACCCACCCCAACAAAAATTTGATGTATTACCAAAAGCAATAAAAGGTAAAAGCACAAATTGAAAATACTAGGTAATGCGATCCAGCCTTGTGCAATCCACTTGTTGGTCAAAGGACTTAACCCACGAAAACATATATATGCCAAGAGGGCTTGAATGAGCAAAGAAGGCACGTAAATACCATAAACATTAAACTCACCCATTTGCTGTCGCTCCTCTCAAGGTACTGTTCTCATTCATTTGATCTGATGAAACATGACACATGCTATAAGCAATATTGTTAAGTGAAATGAGTAATCTTTGTCGCATCGTCATATCTTCAATATTTGAAGCAAGCTGTTTTAATTCAAATAAACCGTGATGGATTTGCTCAACCAAAGCCACTGTATTATCTACATCATTTTCTTTAGCTCTAAACAGTTCATCCAGATTTTGTTGCAAATTTCCGATGTGATGAGCCAGTTCTGAATTTTGGGGAGACTGATTTGCCAGTTCTTGTAATCTACTTAAATCGACAATACTGCTCGACTCAATCAAAGCTTGATGAATTGAGGTTTTAATCTCATTAGATTGCACTACTTTACTGTTAAGAATCCCAATTCGGTCTAACATACTGCGCAGGTGAACTTTAAAATCAAGACCATAAGGCAAATAGATCGCCTGTCTCATGGCACGATAATGCAAGGCCAGAATACGGCTGGCACTCGTGTCTGGAGACATTGCACGAACAACGTCAATGACAACTAAAGACACTAAGACACCTAAGATCATGGCAAAAGAACCATCAAGATAAGACACTGCATCCATGCTATAAGCATTATGTAGATTCAGGCCCATCATGGTATTAATACCTAAGACCATGCCTACTGGCATAAGCATTTGGTTGGCCATCATAGATACAGCAAACAGGAACATCGGCAATAAAACCAGTCCAAGTTCCCAGAATGTGGTGACATGGGGGAAAATACCAAATGCATAAACAAAGACTAAAACTGCTGAAGCAATACTGCCCCAGATAAAAATACGCAAAACCGGAACAGGGTTATCTAAGGCCGTTAAAATACAGGCTGTTACTGCACCCATTTGCGCCATCATAAATCCAGCTTTCCATCCCGAAATAATCCAGACCCCAGTCACAATAAATGTAATAAGGACTGCACTAATACCACCTCGAATAGCCACACCATGGTCACGGTGTAAACTTGGATATTTGGTGGTCATTGGCGTAATATTGTCAGGGATTTCTTTGTTGCCTTGCTGAATTCTTTGCCACAAAACTTTAACCGCTAAAACATTACTAATGAAATGACGTACATCCATTTTCATAGCTGCGACCAAAACTTGCTGATGTGTCGAAGCCGATTCCATCAAACTCAAGAAATCACTTTCAAACTCATCTGGTAACTGCAAAATATTTTCATCAATAATTAAATTTTTTTGCTCCAGAAAATGAACAACATGCGCTGAGAGCTGTTGCAGTTTTTCTGAATGAGTTTCGATAAACCGAAGTTCCTGAAGCTGCTTAATACGTTCAGATAAAGCGACCAGATTCGCAACGACCATTGAGATTTGATGAAGCATTTCCTGTAAGGGCTTGGTCATGCCATGCAACTCACCCTTCTCATAACTCAAATGTACTGCCAAAGCATGAATATCTGTGGTATCTCGGGTAATGGTCGCTAAAAGTTGAGTATTGTTCTGCTGAGGATCAGCAGTTAATAAATTAGCAAACAAATTCTCTGTATCTTTAAGCGTTTTGATAACGCGCTGCTTAATCGCAGAACCAATGTGCATTGGAAGAATAGTGGCAGAAACCACAGCACTTGAAATTACCCCAATCGAAATCTCTATGACTCGGGCTAAAGCAATATCAAAAATATTGTATTGATCAATATAAGTAATCGAGTTGAAGACAATCATGGCTGTCGAGTAACCCGCCAGCATAAAAGCATAACTGCGTGGGGTCCGGTCAAGTAAAGACACATAAAGTGCAAAGCCTACCCACAACGACAACACCACAGTAAACAACCAAGGCGTATTAATGAGATGTGGCGTTAGCGTTAAGGCAACCACTGCCCCACCCATCGTTCCTATAACACGATAGACACACTTAGAGGACACCATTCCTGAATAAGGATTGGCAATAATCAAGACTGTACCAATCGACCACATCGGGTTAATCAGATCTAATTCAAATGAAACAAATAACGCCAACATTCCGGCAATAAATGTTTTTATTGCAAAGATCAGATCAAGCCTACTCGGGCGAAACGCCAGTATTTGCTTTAATAACATGAACTCATCTCAAATACAGATTTGAACTGATGAGCATGCCCTTCAATGTTAAATTGCCTTTCTAGAGACAACAAAACTTTGCCATTTGCCTAAAAGCAAATGAGATGAGGAGCATCCTTCAATACAATGATTTTTCCACATCTTGCCTGATTGGCCCAGATGATTTCAATTTGGGCGCTATTTAAACGGCCAAACTTTGGAAAGAAGAGGTATCAAGAAATTCGCCTAGAATGGACTAATTTCTCGATTAGATATTTTGTTTGGCAATTTTTTCAAAATAAAGCAATTTAGTCAACTAAAATATCTCTATTTGATAATTTGATATGTTTTTTGATTATCGGATATGATGTATTAGCCAAGAGAAGTTTTCTCTTTGTCAGAGTAAAATACTCAAATCAGGCATTTATTTTAGAATTGAGACAAATTTTCTTTTTTTCTGTTATAAAAACTCAAAGATGACTCATTGTTAAAGGATACGAACAAGACGCTATGGCAATTTCAAGTTTTGGCAAAATTTTAACCGTACTGGACCTATTTTCAGTTTCGCGTCCAGTCATTAATGTCGATATTATTTGCGAAGAACTTGGCTTGTCTAAACCAACCAGTTACCGTTACCTCAAAGAACTAGTGTCTACTGATCTATTAAAACGCATTAATGGGACATCTGGCGATTATACCTTAGGCTCAAAAATTGCAGTTCTTGACTATATATCTCGCACAACAGACCCATTAGTTCAAATCAGCACCCCGTTTATGCGAAATATTGTAGAACGTACCGAACTGTGCTGCTTGCTCACCTATTTAAATGATGACTATTGCATTGACATTCATCATGAAATATTTAAAGACACTGAACTGCTCTCATATGGTCGAGGCTGCCCAAGACCGATTTACGTTGGATCATCTCCAAAAACGATGGTTTCGCATTTAAGTAAACAACGGATGCAAGATTACTATCATCGTTATCAGCAAGAATTAAAACAATCAGGTTTTGCTGAAGATGAACCGAGCTTTATTCAGCGTATGCGTAAAATTAAAAAACAAGGCTTCTATTTCTCACAAGGTGAGATTGACCCAAATGTTTCTGGTCTTGCCGTTCCAGTACGTTTTTCGAACAAAGAAGTACCTTTAGCTTTAACTTTAGTTGCCTCTAAAAATCGTTTTGATTTTTTAAATGTTGAAAAGCTCATCGAAATTTTACAAGAAAATGCAGCACTTATTGAGCAACGTTTTATGGAGTTATCTGAAAAAGGTGAAATCTAAAACCCCACCTTATGATAATTTAAACTTTTCTTACACTTTAAAATATTGAATATCTCACAATATTCTCATATTATGATTTTAGCTCCTATTGGTGATTCTTTTCATCAGCAGCTCATCAATAGAAGCATCCCCCTCAGAGGAATAAGCTCATGTTGCCATCATGGGCTTTTTTCTTGCCCAATTTTTATAAGAACTGAAATTGCCGAAAAGTAAGATTAATACGTGGTTGTAAAATCTTTGTTGAACGATTTAAACGGTGTTGCCAATACTGTTGAGTCTCACCACGCATCACAATGAGTTGACCTGGTTGGAGCCACAATTCAACTTTCTCTTTACTTTGAATATGTCTAAAAGAAAATTTGCGGGTAGCACCAAAGCTTAAAGAAGCGATTGTTGTGGTTTTTGCCAAAGACACATCCGAATCACTGTGCCAAGCCATGCCTTGAGTTCCATCTTCATAGAGATTTGCTAAGCAAGAATTAAATTTCTCTGAAAGTATTTGCTCTACCTGTTGTTTTAATTTGGCGAGTGCTTTGTTCCACGGCAACGAATCACGTGCGACACCCGAATATTTATATTGATAGTAATCATCTCCATACCATGCAACTTTTCGAGCTGTAATAAAGTGCTTGCCATACAACTTAGCCTCGTCATGTTTCCATGCGAGGTGCTGGTAAAGATAGTGAAAATATTGTTCGGCTTCTTCTGGGCTTAAAATACAACCATAGTCCTGAACTTCACCATCGTAGGGTAATAAATTCTCACAAGGCTCTGGAGAAAATAAATCCAAAGTCATACGGTCTCTCCATGTTGCTTTGACATCTCCCAAGCTAACAATGCCAATTTACGCCCCTTTTGCCAATGATATTCTCCGACCATTCCTGTTGCGCGGATCACTCGATGACAGGGGATCAAATATGCAATCGGATTTTGTCCAATTGCGGTGGCAACGGCTCGAACTGCTTTAGGTTTGCCAATTTGCTCAGCAATATCTTGATAGGTTCGTAATTGACCTTCAGGAATAGTCAGTAACGCTTCCCAGACTTGCAACTGAAATGGAGTTCCAGCCAAATTAAGAGGAAGTTTCTGCTGTAAGTGTTCTGAAAAGTCTTGTTCGAACCACTCTGCAACTTGTTGATGCCAAATCGGTGACTGATTTTTTAAATGAGCTTTTGGAAAATACTGCTTAATTAAATCTTCAATATTCTCGTGCGTTTCGATAAATCGTATAGAACATATGCCTTTTTCACTACTTACAACTAACAATTCACCAAATGGACTGGTCTCAACCGAATAATTAAGAATAACGCCTTCACCTTGCTGTTTATACTCACCAGGTGTCATCCCTTCGAGCTGAATAAACAGATCATGTAAACGACCAGTACCCGACAAACCTGTGTTTAAAGCGGTTTCTAATAAGCTTCGCTTTTGTAGCAGATAATATTTAGCCTGCTGCAAACTCATATATTGGACAAATTTTTTCGGGCTAATCCCCACCCACTCCTGAAACTGGCGTTGGATATAACTTGAACTTAAATTCATATGGGTAGCAACATCGTCCAGATTTGGTTGCTGGTCTAGATGTTCATATAAATATTCAATTACATTGGCAATTACAGCAAATTGCCGAGAAGAAAGCATTTGCATGTGTCACCTCCTTAGCACTCATATCTTACATTAAAGTAGCTAAAGCCCCATGACGACCCGATTCTTGCACTTTTGAAAATAAAAAAGCCTTTCATTATAGAAAGGCTTAATCATTCAACCTGAGCTTAAGGTTGCTTTAAATATGGCCAAGCTGCTTTAAGGTAAATAAACATTGACCATAAAGTTAAAATGACCGCTGTATATAACAACGCGTAAGCCAACATTTCTAAAGGTTGCCAATTGAGTAAGAACACACTAATGGCGATCATCTGAAAAGCTGTTTTATATTTACCTACTGTTGATACAGCTACGCTCGTTCTTGCACCAAGTTCTGCCATCCACTCACGTAAAGCAGAAACTGTAATTTCCCGTGAAATAATGACAATTGCCGCAAAAGCCATTGAAATGGTTGGATTCCACTGCACCAAAACAATAAGCGCTGCCGCCACCATGAGCTTATCTGCAACTGGATCTAAAAAACGGCCAAATGCTGAAGTCTGGTTTAAAGTTCGTGCCAAATAGCCATCAAACCAATCGGTAATAGCAGCCAACACAAAAATAGCCGTCAAGATAATATGACGACTCATATTTCCTGCTTGCTCACCAATACCCATTGCAGGCGGCCAATACGCAATCACCAAAAATACAGGAATAAGCGCGATACGCGCCAACGTTAGGATATTTGGGATATTCAGGATTCGCCCTGTGGTCATAAACACCGCCAATTTAGTCTTCATGCATCTTGTAACAGACAAAAATACATTCTTCAATATTGTATCTATCTGTAACAGCCACTTTATACGAAATATACGAATCGAGGAAGTGGACTGCTTAGGTAAATACCGTAACAGTTTGCCGTAAAATTGCAATTAAATGATCATTTTGGTCCCAAAGATGGGCATATTCCGTGGAATAACCTTCACCAGCATATTCAGTCACCACTTTATATTTAAACCAGTCACATAATTGATGTGGAAATGGATGGACATAGGTAATGTGCCAAGTTAAAGAACTTGCAGGTGCAACTTGCTTAAACATCGGCAATACACCAGGCGGCCAAATATCCATCAAAACAATTAAATCTGGCAATGTCATTTGACGATTTTCATGCTTCTCTGGAGAGAACCTTGACCATCCTCCAAAGTCAGCATACTGACTTCCTGTAACAGGATAATGACCTTCTGCCCAGCATACATCAAAATGTTGATAGCATTCTGGCATTTGTCTAGCAAAAGGAATCGGTTGTAAATCTTCGGGTGGTGTATAAATTGGAACCATAGGTTCTTGTCGTACTTCAATATTCGACGCACGAGGCACACCAAAGCTTGCAACCAAAATGGTTTGTACCGCGCCATCTTGCCATAAACGGGTTTCAAGTGTAGTGACCGATTTCCCTTCCCTTAAAATTTCAACAGTCAATTGAGCAGGCCCCTGCTGAACAGGCCCCACAAAAGTAACGCTACAACTCAATAATCTTTTATTTGGATCTTGAATATTGGCGCACGCTTTTTGCATCAGCAAACCTGCAACAAGACCACCAAACACTGTTCGTCCTTGCAACCACCCTTCAGGTATTTCAATCCATTCCTTTTGTTTTATTTCTTCAAACAATTGCAGCAAAGACATTCCTTTCCCTAAAACAAAAGTGTTATTAGGGAGGATCTTTCATCATTTTGATTGGAATGTGAATGGTCAATCCTTTAGTAATTGGCGAGCTATTTTGTCACTCCGCCTTTAAAACGATACTTATTCATGCAGAATTTTATAAATCGTTCGGGCCATCATTTCCCCAAAACCAGGCACAAGCGTGAGCTCTTTTTCAGAGGCTTTTAAAACACCTTGAATCCCACCAAAATGGGTTAATAAATCTCGACGACGCTTTGGACCCAATCCCGGAATCGCCTCTAAAACCGAAGTGCTACGGCGTTTATCACGTTTAGCTCGGTGTTTAGTAATTGCGAAGCGATGGGCTTCATCACGCACCTGTTGAATTAAGTGCAATGCTTTATGATCTTCTGGTAACTGGATTTTCGTGCCATCTGTAAAATGCAGGGTTTCAAGACCCGGTTTACGTCCTTCACCTTTAGATACTCCCACCATAAAAGCATCGAGCCCAAGCTCTTGCATAACATCCATCGCCATATGAAGCTGACCTTTACCACCATCAATCAACAGTAAGTCAGGCAATATGGCTTTTTTATAACGTCGTGTTAAGGCTTGGCGCATAGCCGCATAGTCATCGCCTGCGGTAATGTCTTGAATGGCAAATTGGCGATAGTCACGCTTACGAGCACCGCCTTGGTCAAACACCACACACGACGCAATTGGAGCTTCGCCCATAGTATGGCTAATATCAAAACATTCGATGCGATCGACGGGTCTTCCAATCACTTGCTCTAACTGATGGAAACGTTCATTAAGCTCTAAATGGTTACTCAACTGCCCCTTAATTGCATGTTGAACATTCATTTCAGCTAGCTCTAGCCACTCGGCACGAGTTTCTCGAACATTACTCTTAATCTGAACCTTTTTGCCAAACTGCTGTGCCAACGCTTCTTCTAATTCTTTGCGGTTTGGCAATGCAATGTTCACAATCAATTCATTGGGTACTTCATCTGCAACTTGAAAGTAAAAGTTTGCCATAAAGTCACTGAGCATTTGCCCAAGATCATCACCAAGCATGTCAGGGAAATAACTTTTTCCACCTAGCATTCGCCCATTGCGCACATACATAATCTGTACGCATGTCACGCCAGCCTGATATGCAATGGCCAGAATATCCGCCTCACCTTTAACTTTAAACACAGCTTGTTGGGCTTGGACTTCACGAAGTAAAGATAGTCGATCACGGTAAAAAACAGCTTTTTCAAATTCAAGTTCAGCTGCTGCTTGTTCCATTTTGGCAATGAGCTCTTGATTGAGCTCCTTCGTATCACCTTGCAAAAAGCGAATACTATTATTAATGTCTTCTTTATAATCTTCAGGTGAAATCAGCCCTACACAAGGTGCAGAACAACGTTTGATCTGATATTGCAAACACGGGCGCTTGCGCTGTGCAAAGTAGCTATTTTCACACTGACGTACATTAAAAAGCTTTTGTAGAACGAGTAAAGTATCACGGGCACTATAGGCACTTGGATAAGGCCCAAAGAACTTACCAATTTGATGCTTCCCTTTGCCGCGACCACTAGCAAGCCGAGGATACGGCTTATCTGCCGATACAAAAATATAGACATAAGACTTATCGTCCCGCAGCATGATGTTGTAAGGCGGACGATGTTGTTTAATTAAATTTTGCTCAAGGAGTAGTGCTTCAGTTTCTGAACGAGTGACTAAAGTTTCAATATCATAAATTCTGGCAACTAAGGCCTGAGTTTTAGGATGCTCAATGGTTTTAACAAAATAACTCGATACCCGATTCTTTAGGTTTTTCGCTTTGCCGACATATAACAATTCTCCCTCTTTCCCTAGCATTTTATAAACACCTGGAAGTTGGGTCATGTGGGCTAAAATTTTTTCAATATGGGGACGAGCGTTTTGATTCACTATCGGCAGACATGGCTTAATACTGAATACCTAATGTGATGTTTTCAACCTGAGTTTTCAAGTGCTTTACTGTGCCACAAGCCAAATTTGGAAACAGATTTGGATATGCCCCGACAGACTATGTCGTACTCGCTTAAGAATCGAGGCGATAGTAGCTATATTTCACATCTTTTTCTTTATAGACCGCATAGGTTTTTTGGCGAAAATCAGAGAACCACCCATTCCCTGTATATCCCGCAATATGACCATATGTGTGGCCACTTGTTCGCTCAATAATATAAATATCGCCTTCTTGAGGACGATTAAAAGCAGGTTTAATTTTCTTATAACCGTTCTTCTCGAGTGTATGCCCCCAGTCTGAAGCTGCTACTGGATGCTTAGACACATCTGCGCCTGCTGCTTGTAAAGCAATCCGAATATTCTTGGCGCATTTCTCTTTACTATGGTTAGCAGATATACTTTCAAGCTTACTTGAGAACTTATGCAAATTAATATTTTGATCTTCAGATTGATGACTTTTCACATCAGTTTTTTTATGTTTTTCAGTCGTCGAAGCTGTTTGTCTTAACATCACTTTCATTTTTAAATCATCCTGAGAGCTTTCTTCTTTTCTCTCTTCGATATGATGAACATGTGCATGAACTGCGTGATGAGCATGAGCCATTTTAAAACCTACTTCCGCTAACCAGTCTTCGAAAAAACCGCGCCATTGTAGAATCAAAATTGCTCTTTGGCTTTTAATAGTTGTAACAAATTGCCAGCACTGTGAAATGAGTCACAAAAATTTATTAGAGACTTTATCTCTTTAAAAAATACTCATAATATTAAAACTTAATCATTAACGTCATGAATCTTTATAAAAGTTTTGTGAAAATTAGAATAAAAGGTCGATTCCCTTGAAATATCCCATATGTTTACAAGAAGTGATATTAAATATTAAACACATTTCTGATGAACAAACTATCTATGCCGAGCAACCTTGGGATATTACATCCCAAGCAATTGCTCTATCAGACAGCGATAAAATGGAAATTATTATCGAGGACAAATATTACAGTTACTTTCTTGAAGTATTTATTATTAAAGAATTGGTAGAAGACTTATCTAATTCAATAACTACTCAAGACTTAGTATTTCGGATTATTGAATATGCAATAAATGATGCATGATGAATATCATTATTTAAAATTAAAACGCCCTTTCGGGCGTTTTAATTAAAATATATATGGTCGGACAAAAATCAGGAAGAAAATCCCAAGCATTAATAACCATTTTAAGAAGTAATACAACTTACGGTTTTTAGCTTTTAATGCTTTAGCTTTAATGCGAATTTGATAAACATAACCAAAAGCTTTATTTAAGCCACCTGTTTGGTCACCTGTTTCATTCGGTGAACTTGCAGCAGTCATCACTTTACGACCAAACCAATGATTGAAACGTTCCATCCATTTCACTTTCATTGGTCGTTCAACATCTGCAAAGAAAATAATGCGGTTTTGATCCGTCTTATTTTCAGCATAGTGAATATACGTTTCATCAAACACGACGCTTTGACCATCACGCCAAGAATATCTTTCACCATCAACATCAATAAAACAACGATCATCATTTGGCGTAATTAAACCCAAGTGATAACGCAATGAACCTGCATATGGGTCACGGTGTCTTACCAAACGACTGTCAGGTGCAAGCTCGGTAAACATTGCGGCTTTAATTGTCGGCAATGTTTTAAGAAGAGCTGTGGTTTTTGGGCAAAGCTCAGCAGCAGACGGATGGCTTGACTCGTACCATTTTAAGTAAAAACGTTTCCAACCTGTTTTAAAGAATGAGTTAAAACCTAAGTCGTTATATGTACTTGAAGCTTTGATCCCACCTTGGTCATATAAAGCTTTTGCTTCATCACGAATCATTTCCCAATTTTCATCCAACACTTTTAAATCTTTAAAATGCTGGGTGTCGATATAAGGTTGATTCGGCACCTTTGAAAAGATGTACATTAAAAAGTTAATCGGTGCGAGCAAGGTTGAATGGTCAAAAAATTGACGATAAAACGAGTGACGCACTTTGCCGCGATGCTGGATATACAATGCTGATATCACAAAAATCGCTAATATGATCCACTTAATCATATTGCTACTCTTTCAAAAGATTAGGGGCAACTTCACCTTATATTTAAGGCAATAGAAACCGGAAGTTTATTTAATTGGCACAAATTTTAACAAAATTGACTTATAAAAAGCGAATGTAAAAAAATAAGTCAAATAATAGGTCTCATATTTTTATAAGAAATAAAAGAGCCCACGGTATTTTTTCAGTACCTTAAGAAGTTAAAATTTGTTGTTATTTCTATTCACTTGTTTAAGATAAAAATTGAACAATTGACTTTTTTGACAAAAAATTAACTTTTGAATTTTCATAATTTTTACAAGAAGGCTTGATAATTCCAGAGCTTTATAAAGAAAAATTTAAAGCAAAACAAAAGCCTTGGATTAGCAGCTATCTTTATGATTTCTTTTATGCATTTAATACAGATGAATTGAATAATAAATAAGATGACCCTTGCGTCACGGCTTGATACAACTTGTCAGGTTTTTTTTAGATATAGTTATCGTAAGATTAGCGAAGCATAAATGTGTACCAAAGCTGTGCACACGCTTCATAACATCAACTTAGAAGTCCTCCAAAACCAAGGAGATCAGGCATGATCCACGCTGGCAATGCCATTACCGTCCAAATGCTTTCGGACGGAATTGCAGAATTCCGCTTTGACTTACAAGGTGAGTCGGTCAATAAATTTAACCGTGCAACAATTGAAGATTTCCAAGCTGCTATTGCTGCGGTAAAAGCAAATAACGATATTAAAGGCTTAGTTGTTACGTCGGGCAAATCAACATTTATTGTTGGGGCAGACATTACCGAATTTGGTGAAAACTTCGCTCAAGGCGAAAAAGCGATTGTTGACTGGCTTATGCCTGTTCACGAAATCTTCAATAGCTTTGAAGATTTAGAAATTCCAAAAGTTGTTGCTATTAACGGTATGGCGTTAGGCGGCGGTTTTGAAATGTGTTTAGTTTGTGACTATCGTGTGATGTCAGAAGCTGCACAAGTGGGCTTACCAGAAATTAAACTTGGTATCTACCCAGGTTTCGGCGGTAGCGTACGTTTAAGCCGTGTTATCGGTATCGACAACGCGGTTGAATGGATGGCGATGGCTGCTCCTAAAAAACCTGCTGCTGCCCTAAAAGATGGTGCTGTAGATGCGGTTGTAGCTGCTGATAAATTACTTGAAGCTGCAACTGACTTAGTGAAGCAAGCAATTTCTGGTCGTTTGAACTGGAAAGCTAAACGCCAAGAAAAACTTGATGCTGTAAAATTGAACCCACTTGAACAAATGATGGCGTTCAACACAGCAAAAGGTGCCGTACTTGCTAAAGCAAATCCTGCTCAATACCCTGCTCCAAAATTATTACTTGATTCATTACAAGCAGGTGCAAGCCTTGCGCGTGATGAAGCATTAAAAGCTGAAGCTGAAGGTTTTGCTAAAGCTGCGATTACTCCACAAGCTGGTGCATTGATTGGTTTATTCCTCAATGACCAAGTTGTTAAGAAAACTGCTAAAAAACATGAAAAAGGTGCTCATCCTGTAAACCAAGCAGCTGTACTTGGCGCTGGTATCATGGGTGGTGGTATTGCTTACCAAGCGGCAAGCAAAGGCACTCCAATTATCATGAAAGATATTGGTAACCCACAACTTGCACTAGGTATGTCAGAAGCAAACAGCTTGTTAACTAAACAAGTTGAACGTAAGAAAATGAAACCTGCGCAAATGGGTGAAACCCTTGCACGTATCCGCCCTACTTTAAGCTACGATGAGTTTAAAGAAGTCGACATCGTGATCGAAGCGGTTACAGAAAATCCAAAAGTTAAAGAAATTGTTCTTGCAGACACTGAAAAGCATGTTCGTGAAAACACGATTATTGCGTCTAACACGTCTACAATTTCAATTACGCGTTTGGCGAAAGCTTTACAGCGTCCTGAAAACTTTGTAGGTATGCACTTCTTCAACCCAGTTCACATGATGCCGCTTGTAGAAGTCATTCGTGGTGAAAAGACTTCTGAAGAAGCGATTGCAACTACTGTTGTTCTTGCTCAGAAAATGGGTAAAACACCAATCGTTGTAAATGACTGCCCAGGGTTCTTGGTTAACCGTGTATTGTTCCCTTACTTTGGTGCATTCGACCTTCTTGTAAAAGATGGTGCAGACTTCCAACAAGTTGATAATGTAATGTCTAAGTTTGGCTGGCCAATGGGTCCTGCTTACCTCATCGACGTTGTAGGTATCGACACGGGTGTACACGGTGCAGAAGTCATGGCTGAAGGTTTCCCAGACCGTATGAAGCCAGACTACAAAGGTTCAATCCAAGCAATGTACGAAGCTAAACGTCTTGGTCAAAAGAACGACGTTGGTTTCTACAAATACGAACTCGATAAGAAAGGCAAGAAAGCAAAAACTGTTGATCCAACAGCGTATGAAATCATTGCTCCTTTCGTAACGGGTGAAAAACGCGAGTTTGATAACCAAGAAATCATTGACCGTATGATGCTTGCTTTCTGTAACGAAACAGTTCGTTGCTTAGAAGACAACATCGTTGCAACTGCTGCTGAAGCAGACATGGCAATGATTATGGGTGTAGGTTTCCCTCCATTCCGTGGTGGTCCATGTCGTTATATCGACCAGACAGGTGTTGCTGAATATGTTGCACTTTGCGACAAATATGCACACTTAGGTAAGGCTTATGAAGCGCCACAAATGTTGCGTGACATGGCTGCTAACAACAAAAAATTCTACGGTTAAGGAGCAACGTGAATGGCTACTTTAAATCCACGTGACGTTGTCATCGTTGATGGCGTACGTTCTGCAATGGGTAAAACCAAAAACGGTATGTTCCGCAATGTACGTGCTGACAGCTTATCTGCTGAGTTGGTTCGTGCACTCGTTGCTCGTAACCAATTTGATACCAATGAAGTTGAAGACCTGATCTGGGGCTGTGTAAACCAGACTTTAGAACAAGGTATGAACATTGGTCGTAACATCGGCTTATTGGCTGACTTACCAAAAACTGTAGCAGGTCAAACTGTTAACCGTCTTTGTGGTTCTTCTATGCAAGCACTTCATACTGCTGCTGCACAGATTGCAACCAACCAAGGTGATATCTTCATTATTGGTGGTGTAGAGCACATGGGCCACGTAGGTATGATGCACGGCATCGACCTAAACCCAGAAGCATCTAAACACTATGCTAAAGCATCTAACATGATGGGCTTAACTGCTGAAATGTTAGGTCGCATGAACGGCATTAGCCGTGAAGAGCAAGACGCTTTTGGTGTTGAATCTCACCGCCGTGCTTGGGCTGCAACTCAAGAAGGTCGTTTTAAAAACGAAATCGTTGGTGTTGAAGGTCATGATGCAAATGGCTTTAAAATCCTTTGTGACATCGACGAAGTAATTCGTCCAGATGCAAACCTTGAGTCGTTCAAAGCATTACGTCCTGTATTCGATCCAAAAGGCGGTACAGTAACTGCGGCTACATCTTCAGCGTTGTCTGACGGTGCTTCTGCAATGTTACTTATGTCTGCTGAGCGCGCACAAGCGTTAGGTTTAAAACCACGCGCTGTAATTCGCTCTATGGCAGTTGCTGGTTGCGATGCTGCAATCATGGGTTACGGTCCAGTTCCAGCAACTCAAAAAGCGCTTAAACGTGCTGGTTTAACGATGGCTGATATTCAAACTATCGAGTTAAACGAAGCATTTGCGGCTCAAGGCTTATCAGTAATGAAAGGCTTAGGCGTTTATGACAAGCAAGACATCATTAACTTAAATGGTGGTGCGATTGCTTTGGGTCACCCACTTGGTTGTTCTGGTGCGCGTATTACCACTACGTTGTTAAACGTAATGGAACAACAAGATACTCAAATCGGTCTTGCGACTATGTGTATCGGCCTTGGTCAAGGTATTGCAACGATTATCGAACGTGTTTAATTAACACCAAGATAAAAAAATCCCCGCTCAATGCGGGGATTTTTATTTTAACGGCCTTTTAAACCGTCTTGAATTTGCTGCTGTAAATTTATGAGGTCATTAATATTCACTTTCATCGTACCCTCACGATAAGCATCAACATTACTACGATTAATATTCAAAGGTCTTAACATTTCAAAGATACCATTGGTTGGATCAGAAGACTGTATTCCACCTGCTACCGCTAAAATATATTGTTGTAAGAATGGAGAAAGTTGAGACAAATCTGGCTGTGCCATGACTGGCTGATAATCTACCGTAGCCATGCCTTCAGGGACTAAAGCATTTTGTATATCATTATGAATTTTATACTCACGGTGCTGCAAAGCCTGACGCACTTTTTTATCTTCTTGGAAGGGTACAAATCCCACCTCTTCACGTAGCTCAGATTCAGCCATAACGCGAATTGTTGGTAAAGTAGCCACTTCTTCTGCTTGAACAGTCGGTAAACCCATAAAAGCAAATGCAGCAATGAAGGCTGATTGTTTTAGAAAGTTCATAACTTGCTCCAAAAATCAGTCACCTTATTTCAATTAAAAGATGATGATTAAATTAAAAGTATCTATAAATAGGCTACAACAAAGTTGAATTTGATTCAGTAATGCTCAGATAAACGGTAAATATAATTAAATTTTTTAATGTAAAAGTACGGTTCTTCTATTTATTAAACTGCATCCTATAAAACACTCTATAACTTGAACAAAAGTGTTCAGATTATAGAGTGCGATTTATCTTATAAATTTTATTTGCTCTCTAACATCTCTTTTAAAGAATTCACGACTTGTGGAAACGTCGTATAACCTTCTCTACCCAAAAAGTGCCCACCATTAGGAACAGTAATGTACGGCGCATCAATTTCTTTCGCTAATTCAATAGTAAGTTTAGGTGGAACCAAATCATCATTATCAGATAAATACACCAGCTTTTTCTTTATGTTCTTAAAGTAGTTCGTATCGACTTTGCTTTTTGTTATATAGGCATCGAGTGGAGAAAAGTCTGAAATTGGACCAGAAAATCCAGATACTAAAATCATTCCACCAATATTCTGGTAATCATGTTTTTGCAAAAAGTGCAGTAACGTAATCACCCCTAAACTGTGCGCAACAAAATAGGTATTCTCATCCACCTTAGGGATCTGCTGGTCTAAAACTTTCTGCCAAGCTTCTACATCAGGATTATCAGAATCTGGAAATGGAATTAGAGTGACAGTCGTATATTCATTTTCTATTTGATGTTTTAAATCTAGAAACCAATGATCATCGATAGAAGCAGAGTAACCATGAAGCACAAATATTTGACGCATGTTCTTCTCCTGAAATTCAAGTGTTTTGGCATTTGCAACAAATGTTATTAATCCCAATAACACCAATAAAATGAGTTTTCTCATCATGGAACAAGTACCATTTTGAAAGATAAAAACATGCTAAACTATGACACCACTGTTAAGGTCAACCCCATTTTATGAACCTTGCCAAAGTTGCCGAACTCACAAAAGTAAGCCCTCGTATGCTGCGTTATTATGAGAGTTTAGGGCTTATAAAGCCTTATCGAGCGAGCAATAACTATCGAAGCTATACGCAAAAAGATATTGAAAATATTAAGAAAATTAAAATATTAAATGATGCAGGCATGCACTTAAAAGACATTCAAGCCTTGCTGCCTTGTTTTGATTTAGATGAACGCGTATTTACGCTGTGTTCAGTGGTTCAAGAAAAACTGCAAACTGAACTCATGCATGTGTCTGAACAATTAAACAAACTACAAACTTCTCAAAGTTTATTACAATCTTTTTTAACCAAAGGAAAAACCGAGAGCACCAAACCATAATATTTGATGCTCATGCCACACTTATTCTTTTAAATCTCCTTCGAGTGCAGCTACATTCTTTTTCTTAATTTTTTCAATTTTTGCATTCAGTTTTAAAACATCTTGGTAAAGCTCATTAAACTTTTTAACTTGAGCATTTTCATGAAAAAGAATCATCTGATCTTTCTTTTGCCATTCATAATTTTTTAGAAGCTTAAACATTTCTTCTGCTTTATCTAAAATTTGTAGCTCAATCATAAAAATTGCATGATCTTGATCTGCTTTTTGTTGAGTTCCCAATTTCATTTCAAGGAGTTGTCTCATCTCTGCATCAACAGATAATTCTTGAACCTTTGCTAAGAAGGTTTTATGAATTTTTTCATATTCAGTTTGATACTGATCCGAAGCTATACGTACATCCGCTAGCATCTTTTCGGTTTCCGCAAATTTTTGCTTTTTATCAATATCTAAACGATCAACATTTAAAAAAGTATCCCATTTGGCTGCTTTGAGTTCTCTCAAATATGCATTTCGTGCATTAATATTTTGAATCCAATAACTTAAAAGAAATTCTGAAATTTGCTTATAGTGTCCTGCCAAACGCTTATCGTGAATATTAAGCTCGACAGGTTTAGACCAATCCTGTGCTTGCTCATAAAGCTGGTTCATTTTTTCAGTCATGACCACATCAAACATTTGGCTACTGTCTTTGGCCTGTTGCTGTTTGATATGTTGATAGGTGAAAAAAACAATGCTTGTGATAACAATCAGACTTGCTATCGCAATCAAAACTCGGCGCATACACACCTCCTATTTCCCTTCTTATAGTTTTGCTCTTTATAGTTATAAAATAGAGCTTATTCTTCTTTATATGCCATTTATTTCACAATACGCAACACTGTATTCGCTACTCAAAGCTTTAAATCCTTGTGCATCATCCCTATTATGATGGGTAATTAAAATTTATGAGATTCTCCCATGCGTGTTGATGTCTGGTCTGATGTAGTTTGCCCTTTCTGTTATATCGGCAAAAAACGCCTTGAACATGTAGCTGCTGAAGCAGGTATTGAGCTTGAAATTCACTGGCATAGTTTCGAATTAGATCCTGATGCGCCAGCAAAACATGACACTTCAAATACTGAGCGTTTAGCTAAAAAATATGGCCGTACCTATGAAGAGATGGAAGAAATGGAACGCAATATTGCGGCCATGGCTGCCTCTGAAGGTATTGATTTCCAATGGCAAAAGGCGAATTCTGGCAATAGTTTCAATGCACACCGTATTATTCACCTTGCGCAAAGCAAAGGCTTAGGCAATCAAGCAAAAGAAGCTTTTTTCCATGCTTATATGACTGAAGGTCTGGCAATTGGTGAACGTGAAGTTGTAGAAGAAATTGCTTCTCGTATTGGTCTTGATAATGCGGAAGTTGAATTTGTATTAGATACAAATGAGCTCTCTGACTTTGTTCGTCATGACGAAAAGATTGCTAAAGAGCAGTTAAATGTTACGGGTGTACCATTTTTTGTATTTGATCAACGAATCGCACTCGCGGGTGCTCAACCACGTGACGTCTTTTTAAAAGTCTTAGAGCAAGCACAACTGAAAGCAAATGCTGAAGCAGTTGAGCAAGATGATGCAGCTGTTTGTAATGATGAATCATGTGATATTCCACAGAAATAAATCAACCCAATTGAAAGTGTGATGAAATCGTATGTTTTATCACCATTTTAGCAATAGAGCGTTCTAAAAAAAGAACTATCTAATTGTTTAAAATCAGTTTATGATTGCGTCTTAGAATATTCGCGCTGTAATGTTCTGTTTTTTATGTGTTTAATGATCGGAATTTGAAGTTTCCTTGATCTATCATCCTCCTTAATTGGGGGATTTTTTTTGGTTAAAAATAATCGCTACTAGCTTAAACTTTTTAATTTATTTCAAATATGTAAAAAAAGTTAAATTTACTTAACTTTTGTGTCGCCCTCTTGATTTTATTAGAAAAATCAACAAAAGTGGAAACAACAACAAAACATAAAGATAGATATGAAAACATTTCACGTAATGCCCTACCGGCAGCTTTTTGCACTTTTAACTATTGGATTCGGTTCGGTATGCATTGCTCATGCAGAAACGAGCTCTTCCACTCAAAGCCAACAAGTAGAAGGTTTGTCATCTGGAGTTCAAACCGCAGTTACAACAGATGAAAATCTGTTAGATCAGATTCCACGTTGGGTAGATGCGACCCCAACCATTTTTCCAGAGCAATCTAGTCAGCCTATTGTTCCCCCTACCGAACAAACAGAAGATCAAACCTGGGTTGATCGTAAGCAAAAGAAAATTCGTAATTGGGCTGATCGTACTTCTGAAAAAATTGATAACTGGTTTGGTGAAGTTGATCCACAAAAACCTGCTACTGCAACTATTCGCGTAATGGTCGATAACTATTGGAATGAATATGATAATTTTGAAATTAAGCCCAGAATACGAGGTAAGATTAAATTACCAACGCTAGAAAAACGGCTCAGCGTGGTATTTGGTGATGACTCTCTCGATAATGAATTTAATAACAGCCCGGCCAATATTAACCAAAACCCAAATCAAGACTCCAATAAGAAGCTAAATGGTAAACAAACGCGAGATGACAACAGCTCGATTGCTTTACGTTGGTCAAATTTCTCGAAAAAATTGCCTTTTGAAACAGATGCTGACTTAGGTATTCGTTCTGGAGACGATATTTATGTTCGTTTAAAAGCATCAAGAGATTGGCAACTCCGTAATGATTTTAAGTTTTATGCTGAACAAATTTATCGTTACGGTATAGACAGTGAAAACTACTTACGTACCAATCTTGAACTGACCCATGCCAGACCAAATCAACCAATTTTATCAAATCAGTTCAGCTTAACTTATGCTGATGATCAAGATGATGATCTAAGTTGGGAAAACAGGGTCTTCCGTGAACATAGTTTCTTTGCAAACAACCGTTTTAACTATGGTATTTATACAGGGGGTTATTACAACGACAATGACTTGCGTTTGAATAGTTGGGGACCATTTGTTTCATGGCGTCAACCTGTTTTACGTGAATGGTTCTTTGTTCAAGGAGATGTAAATTACTTTAATGATCACCGTGAAGATCGCAACCATTTCGTCAGTACATTCTTGCGCTTAGAAGCGCTTTTTTAAGCTGCTAAACCTCACCTTGGAATTCTTCCAAGGTGATGAATAATAAAATACTTTTAAATAAAAATTTAAGCTTAGGCTTTTAAAGTACTGTTCTAATTTTTATTTTTGATTCCTTCGCCTTAAAAATGAATCAATTTTCTTCTTTTTCATTTCAAAATAGATCGGCTATCTTCATTTGTATTTATAGTTTGGGTGTATTGACTTTAATTCCGCATACTCAATTTTTTTATAATACGTTCAAGCACCAACGGTCACGGCGTTATCCTTATTCTTCTACGAGTTTTACTAAAGTAAAAAGACAATCACTTTCACTCTCTCCTTGTGAAATAGAGACAAATGATGCTTTACCCGATGTCGCCTTAATTCAAGAACTAATGGCTGTATTTGGAAATGATACATTGTGGAGACGAGTGACTCAGCCTGAACAAACTTATAAGGCCTTTGGTAAGAAAAAGAAGAAGAACTCTTCAGCTCAGGTTTCGACAACTAATCCACTGAGTGCAAGCTGGGCCACCATTTCAACTTGGATGCCTTTTGAAAATAATCTTGATTTAGGTTCAAACTCAGAAAACGATGTTTATGTACAATTTTTGGCAAAGAAAAAATGGAATTTAAGACATAACATTAGTTTGGATACCGAACAGGTATTTCGCTACGGTTCTACTAGCCGGAACTACACCGAGACAACGCTAAACTTAACGCAGAAAATGCAAGATAACACTCTTTTCGCTAATAAATTTAATGTGAATAAGAGTGAAAATGAAGATTATAGTTGGGGAAATTGGACTTTCCAGCAGTATCAATTTTTAAAGGATAATCATCTTACTTACGGTGTCTATAGTGGTGGCGTATATACCAAAAATGACATTCGACTAAATAGTTGGGGGCCTTATATTTCATGGCGCCAGCCTGTGTGGCGAGATTGGCTTTTTATGCAAAATGACCTTAACTTTTTTAACCATATTGATGATGATTCGAAACATCAGCTCAGCGTTCAAATGAATCTCGAAGCTAATTTTTAATCAAAAATTATCAAATTGTGGATAACTCTTTCTTTATCCACAAAAAAAAGCCCCTGAAAGTTCAGAGGCTTTTTTTACGCTGAATTACTTCAGCAATAAGCTATTAATACGTTTTACATAAGCTGCTGGATCTTCAGGTAAACCACCTTCAGCAATAACAGCCTGATCGAAAATCACGTTTGCCAAGTCATCAAACTGCTCTGAACCTTCAAGTTTTTTCACTAAAGGATGCTCAGGGTTAATTTCTAAGATTGGTTTGATTTCAGGTACTTCTTGTCCCGCTTGTTTTAGCATCCGGATGAGTTGAGGCGATAACTCACCTTCGCTTGTTACTAAACATGCAGGCGAATCAACGAGACGTGTAGTCACGCGTACTTCTTTAGTTTTAGCTTTCAATGAGTCACTTAGTTTCTCAACAACAGGTTTGAACTGTTCAGCGGCTTGCTCAAGTGCTTTTTTCTCTTCAGCATCTTGCAAATCACCTAAATCAACCGCGCCTTTTGACACATTCTTTAATGGTGTACCGTCAAACTCTTGAACAAAGTTCATTGCCCATTCGTCAACACGCTCTGCCATTAATAATACTTCAATACCTTTTTTCTTGAACAACTCAAGCTGTGGTGAGTTTTTCGCTGCCGCTAAGCTGTCAGCAGTCACATAGTAGATGGCTTTTTGGCCCTCTTTCATACGTGCCTTATAGTCAGCAAAAGAAGTTGTTACTTCATCATTTGTTGATGTCGCATAACGTAATAATTTTAAAATACGTTCACGGTTACCAAAGTCTTCGCCCAAGCCTTCTTTAAGTACTGAACCAAACTCACTATAGAACGTCTTGAATTTTTCTTGATCTTTTTCATCTTCAGATTTAGCCAAGCCATCAAGTACAGTTAGTACGCGGCGTGCATTACCCTCACGAATCGTTTTGACATCACGGCTTTCTTGCAACAACTCACGGCTGACATTCAGTGGTAAATCAGCACTGTCCACTACACCTTGAACAAAACGTAGATAATTTGGAATTAAGTTATCCGCATCATCCATAATAAAGACACGTTTTACATAGAGCTTAATGCCCGCTTTTGCTTCACGAGTAAAAATGTCATGTGGCGCTTTACTTGGAATATAAAGTAGCTGCGTATATTCAGTACTACCTTCAACACGGTTATGCGCCCAAGCCAGTGGTGCTTCAAAGTCATGCGTTAAGTTTTTATAGAACTCAACGTACTGCTCTTCAGTCACTTCGCTCTTGTTACGTGTCCATAAAGCGCTGGCTGAGTTAATTGCTTCCCACTCGCCAGTTTTGACCATTTGGCCGCCTTTAGGCTCCTCACCTTCAGCAACCTCTTCTTCTTGCCAAACTTCTTTTTGCATTTCAATTGGCAAACTAATGTGGTCAGAGTATTTATTAACGATCTGCTTAACTTTATAAGATTCTAAATAATCAAGCGCGTCATCACGCAAGTGAAGAATAATGTCGGTACCACGTGAAGCCTTATCAATTTGTTGAACTTCAAACTCGCCTGTACCACCGCTAATCCAACGCACCCCTTCAGATGCATCTAGACCCGCACGGCGTGATTCCACGGTAATTTTATCAGCAACAATAAAACCTGAGTAAAATCCAACACCAAATTGACCAATCAACTGAGCATCTGCTTTTTGATCGCCAGTCAATTTTGACATGAAATCTTTAGTACCCGATTTTGCAATCGTACCTAAGTTATCAATCGCTTCTTGCTGATTTAAGCCGATACCATTATCAGAAATGGTTAAAGTTTTATCTTCTTTATTTAAAATAACTCGTACATGTAAATCTGGATCATTTTCATAATATTCAGGATGATTAATTCCTTCAAAACGCAACTTATCACATGCATCTGATGCATTAGAGATCAGCTCGCGTAAGAAAATCTCAGGGTTAGAATAGAGAGAATGCGTCACTAAATGTAAAAGCTGTGCAACTTCCGCTTGGAAACTATAATTTTGTGATGCTTGTTCACTCATAAATCACTCCTTAAATTTTGAAGTCTGTTTGTTCTCGAATGCTTTATGAATGGAGTACTTCTAGAATTTTTCAATCCTGAATATTAAAAATTTTTACTCTAATTAAAATGGACCATGGCTTAACACTCTATCTTGCAAGATAGAGTCCAACTGCTGTTGTCGTTGTTGGTAAGCTTTGCTAAGACAACTTACACCAGCCGCACAAGCATTTCTTTTTTTCAGCCATTGGTATTGAGCATCTTTCTGGCTATCACGCCCACCCATCGGCAATGCATGCAGGACAATTTGATAGGTTGTTGCCATTTTCACATCAGCATCATTTAAAGAACGATTTTTACAAATACTTTTTTCCGTTTTGGTTTTTGCAGCATCACATGAGAAACTTGCGGCTTGCAAACTCTGTGTAAAAGCAATACCACTAAAAACAGCCAAACACATCGCTAATTTTTTGTTCATGATTTTATTCCCATGTTTTGTAATGAATAGAAATTATTTTAGAAAAAAATTTGCATAAGATATGTATAAAACTGTCTGTTTTATGCTTTTTTTAGTGCAAATAAAATCCATAAAAAAACCTCACATAAAATATATGTGAGGTGCCTGAGTCTAGGTTTATTATTATATTTTTTCTATTTATTATTATGCTTAAAATTTATAGCTATAACCTAAAGTGTAAACAAATGGGTTTATATCCAGGTCAAATTTATAATCATTCGTTAAAGTAACTTCCGGACTAATATCAGCATAACGAACGTCTACAAATACACCCCAGTTTTTAGCATCAGCAGGTTGGAAATTAAAACCAACTTGCCCTGCTACACCAAAATCTTCTTTAACTTTTACAGCAGCCCCTTGTTCATCCCAAGGAATAAATGCTGTAGCACCAACACCAATATATGGTGTGAAACGAGTTGAGTTTTTAAAATGATATTTTGCTGTAATTGTTGGTGGTAACTGTTTAATACGCGCTACCTTGTTTCCATCTAACAAAACATCATGGTTAACTGGCGCTGCTAATAACAATTCTGCTGAAAATGGAGATTGTCCAAAAAAATATTCAACTGATGGCGTAAAAGCATATTCATGGTCTGCTTTTACCACGCCTAAAGGTGTTGTTGTATCTTCTGATGGTGCAATAACACTACCACCAAATTTTACTTGCCAGTTACCAGCAAAAGTAAAAGAAGACATCCCCATTAATGCAACAACCAAAACTTTTTTGAACACTTTAATATCTCCAAACTTATTTATATTTATAATAAACATGTATTTTAAAATCATGCAATACACATTATAAAATTAATTTATAATTTATTTTTAAATAACTGTTTTAAATAAAATTATATATTAACCAACTATTTTAATTGGTTTTTATTCCAACCCAATTAATCAAGATTATTTTATATGACCAACTATTTTAATATACTTTATAATTCTGAGTATTTTAATATAATTTATTTTAAATACATCTTTTATTTACCCAATAAAAAACCTTCTTAATTTAAATCTAAAGATCATCATTAAGAAGGTTAATAATTTAATATTTTATAAAAAATCTATAAAACCATTGCAGCAATCCAGCCAAAAATTAATAGCGGAATATTAAAATGAATAAATGTAGGTACAACCGTATCCCATATATGGTCATGTTGCCCATCTACACCTAAACCAGCGGTTGGGCCTAACGTCGAATCAGAAGCTGGTGAGCCTGCATCACCTAATGCTGCTGCTGTCCCAATAAGGGCAATCGTCGCTAATGGTGAAAATCCGAACTGAACGCATAACGGTACATAAATAACGGCTAATACAGGTACACTTGAGAAAGATGAACCAATACCAATCGTGACAAATAGACCAATACAAAGCATTAAGAAAGCTGCAAGTGCTCGATTATCCCCAATGATTTCAACCACACCTTTGACCAGTTGATTGATATCCCCTGTATGCGTCATTACCGATGCAAAGCCCGCAGCAGAAATCATAATGAAACCTACCAAGGCCATCATTCGCATGCCTTGTACAAAGACATCATCTGCATCTTGCCACTTAAAAATTCCGGCAGTAGATAGAACAGCAAAACCGACTAAACCACCCAAAATCATTGAACCCGAATAGAGCTGTGCAGCAAGTGTCAGGCCAATTGCAAGCAATGCCATATAGATCGTTTTCTTTGCAATTACAGGCGCTTGCTCTGCCTCATGCTTTAACTCTTCTGCATCTGCTTTTAAGTCAGCTGTTTCATCTTGCGCTGTTGCACGAAGAGGTTTATCTAAATCAATCGTTGTAGTGGGTGTAATAGCGCGATCAGCATAAATTCTTGGTTTACGGTAGCTAATAAATACAGCAACCAAAGTACCTAAAACCATTCCCAAAACTGGAATAGCCATGCCAATTGACATCATGCCACGCTCTACATGTAAGCCATACGTTGCGCCAACTTTGTTGATATTCCCCATCAAAATTTGTTCAAGGAAAATTGCACCAAATCCAACCGGAAGAAAAATATAAGTTCCGACTAAACCTAGCGTAAGCACACAGGCTGCTGCTCGACGATCTAACTTTAAATGGTTCATTACCCGTAATAATGGCGGAACAAGTACAGGAATAAAGGCAATATGAACCGGAATAAGGTTCTGAGAGAAAATAGCAGCGATAAGTAAAATACCTAACAGTAGATATTTCACTTTCGTTTCGCGGCTTTTTCCAGCTTCCATTCCCAACAAACCAATCAGTTTATGGGCAAGTAAATCAGGTAAACCAGATTTTGAAAGTGCCAGAGCGAATGCCCCTAACACAGCATAGGCAAGTGCAACTTCAGCACCATCGCCAAGACCTGCGTTAAAGGCATCAACGGTTTGAGAAAGGCTTAAACCTGCTACGAGGCCGCCTACAATGGCAGAAACCACTAAAGTCAGTACGACAGAAACGCGCGCCAGTGATAATAAAAACATCACCGCAATCGCAATAACGACAGCATTCATGAATAAATTCAGAGCAAAACAAAAGGCGACATTCTATCAGATTCAGACCTATGAAGCCGAAAATATCGCCGAATTAACAGTTTTATGCAGTCACTCAATGATTAAGCTTGGGCCTTAATAAACTGA
This sequence comes from Acinetobacter sp. Li1LvA2, assembly GCF_056156705.1. NCBI lineage: Bacteria > Pseudomonadati > Pseudomonadota > Gammaproteobacteria > Moraxellales > Moraxellaceae > Acinetobacter > Acinetobacter sp. Li1LvA2. The sequence goes on from NZ_JBSICF010000004.1 coordinate 347,067, forward strand.
CGAATATGATCCGCAATTTTTGCCGGCTCACTTAGAATTGCCCAGTGATTTGCTTCAAGCTCTACATATTCAAAATTTTCTACCCACTTTGGCATAGCCTCAGTAATATATTCAGGACTCACAAAAGTATCATATTTTAAAATAACGGCTTTAACTGGACATTGAGCATAACGCTGACGAGGGCCAGTTAAACGAGGAATAAAATTTGCTCGATATAAATTAATGCCATATTTACCATCTGCATTAATATTATTATTTAAAGGTAAATTACTTTTTCTCTCTAGCTGAGTCAGGACTTTCCCCCATTTTTCAGGGCTAAAAAGAGACCATACTGTTGGTGCTAAAAAAGGAAGATGGAATGCACCGATATACCAAGATTTGGTTAATATTTTTAGGATCTGAACTGGTGAAGATTTAAATTTATCACGCAAAAATAAAGCTGCATGATCAAGACATGGCCCAGAAATGGTTGTATATGATAATAACCGCCCTTTAAATTTAGGCTCAGTTACCGACTCCCAAGATTGAATTGAACCCCAATCGTGTGCAGCCATATGGAATTGACGATTTGGTAATAACTCATCAACTACTTCTTGTAAATCTAGAGATAACCGCTCTAAACGGTAATCACGTATACGTTTTGGTATAGACGACAAACCCGCCCCACGTACATCATAAGTGACAATGTAAAAGTCATTGATTAAATTTTCAATGATTGATTCCCATACTTCTTGATTGTCAGGATAACCATGTACTAAAACCAACGGTGTATTTTTTTCGTCGCCCCATGTTTTGGCACAAAGCGTTTGTTGGTCACTTGTTGTTACTGTATGAACTTTTGGCTGCATAATCATTTCCTATCTTGTTTTTCAATCGATCATGTCGTTAGTCGGATAGAGCATTGCCATCAATATAAAAAAGATGATACTTATCTAGTATGAATACTGTTTCAATAAAAAAAATTGACTATTATGGCTATTTTAAGAAGACTTCAGAACAATCCTACGATTTCAAAATTTCTATTTAATCACTACCCACCTTATCGTGGTGCAGGGATTTATATTGAAATCATGAATTTAGAACTTTGCCATGTACGTGTGAAAATGCCTCTGACCTGGAAAAACCAAAACTTGGTCGGAACACACTTTGGGGGTAGTCTTTATTCAATGGTTGATCCATTTTACATGATGATTCTGCTGCATCATCTCGGATCAAAATATATTGTTTGGGATAAAGCTGCTGAAATTAATTTTCTTTCCCCTGGTCGAAGTACGGTATATGCAGATATTCGAGTAGATTTAGCTGAGATTGAGCAAATACGTGAGCTTGCTGAAAACTACGACCCTGTTTTAAGAACTTATCATCTAAATATTTTTGATGAATCTGGGGTAAGAATTGCCGAAGTTAAAAAAACGCTTTATATCCGACGTAAAAAAGCAAAACCTTTCCCTCAATGAAAATAAGCGCTAAAAAGCGCTTATTTTCTTCAATCAATACTGTGTTATCTTTTTTCTTCAATCGCTGCACCAGCACCACCGCCTATCGCACCGCCAATTGCAGCACCAGAGTCACCACCCAATATTGCTTTACCTACCACAGAACCGATACCAGCTCCGATCGCACTCTTAGTCGTGGTTTGTTTACTACCGCCTTGGCTATTTGAACCAACACCAGCACCTACTGCTGCACCTAAGCCTGCACCAACACCACCGCCTACATGGTTACCTAAGCCACCACCTAGTGCTCCACCTGCTGCTGCTGCACCAATACGCTGGTCAGACGGACTCATATTTTGACAACCCGTAATCATAAGCGTAGACAACATTAAAGCAGAAACTAATCCTATTGTTTTTTTCATGGCCTTACTCCTATTACCTGTTCTAATGAAAAGAATAATCCTCTTTTATGAGTAATTTGATCAGATTGTGTTATTCATCTGTCCTAATCGATTGATATTTTGTAAAGCTCATCTATTTATGCTCATTAAGCAAAATTTTAATTATAAAAAAGACATAAAAAAGAAGCCTCTAACAGGTTAAAGACTTCTAGGTTTAAACATTATTAGGAATACTTTTAGTACTTCCCTTTCTTCTCTTCATAAGCTGCGCCCGCACTACCACCCAGTGCACCACCTGTAGCAGCACCAGCATCGCCACCAATGATTGCGCCACCTAACACCGCACCAACACCGGCACCAATTGCACTATTACGCACGGTTTTACTACTAGATCCTTTTGCATTAGCTGCTACGCCGGCACCGAGAGCCGCTCCTAAACCTGCGCCAATATTACCGCCCACATGTTTACCTACAGCACCACCTGCGCCACCACCGATCGCAGCCGAACCAATACGTTTACTCTCTGGGCTCGCATTCTGGCAACCAACAAACAAAGTTGTTGACATCAGGCCAACGCTCGCAATCGTCATCATTTTTTTCATTAGATTTACTCCAGTCTCCATAAGCATGTAGCCTAATCTGTTTTTGTGGAGCGTTTATCCCGCTTAAGTAATAAAATAATGGCTCTTTAATATGTTTATGTAATTACCACTTTTAATTGTTATAAATAAATATAAATAAAAAAGGCACCCTGAGGTGCCTTTTTTAATGCCAGTCTAAACTTAGAATTGTTCTGAGTTTAATGCTTGGCTAAATGCTTGGTCTACTTCGCTGAAGTCATTGTGAAGCTCATGTTCAGCAGCTTCTGCTTCTTGACGACGACGTTCTAAGTGGTATGCAAGACCAGTACCAGCTGGAATCAAGCGACCTACTACAACGTTTTCTTTCAAGCCACGTAAATCATCTTCTTTACCTGTTACAGCAGCTTCAGTTAACACACGAGTTGTTTCCTGGAACGATGCAGCAGAGATGAACGAGTCTGTAGAAAGCGATGCTTTCGTAATACCCATCAATTGACGTTCAAACTTCGCAGGGAACTTGTTCTGAGCCAAGACAGCTTGGTTCTCTTGAACAACGCGGATGTAATCCACTTGCTCGCCTTTGATGAAGCTTGTATCACCACCATCAGTGATATCAACTTTACGCAACATTTGACGTACGATAACTTCAATATGTTTGTCGTTGATTTTTACACCTTGGAGACGGTATACGTCTTGAACTTCGTTCACGATGTAGTTAGTTAATGCAACTTCACCTTTCAAACGTAAGATGTCGTGCGGGTTTTGTGGACCATCAGAAACTGTTTCACCACGGTTCACATGCTCGCCTTCGAACACGTTGATTTGACGCCATTTTGGAATCAATTCTTCGTAAATCTCAGAACCATCATCTGGGGTAATTACTAAACGGTTTTTACCCTTAGTTTCTTTACCAAAGCTTACAACACCTGAAACTTCAGCAAGAATTGCATGTTCTTTCGGTTTACGTGCTTCGAATAAGTCAGCTACACGTGGAAGACCACCGGTAATATCACGAGTACGTGATGTTTCTTGTGGTACACGACCAATTACGTCACCGACACCAATCGTTTCGCCATCGCGAACAGTTACGATTGTGTTTTGTGGCAAGAAGTAGAACTGTTCGCCGCCATCTGTTGTATCCAACACGATTGCAGGACGTAAATCTTTACCAGAAGCAGGACGAGCTGTTACAGGCAAGATTTCAACAGTAGTCATACCAGTTGCATCATCAGTTTTCGATGTTGCAGTTACACCATCAGCGATTTGGCTGAAACGTGCTTTACCAGCAACTTCTGTTACCAATGGATGTGTATGCGGATCCCAAGTCGCTACGATACCGCCAGCTTCAACAGCTTCACCATCTTTCAACAAGATGCTTGCACCGTAAGGAAGTTTATAACGCTCGCGCTCACGACCTAAATCATCGGCAATACCAATTTCACCTGAACGTGAAACTGAAACCAAGTGGCCTTTTGCATGTTGTACAGTTTTCACGTTATGGAAACGTACAGTACCTTTGTTACGTACTTGAACACTGTTTGCAGCAGAAGTTCGGCTCGCAGCACCACCAACGTGGAACGTACGCATCGTTAACTGTGTACCTGGTTCACCAATAGATTGTGCTGCCATTACACCAACTGATTCACCAGGGTTAACCAAGTGACCACGTGCAAGGTCACGGCCATAACATCTAGCACATACACCAAAAGCAGATTCACAAGCAATTACTGAACGTACTTTGACTTCATCCACACCCGCTTCTTCAAGATGAGCTGCGATTTTTTCGTCAATTAACGTACCACGAGGTAATACAACTTCATCATCAGATGCACGACGTACGTCTTCAGCAGTTACACGACCTAATACGCGGTCACGTAATGGCTCGATGACATCACCACCTTGAATGAATGGAGTCATCACCAGACCACCAGCTGTACCACAGTCAGGTTCGGTAATTACCAAATCTTGCGCTACGTCTACAAGACGACGAGTCAAGTAACCAGAGTTCGCAGTTTTTAATGCTGTATCGGCCAAACCTTTACGCGCACCGTGTGTTGAAATAAAGTACTGAAGTACTGTTAAACCTTCACGGAAGTTCGCTTTAATCGGTGTTTCGATAATCGAACCATCCGGTTTTGCCATCAAGCCACGCATACCAGCAAGCTGACGAATCTGCGCCGCACTACCACGGGCACCAGAGTCAGACATCATATAGATGCTGTTGAATGATTTTTGTTTCTCGTCTTCACCTTGTTTGTTTTTCACAAGTGTATAAGACAAGTTATCCATCATCGCTTTAGCAACTTGGTCGTTTGTACGCGCCCAGATATCGACAACTTTGTTATAACGCTCACCAGCAGTTACGAAACCTTGTTCGAACTGTTGTTCGATTTCACGAACTTCTGTTTCAGCTTTATCAATAATTGTGTGTTTAGTAGGTGGAATTAACATGTCTTCCATACCTACAGATACACCTGAACGAGTCGCTTGACGGAAGCCCAAGTACATTAATTGGTCAGCAAAGATAACGGTATCTTTCAAACCAAGTTTACGGTAGCAAGAGTTGATTAACTTCGAGATATTCTTTTTAGTCATCTCAAGGTTGATCATGTCAAAGCTTAAGCCTTGTGGAACAACTTCCCAAAGCAAACAACGACCTGGTGTCGTATCAACAATAATAGTTCCGTGTTCACGTTCACCATTTTCATTGATAACAGTTTGATGCACACGTACTTTAACACGAGCATGGATCGCAACCTGACCAGTTGCAAGCGCGCGGTTTACTTCGTGAGTATCTGCAAACACCATGCCTTCGCCTTTAGCATTTACTGCATCACGCGTGATGTAGTAAAGACCCAAGACAACGTCCTGAGAAGGAACGATGATCGGCTCACCATTCGCTGGTGACAAAATGTTGTTTGTTGACATCATCAATGCACGAGCTTCTAACTGTGCTTCAAGTGTCAATGGAACGTGTACCGCCATTTGGTCACCATCGAAGTCGGCGTTAAACGCAGCACAAACGAGTGGGTGAAGACGGATTGCCTTACCTTCAATAAGAATAGGTTCAAATGCTTGAAGACCTAAACGGTGAAGTGTTGGCGCACGGTTCAACATTACTGGATGTTGACGAATTACAGAGGCAAGAACGTCCCAAACTTCTGGAGTCTCGCGCTCAACCATTTTCTTCGCAGCTTTAATAGTTGTTGCTTGACCTGAAGCTTGTAGTTTCGCAAAAATAAATGGCTTGAATAATTCAAGTGCCATTTTCTTCGGAAGACCACATTGGTGAAGACGTAAAGTAGGACCTACAGTAATTACCGAACGACCAGAATAGTCAACACGTTTACCAAGTAAGTTCTGACGGAAACGACCTTGTTTACCTTTGATCATATCTGCCAAAGATTTTAATGGACGTTTGTTAGAACCGGTAATTGCACGACCACGACGACCGTTATCAAGCAATGCATCTACAGACTCTTGTAACATACGTTTTTCGTTACGTACGATGATATCTGGTGCTGCAAGATCAAGAAGACGCTTCAAACGGTTGTTACGGTTAATGACACGACGATATAAATCGTTCAAGTCAGAAGTCGCGAAACGACCACCTTCAAGTGGAACTAATGGACGTAAATCTGGTGGAAGTACAGGAAGTACATTCATCACCATCCATTCTGGCTTGTTGTTTGAATCGTTGAATGCTTCCATCAATTTCAAGCGTTTAGACGCTTTTTTCAACTTCGTTTCAGAAGTTGTTTGAGGAATTTCTTCACGTAAACGTGCGATTTCAGCTTCAAGATCGATATCTTTTAATAAGTCCTGAATCGCTTCTGCACCCATTTTCGCAGTGAATTCATCACCGTGCTCTTCAAGTGCATTGAAGTATTCTTCGTCTGTTAAAAGTTGATACTTTTCAAACGGAGTCATACCAGGATCAGTTACAACGTATGATTCGAAATACAATACGCGTTCGATATCACGAAGCGTCATATCAAGTAATAAACCGATACGAGATGGTAACGATTTTAAGAACCAGATATGTGCAACTGGAGAAGCGAGTTCAATGTGACCCATACGTTCACGACGAACTTTCGCTGTAGTTACTTCAACGCCACATTTTTCACAAATGACGCCTTTGTATTTCATACGCTTGTATTTACCACACAAGCATTCGTAATCTTTTACTGGACCAAAAATTTTGGCACAGAACAAACCGTCACGTTCTGGTTTAAACGTACGGTAGTTAATTGTCTCAGGTTTTTTAACTTCACCATGAGACCATGACTTAATCATTTCTGGTGACGCAAGACCAATACGGATACGGTCAAACTCAATTGGTGCATGACCATCTGAGTCCGTTTTCTTACGCATGATATCGAGCAAGTCTTTCAATTTTTTTCTCCGTGTGTCGGGAAGCAACGCTTACCCGACTGGGTCACAAATATTGTTTTTTCCTAAAAAATCGTGAGTCTTACGACTTAGTCACCATTTTTCAGTTCAATGTTGATACCTAAAGAACGGATCTCTTTGGTCAATACGTTGAACGATTCAGGCATACCCGGATCCATATAATGGTTACCATCTACAATATTCTTATAGATGCGTGTACGACCTTCAACGTCATCCGACTTAACAGTTAACATCTCTTGAAGAGTATATGCTGCGCCGTAAGCTTCAAGTGCCCAGACCTCCATCTCACCGAAACGCTGACCACCGAACTGTGCTTTACCACCAAGCGGTTGTTGTGTAACAAGTGAGTAAGAACCAGTTGAACGCGCATGCATTTTGTCATCAACCAAGTGGTTCAATTTGAGCATGTACATGTAACCTACAGTTACAGGACGATCAAACTGTTCACCCGTACGACCATCAAACAATACTGTTTGACCAGTACGTGAAATGTCAGCTAATTCAAGTAAGTCTTTAATTTGGCTTTCTTCAGCACCATCAAATACAGGAGTAGCTAAAGGCACACCAGCACGTAAGTTGCCAGAAAGAGCTAAAACTTCAGCATCAGTTAAGCTATCAAGATCTTCTTGCTCGCCACCAACTTTGTTATAAATCTTGTCTAAGAATTCGCGAAGTTCTAAAACTGTACGCTGTTCTTTCAACATTTTTTCGATTTTATCGCCAAGCCCTTTAGCCGCCATACCCAAGTGAGTCTCAAGAATCTGACCCACGTTCATACGAGATGGTACACCCAATGGGTTCAATACGATATCTACCGGTACACCGTTCGCATCGTGTGGCATGTCTTCAACAGGTAAAATGTTAGATACAACACCTTTGTTACCGTGACGACCAGCCATTTTATCACCAGGCTGAATACGACGTTTAACTGCTAGGTAAACTTTAACAACTTTCAGAACGCCTGTTGTTAACTCATCACCAGTTGAAAGCTTACGTTTCTTCTCTGCAAACTTCTCATCAATTTCTGCACTCTTCTCTTTCAAGAACACTTGAATTTGAGATAAACGTTCAGCAATTGCTTCGTCTGTAGGTTGGATTTCAAGTAAGTCAACAAGCTCTAAACCAGACAACATATCTTCAACAAGTTTGTCGCCACGTTTAGTCGAACCACCACCGTTAGATTCTTGGCCTTTAAGCAAACGAATTACACGCTCACGTGCTGCTTCTTCAAAGATCTTGTATTCTTCTTTCAAGTCTTTACGGTAAGAGTCAAGCTGTGCTTTTTCAATTGCTAACGCACGGTCATCTTTCTCTAAGCCATCACGAGTGAAGACTTGAACATCGATAACTGTACCTTTAGTACCAGATGGAACACGTAAAGATGAGTCTTTAACGTCGGCTGCTTTCTCACCAAAGATTGCACGAAGCAATTTTTCTTCAGGAGTTAACTGAGTTTCACCTTTAGGCGTTACTTTACCAACAAGGATGTCACCAGCAGTAACTTCAGCACCGATATAAACGATACCTGATTCATCAAGTTTAGAAAGTGCAGCTTCACCTACGTTAGGAATATCGGCAGTAATTTCTTCTGCACCTAACTTAGTATCACGCGCTACACATGATAATTCTTGAATATGAATAGAAGTTAAACGGTCTTCTTGAAGTACACGCTCAGATAATAAGATCGAGTCTTCGTAGTTGTAACCATTCCACGTCATGAACGCTACACGCATGTTTTGACCAAGCGCAAGCTCACCCATATCTGTTGACGGACCGTCTGCCAAAATGTCACCGCGAGCAACTTTGTCGCCCAAATTCACGATAATATTTTGGTTAATACAAGTGTTTTGGTTAGAACGTGTATATTTAATGAGGTTGTAAATATCTACACCAGCCTCACCTGCAATCATTTCATCTTCGTTTACACGAATAACGATACGAGAAGCATCTACATATTCAATCGCACCACCACGGTTTGCGATCACACATACACCAGAGTCACGTGCTACGTTCGCTTCCATACCTGTACCTACAAGCGGTTTATCCGCACGTAGAGTAGGAACTGCCTGACGTTGCATGTTTGAACCCATTAATGCACGGTTCGCGTCATCGTGTTCAAGGAATGGAATAAGCGATGCAGCTACAGATACAACCTGCTGTGCAGATACATCCATATGCGTCACTTTTTCAGGTGGCATACGTACGAATTCACCTTGATGACGAACAGAAACGAATTCTTCTGTTAAGTTGCCATCTTTATCTACAGCAGAGTCGGCCTGTGCAATAACAGTACCCACTTCTTCAATAGCAGATAAATATTCAACTGCATCAGTTACACGACCATCTACTACTCTACGGTATGGTGTTTCCAAGAAACCGAAGTCATTCGCTTTTGCATATACAGAAAGCGAGTTGATCAAACCAATGTTTGGACCTTCAGGCGTTTCAATTGGACATACACGACCATAGTGAGTTTGATGTACGTCACGTACTTCAAAGCCCGCACGTTCACGCGTTAAACCACCAGGTCCAAGCGCTGAAACACGACGTTTATGTGTAATTTCAGATAATGGGTTGTTTTGATCCATAAACTGAGACAATTGGCTTGAACCAAAGAATTCTTTGATTGCAGCTGCAACTGGTTTTGCGTTAATGAGATCTTGTGGAGACAAATTATCTGTTTCTGCTTGGCTTAAACGTTCTTTAACAGCACGTTCAACACGAACTAAACCAACACGGAATTGGTTTTCAGTCATTTCACCAACAGAACGTACACGACGGTTACCCAAGTGATCGATATCGTCGACTTCACCTTTACCGTTACGGATTTCAACTAATGTACGTAATACATCGATGATATCTTCGTGCGATAAAATACCTTCTACTTCACGTGACTTCTGATCAGTACCAACTTCGTATGGGCGACCCAAACGACGGTTGAACTTCATACGACCTACTGGAGATAAGTCATAACGTTCAGAAGAGAAGAATAAGTTGTTAAATAAGTTTTCAGCAGCTTCTTTTGTTGGTGGCTCGCCTGGACGCATTACTTTATAGATTTCAACTAATGCTTCTTCACGACCAGATGTTGTGTCAGCACGTAATGAATCAGCAACAAATGAACCACGGTCAATATCGTTCGTAAACAAGATATTGAATTGTTTAACGCCGCCTTCTGCCAGTTTCACCATAACTTCATGGCTTAACAATGTATTTGCAGCAATCACATCACCATTACGTAAAGTAATATCTTCAGCAGTGATACGCTCATACAAGTACTCATCAGGAACTGATAGCTTAGCTAAACCAGAAGCTTCCATTTGACGTACGTGACGTGCATTAATACGTTTACCTTGTTCAACAATGATTTTACCGTCATTGTCAGCAATATCAAATTGCGCCATTTCGCCACGCAGACGATCTGGAACGAGGTCAATTTGATAGCTACCCATATCAAGATATACAGGCACTTTCTCATAGAACAAATTCAAGATTTGTTCATTGTTATAACCCAATGCACGCAACACAACAGTTGCTAATAATTTACGACGACGGTCAATACGTACATAAACTAAATCTTTAGCATCAAATTCGAAATCTAACCATGAACCACGGTAAGGAATAATACGTGCAGAATAAAGTACTTTACCACTTGAATGTGTTTTGCCTTTATCGTGATCGAAGAACACACCAGGTGAACGATGTAATTGAGATACAATTACACGCTCAGTACCATTGATAACAAAGGTACCATTGTCTGTCATGAGTGGCATTTCACCCATGTAGACTTCTTGTTCACGTACGTCTTTAATAGATTTAGTTTCGCGATCTTTAATAATCAAACGAATTTTTACGCGCATTGGTGCTGCATAAGTCGAACCACGTAAAATACATTCACGCACATCAAACTCAGGCTTACCAAGGCTATACTCAACAAATTCTAAAGCAGCATTGCCAGAATAACTTTCTATAGGAAAAACTGAACGAAATGCGGCTTGGAGACCGATATCTTCGCGGTTTTTTGGAGATTTGCCACCTTGCAAGAACGTTCTATACGAATCGACCTGAATCGAAAGTAAGTACGGTGCTTCCATTACTTGGGGCAATTTACCAAAATTCTTACGGATCCGTTTCTTTTCGGTATATGAGTATGCCATCTGGAGTCCTCGGAAAGTAAACCAAGCCCGCCTGCAGAACGGGCTCAGAAGGAATTACACAGGCCGATATGGCCACCACTGTTTACAAATGCTGCAATTTTTAGTGGTATTAAAACGCTTAACAATATTTTTGAAAAAGAAAAATATTGGTAAGCATTTGAAATTACTTTGATTCTTCTGAAATATAACAGTTATTGTACAGAACAAACAAAAATCGAGCCGATTATTGTAACGCAAAAAGGCTGATGACCCAAGAGCCATCAGCCATTTTATGGAGCCGATTTAAAAACCGACTCCTTTTACAATTACTTAAGTGTAACTGTAGCACCAGCTTCTTCAAGTTTCTTCTTAAGTTCTTCGCCTTCTTCTTTAGAAACGCCTTCTTTAAGAACTTGTGGAGCACCTTCAACTAGGTCTTTAGCTTCTTTAAGACCAAGGCCAGTTGCTTCACGAACTGCTTTAATTACAGCTACTTTGTTAGCACCAAAAGAAGTCAACTCAACGTTGAATTCAGTTTGTTCTTCAGCAGCAGCAGCAGCAGGAGCAGCAGCTACAGCTACAGCAGCAGCAGATACGTTGAATTTTTCTTCAAAAGCAGAAATAAGTTCAACAAGTTCAAGAACAGTTTTTCCAGCAACTGCGTTTAGGATTTCTTCGTTTGTTAAAGCCATGAGATTAACTCCAAATGGGTATTGAATGGTGTGGAAGTAGATTTAAGCTTAAGCAGCTTCTGACTCGTTTTTCTCTTGAAGCGCTGTAAGTAAGCGACCCAATTTCGAAATAGGAGCTTGAAGAACAGATGCGAGCATAGTAAGCGCTTTTTCTTGGTTTGGAAGGTTTGCGATAACGCTAACATCAGCACCTTGATAAAGTTTGCCGTCAAATGCAGCAGCTTTTAATTCAAATGCTTTGTTAGTTTTAGCAAATTCTTCAAACAAGCGTGCAGCTGCACCCATATCGTCTTCAGAAGTTGAGAATGCTAAGATTGTTGGGCCAACAAGGTTGTCATTCAAGATTGCAAATTGCGTATCTTGAAGAGCACGTTTAGCCAAAGTGTTACGTACAACGCGTGTAGCAACACCTAGTTTACGAGCTTCAACACGAAGAGTAGTTAACTGCTCAACGGTTAAACCTTGATAGTCAGCAACAACGGCAGCGAACGCTGTAGAAGCAGTTTGAGCCACTTCAGCAACGATCTGTTTTTTGCTTTCAATAAGAAGAGCCATTGTAAAACCTCCTAACGGTGATTTATGTACTCAAAAAAGTACACTCCCAATTCGCAAGTCAATAAGGATTTGACTTGCACGCGGAGGAGGAATAAATCACACCACCGCGTCTACGCAGGCTGGGTTATTAAGAAGATATTCAAAAGAAGTCTCTTCGCCTGTGGTCTTTGACGCTGATAAATTTACATTTATCAATTCAAAGTCCGCCTGATGAGTGAGGAAACAAAGCAATACTTTGAATGAGTATAAAAACCTATAATTTTTATACTCTGCCCTCAATCAGGACTTTAAAATTCTTGACTAAGTTTCAAACTTAGTTAGAAACGTTGCTTACATCAACAGTAAGACCAGGACCCATAGTTGAGCTCAAAGTGATCTTTTTGATGTATACACCTTTAGAAGTTGCAGGTTTTAACTTTTTCAAGTCAGCAACTAAGGTTTCAACGTTTTGACGGATAGCAGCAGCTTCAAAGCCTAATTGACCGATCGCAGCATGGATAATACCCGCTTTGTCTACACGGTAACGAGCCTGACCAGATTTAGCGTTTTTAACAGCATTCGCTACATCAGGAGTTACAGTACCAACTTTAGGGTTTGGCATTAAACCACGTGGACCAAGAATTGTACCGAGCTTACCAACAACACGCATAGCGTCAGGAGCAGCGATTACAACATCAAAGTCAAGGTTTCCACCTTGAATGCTTTCAGCAAGGTCATCAAAACCTACGATGTCTGCACCAGCTTCTTTAGCAGCTTCTGCTTGCGCGCCTTGAGCAAACACAGCTACACGTACAGTTTTACCAGTACCAGCAGGTAATGTAGTCGCACCACGAACAACCTGATCAGATTTACGTGGGTCTACTCCAAGATTTACAGCTACATCCAAAGATTCTTTGAACTTTGCAGCAGGTAGGCTGTTAAGAACTTGCACTGCTTCTTCCAAAGTGTAAACTTTGTTTGCTTCAACAGCAGCAGCAATGGCTTTTTGACGTTTAGTTAACTTTGCCATGTCTTATAGCTCCACTTCCAAGCCCATAGAACGCGCAGAACCAGCAATGGTACGTACACGTGCGTCTAAATCAGCACCAGTTAAATCTGGTTCTTTAGTAGTCGCAATTTCTTCTAACTGAGCACGAGTCAACTTACCAACTTTAGTTTTGTTTGGTACAGATGAACCCTTTTGGATACCAGCAGCTTTCTTAAGAAGAATAGAAGCTGGAGGAGTTTTCATGATGAATGTGAACGACTTGTCGTTGTACACAGTAATCACTACAGGAATTGGAAGACCTGGTTCAACTTTTTGTGTAGCAGCATTGAATTCTTTACAGAATGCCATGATGTTTACACCACGTTGACCTAATGCAGGACCAATTGGTGGAGATGGATTTGCTTTACCAGCTGGAACTTGCAGCTTGATATAGCCGTCAATCTTCTTAGCCATTTTAAAATACCTCTGGGTACGAACGCCGCTAGGCTCCCCAATCTTTACGCAACACTACTGTTACAACAACAATGCCCGATAAAATCGGGCGCTTTTCAACCAATTAAGATTAAATCGTTTTTTCGACTTGGCGAAATTCGAGTTCAACCTGAGTTGGTCGATTAAATACATTAATCGTCAACGTTAAACGTGACTTTTCGTATTGAACTTCTTCCACCACACCTTTAAAGTCTGTGAATGGACCGTCAATAACAAGTAATTCTTCACCAGGCTCAAACATCGTCTTAGGACGTGGTGCTTCACCTGTATTACGTACACGCGCAAGAATCGCATCTGCTTCGCGCTGAGTGATTGGTGCTGGTTTTTCAGGTGTACCACCAATAAAACCTAGAACCTTTGGACATTCTTTAACGATATGCCAAGTATCATCATTCATTTCCATTTCGACTAACACATAGCCAGGAAAGAATTTACGCTCAGATTTACGTTTCTTACCATCCTTCATTTCTACCACTTCTTCGGTAGGAACAAGGACATCACCAAAGCTATCAGCAACAGCGCTACGCTGGATTCGTTCTGTAAGCGAACGCAACACTTGTTTTTCATAGCCAGAGTAGGCATGAATAATGTACCAACGTTTCATAGCTCTTTTACCCGATAATCAACTTAATTAACCAACCCAAACCATAGTCAAAGCACCATAAAACCAATGATGCAACAACTACAACCAATAGAACCTGCCACGATGTAGTGACTGTTTCTTGTTTTGTTGGCCAAGTTACTCGACGCAATTCGACTCGTGCATCTTTTAGCAAACGAACGAAGCCTTTACCTTGATGGGTGGCGTATAATAAACCTAAAGCCACAACGATACAAGCAAAAATTGCCCCAACGCGCACCCAAATATTATTTGCAGGCGCCCAATACGCTGGTAAATACTGATTCACCATAGTAGCTAAAAGCAAGAATGCAATTGCAATCACCCATAGAACAATATCTAAAGGCGAACCAGAACGAACAACTTCAGCAGAATTATTTCTTTGAGGAATTGGCGCGTCGCTCAATGCGTCACGCGATTTATCATTCGACATTTTTGTACTCGTCGTAGAACTCGCGACTTATTATATGAACAACTAAGCCAGCATCAAGCTTTTTATTTCAAAATATGGCAGGTCAGGAGGGACTCGAACCCCCAACATTCGGTTTTGGAGACCGACGCTCTACCAATTGAACTACTGACCTATAATGCAAGTTGAGAGCCAAAGCCCTCAACTTGAGACGTAATCCGTCACTATATTATGCTTATGCAGTTACTTTCGCAACAACACCAGCACCTACAGTACGACCACCTTCACGGATCGCAAAACGTAGACCTGGGTCCATTGCGATTGGGTGGATTAATTCTACTGACATTTCAACGTTGTCG